>NZ_SCFI01000002.1:0-610191 GCF_022496705.1 Pseudomonas sp. TMW22091
CCACACGAATTGCTTGATTCAGTTGTTAAAGAGCGGTTGGTTAAGCTTTCGCTCAACCGAGGCGCGCATTCTACAGCAGCCTCTGTTGCTGTCAAGCGGTTATTTTAAGATGTTTTCAAAGTTTCCTTTGTAACATCAACCACTTGCGCTTTCGATCTCTCGTTAGCGGGAGGCGAATTCTACAGCGTTACACGCTGCTGTCAACACCTCATTTCCTGCTTCGATGACTTGAAGCTGACACTGCCGAAAACTGTACAACTCATTGAATCTCAAGGAGTTTTCCGTTTCGACTGCGCCGGAAGTGGGGCGAATTATAGGCCGTTAGAATTCTAGGTCAAGCGGTAATTGAGGCTCTCTATCAAATAACTCAAAATTCACGCTCTTCTCCTATATAAGAAGGAGGGCTAACGCCCTCCTTCTTATATAGCTACAACACACCCAACTCACGCAAAGCCCCAACAGCCTTGGCATCCAGCCCCAGGACCCGCTCCAGCACTTCCCCGGTATGCTCACCCAATAAAGGGGGCGCATTGCGATACTCAACCGGCGTCCTAGACAAACGAATCGGACTTGCCACCTGCGGAGCCAGGCCTGCCAACACATGTGGCAACTCCAAAGCCAGACCCCGAGCCCGCACTTGAGGATCTGCAAACACCTGCGCCAAGTCATTGATCGGCCCACAAGGCACGCCAACAGCCTCTAATTGCGCAACCCATTCAGCCGTGGTCTTAAACACCGTAGCCTGGCGTATCAGAGGCACTAACTCCCTGCGATTCGCTACGCGCAACTTATTAGTGGAGAAACGCGGATCATCAGCCCACTCAGCGCGCCCAGCAACCGCCGCGAACTTACGAAATTGACTGTCATTACCCACCGTGAGAATGAAATCGCCATCCGCGGTAGGAAAATCCTGATAAGGCACGATGTTCGGATGCGCATTCCCAAGGCGCTGCGGCGCAACGCCTGTTGTCAGGTAATTCATCGCCTGATTCGCCAGACACGCCACCTGAACATCCAGCAGCGCCATATCGATATGCTGCCCACCACCATCATGTTGGCGATGAGCCAGCGCCGCCAATATTGCGACCGCTGAATATAACCCGGTCAGAATATCCGTAAGTGCGACCCCTACTTTCACCGGACCGGCCCCCTCCTCACCCTCAGGCCGCCCAGTCAGACTCATAAGCCCGCCCAAGCCTTGAATCATGAAGTCATAACCCGCCCGCTTAGCGTAAGGACCTGTCTGACCAAAGCCAGTGATAGAGCAGTAAATCAGCTCAGGATTCAGCGCACTAAGCGACGCATAGTCCAATCCATAAGCCTCAAGCCCTCCAACCTTGAAGTTCTCGATGACGATATCCGACTTCGCTGCCAGTTCTCGCACCAACCGCTGACCTTCAGGCTTGGTGAAGTCGATAGTGACCGACTGCTTATTACGATTGGCCGACAAGTAATACGCAGCCTCGCCCGTACTCTCGCCATTAGCGTCCCGAAGAAACGGAGGCCCCCAGGCACGCGTATCATCGCCATTATCCGGGCGCTCGACCTTGATCACCTCAGCACCCAAATCCGCCAGGATTTGTCCCGCCCATGGCCCGGCCAATACCCGCGACAAATCCAACACCCGCAAATGCGATAGAGCACCCATGCGCTGCGCTCCTATCAATAGAACGCCTGAAGACCGGTTTGCGCACGCCCCAAAATCAAAGCATGCACGTCATGCGTGCCCTCATAGGTATTGACCACCTCAAGGTTGACGAGATGTCGCGCCACACCGAACTCATCTGAAATCCCATTCCCCCCCAACATGTCCCGCGCCATACGAGCGATGTCCAGTGACTTCCCACAGGAATTTCGCTTCATGATCGAGGTGATTTCAACTGCCGCCGTACCTTCATCTTTCATACGCCCCAAGCGCAGACAGCCTTGCAATGCCATCGTGATCTCGGTCTGCATATCTGCCAGCTTCTTCTGCACCAACTGCGTAGCTGCCAAAGGCCGCCCAAATTGCTTGCGGTCCAGCGTGTATTGACGCGCGGTGTGCCAGCAAAATTCAGCAGCCCCCAGCGCCCCCCACGCAATGCCATAGCGTGCGGAGTTCAGACAGGTAAAAGGCCCTTTCAGACCTCGCACATCCGGAAAGATGTTCTCTTCAGGGACAAACACATTGTCCATCACTATCTCGCCGGTGATTGATGCACGCAAACCCACCTTGCCGTGAATCGCCGGCGTGCTCAGACCTTTCCAGCCCTTTTCCAGCACAAAGCCACGAATATCACCCTCGTCATCCTTGGCCCACACCACAAACACATCAGCGATAGGACTGTTAGTGATCCACATCTTGGCGCCGGTCAGGCTGTAGCCTCCGTCCACTTTGCGCGCACGAGTCACCATCGCCCCAGGGTCGGAACCGTGATCAGGCTCTGTCAGACCAAAACACCCAATCCATTCGCCAGATGCCAACTTAGGCAGATACTTCTGCTTCTGCGCTTCAGTACCGAACTCATTGATTGGCACCATGACCAAAGAGGACTGCACGCTCATCATCGAGCGATAACCCGAATCAACACGCTCTACCTCACGCGCAATCAATCCGTAACTTACGTAATTAAGGCCGCTGCCACCGTACTGCTCGGGAATCATTGCACCCAGCAAGCCAGTCTCACCCATCTCGCGAAAGATCGCAGGGTCGGTCTTCTCATGACGGAAAGCCTCAAGTACGCGCGGAGCCAGCTTGTGCTGAGCGAATTGCTCGGCGCTGTCGCGCACCATGCGCTCTTCTTCAGTGAGCTGCTGATCCAGCAAAAGTGGATCAATCCAGTTGAAGCTAGCCTTACCCGCCATGAGTGAACCCTCGCGAAGTTGATCGAATACCGTGACCCGATCCTAGATCCCTCTATATAGAAGAACAAACGAGGATTCAGCACGGGCTTGTGATAATTTCTCACTCCATAACAAACAATAAAGCCATATCTGACGACCTTTTGTGAGGAAGCCGTACATGCGCCGAAAAATCCCCAGCACAACTGCGTTGATCAGCTTTGAAGCAGCGGCTCGCCATGAGAGCTTTACCAAGGCCGCCAACGAGCTTTCTCTTACTCAAGGTGCCATATGCAGACAAATTGCCAGCCTCGAAGAGTTCTTGAGCGTGGAGTTGTTCAGACGCTCCAAGCGTGGTGTAAAACTGACCGAAGCAGGCTTGTCCTACAGTCGACGGATAGCCACTCAGCTTGATGCAGTCGAACGCGACACACTCTCGGTCATGGGCCAGCAAGGAGCCAACGCCATTGAGCTGGCCGTTGTACCGACCTTCGGAACGCAATGGTTGCTCCCACGCCTTAAGGACTTCCAACTCAAGCACCCGGATGTCACGGTCAACCTTACCAATCGAACCCGCCCCTTCCTCTTCGCCGACACCGACTTTGACGCAGCCATCTACTTCGGCGATGCCGAGTGGTCCGGCACATCTTCCTACCGCCTGATGGGCGAGAACCCCGTCCCTGTTTGCCATCCATCATTGCTGGGCGACCAGCAAAGCCTCAGCCCCCAAGCGCTGGCCGACCTCCCCTTATTGCAACAAACCACCCGCCCTTATGCATGGCGCCAGTGGTTTAACGCTCAAGGCATGAATGTGCCTCGCGACATGACAGGGCCGCGCTATGAACTATTCTCGATGCTTGCACAGGCGGCCATGCATCAAATGGGAGTCGCCCTGATCCCACCCTTTCTGATCCAGCGTGAACTGACTGAGAAACGCCTGGTGATTGCGCATGAGCGCAGCTTGCTCAGTAACAAGGGGTATTACTTGATAATCCCTGAAAGAAAAATAGAGTCCGCCTCACTGCACGCCTTCCGAGACTGGCTGATCAAGCAAGCAGCTGGATACAGCCCGCTTTAAAAGATGCATCGTCCAGATAAATTATGTAGTGCATACAAAAAACGCACTACATATATAAGTAAATGTCGCATATCAGCATTCGATACCAATGTCTAGCTCGACATTGCTGAAGACCAGTAACCACGTGGCTTACAGGGTATTTCTTAAAGTTATGCAGCGATAACCAAAAGAAATGTGAAAAAACGTACCAAAACATCTATTCAAGCCAAGAGCCACGTAGTTAAAGGTCTGCAGCGATTAGTTGCGACATTCGGTCACTGCATGACTTGTAGTAAAGATGTCGTCATCCTCCATAAGTTCTTGAAGGGCCAAAAAATCGCCTGCATTATGCGGCGCCCCTCCTAAATTAAAGAGGGACCGTGCTGATCGGCCGCCCCAGACGCACCATCCGCAGTGCGCTGGCTTTCTTATAAAAGATCACGCAGGAGATATGACGTGCACATCGGTGTTCCTCTCGAAACCCAGAAGGGTGAAACGCGGGTTGCCGCAACCCCGGAAACCATCAAGAAGCTGATCGGCCAAGGCCATAAGGTGACTGTTCAACGTGGCGCCGGCATTAACGCCAGCGTTATTGACAGCGCCTATGAAGCCGCTGGTGCGACTATTGGCAGTGCAGCAGAGGCGTATGGCGCCGAACTGATTCTGAAAGTCGTCGCCCCTAACGACAGCGAACTTGCCCTCATTAACAGTGGAACCGTGCTCATCGGCATGCTCAACCCGTTCAGCAATGAAACCATTGCCAAACTGGCCGAGCATGGCATCACAGCATTCTCCCTTGAAGCTGCACCCCGGACTTCCCGCGCACAAAGCCTGGATGTTCTGTCATCCCAAGCCAACATTGCGGGATATAAGGCCGTACTGGTTGCCGCTCACCACTATCCGCGCTTCATGCCAATGCTGATGACAGCGGCCGGTACGGTGAAGGCGGCCCGAGTCCTGATCCTGGGCGCAGGGGTTGCCGGCTTGCAGGCAATCGCCACGGCCAAGCGATTGGGCGCAGTTATTGAGGCATCAGATGTACGACCTGCTGTAAAAGAGCAAATTGAATCCCTGGGCGCCAAATTTGTCGACGTGCCATACGAAACCGATGAAGAGCGTGAATGCGCTGTCGGCGTAGGCGGTTATGCACGTCCAATGCCCGCTAGCTGGATGCAGCGCCAGGCCCAGGCCGTGCATGAGCGTGCCAAGCTGGCCGATATTGTCATCACCACGGCATTGATCCCAGGTCGCAAGGCGCCCGTGTTGTTGAGTGCAGAAACCGTAGCGCAAATGAAGCCCGGCTCCGTCGTGATCGATCTAGCCGCCGCTCAAGGTGGCAACTGCCCGCTAACAGTGGCCGATGAGGTAGTGGTTGAGCATGGCGTGACCATCGTCGGCTACACCAACCTGCCAGCAATGGTTGCCGCAGACGCTTCTGCGCTCTATGCCCGCAACCTGCTGGATTTCCTCAAGCTGGTCTTCACACCTGAAGGGCAGTTCCAGATCAACCTTGAAGACGACATCGTCGCTGCGTGCCTGATGTGCCGCGACGGTCAAGTCGTGCGCAAAAACGGCTGAGGACAACAACAATGGAAGAGCTCATCTCCCCCGGTATCTATAACCTGATCATCTTTGTGCTGGCCATTTATGTGGGTTATCACGTGGTCTGGAACGTAACCCCTGCGCTGCACACGCCGCTCATGGCCGTTACCAACGCCATCTCCGCCATCGTTATTGTGGGCGCCATGCTGGCCGCCGCGCTGACCGTCACGCCACTGGGTAAAACCATGGGCACTCTGGCGGTGGCGTTGGCCGCCGTTAACGTATTCGGTGGATTTTTGGTCACCCGGCGCATGCTGGAAATGTTCAAGAAAAAAGCACCTAAAGCCAAAGAAGAGGTGCGTAAGCCATGAGCATGAATCTGGTTACTGTTCTGTACCTGGTCGCCTCAATTTGCTTCATTCAGGCTCTCAAAGGCCTGTCACACCCCACCACCTCACGCCGCGGCAACCTGTTCGGCATGCTTGGGATGGGCCTGGCTGTTATTACCACCGTAGGCTTGATCTACAAGCTCGGCGCAGAAATTGCCACGGCGGGAATTGGTTACGTGATTGTGGGCCTGTTAGTAGGCGGCACAGCCGGCTCGATCATGGCCAAACGTGTCGAAATGACCAAAATGCCGGAACTGGTTGCCTTCATGCACAGCATGATCGGCCTCGCAGCGGTCTTCATTGCGATCGCTGCTGTCGTCGAGCCGCAATCACTGGGCATTGTTAAACATTTGGGCGACGCTATTCCGGCGGGCAACCGTCTGGAACTGTTCCTGGGCGCGGCCATTGGTGCGATTACGTTCTCAGGTTCTGTTATTGCGTTCGGCAAGCTCTCGGGTAAATACAAGTTCCGCCTGTTTCAAGGCGCTCCGGTGCAGTTCAGCGGGCAACACAAACTGAACCTGGTCTTGGGGCTGGTCACTCTCGGCCTGGGCATCACCTTTATGCTGACCGGCAACCTCTCGGCGTTCGCCCTGATGCTGGCTCTGGCGTTCGTACTGGGCGTGTTGATCATCATCCCGATTGGCGGCGCTGATATGCCGGTCGTGGTGTCGATGCTGAACAGCTACTCGGGCTGGGCAGCGGCCGGTATCGGTTTTTCGCTGAACAACTCGATGCTGATTATTGCCGGATCGTTGGTCGGCTCTTCGGGCGCAATCCTGTCATACATCATGTGTAAGGCGATGAACCGCTCGTTCTTCAACGTGATCCTTGGTGGCTTTGGTGGTGCAACCGACGTGGGTGGCCCGGCAGGTGCACAAGAAGCACGCCCGGTTAAATCCGGTTCCGCAGATGACGCAACCTTCCTGCTGACTAACGCCGATACGGTCATCATCGTTCCGGGTTACGGTCTGGCTGTGGCGCGCGCCCAACATGCACTGAAAGAGCTGACCGAAAAACTGACCCATCGCGGCGTGACCGTGAAGTACGCGATTCACCCGGTCGCGGGCCGGATGCCTGGCCATATGAACGTGCTGCTGGCCGAGGCAGAAGTGCCTTACGATCAAGTGTTCGAAATGGAAGATATCAACTCCGAATTTGGTCAGGCCGATGTGGTACTGGTGCTGGGCGCGAATGACGTGGTCAACCCGGCGGCCAAGAATGACCCGAAATCACCGATTGCCGGCATGCCAATTCTCGAGGCTTACAAAGCCAAGACCGTCATCGTCAACAAACGCTCCATGGCCAGCGGCTATGCAGGTCTGGATAACGAGCTGTTTTATCTGGATAAAACCATGATGGTGTTTGGCGACGCCAAAAAAGTTATTGAAGATATGGTCAAAGCGGTCGAGTAACATCCCCGCCTCTTCAACACTGAAAACCCCGGCGCTAAAATTACCGGGGTTTTTTATTTCCAGCAGGAAGCCGACCAAAGGCTCTACCCCGCCCCCATGCATTCGACCATGGTAGCGGGACGTGGGGCTTTGAAAATGAATAGACTGCGCATCTTGCTTCCGTTCCTTGAGATAACAATCCATGTACCGTGAACGTATTCGTCTGAACTCCCTACACGATAAGGTCATGAGCGCCGAAGAAGCCGCCGCCCTTATCCAAGATGGCATGACCGTCGGCATGAGCGGTTTCACCCGTGCCGGCGAAGCCAAAGCCGTCCCGCAAGCACTGGCCGAGCGCGCCAAAAAGTCGCCACTGAAAATCACGTTGATGACGGGTGCCAGCCTTGGTAACGATCTCGACAAACAGCTGACCGAAGCCGGTGTACTGGCACGTCGCATGCCGTTCCAGGTAGATAGCACTCTGCGCAAAGCCATCAATGCTGGCGAAGTGATGTTTATCGACCAGCATTTGTCCGAAACCGTTGAGCAACTGCGTAACAATCAGCTCAAGTTGCCGGACATCGCGGTTATCGAAGCCGTTGCCATTACAGAACAAGGTCATATTGTCCCGACTACATCTGTAGGTAACTCCGCTAGCTTCGCGATTTTCGCCAAACAGGTAATCGTCGAAATCAACATGGCGCACAATCCGAATCTGGAAGGTCTGCACGACATCTACATTCCGACCTACCGCCCGACCCGTACACCCATCCCGCTGGTGAAGGTTGATGACCGTATTGGCAGCACTGCCATTGCGATCCCGGCGGAAAAGATCGTAGCCATCGTTATCACTAACAAGCCGGACTCTCCGTCTACTGTATCCGTGCCTGATAGCGAAACAGACGGTATCGCCTTCCACCTGATCAACTTCTTCAAGCAAGAAGTTGAAGCCGGGCGAATGACCAACAAACTGGGGCCACTGCAAGCCGGTATCGGCAACATCGCCAACGCGGTGATGTGCGGCCTGATCGACTCGCCGTTCGAAGACCTGACCATGTACTCCGAAGTGCTGCAGGATTCGACCTTCGACTTGATTGACGCCGGCAAGATGAGCTTCGCATCGGGCAGTTCCATCACCCTGTCGGAACGTCGTAACTCGGACGTGTTCGGCAATCTGGAGCGTTACAAAGACAAACTGGTCCTGCGCCCACAAGAGATCTCCAATCACCCTGAAGTGGTTCGTCGCTTGGGCATCATTGGTATCAATACCGCGCTGGAATTCGACATCTACGGCAACGTCAACTCTACTCACGTTTGCGGTACGCGGATGATGAACGGCATCGGCGGCTCGGGTGACTTTGCCCGTAACGCACACCTGGCGATCTTCGTCACCAAGTCGATTGCCAAGGCAGGTGCCATTTCCAGCGTTGTGCCAATGGTCAGCCATGTCGACCATACCGAGCATGACGTGGATATCCTGGTTACTGAACAAGGCTTGGCCGACTTGCGTGGCCTGGCACCGCGTGAGCGCGCACGCGTCATCATCGACAACTGTGTGCACCCGGACTTCCGCGATGCGTTGAACGATTACTTCACCAAGGCCTGCGCCATCGGCGGTCATACACCGCATATCCTGCGTGAAGCGCTGAGCTGGCATATCAACCTGGAAGAAACCGGTAAAATGCTGCCGTAACACTTGTTCTAGACAGCCGCTGACAAAAACTCGGTTTTTGCAGCGGCTTTTTTATGTCTACTGTCTAAAACTGTACTGCTGTACTGGTCCATTCCTCAGAAGAACACCCCCAAAGCCTTCAAAAAACCCCAATTTCGCACCAAAAAAGTGCGGACAGGTACAGTTTTGCCCGTTTTGAGCCATACAGCACCTGTAAACAGTTAACTGGCCCATCGCAATACAGATGAACTGTATCTACTGAGTCTGGACATAGAAGAGGATCATTGGCATCAGTTAAACCACTAGCCAATGCCGCCACAAGCGGAAGGATGCCGACATGGAACGTACACTCAGTTCCGATCTGTTCAACGAAAGCAATGCTGTAAACACCCAGGCTTCAATGCCTCTGCGCGTACTTGCCAACCTGATGTTGTGGCAGCGCCGTATCTCCAGCCGCCATCAACTGGCCCGTCTGGACTCGCGTCTTCTGGCTGACGCCGGGATTAGCGAAGCACAACGCTACGAAGAGTTGAGCAAGCCGTTCTGGCGCTAAACAGCGCTCGCTGGCCCTGACCACCGGTCCACTGCCAGCACCCTGAATTGAAAAAACAAAACCCGTCGCGGGTAACCGCTGACGGGTTTTGTCGTTTTCAGGGGCCTATAAGGTGAGATAACCCACGACAGGTACAGTTTTATAGTTATTGAAATTAGATAGGTACAGTTTAGGTAATGGCTGATCTAGAGCACATTGCCTACAGCAAAAAGTAAAACAATCTTTGCTATGCGCAGGTGTACGCCTACTATTCGACTTGAAGTTGCCTATTTTAATAAGCTCATGTTCTGGAGTTTCACCATGCCCACTCTTCGCCTTCTCAGCGCCGCTGCATTATTGACCTTGGCCGCAGGCGCCAATGCCTCCAGCTTTATCGTCACCACAGACGCTATCGTGGGCACACTCAAGCAAACGACAGACCTGACCTCTGACGCTACAGGCTCGTTTCGTGACAACAAGATTGTCCGTGCTGCCCGTGACGATGCCGCCAGCTTCGTGGCCAGCGAAGGGAGCGTTCGCGGCGTGAGACTTGAGAGCGCGTTCGAATTCATTCGTCAGCAAGCACCCCAGTTGCAAGCCACTGACGCACAACTGGCTCAGGCGATTCTGACGATCTGATTCTGTAAAGTTGTAGCCGCGGCTAAACACTGCGGCTACAAAACCTTACGCCTTTCTGGTTCTACTCCAGTAGCCTTGAGCCTCATTTAAACAGCCTTGAGAGCCATGCGTTTTTTCTTACTGCCCCTATTCATACTCTGCTGTATTCCATCAGCCTTCGCCTTCGATCTGACCACCCAGAATGTGGTGCTCAGTGGTTACGTCACCAGCAAAGTGACATCTGCGCCTTTCGATCAAAAACTAATACGTGCCGCCCAGGACGATGCCGCCGTCTTTGTTGCCACTGATGGCACATGTCGCGGCTCAACGCTGGAATCCGCCTTGCACTATTTGCACAATACTCAGCCAAAATTGAATGCCAGTGACCTTGAACTGGCACAAGCAATCCTCGTCCAATAAATACCCGTGTTTTCTGGAGAAGTTTCATGCGTAGCCCTTTAATTGTCGCCACCCTTGGCCTGTTGCTGCTCGCGGAAGTCGCGCACGCGCAGACCGTTGTGCAGACCAGTAACATCATTGTTCGGGCTTTTGGTCGTACCATCGACTTCACCTCTGACACTACCACCTCCATTCGCGACTCTAAGGTCGTGCGCGAAGCCCACGACGACGCCGCCACTTTCGTAGCCAGCAAAGGCGAGATTCGCGGGGTTCAGTTGGAATCAGCCTTTAATACATTGCGCGTCCGTGTACCTGAGGCTCGCAACGCCAGCGATCAAGAACTCGCCGAAGCCATCCTCGCACTGTGAGGTCGATAATGCGGTGGCTAGCCGCCTGTGGCCTGCTGCTTACCCTTGGCAGCGCTCAGGCCGCTCTGCATCTGAAACTCAAGAGCGGGGGCCTTAGCCCAGCCGAACAGCAGGCTAGTCAAGCCCTGCTGGATGAAGCCATGCAGAGCCTGCCACCGCGCTTTGTCGAGCAACTGGATCGTCAGATTCTAGTGGGCTGGACCGATGACATGCCGAGTAACGCCTATGGACAGGCGTCTCTGGTGTCTGAACTTGACCTCAATCGCAAGTTACTGGCCGGGCTGACAGACGGATCAGCTGCAACCCAGCAGACCCAGCGCCCGCATGGCACTGTTCGTCGCGAATTACTCGCCACCGTGCTGCATGAATTGACCCACTTATATGACCGCGCCCGCCTCTGGCCTGCCACACAACGGACTCTGATCCAGCGTTGCACTCGACAAAGCAGCAGTGCTGGCTTGATCGGCTTGCCCGATGAGTGCCGGGGTCAAACCGAACGACGCTTTACCCTCAGTGATGACCCTCGACTGCTGGACCTTGCCGGATGGCAGCAATATGTAGGCCGCCGTGGCGAACGCGAGCAAGATAACCACCAGATTGTTCGCAGTCCCGATTTGTACGAAGTCACCAACCCCAAAGAATTTGTTGCGGTCAATATGGAGTACTTTCTCCTCGACCCGGCTTACGCGTGCCGTCGTCCGGCCCTGTATCGCTACTACAAAGAGCACTTTGGCTGGGCACCTGCCGCCAAAGACGAATGCCCCCAGGCATTCGCTTTTCTTAATGCCGGCAACGACTTTGGCAAACAGCCATTGGGCACCGTCGATCCCGAGCGTGTGTATGCCGTTGACTACTTGCTGGCAGAAGCCAACCAAGAGTGGGCCAGCCGCTGGGGCCACAGCATGTTGCGCCTGGTGATCTGTGCTCCTGGCCGCCCACGTGGCCCCGACTGCCGCCTGGATTTGCAGGAACACTTGGTGTTGTCCTACCGCGCATTCGTGAACGACGTACAGCTTTCAAGCTGGGATGGTCTGACGGGGGCCTACCCGTCACGGCTGTTCGTGCTGCCCTTGGCGCAAGTCATCGATGAATACACCAAGACAGAATTACGCAGCCTGGCTTCTGTGCCGCTCAATCTAAATCGCTCTGAAATTGAAGAGGTGGTCGAGCACGCCGCCGAGATGCATTGGAGTTACGACGGCGACTATTACTTTATTTCCAATAACTGTGCGGTTGAGACCCTCAAGCTGTTGCGCAGTGGTAGCGGCAACACTCAGCTCCAGGGCCTGGACAGCATCATGCCCAATGGTCTGCTTGACGTGCTCAAGGCCCGCGGGCTGGCAGACACCAGCGTGCTGGATGATCCGAAAGAAGCGCTGCGCTTAGGCTATCGATTCGACTCCTACCGAGACCGTTATCAGGCCATGTTTGACGTGCTCAAGACCCGGTTGCCGATCAAGCAGAGCAACGTTGATGACTGGCTGGCCTTGAACGCAGATGAGCGCAGGCCCTGGATCGAACAGGCGGATATACGCGCCAGCGCAGCGCTACTGCTGCTGGAGCAAGCCGGCTTCAGGCGCCAGCTCCTGCTGGCTCAGGACGAGGTGAAACAGAAGTACCTGGGGGCCCGCGGACTCAAAGATGGCGGCATGGATAAAGCCAACAAGACCTTGCAAGAAATTCTCGCCAGTAGCGGTTTTCTTAGTCGTCCGGCCGAATTGTTGGGCAGCAGTGGCTATGGCCTGCCACAAGCCAAAGAGTGGGAAATGCTTGAGTCCGAGAGCAGCCAGCGCCAGCAACAATTACTGCGTCTGACCGGTGATTTGGACAAAGAGGTACGCAGCTTGTTGGAGCCTTCTCGCGCCGCCGAAATTGCCGCCACCGAAGCCAACGTCAAACAGATTGGTGAACATCTGCGAGCGTTGCATAAAGCCTCTGGCGGGTTGCAGTTGCCTTGAATTGAACACCTGCGGTCGCTGCCGCAGGCTGCGATGGGTTGCGTAGCAACCCGCTTTATTAAATCCAAAGCGAAGGTCTTGCGGACCTTATCGCAGCCTGCGGCAGCGGCTCCACCATTTGGGTAACGGTGTTACGCACCCGGTACGAAGTGCTTTTGCGCCGTACCGAAGGCAATCAGCCGCGACAGGTAGTTCATTTTCTCGGCATCCTGGTCCACAAACCGAAACGTTAATTGCAGCCAGTCGCTGTCGGGCTTGGGCTCGAAAGCCACGATGGCGTGCAGGTAGCCATTTAAGCGCGCCACCTCGGCGCTCTCGCCTTGCTCAAGGTCCAACACTGCACTCGCCAGCACCTGTGGCAGCACATCGCCACGACGTACCACCAGCAACGCCTCCTTCAAGCTCAACGCTTTGATGACGCATGGCAGCGTTCCGCTAGGCAGCCGGAGTTGTCCCTGCCCGCGGCCTGACAGCGATTGTGCGGCAGCGGGTGGCGAGGTGGGTGCTGCCGGGGCCGAAGCCGGACGTGCAGCAGGCGCGACCACTTGAGCCTTGCCACCCGTAAGGGCGTTCAATGAGTCATTCCCGAACCCGGTACTGGTACGTGCAGGCGCGCTACTCATCACCGCGTCCAGCAAACCCGCTTTGGTAAACGCCTTCTTCACTTTGGTCAGCAATTGCTCATTGGTAAAAGGCTTGCTAACGAAGTCCGAAACTCCGGCCTGAATGGCCTGAATCACGTTTTCTTTATCGCCACGGCTGGTGACCATGATGAAGGGTAGGGTTTTGAGGTGATCCTGCTCACGGCACCAGGTCAGTAACTCAAGACCCGACATCTCCGGCATTTCCCAATCACAAAGCACCAGGTCGAACGACTCGCGAGCCAGCAGCGCTTGAGCTTTGCGGCCGTTGACGGCGTCTTCGATCCTGATGCCCGGAAAATAATTACGCAGGCAATTCTTAATCAGATCGCGAATAAACGACGCGTCATCCACCACCAGCACACTGACCTTGCTCATCGACCGCTCCTTAAAATTCCGCCCACCATGCGCCAAATGATAGCCATGTGCCTTGAATATAAACGCCGAAAAGCAAAACGCCCGGCATTAAGCCGGGCGTTTTTTGACTCGGGCAGTCTTATTTATCGTCAGCCGGGGGCACAACATGAGCGTTATCACCGCCCGTGCCTTCAACTTCTTGCTTCATGCGCTTTAGGCCCATGTGCCGTACGTCGGTGCCGCGTACCAGATAAATCACCAACTCGGAGATATTACGTGCGTGGTCGCCGATGCGCTCCAGCGAACGCAGTACCCAGATAATGCTCAGAACACGCGAAATAGAACGCGGGTCTTCCATCATGTAGGTGGCCAACTCACGCAGTGCTGTCTTGTATTCGCGGTCGATGATCTTGTCGTATTGCGCCACCGACAGGGCCAAATCGGCGTCGAAGCGGGCAAATGCATCCAGTGCATCACGCACCATGTTGCGCACCTGATCGCCGATGTGCCGCACTTCAACGTAACCGCGCGGTGCTTCACCTTCTTCACACAGCTGGATTGCACGGCGGGCAATTTTGGTCGCCTCATCACCAATGCGCTCCAGATCGATCACCGATTTGGAAATGCTGATGATCAAGCGCAAGTCAGAGGCTGCAGGCTGTCGACGGGCCAGAATGCGCAGGCACTCTTCGTCGATGTTGCGCTCCATCTGATTGATTTGGTCATCGACCTCACGTACCTGTTGCGCCAAACCCGAATCGGCCTCGATCAACGCCGTGACCGCATCGTTAACCTGCTTCTCGACCAGACCACCCATTGCCAGCAAGTGGCTGCGTACATCTTCGAGCTCCGCATTGAACTGCGCGGAAATGTGATGGGTGAGGCCATCCTTTGAAATCATGGGTTTGCTCCGCAAAAGCCTCAAGCGACAAGCTTCAAGCTACAAGTTGATTGTGTCGTAACGCCGATCTGCATGTTCTAGCCGCGTGAAGCTGACGGCTTGCAGCTGCGTCTAGCCATAGCGCCCGGTGATGTAGTCTTCGGTCTGTTTTTTGGCCGGATTGGTGAACAGGGTATCGGTGTCGCCGTACTCCACCATTTTGCCCATGTACATGAACGCGGTGTAATCCGACACCCGCGCCGCCTGCTGCATGTTGTGGGTCACGATGACGATGGTGAACTTGGACTTGAGTTCATAAATCAACTCTTCGACTTTGAGTGTCGAAATCGGGTCCAATGCCGAACACGGTTCATCAAGCAACAGCACCTCAGGCTCGACCGCGATGGTACGGGCAATCACCAGACGCTGTTGTTGGCCGCCGGACAAGCCCAGCGCCGAGTCATGCAAGCGGTCTTTGACTTCGTCCCACAAGGCTGCACCTTTAAGCGCCCACTCAACCGCTTCATCAAGAATGCGCTTTTTGTTGATGCCCTGAATGCGCAGACCGTACACCACGTTTTCGTAGATCGTCTTGGGGAATGGGTTGGGCTTTTGAAACACCATCCCGACACGACGGCGCAGCTCGGCCACGTCTTCGCCCTTACGGTAAATGTTATTACCGTACAGGTTGATTTCACCTTCAACGCGGCAGCCATCAACCAGGTCGTTCATGCGGTTAAAGGTACGCAGCAAGGTGGACTTGCCACAGCCCGACGGGCCGATAAACGCCGTCACCCGTTGCTTCGGGATGTTCAGGTTAACGTCGAACAGCGCCTGCTTATCGCCGTAGTAAAGATTCAGGCCTGGCACTTCAATGGCTACTTCTTCATTTTCCAGGTTCAGGCTCTGTTTGGTGCGACCCAGGGCAGACATATTAATGCCGTGGGTTGAGGTTTCATGCTGCATGGTCTCACTCCGTTCGTAGCTGCAAGCTTCTAGCTGCAAGCTGCAAGTTTTGAGCAAAAGCGGCGGCGGCATTGACTTGCCGTTGGTAGCTTGCCGCTTGAGGCGTATCTATTAGCTTTCCAGCGCCTTGTACTTCTCGCGCAAGTGGTTACGTATCCACACGGCCGACAAGTTGAGCGTTGCAATCACCATGACCAGCAACAACGCCGTGGCGTAGACCAACGGCCGTGCCGCTTCGACGTTCGGGCTCTGGAACCCGACGTCATAAATATGGAAGCCTAAGTGCATGATTTTCTGATCAAGGTGCAAATAGGGGTAGTTGCCATCCAAGGGCAGCGACGGTGCCAGTTTGACCACGCCCACCAGCATCAACGGCGCAACTTCACCCGCAGCACGGGCCACGGCGAGGATCATGCCGGTCATCATGGCCGGGCTGGCCATAGGCAGCACGATCTTCCATAAGGTCTCGGACTTGGTTGCACCCAGCGCCAGCGAACCTTCGCGCACCGTACGCGGGATACGCGCCAGCCCTTCTTCAGTGGCCACGATTACAACAGGCACAGCCAGTAGCGCCAATGTCAATGACGCCCACATCAGGCCAGGCGTACCAAAGGTCGGTGCTGGCAAGGCTTCGGCGAAGAACAGGCGGTCAACAGAGCCGCCCAGCACGTAAACAAAGAAGCCCAGACCGAACACCCCGTACACAATCGCCGGCACACCCGCCAAGTTGTTAACCGCGATCCTGATCACACGGGTCAGGGTGTTCTGTTTGGCATATTCGCGCAGGTACACCGCTGCGAGCACGCCGAACGGAGTCACGATCACCGCCATGATCAACGTCATCATCACGGTGCCGAAAATCGCCGGGAAAATGCCGCCTTCGGTGTTGGCTTCACGCGGGTCTTCGCTAAGGAATTCCCAGATGTTGCTGAAATACATGGCCAGCTTCTGCCAGCTGTTCATGGCGTTCGGTTGATAAGCCTTAACCACTTTGCCAATGCTGATTTCCAGCTCTTTGCCGTTGGCATCGCGGGCTGTCAGGCTGTCGCGGTTAAATTGTGCGTGCAAGTCGCCCAAGCGATCCTCAATGGCTTTGTAACGCGCATTGAGTTCGGCACGTTCGGTTTCCATGTCCGCTTGAGCCTGTGGGGTCAGCTTGCCTTCCAGCTCCAGCTTGCGGCCATGCAGACGGATACGCTCTAGCCCATAGTTGATGGCGCCAATGTCTTTCTTTTCCAACTGGCTCAGTTGTTTGGCCAGGTCATTGACGCGTTTGACCCTGGCTTGCAGCTCTGGCCAGGCAGCAGCGCCTTCAGCGACCACCTTGCCGTCTTCTTTCACATTGACCAGGTAACCGTAGAAGTTGCCCCACTCGCGGCGCTCAATGGCTAACAGTTCTGGCGGCGTGGTCTGATTGGTCAACCATTCGCCCACTACCCAGGTAAAGTCGTTGCCGTTGAGGTCACGGTTGCCCACCTTGATCAGCTCGCGGGTCATAAACTCCGGGCCTTGATCAGGGACAGGTAGACCGGCACTTTTGAGGCGCTCGCGCGGCACTTCTTCTTTTTGCACCACCTCGCCCAGCACCACGTGATTGGCAGAGCCCGGCACGTTGTATTGCGCCAGCACCAGATCAGCAGGCCAGAAATGCCCCAGCCCGCGCACAGCGATCACTGCCAGCAAGCCAATGGTCATGATCACCGCCAGCGACACCGCACCACCGCTGATCCACACACCGGGAGCGCCGCTCTTGAACCAACCTTTGAGGGAATTCTGTTTCACAGACTTCTACCTTCCTTAAAGCGACGAATATTTCTTGCGCAGACGCTGACGAATCAGCTCGGCAAGTGTGTTCATGATGAAGGTGAATAACAGCAGCACCAGCGCCGAGAGGAAGAGCACGCGGTAGTGACTGCCGCCCACTTCCGACTCAGGCATCTCCACCGCCACGTTCGCCGCCAAGGTGCGCAGACCTTCGAACAGGTTCATTTCCATGACTGGCGTGTTGCCCGTGGCCATCAACACGATCATGGTCTCGCCCACGGCGCGGCCCATGCCGATCATCAGTGCCGAGAAAATCCCCGGGCTGGCGGTCAGGATGACCACGCGGGTCATGGTCTGCCACGGTGTGGCGCCCAGTGCCAACGAGCCCAGGGTCAGGCCGCGCGGCACGCTGAACACGGCATCTTCAGCGATCGAGTAAATGTTGGGGATGACCGCAAAGCCCATCGCCAAACCCACCACCAACGCGTTGCGCTGATCGTAAGTGATGCCCAGGTCGTGAGAGATCCACAGGCGCATGTCGCCACCGAAGAACCACGCTTCCATAAACGGGCTCATGTACAGCGACAACCAGCCAATAAAGAGGATAACCGGGATCAGAATCATGCTTTCCCAGCCATCCGGCACGCGCAGGCGGATCGACTCAGGCAGGCGGCTCCAGGCGAAGCCCGCGACCAGGATACCGATGGGCAGCAGCATCAGCAGGCTGAAAATCCCCGGCAAGTGGCCTTCAACGTACGGCGCCAAAAACAGGCCGGCAAAGAAGCCCAAGATCACGGTCGGCATCGCTTCCATCAATTCAATGACCGGCTTGACCTTGCGGCGCAGGCTCGGAGCCATGAAGTAAGCGGTATAGATGGCAGCCGCAACGGCCAGCGGCGCCGCCAGCAGCATGGCGTAGAACGCCGCCTTCAATGTGCCGAAGGTCAACGGTGCCAAGCTCATCTTCGGTTCGAAGTCGGTGTTGGCCGCCGTCGATTGCCACACGTATTTAGGTTCGTCGTAGTTTTCGTACCAGACCTTGCTCCATAACGCGCTCCAGGAGACTTCCGGGTGCGGGTTCTTCAGCGTCAGAGGGACAAGCTTGCCGCCCTCCTCCACGATGATGCGGTTGGCACGGGGCGACAGCGCCATGATACCCGGGCCTTCGGCAACCTTTTCTACCAGAAGGGTACGGTGCGCGGTGCTGTGGAACACACCGATTTCACCGGCCGCATCCAGGGCCAGGAAGCCTTTGCGACGCTGTTCGGCCGTGATCTCGACGATCGGTGAAGTGCCCATCTGGAAACTGCGGATATGCTTGAAGCGTTGCTCGCCATCCGGGTCGCGAGCCATAAACCACTGGCTCAGACCACCCGTAGAATCGCCGAAGATCAGCGAGATACCGCCTACTAACTGAGTGCTGGCGGTAATTTCGGTCGTGGCATCATCAACCAGCTTGTACCGCCCGTTGAGGCTCTTGTCGCGCAGGCTGAACACATCGGCTTGCGCGCGACCATTGATCACATACAACCATTGCTGACGCGGGTCGACATAGAGAGCTTTCACCTGCTCAGTCATCTGCGGCAGGTCAATGCGGGTTTCGGAGTTCGTCACCTCGCCGGTCATCATGTTTTCTTCGCTGGCCAGCGACACCACATTCAATTGCGCGCCCGTGGAAGCTGCCACCACCAGCGTCGAATCATTGACACTCAGGTTAACGTGGTCCAGTGGGCGCCCTTGCGGGTCGAGCGCAATGGGCGTTTCGCCATAGGGGTACTCAACGGCCGGGGTGATGGTCTTTTTACCGTCCGGATAGCTGACCCGGTAAGTGTGGCGGAACACCAGCGCCTGACCATTGGACAAGCCGAGCGCCACCACCGGGTTACCCGGTTGGTCTTCACCAATCGATGTGACGTGCGTGTCTGCCGGCAGCGGCAAATTGACCCGCGACAGCTCATCGCCGTTCTTCACATTGAAGAACAACACCAAGCCCTGATCGGAGACCCGCATACCCACCTGATTCTGCTCCTCGACGGAGAGCATCAGCGGCTTGCCGGCATCTTGCATCCACACCGGGGTAATCGCCTGTTTGGCTGTGAGGTCTGCGCCCTGAAACAACGGGAAAACCACATAGCCGAGGAAGAAGAAAATCAGGGTGATTGCACCGAGCACAGCTAGACCGCCAACAAACACGTACCAGCGGGTCAGGTGATCTTTAAGCGCGCGAATGCGCCGCTTGCGTTGCAGTTCAGGCGTATTGAAATCAATGCGCTTGGGAGCGGAAGTCGTAGTCATTGGGGAATTGGCCAGATCATTCATGCGCACACCCTAGCGGTCCTGTATGACAGAAAGATGACAAAGCGGTGACGCAAAAAATCCGCCGCCCAACGGTGCTGGCAGCGGAGTGAAAAACTGTGGTGAAACCAATAATGCTCAAACTCGTAGCAGCTGCTGCAGGCGGCGTCCGGCGGCGTAGCCGTCGTAAATTCAGTCACGCGGGCTTTCAGTTAAACCGCATGCTTTATTCTTGCGATCGCTGCGCGATCGGACGTCGCCTTCGGCAACTGCTACGGGTTTAGTTACCTTCTTTCAGACCCAGGTCAGCCAAGGCTTTTGCGGCGACTTTGGCTGGCAGCGGGATGTAACCGTCTTTCACGACCACTTCCTGACCTTGCTTGGACAGCACCAGCTTGATGAACTCGGCTTCCAGCGGGTTCAACGGCTTGTTCGGCGCTTTGTTCACATACACATAGAGGAAACGCGACAGCGGGTATTTGCCGTTCAGTGCGTTTTCTTCGGTGTCTTCGACGAACTCTGTGCTGCCCTTTTTAGCCAAAGGCACGGTTTTTACACTGGCGGTTTTATAACCAATGCCCGAGTAACCCACACCGTTTAGCGAGCTGCTGATCGACTGTACAACCGAAGCCGAGCCTGGTTGTTCGTTCACGTTAGGCTTGTAGTCGCCTTTGCACAGCGCTTCTTCCTTGAAGTAACCGTAAGTGCCGGAGACCGAGTTACGACCAAACAGCTGCACCGGCTTGTTGGCCAGGTCGCCGGTCACACCCAGATCACCCCAGGTTTTAACGTCAGCTTTGGCGCCACACAGACGGGTTGAAGAGAAGATCGCATCCACCTGTTCCATGGTCAGGTGCTTGATCGGGTTGTCCTTGTGCACGAACACGGCCAATGCATCGACCGCCACCGGGATAGCGGTTGGCTTGTAGCCGTACTTCTGTTCGAAGGCAGCCAGCTCGTTATCTTTCATCTTGCGGCTCATCGGGCCCAGGTTAGCGGTGCCTTCAGTGATGGCCGGAGGCGCGGTCGAGGAACCGGCAGCCTGAATCTGGATGTTTACGTTTGGATATTCTTTTTTGTACGCCTCAGCCCACAGCGTCATCAAGTTCGCCAAGGTATCGGAACCAACGCTGGAAAGGTTGCCCGACACACCAGTGGTCTTAACGTACGGCTGGATCGCCGGATCAACACCCGCGGCAACCGCATTCGCAGTTGCAACGCCTGCGGCGACAAAAGTCAGGGCCGCCATCACACGCTTCAGTTTCATGCCTTACTCCTAGCAAACGGGGTTAGAAGAATCGGTGGCCAGTATCAGCAGGCCGTGTGACCACTCTATGAACCGATTGTGACAATTAGATGAAAGGCCATCATTCGTTGAAAAATGATGGCCTTTCGAGGGAGAGGGCAAGACAGTGTGACGACAGGTCAGCGACCTTTCTTCCACAAATACGCGCCCACCAGCAGCCCCATCGTGCAAATGATTGCTACGTAGTACGCCGGGCCCATCGGGCTTTCTTTCAACAATAGCGTCACTGCCATTGGCGTCAGGCCCCCAAAGATGGCGTAGGCCAAGTTATAGGAAAACGACAAGCCGCTAAAACGCACCACCGCCGGAAAGGCTTTAACCATCACATAGGGTACTGCTCCGATGGTGCCAACAAACAAACCACTCAGCGCGTACAACGGGAACAGCCAGTCCGGGTGTTGCAGCAGGCTGTGATAGAACGTCCACGAGGTGATCAGCAATGCGGCACAGCCGATGACAAACACCTTGCCCGCCCCGAAGCGATCAGCCAGAGCACCCGAAGCGATGCAGCCCACGCTCAAGAACACAATCGCCAAACTGTTCGCTTGCAGCGAGGTAGTGGCGGAAAACCCGTACACCGTTTGCAGAACGGTCGGGGTCATCAAAATGACCACGATGATTCCGGCAGACAGCAACCAGGTCAGAAGCATTGAAATAACAATGGCCCCGCGATGCTCACGCAGTACAGCTTTGAGCGGTACTTCTTCGGCCAGCGCCTTACGCAGTTGCAGTTCGGCGAACACCGGCGTTTCGTGCAACCAACGGCGCAGGTATACCGAAAACAGGCCGAATACACCCCCCATCAAGAAAGGGATCCGCCACGCGTAATCAGACACTTCAGCCGGGGTATAAATCGAATTGATCGCGGTAGCCATGAGCGAGCCCAGCAAAATGCCCGCTGTCAGCCCGCAGGTCAGCGTGCCGCAGGCATAGCCCACGTGACGTGGGGGGACGTGCTCTGCAACAAACACCCAAGCCCCCGGCACTTCGCCACCAATGGCTGCACCTTGAATAACGCGCATCAACAGCAACAGAATCGGCGCCCACATGCCAATTTGTTCATAGGTCGGCAGCAAGCCCATGATCAACGTCGGCACCGCCATCATAAAGATGCTCAAGGTGAACATCTTCTTACGCCCCAGCAAATCGCCGAAGTGCGCCATGACAATGCCACCCAACGGCCTGGCAAGGTAGCCAGCGGCGAAAATGCCGAAGGTTTGCATCAGTCGCAGCCACTCGGGCATATCCGCCGGGAAAAATAATTTCCCGACCACGGTGGCGAAGAACACAAAAATAATGAAATCGTAAAACTCCAGCGCACCACCCAAAGCAGACAGCGACAAGGTTTTGTAATCATTACGGGTTAACGGCCGCGATGGCGGCGCAGCACTGGAAGCTTCGGTGATCATGAGGTCAGGTATCTCTTATTAGGCTCGGCGCAAGCTGCAACTGCACCGGCAGGGGCTAGACAGGCGTTGAAAGATAACAAATTGTTTGCAAATGCGTAGAGCTAGACGCATGACGCACTCAAAAAGCAGAATCAGAAGGTCGTCGGCCCGGCTATCCCCCGATATACTCGTTGACCGCACAAACATCCTGAAACATTAAGATTGCTGTGCGAAAGCGCCTGCTGGGCATCTCCAGCCGATTTCGCAGAGTTTTCTTTAGCGCGGCTTATGAAGAACGTGACGAACGTAGTATGTTCGGGCTGAATCGTTTTTCTAAAGACGCTTATTCACCCGCACTACCTTAATGAATCACGGGTCAGAGGCCCTTCGGCATGTTAGAGCTCGAACAAGAAGATCCAATTCCGCAGGGCGATCTGGCCTTGCAAATCACTGCCCTACCCCGTGAGACCAACGGCTTTGGCGATATTTTCGGTGGTTGGCTGGTGTCTCAAATGGACCTGGCGGGCACCGCAATGGCCAGTAAAGTTGCCGGCGGCCGTGTAGCCACAGTCGCGATTGATCGTATGGCGTTTCTGGTTCCTGTGGCCGTCGGTGCTCAGTTATCGTTTTATACCGAAGCACTGGAAATTGGCCGCAGCTCAATCCAGATGATGGTTGAAGTATGGAGCGACGACCCGCTGTCCAGCGAATGGCGCAAAGTTACCGAGGCAGTATTTGTATTCGTGGCGATTGATGGCAGCGGTCGTACGCGCGCAGTTCCATCTCGCGGTTAAACCTCGTCGCTAATTGCTGGTCTACTGCCGTCCTTACTACTGAAACAGAGAGCCTGTCATGCATCATATTGAGTCAGTCACCCTGGACGAACTGGAGTGCTGGCACTTCCAGCATGGGCAGGCACAACTCTTGATCGCCAAACAAGGCGCTCAAGTGCTCAGCTATCAAGTGGGCGATGAGCCGCCGATTATCTGGCTCAATGAGAAAGCTCAGTACAAGCACGGCAAAGGTATTCGCACCGGCGTGCCGGTGTGCTGGCCATGGTTTGGCAATCTGGCACTCAACCCGGCCAGCGTTCAAGCCATGCGCAAGTCGGATGAACCCGCATCGGCCCACGGCCTGGTGCGCACCCGTGAGTGGGAACTGGTTGAGATTAATAATGCCGGGGAAGCACTGCGTGTCGAATTGAGGCTGCCGCATGTTGAAGGCGGCCTGCCCGGCTGGCCACATGATGTTGAGCTGACGATGACTGTAAGTCTGGACTCGCAACTGCACATCAGCCTCACCAGCCACAACCGCAGCAGCACCCCGGTCAGTATCAGCCAAGCGCTGCACAGCTACTTTGCGGTCAGCGATGTGCGCAAGGTTAAGGTCGAAGGCGTCGACGGGCTGACCTATATCGAAACACTGGACGACTGGAAACGTGTTCAGCAAGCGGGGGACTTAACCTTTACTGGCGAGACCGATCGCATTTATCTCAACACCCCTAAGCATCTGAGCATCATCGATCCCGATTGGTCGCGCCGCATTGAACTGACCAGTTGTGGCTCGAACTCTGCCGTGATCTGGAACCCGTGGATCGACAAAACCGCCACGTTCAGCGATATGGCCGCAGATGGCTGGCAGCGCATGCTGTGCATCGAAACGGCCAATGTGATGGACGATGTGATAACGCTGGCGCCGGGGGCCATACATACGCTGGGTGTGAGCATTGGCAGTGGTCGCTTGCGGGGGTAGGTAAGGCCTGCCCTCACCCTCTCCCGGCGGGAGAGGGGTCTGACCGAGTCCATTTTGGATTCAAAGCCGTTCTGTCCGATTGCTATCAACTTTAAGCATCGCTCAATCGATTCCCTCTCCCTCTGGGAGAGGGCTAGGGTGAGGGTGTGACGGATCGCTTACAAATCCTCCTCAACCACAACCCGCACCTTGCTGGCGTCCAGCGCATAGGCTGCATCAGCCAGGTCATTGCTCACACTCTCAACTTTCAGCGTGCCCATCACCCACAAGGGCGTGTAAATATCGTCCAGCTTCAAGCCTTTTGGATAACGCACCAACACCAATTGATTAGGCGGCGGAGGTGGCACGTGAATGCATGCCCCAGGGTAAGGCACCAGGAAAAACAACGTACTGCGTCCCTTCGAGTCGGTTTCCAGCGGCACAGGATAGCCGCCTAAACGGATCGTCTTGCCGTTCATGGCAGGCACCGTTTTAGTGGAATACATGACGGCAGGCAGGCCTTTGCTTTGTTTCATTCCGCCCTTATCGGTAAACGTACCCATGGCCTCAGGCGAGTCATGGTCGATTTCGGGCATTTCTTCGAGGGCTTTTTGATCCGACTTGGGCATCAGCTCCAGCCAGTCGGTTTCGGGCAGTTCTGCCGCGTGGACCAGGCCTGCGCCCAGCAAAAGGAAGATTAATACAAAACGGCGCATGACTGGCTCGATCAAGAAGGGCTGAAGACGGCGTGCAGTTTAGCCCTCTCCGGGCGTGGCGCAGAGAGGGCTAAACACGCGATCAGCTCTTTTTCGTAACCAGGCCGTAGATCACCAGCAAGATCACCGCACCAATCACCGCACCGATGAAGCCGGCACCTTCGCCTGCGTGGTAAATACCCAACGCTTGACCACCATAGGTTGCCGCCAACGAGCCGCCGATACCCAACAGGATGGTCATGATCCAGCCCATGCTGTCGTCACCCGGTTTCAGGAAGCGAGCCAGCAGGCCAACGATCAGGCCGATAAAAATGGTTCCGATGATGCCCATAGACGCGTCCTCTCATTTGATGGCGTAAGCCAAAGCCTAGTCAGCACTTTGGCATCACGCCATCTGAGAGCGGCGACAACCGAATGGTTCCCGCCGATTAATGATTCAAGCTTCGTCGATCAACGCTTCAACCTGTTGGATCTGCGTTCGCAACGTGGCCATGTCGGCACAACGCAGGTTGGCATGACCGACCTTGCGACCTACTTTGAAAGCCTTGCCGTAGTGATGCAAATGGCAGTCAGCGATGGCAATGACTTTCTCCACCGGCGGTACTGTGCCGATAAAGTTGAGCATGGCGCTTTCGCCCACTTTGGCCGTCGACCCCAGTGGTAAGCCGGCAATGGCGCGCAAGTGGTTCTCGAACTGACTGCATTCAGCGCCTTCAGTCGTCCAGTGGCCGGAGTTATGCACACGCGGTGCAATTTCGTTGGCTTTGAGCCCGCCGTCGACTTCAAAGAACTCGAACGCCATCACCCCGACGTAATCCAGCTGTTCGAGCACACGGCTGGAGTAATCTTCAGCCAGTGCCTGCAACGGGTGGTCGGTGCTGGCCACGGACAACTTGAGAATGCCGCTGTCGTGAGTGTTGTGCACCAGCGGGTAAAACTGTGTTTCGCCATCACGACCGCGCACAGCAATCAGCGACACTTCACCGGTAAAAGGTACAAAGCCTTCCAGCAAACACGCCACGCTGCCCAATTCGGCAAACGTACCAACGACATCTTCAGGGGAACGAAGCACTTTTTGACCCTTGCCGTCATAACCCAAGGTGCGGGTTTTGAGCACGGCAGGCAGACCGATGCTGGCCACCGCGGCATCGAGATCAGCCTGGGACTGAATGTCGGCAAACGCCGGGGTCGGAATGCCCAGGTCTTTGAACATGCTTTTTTCGAACCAGCGGTCACGGGCAATACGCAGCGCATCGGCACTCGGATAAACCGGCACAAATTGCGACAGGAATGCCACGGTCTCAGCCGGCACACTTTCAAACTCAAACGTCACCAGATCCACTTCATCCGCCAATTGGCGCAAGTGATCCTGATCGCCATAGTCCGCACGGATATGCTCACCCAACGCAGCCGCACAGGCGTCTGGCGCAGGGTCAAGGAAGGCGAAGTTCATGCCCAGCGGAGTGCCCGCCAAAGCCAGCATGCGGCCCAACTGACCGCCACCGATTACACCGATTTTCATCGTCAAAAACCTCAGGCTACGCGTGGGTCTGGATTGTCCAGCACGGTGTCTGTCTGTTCAGCCCGGAATGTTTTCAACACGGCATGAAACTGTGGGTGCTTGGCGCCCAGGATACTGGCTGACAGCAGCGCGGCATTGATCGCGCCCGCTTTGCCGATGGCCAGGGTTGCAACTGGAATACCCGCTGGCATTTGCACGATCGACAGCAACGAATCGACACCTGACAACATGGCCGATTGCACCGGAACGCCGAGCACCGGCAAATGCGTTTTAGCGGCGCACATGCCCGGCAAATGTGCCGCGCCACCGGCACCGGCAATGATGACCTCAATTCCGCGGCCTTCGGCCTCGGCAGCATACTGAAACAGCAGATCCGGAGTGCGGTGGGCAGAGACCACTTTGACTTCGTAAGGGATGCCGAGTTTTTCCAGCATATCGGCGGTGTGGCTGAGGGTGGACCAATCGGACTTGGAGCCCATGATCACGCCTACTAATGCACTCATCGTCGCGCCTCTTCTCTTGGGCGCCCGCAGGCGCGTCAAAAAACAACAAGCCACGCGGGGGAACCGACGTGGCTTGTTATAGGAATTAAGGCCGGTCGTGCCGGCCGAAGGCCGCGCAGTATACCCCAAAGAAGTGCGTTAAAAGCACCTTTGGCGACCATCTGTCTTGCCCGGCAAAAACCGTCCGGACACCCGGTTTTATTGACTCTTAGGTCAGACGAAAAAACGCATCAGGTCGGTGCCAGGCCGGTCGGGTTCTCCAGCTTGCGCCACAGCAACCGTACATTGGCCTTGCGCACCAAGGCACAACGGTACAAGCGAATCTCCAGCGGCACATGCCACTGCGGGCCACCGCAGACCACCAGCTCGCCTCGCGCCAGCTCGGCGCGCACGCTCAAATGGGGTACCCAGGCAATGCCCAGCCCTTCAAGCGCCATGCTTTTGAGGCTGTCGGCCATGGCCGTCTCGTAAATAGTGGTGAAGCGCAGGCTGCGCTGGCGCAGCAACAAATTCACCGACCGGCCTAAAAAAGCGCCCGCGCTGTAGGCCAGCAACGGCACACTCACATCGCCTTCCAAATCAAACAAAGGCTTGCCGTCCGCATCGGCTGCACAGATCGGCAGCATTTCGGTATTGCCCAAATGCAAAGACGGAAATATTTCCGGGTCCATCTGTAGCGCCGCATCCGGATCGTAGAAAGCCAGCATCAAATCGCAGCCGCCTTCGCGCAGAGCATGAACGGCGTCCCCGACGTTAGTCGCAACTAGACGCGTCGCGATGTTCAACCCGTCATTGCGCAACTGGGCAATCCACCGTGGGAAAAACCCTAAAGCCAGGGAATGCGCAGCGGCCACCTGGATCACTTCGCCCTGCCCTCCTTCGAGGTGATGAAGGTGACGCAACACTTCGCCCAGCTGTTCGACCACCGTGCGTGCCGTGACCAAAAACAACTGACCGGCTGCAGTCAACTCGACCGGAGTGCGGGAACGGTTCACCAAGGTCAGTCCCAGCGCGGCTTCCAGGCTGCGAATACGTCGGCTGAAGGCGGGCTGCGTGACGAAACGACGTTCTGCCGCCTGCGAAAAGCTGCGAGTCGCGGCCAGGGCACTGAAGTCCTCTAACCATTTACTTTCTAGATTCATTGAGTCCTCCCGGACGCGCACCAAAATGGGTCACACGCTCGACGCTGCGTTCGCGTCACGTCTGCATTATGCCGTTTCTGCATAGGATAGTGTTTAAAGGCATTGGCCCTTAATAGTCCGCAAGCCTAGGATTCGCAGCGTTCCGGCCTTGACCGGGTCCTTATCGAGATGATTTCTATCATGTCCTCCGCTGCATCTTTCCGTACTGAAAAAGACCTGCTTGGCGTACTCGAAGTACCCGCTCAAGCGTATTACGGCATCCAGACCCTGCGAGCGGTGAATAACTTCCGTCTCTCCGGTGTTCCGATTTCGCATTACCCTAAGCTGGTTGTGGGCCTGGCCATGGTTAAACAGGCCGCTGCTGACGCCAACCGTGAGTTGGGTCATCTAAGCGACGCCAAGCACGCTGCTATCAGTGAAGCCTGTGCCCGCCTGATTCGAGGCGATTTCCACGAAGAGTTCGTGGTGGACATGATTCAAGGCGGCGCTGGCACTTCAACCAACATGAATGCCAACGAAGTCATCGCCAACATCGCGCTGGAGGCCATGGGCCATCAGAAGGGCGAATACCAGTACCTGCACCCCAACAACGACGTCAACATGGCGCAGTCCACCAACGACGCCTACCCGACGGCCATCCGTCTGGGCCTGTTGTTGGGTCATGACGCTCTGTTGGCCAGCCTTGACAGCCTGATTCAAGCCTTCGCTGCTAAAGGTGTTGAGTTCAGCCACGTGCTGAAAATGGGTCGCACCCAGTTGCAAGACGCTGTACCCATGACGCTGGGTCAAGAGTTCCGTGCTTTCGCCACTACGCTGGGCGAAGACTTGGCTCGCCTGAAAACACTGGCCCCCGAACTGTTGACCGAGGTGAACCTGGGCGGTACCGCAATCGGTACTGGCATCAACGCCGACCCGCGTTACCAGCACCTGGCCGTGACTCGTCTGGCGACCATCAGCGGCCACCCGCTGGTTCCAGCAGCTGACTTGATCGAAGCCACCTCCGACATGGGCGCTTTCGTCCTGTTCTCCGGCATGCTCAAGCGTACTGCGGTCAAACTGTCGAAGATCTGCAACGACCTGCGCCTGCTGTCCAGCGGACCACGCACTGGCATCAACGAAATCAACCTGCCAGCGCGTCAGCCAGGCAGCTCGATCATGCCTGGCAAGGTCAATCCGGTAATCCCGGAAGCCGTTAACCAAGTGGCTTTCCAAATCATCGGTAACGACTTGGCCCTGACCATCGCAGCCGAGGGCGGTCAACTGCAACTGAACGTGATGGAGCCGCTGATCGCTTTCAAAATCTTCGACTCGATCCGCCTGCTGCAACGCGCAATGGACATGCTTCGCGAGCACTGCATCGTCGGCATCACCGCCAACGAAGCACGTTGCCGTGAACTGGTTGAACACTCGATTGGTCTGGTGACAGCACTGAACCCGTACATCGGCTACGAAAACGCCACCCGCATCGCCCGTATCGCCCTTGAAAGCGGTCGTGGCGTGCTGGAACTGGTGCGCGAAGAAGGTTTGCTCGACGACGCCATGCTCGACGACATCCTGCGCCCGGAAAACATGATTGCTCCGCGTCTGGTGCCTCTAAAGGCCTGATGCTGTAACACGCTTTACGCTCACCAGGTCGAGGGACTAGACACCTCTCACCTTTTGAGGGCTTGCAGACACGTCTGCAGGCCCTTTTTTTTGCCCGCGATTTGACCTTTAACCCCACCCCCTCAACGAAGTAACGGGTAGCTTTAAGGGCATTTCTGACAGCGAGTAGATGAAAAAACCGTCACTTATGGAGACGATTCCTACACTCCTAGGTATAGTGCCGCCCCTCTTCCTGTGCCCGGCCCCAGCACCAGCGGCCAACAACAGCACGGAAACAGCATCGTAAACCAAGCAGCAAGATGGCCAGTATCCACTTGATCGCCTCGTTTTATGCCCTGTCTCGACGGGCGTAATGCGTGATCGTGATCCGGCCGTTTTGCCATCAGATAAAAACAGCGAGGAATAATCCATGCTTGAAGTCATCAATGACTTCCTCTCAGGGAAAGTGCTGATCGTGCTCATGGTCGGGCTCGGTGGTTACTTCACGATCCGCTCGCGTTTCGTACAGTTCCGTTACTTCCTGCACATGTTTTCGGTTTTCAAAGACAGCCTGCGCAGCAGCGCTGGCGAACTCAGTTCGTTTCAGGCCTTGATGCTGAGCCTGGCGGGCCGTGTAGGTGCAGGCAACATTGCCGGCGTCGGCATTGCCGTCACCCTCGGTGGCCCCGGTGCCGTGTTCTGGATGTGGGTGACCGCACTTGTCGGCATGTCCAGCAGCTTGATCGAGTGCTCGCTGGGCCAGCTGTACAAGCGTCGCGACGCCGAAGGCCAACTGCGCGGCGGTCCGTCCTTCTATATGAAGTATGGCTTGGGCAAAATCTGGATGGGCAAACTGATGGCCGTCCTGCTGCTTATCACATTCGGTTTCGCGTTTATGGGCCTGCAAGCTCACGCCGTTACCCACTCGCTGCAAGATGCCTTCGGCTTTAAAGTGAGCTACTCGGGTTTTGCCATCGCCATCCTGCTGGGTCTGGTGTTTATCGGCGGGATCAAACGTATCGCTTCGGTTGCTGACCTGCTGGTGCCGGTCAAAACCTTGGCTTACATCGCCGTGACCCTCTACGTCATCGTGCTGCAGTTCGATCACGTACCGGCCATGCTGGGCCATATCGTCAAAAGCGCCTTCGGCCTCGACCCAGTGTTTGGCGGCTTGATCGGCAGCGCCATTGTGATGGGTGTAAAACGCGGCGTGTTCGCCAACGAAGCCGGTCTGGGCAGCGCGCCAAACGTGGCCGCCGTTGCGGACGTAGAACATCCAATCGCACAAGGTGTGGTTCAAGCGTTCAGCGTGTTCCTCGACACCTTCGTGATTTGCACCTGTACCGCGCTTCTGATTCTTCTTTCCGGCTTTTACACGCCGGGCTTTGAAGGTGATGGTATTGCCCTGACCCAAAACTCGCTGGCCGCCGTTGTAGGCGAGTGGGGCCGCGTGTTCATCAGCGTGGCATTGGCATTGTTCGTGTTCACCTCGATGCTCTACAACTACTACCTGGGCGAAAACAACCTGCGCTTCCTGGTCGGTGAAAGCCGCAAGGCGCTGATGGGTTACCGCGCGCTGGTGCTGGTGCTGATTTTTTGGGGGTCGATTGAAAACCTGCAAACCGTCTTCGCCTTCGCAGACATCGCCATGACCATGCTGGCCTTCGTCAACCTGGTCGCCTTGGCCATGCTGTTCAAGATCTGCATGCGCGTGCTCAAGGACTACGACGACCAACGACGTGCGGGTATCAAGACACCGGTGTTCGATTCCAGTAAATTCCCGGATCTGAATCTCGATCTGAAGGCCTGGCCGCCCCTCCCGGCCGCCAAGGCCGAAGAAATAAAACGCTGACACTCACGCGGCGATTCTTCACAGAATCGCCGCGTTTTTGCTTATGGAGACCCTGTTAATGACGCCAGCCCCTCATCCCAGCGCCCAACGCGTGATGGTGCTCTACACCGGCGGAACAATTGGCATGCAAGCCAGCGCTAACGGTCTGGCTCCCGCTTCCGGCTTCGAAGCGCGCATGGCTGAATACCTCGCCAGCCAACCCCACCTGCAAGTACCGCAATGGCGCTTTCGCGAGATGGACCCGCTGATCGACAGCGCCAACATGACGCCCGCCTATTGGCTACGTCTGCGCCAGGCAATCATCGACGCAATTGAACAGGATGGCTGCGACTCGGTATTGGTCCTGCATGGTACCGACACGCTGGCCTACAGCGCTGCGGCGATGTGCTTTCAACTTGTAGGCCTGCCTGCGCCGGTCTTGTTCACAGGCTCGATGCTACCGGCAGGCGTACCCGACAGCGATGCCTGGGAAAACGTTAGCGGCGCCTTGAGCGCGCTTGCCCAAGGGCAACCCAGTGGCGTTCAGCTTTACTTCCACGGCGCACTGCTGGCGCCGACGCGCTGTGCCAAAGTACGCAGCTTCGGGCGCAACCCTTTTATGGCGCTCAAGCGCAGGGGCGGCGCGGCGAAAGCGGATGCATTACCGGGCGAGCTGATGTACCGCCAACCCAAGCACGAAGCCAGTGTGGGCGTCTTACCGCTGGTACCTGGCATTGGCGCCGCTCAGCTCGATGCGTTGCTCAACAGCGGGATAGAGGCGCTGGTGCTGGAATGCTTCGGCAGCGGCACCGGGCCCAGTGATAACCCGGATTTTCTGGCCAGCCTGCAACGGGCGCAAGAAAACGGCATCGTGGTGGTCGCAATTACTCAATGCCACGAAGGCGGTGTGGAGCTCGACGTGTACGAAGCTGGCAGCCGGTTGCGCGCGGCTGGCGTTCTGTCGGGTGGCGGCATGACCCGCGAAGCAGCATTCGGCAAGCTGCATGCGTTGCTGGGGGCTGATCTGCCACTGGCTGAGGTACGTCAGCTGGTAGAACTGGATGTGTGTGGAGAGCTGGCGTAAGGCAAGGCTCAGCAACGGCACACAACTTGCTCGCTTCCTGCACCCCCAGGCAGGAAGCGAACATGCTGCACTCCCACCTCACCACCCTCAATGCGGTCTCGCTGGTGCTCAGCACTTTCAAGGCTCAAGGCTTGCCCTGCGACACGTTGTTGACAGGCAGTGGCATACGACCTGCTGACTTGAGCCGCTCAGACACGCGAATTACCACCACACAAGAGATGCAGGTATGCGCCAACGCCGTCGCTCTGCGCCGCGAAATCGGCCTGGAATTAGGCCAGCGCATGCACGTATCGTCCTACGGCATGCTGGGCTACGCCCTGCTCACCAGTGCAACGTTAGGTGACGCTTTACACCTGGCCCTTCGCTACCCGGCGCTGCTGGGAACACTTTTCCAGTTAAGCCTGAAGGTTGAAAGCAATCAGGTTTGGTTCTGCGCTGATCACTACTCGGCAAGCCCGTTACTGGCCATATTCAATGCCGAACTGTGTCTGGCCTCTTTGAAGGTGATCTGCGAGGACTTGATCGGGCAGCCGTTTGCCTTGATGGCTGCGCGTTTTACTCACAGTCGACCTGACTATCACGCGCGCTATGCCAGCACGTTCGACTGCCCGAGTACATTTAACGCCCCAGACAACGCCTTCGCTTTTTCCCGCCACTGGCTCGACCAACCTCTGCCGCTGGCTGATCCGATCACCCATCAAGCCATGGCTGAACGTTGCCGAAAGCAAAATCTGGAGTTCACAGGGCGACAAACCTGGTTGGCGAAGATTCGCAAACTGCTCGCCGTCCAGCTCCATGCTGCGCCGGGACTCGAAGGGCTGGCGGAACAAATGAACAGCTCACCGCGCACCTTGCGCCGGCATTTGCATGAGGCCGGGTGCAGCTATCAGAACCTGCTCGATGAGTTGCGCTTTGAGCGCGCCAAACTGTTACTGCATGAAACCGAATGGCCGATTTATCGAATTGCGGAGACGCTGGGCTTTAGCGAGACCGCCAGTTTTCGCCATGCCTTTATCCGCTGGAGCGGCGTAGCCCCCAGCCAGTTTCGCGCTTGAACAGGGCACTCGCGTCCAAAATGGGGCGAATTACGGTCATACATTTCGGCCACATAAATCTCTTTTTGGCCATTCCAGTCGTTCTCTGAAATACCCGATGCCGCAACACTGGAAGTCATTGATTACGCCCGCGGAGAACAACAAAAATGCTGACAATCTATTCCGATGATCACCACCTGCATCATGGCCGCTGCGAGTTGATGGACGGACAGCTGTTGCCTTGCTTCGAAATGCCTTCGCGCGCCGATCATATATTGCAGCGAGTGCACACACGCAAACTGGGCGCTGTGCAGCCCCCAAAAGACTTTGGTCGAGAGCCGATTCTGCGCGTACACGACGCGGCGTATCTGGCCTTTTTCGAAGGCGCGTGGGATCGCTGGACCGAGCATGGCCGTGACGGCGACTTGCTGCCTTACACTTGGCCGGCCCGCACACTTCGCGCCGTAATACCCACCAGCCTGCACGGCCAACTGGGTTATTACAGCTTTGACGGCGGCGCACCGATTACAGCCGGCACGTGGCAAGCAGCCTACAGCGCTGCACAAGTTGCCCTTACGGCTCAGGCGGCCATTCAAAATGGCGCACACAGCGCTTTTGCACTGTGCCGCCCGCCGGGTCATCACGCTGCCAGCGATTTGATGGGCGGTTACTGCTACCTCAACAATGCGGCAATTGCAGCTCAGGCATTCATCGATCAGGGCCGTCGCAAGGTCGCAATCCTCGACGTGGACTACCACCACGGCAATGGCACACAGTCAATTTTCTATACACGCAACGACGTATTGTTCACTTCGATTCATGGCCACCCCGAGGCGGAGTTTCCGTTCTTTCTAGGCTATGAGGATGAGCGCGGAGAAGGGGCTGGAGAAGGGTTCAATATTAACTATCCCTTGGCCGCAGGTTCTGCCTGGGACCGCTGGAGTGAGGCGCTGGAATTGGCCTGCGTCGAAATAGAACGCTACGACGCGGATGTGATTGTGGTTTCGCTCGGTGTGGACACGTTCAAAAACGACCCCATTTCCCAGTTCAAACTCGATAGCCCGGATTATCTGCGTATGGGTGAGCGCATTGCGGGTTTAGGCAAGCCCACGCTATTTGTGATGGAAGGCGGTTATGCCGTTGAAGAAATCGGCATCAATGCGGTCAATGTGCTGGAAGGATTTGAAAGCCGTAGTGATGTTTGAAACAGCGCCCTGAACTGACCCTCGCCCGGCGATCAAGGGCGAGAGTTTTTAGCGCCACACCTTAGCCAACCGTTCCAAAGCTGCTTTGATCTCAACCTCCGGTACCGCCGCAAATCCCAATACCAGGCCTGCGCGGTTATCCACAGGCTCAACTGTATCTTCCAGCCAATAACGACTAAGCCCGACTATTTCCACTTCGGCCTCTTTGGCCCGCGCCAGCAATACCTGCTCACGCTCGCGGCTGACAACAGGCACCGCCACATGCAGCCCCGCGACAATGCTCGGCATCGGCCCGACGCCCTCAATGCCCTGAGGCCAATGCGTCAGTAACGTGTTACGCCGACTCAGCGCCGCCCGGCGCATGCGCCGGATATGCCGCTGAAAGTGTCCTGCGGCCATAAATTCGGCCATGACCACTTGGGTGCTGACCTCCGAATGGCGCATATCCAGAGAGCGTCGCCGGGCAAAAGACTCGACCAGACCTTCAGGCAATACCAAATACCCAAGGCGTAATGCGGGAAATGCGATCTTGCCGAACGTGCCCACATAAATGACCCGGCCCTGACGATCCAGCGCCGCCAAAGGGGCCAGTGGCGCACCGCTATACCGGTATTCACCGTCGTAGTCGTCCTCGACAATCCAGCTTTGATTTCGCTCTGCCCACTCCAGCAGCTCAAGGCGCCGAGCCAAACTCATGGTGACGCCGGTGGGGTATTGATGTGACGGGGTGACATATGCCAGCCGGCAATTGTTCAAATGCGCCAAGGCATCGCACCTCATGCCCTGTTCATCCACCGCGACACCCTGCACAGCAGCACCCGCAATCGAAAACGCATGAGCCGCTGCGCGATAGCCTGGATTCTCCACCGCAACCCCCTCACCAGGCTCAACCAGCAGCTGTGCACAAAGGCTAATTCCCTGCTGCGCACCGCTTGTGATCAAAATTTGCTCAGCGGAGCAGGCAAGCCCCCGCGAAGTTCGCAAATAAGCAGCAATAAGCTCACGCAGACGCTTATCACCTGCCGGGTTGCCATAACACAGCTGTTCAAGATCGGGCTTGCGCCAAAATGCCGCTTGCAGCTTGCTCCAGACCGGGAAAGGAAATAAGTCGAAGGCAGGCACACCCACTCGAAAAGCACGCGGCGGGCCGCTCGGAGGCAGGTCCAAAGCGTGTTTGGAGACCCTGCACAAAGCCGAGCTGTGGATAACTTTACTGGATGTAATTACAGGTAAATCCGCCGATTTTGTGGATAAGGCTGGGGATAACCTTGTTGAAAAGCCTGTGGACAACTTGGTGGACAACTTTTTTGTCGGCGCTGTTTTTTCTGGAAGGTGCGCCACATATGTGCCATTTCCAATACGCCCTTCAATAAAGCCTTCGGCATAGAGCTGATCGTATGCTCGCACTACGCTATTACGCGAAATACCCAACGCCACAGCCAAGTCACGACTGGCAGGCAATCGTGAGCCGCTGCTTAAGCGACCATCCAGCACACGCAGGCGCAATGCCTGATAAAGCTGGCGGCTTAACCCCTTTTTCGGATCAAGCTCAATACCGGCAGGATTGAAGGCGATGGACAACGCAGAGTCAGGCATACATTGGACCTACGAAAATGGTCATTAGTGGCTCTTACAACGAACCATTAGCCTGCCTAGGATGCAGCCATTCGCCAAGGGAAATATCCATGTACGTACCTCGCGCTTTCGCAGAAAACGACACCCGGACGCTGCAGGAACAGATGCAGGCCACCGCCCTCCCAGTGCTCATCACACAGGGCCGCCAAGGTTTGATAGCCAGTCATGTGCCCTTGCTGCTCACCCCTGAGGAAGGTCAATACGGCACGCTTTACGGACACCTGGCCCGCGCCAACCCGCAATGCCAGGAGCTGGCTGAAGGGGCGCAAGCGCTGGTTATCTTTGCGGGCGAACAAGCCTATATCAGCCCGTCGTTCTACCCCAGCAAAGCCGAACATGGCAAAGCGGTGCCTACCTGGAACTATGTAGCGGTACACGCCTATGCGCAGCCTGAAGTGTTTGAAGATGCACCTCGCTTGCTTGAACTGGTCAGCCAACTCAGCAACCGCCATGAAGCCAACCGACCACACCCCTGGGCGGTGAGTGACGCGCCTGCGGACTACATCGACAGCATGCTCAAGGCCATCGTCGGTTTCCGCTTGCCCATCGCGCGCCTCATTGGCAAACGCAAACTCAGCCAAAATCGCAGCGCTGCCGATCAGGCAGGGGTACGCGATGGGCTGCTGGCCAACAGCAACCCACACGACCATGCACTCGCTAGATTAATCGCTAAGGAATAGCCCTCATGACGCAGCCCATCCAGATTAAACCCGCCACCGCTGCGGATTACGATGCATGGAGACCGCTCTGGCAGGCCTATCTGCATTTCTACGAGACTGAACTGCCCGTCAACGTCACCGACTCAACGTGGCAGCGCTTTCTGGATCCAGTGGAACCGACCCACCTTGCGCTGGCTTGGCAGGGTGAAAAGGCAGTCGGCATGGTTCAGTTCATTTATCACCGCTCCAACTGGAGCATTGGTAATTCATGCTATCTGCAAGATCTTTTCGTTAGCCCGGACGTGCGGGGCACCGGTGTGGGCCGCCAGTTGATCGAACATGTGTACGCCACGGCCCGCGCTGCAGAGTGTGCCAAAGTTCATTGGTTGACCCACGAAACCAACGCCACCGCGATTGCCCTCTATGAACGCCTTGCCGAACGGCCTGGGTTTATTCAGTTTCGCAAAGCCTTGTCATAAAAAAGGAACGCGCAATGCCTGAAGATCTACAACACTGGCAACCGGCCAAAACCCCGGACAACCGAACACTGGAAGGGCGATACATTCGTCTGGAAAAGCTCGACCCGGCCCGTCATGGCGATGAATTATGGCTAGCCTTCCAAGGGCCAGACAGTGATCCCGCGCTATGGGATTACTTGCCCTACGGGCCGTTCACTGAACGTGAGGCATTTGACGCGTGGCTGCAAAACAACGCGGCCAGTCGCGACCCGCACTTTTATACCGTAATCGACTTAAAGACCGGCCAGGCTCAAGGCACCATCAGTTTGATGTGCATCGTGCCGGATCACGGGCGAATAGAAATCGGCCACGTCACCTTCGGTGCCCCGATGCAGCGTTCGCCTAAAAGTACCGAAGCGGTTTACTTGCTGGCCAAGCAAGCATTCGCCTTGGGCAATCGCCGTTTGGAGTGGAAGTGCAACAATGACAACGCCCGCTCCAAACGTACTGCAGTACGATTGGGGTACACATATGAAGGCGTATTTCGTCAGCATATGGTGGTTAAAGGTAAAAATAGAGATACCACGTGGTACAGCATTATTGGTACGGAATGGCCCCCTATAGCGACAGGCTTTGAAAAATGGCTGGCACTGGATAACCAATCTGAAAACGGTCAAATCAAGACGCTGGAAGAATGCAGGCGTGTCGCTGTATAAATTTTGATCAATACGCCCAACAAGGAATGTTGGGCGTTTTTGTTTGGGGACGAGACAAAAATTGCAGACAACAAATCCCGTACAGCTCCAAGTCTGCTGCTGGCATGCAACCTCGCACACTGCGCGCGAAAGAGAAAACGAGGCCAAAGGGATTTCCGACCCGCTTCATGAATACCTGAGCTGGCAGGATAAGAGCTCCACCCGAGGTGACCCAAGTGGCTCACAAGGGCGTATTTCCTACCGCGCACGAGATATATAAAACCTTTTATAGACGCCAGATATGCATGACATACCTCGCACAAGCCAATGGACTCGGCACCCCTTGAGACACCAGAGCTCCATTATTAAAAAACATTTAAATATCCTTTATTCAGACCTGTGAGCGTTAAATTCTTACCCAGAATTAACGACCACCTTGAATATAATGGACTATATAAATGAACCTCTCGACTTTAAAAACGATTGCACTTTCCATTGCTTTTAGCTGCCCTTGGCTTTTAGCTCATGTCGCGCATGCAAACTCAGTCAATCTCACGCTACAAAATTCAACACCTGATGTTCTTAGACTTTTATCCAGCTCTCACAACAGTCAATTCCCAACCACCCTTGGCCCCGGTCAAATCCTCCCTATTTCTTTTACGTTTGGAGGAACCTCTTCAGAGGTCAGCGCTACATACAGGCGTGTAGGTGCAGGTACAACATGCAGGTTTTCTGCTTCACATGTAGTACATATTTCAGGGCCACGTTTCTTTAAAAACGCTACGTCCATTGGAGAAAATTCCGCCACATGTCTTACATTCCAATCTCCAAAGTGGAAAATCCCCTACAGCTACACAGCAACTTTCGCATTCTACTATTAGCAGCTTCTGAAATTTTTACATTTACCGTCTAACTGTCGTCAGCTCATTAAAGTTATCTCGATAAAGTGTCGATGTAGTTTTCGACACAGGCATTAAATAGTTCCCAAACAAAAACAGATCTGCGCCATAAGAATGTGGCATGCAGAATCCGAGGAATTCCTATGGCCGAAATTCGAGCTAATTTTTTGATGAGCTATCGGTCCATTGCAGCCGGTACAACGCTGAAGATGGTCGACAATCTGGTTACCGATACGCCCAAGGCGGCTGCCGCCGAAGCAATAACTCCCAGTACCGCGATCCAAGTGTCCCTGTCTTCTGCCGCTTTGCAAATAACCGCCCTATTGCAACGCACTGAAGCCAACAACTCATCTGCGGCAGATGGATTTGAGCGTTTTATACAAAACCTTCATCAACAACTCTCTACGCAGGGTCTAGACGCGCTAGCCTTGCGTGAGCTACCTGAACCACAAACGCGACAACGTATCGCCCTGTCCATGCAGGCGAGCAACTATCTTTTGAAGTCCTTTTACGGCCAAGAAAAACTGCATGCCAATGTTTCTTCTAATAATCCATTTGAAGGGCTGGACAGGCTTTCGCTTTCACACATCGCATTTGATGCTTGCGGAGCGTTTACGCCCATTGAACGCCAGGTCGCATTTCTGGATCTGACAGAGCGCGATATTGAGTTTCACAAGCAGACATCAGGACTTCTGCAACCACTCAGTCACCGTGACACCAAAGTTCCATGGATCGGGCTGAGCGCTTACTTGCGAGACGCTCAACTGGCCTCTGGCATGAGTGAAGGCGAACGCGTGTGGCGTGACTATAAGCCTGCAAATGTGTTGTATGCACACGCACAATTGATCATGGATCAACATGACATTGACCGAGTAGACTTCCCAGCCTACTCAAACCTCAAGAGCTCTACAGACTCTGCATTGGGGGTCGTAGCAGATGCAGAAGGGCTCAGCACCTGGATTAATATCCCCGTGCAGCTATTAACCTCTCAGGGCTTATACCTTGGTTTGATTGAGTCAGCCGCAAAGCAAGCGAACGATAAGAGAGGCGTGACCAACACAGACATACTTCAGCATCGCAATGGATATTCACTGTATTCAATCGTTGGTTCTTATCAGTGATCTATTGCTACTTGTGTTGACGCTTAAAGAGCAAATGAAGATGTCACACAGGCAAAAAAAAGGGGAGCACATGCTCCCCCGAGGTTTAAAGCGTTTGTATCAAAGGCAGTATCAGGCTTCGATTTCGATCAGAATTTCGCCCGGGTTAACGCGGTCGCCTTTGATGACATGGATGGTGATGATTTTGCCGGCAATGGCGGCCTGTACTTCGGTCTCCATCTTCATGGCTTCGGTGATCAGTACCGATTGGCCAGCCTTGACCGTATCGCCCACACTGACCAGCACATCGACGATATTGCCTGGCATGGCCGTGCTGACGTGGCCTGGCTCGCTGGCCTGCTTGCGCTTGCTCGAGCTGCCCCCCACGAATTCGTTGAGCGGCTCAAACACCACCTCTTCTGGCATGCCATCGATCGACAGATAGAAGTGACGCTTGCCCTCTGCCTTGACGCCTACTCCGGTGATGTCGACGCGGTAGCTTTCGCCGTGCACGTCGATCACGAATTCGGTCGGTACGCCTTCGCCGCCCGCCTTGCTCACGCCACCCGCCTCAGGAATAGGCAGCAGCACTTCGGGAGTCAGGATGCCCGCCGCTCGTTCTTCCAAAAACTTGCGACCGATGTCCGGGAACATGGCGAAGGTCAGGACGTCTTCTTCGGACTTGGCCAGCGCTCCAATTTCGGCACGCAGTTTGACCATTTCTGGCTTGAGCAGATCAGCCGGACGTACGTCGATCAGCTCTTCGTTACCAATGGCCTGACGACGCAGTTGTTCGTTCACAACGCCCGGCGCCTTGCCGTAGCCGCCTTGCAGGTAAAGCTTCACTTCGTTGGTGATGGTTTTGTAGCGCTCACCTGCCAAAACGTTGAAGAACGCTTGAGTGCCCACGATTTGTGAGGTCGGTGTTACCAGCGGTGGGAAGCCCAGGTCTTCACGCACACGCGGGATCTCGGCCAGCACTTCGCTCATGCGGTTCAGAGCGCCCTGCTCTTTGAGCTGGTTGGCGAGGTTGGAGATCATCCCGCCCGGCACCTGGTTCACTTGTACGCGAGTGTCGACAGCGGTGAATTCGCTTTCGAACTGATGGTATTTCTTACGCACGGCATAGAAATACAGGCCAATTTCCTGCAACAGCGCCAAGTCGATGCCGGTGTCGTATTCGCTGCCCTTAAGGGCCGCAACCATGGACTCAGTGCCCGGGTGGCTGGTGCCCCACGCAAAGCTGGAGATCGCGGTATCGATGTGATCAGCGCCGTTCTCGATGGCCTTGAGCTGGCACATGCTCGCCAGACCGGCCGTGTCGTGGGAGTGGATGAAGATCGGCAGGCTGACTTCAGCTTTCAGTGCTTTAACCAGATCGCCCGTGGCGAACGGTGTGAGCAGGCCAGCCATGTCTTTGATCGCGATCGAGTCGCAACCCATGGCTTCCATTTGCTTGGCCTGAGCCACAAACGCTTCAACGGTGTGCACCGGGCTGGTGGTGTAGGCGATGGTGCCCTGAGCGTGCTTGCCAGCGGCTTTGACAGCTTCAATGGCTACACGCAGGTTACGCACGTCGTTCATGGCATCGAAGATGCGGAAGACGTCGATGCCGTTGACAGCCGCTTTAGCGACGAATGCTTTAACGACGTCGTCGCTGTAATGGCGATAGCCCAGCAGGTTCTGACCGCGCAGCAGCATTTGCAGACGAGTGTTAGGCAATGCCGCACGCAGTTGGCGCAGACGCTCCCACGGGTCTTCTTTCAGAAAACGTACACAGGCGTCAAAGGTCGCGCCGCCCCACACTTCAAGCGACCAGTAGCCGACTTTGTCGAGCTTGTCGCAAATCGGCAGCATGTCTTCGGTACGCATGCGAGTGGCCAGCAGCGACTGATGGGCGTCACGCAGGATGGTGTCGGTAACGAAAATCTTTTTAGACATTGTTGTATTCCTCACAGGCCTGCGTGGGCGGCAATGGCAGCAGCGATGGCCAGAGCCAGCTCTTCGGGTTTGCGCTTGATCGAGTAATTGGTCAGTTCCGGGTGGCTTTCTACGAAGCTGGTGTTGAACTGGCCACTACGAAATTCCGGGTTACGCAGGATTTCCTGGTAGTACGCGGCAGTGGTTTTGACCCCTTGCAGACGCATGTCGTCGAGGGCGCGCAAACCACGGTCCATCGCTTCTTCCCACGTCAGCGCCCATACCACCAGTTTGAGACACATAGAGTCGTAGTACGGCGGGATGGTGTAGCCGGTATAGATCGCCGTGTCGGTACGCACGCCAGGCCCGCCGGGGGCGTAGTAACGGGTGATCTTGCCGAAGCTGGGCAGGAAGTTGTTTTTCGGGTCTTCAGCGTTAATCCTGAATTGCAGGGCAAACCCACGGTGCTGAATATCTTCTTGCTTGATCGAGAGAGGCAGGCCAGAGGCGATGCGAATCTGCTCACGAACAATGTCGATGCCGGTGATTTCTTCGGTGATGGTGTGTTCCACCTGCACCCGTGTGTTCATCTCCATGAAGTACACCTCGCCCTCGGCGAGCAGGAACTCCACAGTACCGGCATTCTCGTAACCCACTGCCTTGGCTGCACGCACTGACAGGTCACCGATATAGGCGCGCTGTTCCGGGGTCAGTTGAGGGCTTGGAGCAATTTCGATGAGCTTTTGGTTACGCCGCTGGATCGAGCAGTCGCGCTCGAACAGGTGCACCACGTTGCCAAAGCTGTCACCGAGAATCTGCGCTTCGATGTGCTTAGGGTTGACGATGCATTTTTCGAGAAATACTTCAGCCGAACCGAACGCTTTGGTCGCTTCAGAGATCACGCGTGGAAAGGCTTGCTCCAGCTCTTCACGGCTGTTGCAACGACGAATCCCACGACCGCCACCACCTGACGTGGCCTTGAGCATGACCGGATAGCCAATGCGCTCGCCTTCAAGCAGGGCCTCATGAATGTCGGCAACGTTGCCTTCAGTGCCCGGCGTAACCGGTACACCCGCCTTGATCATGCTGCGACGCGCTTCAGTTTTGTCGCCCATGCGGCGGATAACTTCTGCGGCTGGGCCGATGAACTTGATTCCGCGCTCGGCGCAAATATCTGCCAGTTCAGCGTTTTCCGACAGGAAACCATAGCCCGGATGCAGCGCATCACAGCCTGTTTCAACCGCCAGATTCACTAGCTTGCGCGGATTCAGATAACCGGCTAGCGGGTCTTCGCCAATGCTATGCGCTTCGTCGGCCCGTTTTACATGCAGAGCATGGCGGTCCGCTTCGGAGTAGACCGCTACGGAACGAATGCCCATCTCGGCGCAAGCACGCACGATACGGACAGCAATTTCTCCGCGGTTGGCGATCAGGATCTTTTTTATCACTTGGATTTTCCCTAAAGCCCATGGAACAAACGACCTGCTAGACCAGGTCGGCACGTGTCCAAATGTGTCTGAACCGTTGTGTCGCCACACTAGACCCACGCAACAATAAACAAAAATCAATAATTCTTGGGTCGTGCATAAGTAAAGACTTATAGTCAGAAAACTTATTGCTTCGGATAACTTCAATAAAATGCGTAAGTCATTGATGCGTATAACTTTTCGACAATTACAGATCTTCAATGAAGTCTGTGATTTGCGCTCTTACAGCCGAGCAGCAGAGGAAATGTCGCTGACGCAACCCGCCGTAAGTCTACAAATTCGTCAGTTGGAAGAGCTGATTGGTCAGCCATTATTCGATTACGTAGGCAAAAAGCTGTACATGACCGAAGCCGCTGAAGCGCTTCAGTTAGCCAGTCGTGACATTTTTGGGCGGCTTGAAAATCTCGATATGCAGTTATCGGACATGCTGGGTTCGTTGCAGGGCCAGTTGAAATTAGCCATCGAATCGAGTGCAAAATATTTTGTGCCGCATTTATTTGCAGCGTTTAAGCGCCAGCATCCCGAGGTTAATTTGCAGCTCACAGTGGTCAACCGGGCACAGGCGGTTCGTCGGCTTTCGGATAACCGTGATGATTTGGTGATCATGTCGATGGTGCCGCAAGACATGGGCCTGGAGTTTTTGCCGTTTTTGAATAATCCGATTGTCGCGGTAGCGCCTGCTGATCATCCGCTGTGTGAGCGCGGGTCGCTGCATTTGCAAGACCTGGAGCCGTATACCTTGCTGATGCGTGAGCAAGGTTCGGGCACGCGCTTGGCGTGTGAAGAGTATTTCAAAGAAAAGCGTGTGCACTTCGGTCAAACCCTTGAAGTGTCATCCAACGAATCGCAGCGCGAATGCGCGGTTGCAGGATTGGGCGTGGCGCTGTTAACCCGCCACGCCGTCAGCCTGGAACTGGCGACCGGCCTGTTGCGTGAGTTGCCGGTTGAGGAGTTACCGCTGTATCGCAGTTGGTGTGTGGTGCAGGCCAAGGCGAAACGTCTGTCTCCCGTGGCGCATGCATTTCTGGGATTTATACGCACGGAGCGCCAGCAAATCAGCGCGTTGGTTGAGCGCTTCGACGGTCAGTTGCCGGGGCGGTATGCCAGTAATTGAGACCGTTGAGATCGGGGTAATCGGCTGTTTCCAGACGCAGCTGACGCTGGTCCGTACGGTCTTCGATCGCGCGACGAAAAGCCATGCGGCGCTGGTCTTCTTGCTGACGGCGGGTTTTGACGGCGCTGTTGCGTTCTTCGTAAGGCTGGGCCATTTCGAGTCTCCCAAGGCGTGTACGGGAGCTTTACGATGCGCTTTGTTTGTGACGGCATTGCGAAGAAGAGATGACAGGGGAATGAACGCTGAATCCAAATCCCCTCACCCTAGCCCTCTCCCTTTGGGAGACGGCTACGTGCGATTAATCTTCGTGGCTTTTTAGCGATTTAGGCGACAAGCGCAAACTGCGAAGGCTACGTTTAACGCTTTTGAGGTGGTTGACCAAGCTCGGCCCGCGAGCCATGGCAACGCCCATCGCCAGCACATCAATCACCACCAGGTGGGCAATACGAGAGGTCAACGGAGTATAGATTTCGGTGTCTTCATGCACATCAATAGCAAGGTTGATGGTCGCCAGTTCAGCCAAGGGTGTTTGGCTAGGACATAACGTAATCAACGTAGCGCCACTCTCGCGAACCAGGTTGGCGGAAATCAGCAAATCCTTGGAGCGGCCTGACTGAGAAATACAGATCGCCACGTCGGTAGGCTTTAACGTCACAGCCGACATAGCTTGCATGTGGGGGTCAGAATACGCAGCCGCCGTCAGTAACAGGCGAAAGAACTTGTGTTGAGCATCTGCTGCGACAGCACCCGAGGCTCCAAAACCATAAAACTCAACACGTTGAGCTTGCGACATGGCCGTCACGGCTCTTTGCAATGCAACCGGGTCAAGCTTCTCGCGCACGTCCATTAACGTGTGCAACGTCGTGTCAAAGATTTTCAGGCTGTAATCAGCAACCGAATCGTCTTCATGGATCGCAAATTGGCCAAAACTGGCACCCGCAGCCAAGCTTTGCGCAAGCTTGAGTTTTAGATCCTGAAACCCTGAACAACCTATCGCACGGCAAAAACGCACGATAGTGGGTTCGCTGATTCCGACGCTATGCGCAAGGTCTGCCATGGAACTGTGCATTACAGCCGCAGGATCAAGCAGCACGTGATCGGCAACCTTGAGTTCCGATTTACGTAACAGGTGGCGTGACTGGGCGATATGTTGCAGCAGGTTCAAATGACTGGACTCGGTCTGTAAGCGGCAGGCGCCGGGGATGTAGCAATCTTGTAGTTATACTACAAGAATTCGCTTTTTGCCCAACCAATACGTCACCTAAAAACCCGTACCCCCTGTGAAGCCGCACTTTTGAGCACTACAAAATAACGACACCGCAGCGCAATAAATCGCCCAAAGCCGTTGCGTTAACCGGTCGGCTGATCAAGTACCCCTGAACTTCGTCACACTGCTGATGCTTAAGAAACGCGAGCTGGGTCTCGTCTTCAACCCCTTCGGCAACCACTTGCAGGTCGAGGCTGTGGGCCATCGCAATAATTGCAATGGTAATTGCATCGTCTTCACTGCAACGCCCTACACCGCGAATGAAGGTCTTATCGATCTTCACATAGTCGACAGCAAATCGTTTGAGATAGCTGAGCGACGAATACCCGGTGCCAAAATCATCAATCGCCAGCTTTACCCCCAGCTCATGCAACTGTTGAAAGGCCACAATTACGCTTTCGACATTATCCAGCAACTGACTTTCGGTTAATTCAAGCTCAAGACAGTGCGGCGCCAGCCCGGTTTCTTCAAGGACTTGTCGCACCTGACTGACCAGCTTGCCTTGACGTAACTGATGCCCCGACAAGTTCACCGATACCCGTATCGGCGCCAGCCCTGCGCGCTGCCATTCACACGCCTGTCGACAGGCTTCACGAAGTACGAACTCGCCAATGGCAGCTATCAGCCCGGTTTCTTCAGCCAGTGCGATAAAGTCGCTGGGAGGCACGCTGCCCAACTGTGGATGGTCCCAACGCACCAACGCTTCAGCGGCATGCAGACGACCGGTTTTCAAGCATAACTTTGGCTGGTAGAACACGTTGAGCTGGTCTTCGACAATCGCCTTGCGCAACTGATTTTCCAGCTGAAATCGCTCAAGTGTGCCGTGTTGCAAGCTATGACTGAAAAATTGAAAAGTACCGCCGCCTATGTGCTTGGCTTGCTGCATGGCTTGGCTGGCCTGATTGACCAACATCGCACTGTCACGAGCGCTGTCATTCATTAAGCTGATGCCAATTGATGCACTGATCACCAATTCATGGCCGTCGATCATCAGTGGTCTGCCAAGCTTGCTTAACAGTCGGGTAGTGACACGCGCCAAGCTGGTCAAGCTGCCATAGGTGTCAAACAACACCGCAAATTCGTCGCCGGATAATCGCGCAATGGTGTCGGCCTCGGGCATGGCCTTTTTCATGCGCTCAGCGACGTGTTGCAGCACTTGGTCGGCCAGCTCATGCCCAAGGCTGTCATTGAGTCGTTTGAAACGGTCTAGGTCGATGTGCAGCAATGCGAGGCTGCTTGAACCTGGTCGCGAACGTTGATTGGCTTCTTCAAGGCGCTCTTTAAACAAAAGGCGGTTGGCCAGCCCCGTCAGTTCATCAAAATGAGTGAGATGCCGCACTCGCTCTTCAGAAATTCGTCGCGCCGAAAGATCACTTATGAATGCCACGATATGGCTGATTGTATCGGCGCCATCGCGTACCACTTTGAGTTGTAACCATTGCGGGTAAAGCTCGCCGTTTTTACGGGCTTCAACTAACTCACCCTGCCAACTGTCCTGCAGATCTAGCGAGCCTTGAATTGTCAGAGAATGCCGAAAGGCGTCGCGACCACACGCCAGTTCAATCACTCGATGCCCAACCAACTCCTCAACCGAATAACCACTGATACGGCTAAATGCCTGGTTGACGGCCAGTATGGTGTAAGCCGGATCAAGAATAACGATGCCTTCACTGGCCGCTTCAAACACAGTGGCCGCTAAACGCCGTTGCTCTATTTCTCGTGCAAGCACAGCGTTTAATTGCTCGCTGCGAGCATTGGCGAGTTGCAGATCATCCAAGAGTTTTTGTTGCTGCGCATTCCCTGCGACATAGCGTTTTTTGACTTGCCAGACAAGAACAGCGCCTAAGGACAGCAAACACCCAGCGCCTATGCCGAAAGAAGTACCCAGCGAGCTAAAACCCTGAATCATCAGCATAATTCTTATAAGAGGGTGACTAAAAGTACCCCCGAGCATACACAAGCAATGCATATGTCCAAACGGGATAAAACGCTTATGAATGGATCCAATTCCCCCAAACTATTCAAATAAAGGCATACCCCTCTGTATGACTGTTCATATAAACAGCCTTACGGACGACAAAATAAGGCGGGGCCGATCGGCATTGGGGTTTGCCGGGGTTGGCCGCGCGCCCTAGAATGCTCAGATGCGCGATGATCTCTCTCTCTTGTTAAATTCTCTCAACGATGCCCAACGTCAGGCCGTCACGGCCAGTGTCGGGCGTCAGTTGGTTCTGGCCGGCGCAGGTTCCGGCAAAACCCGTGTGCTGGTGCACCGTATCGCTTGGTTAATCCAGGTCGAAAACGCGTCCCCGCACTCAGTGCTGTCGGTGACCTTCACCAACAAGGCCGCTGCCGAGATGCGCCACCGCATCGAACAGCTTATGGGTATCAACCCGGCCGGTATGTGGGTGGGTACTTTCCACGGCCTGGCACACCGCCTGCTGCGTGCTCATTGGCAGGAAGCCGGTCTGAGCCAGACGTTCCAGATTCTCGACAGCGATGACCAACAACGCTTGGTCAAACGGGTGATCCGTGAACTGGGGCTGGACGAACAGCGCTGGCCTGTGCGGCAGGCGCAATGGTTCATCAACGGCCAAAAAGATGAAGGCCTGCGCCCACAACACATTCAAGCCAGTGGTGATTTATTCCTGGCCACCATGCGCAGCATTTACGAGGCCTATGAGGTTGCGTGCCAGCGGGCAGGCGTGATTGATTTCTCTGAACTGCTCCTGCGCGCCCTGGATCTGTGGCGTGATAACCCAGGCTTACTGGCGCACTACCAGAAACGCTTCCGGCACATTCTGGTGGACGAGTTCCAGGACACCAACGCCGTGCAATACGCGTGGCTGCGTCTGTTGGCACAAGGCGGCGACAGCTTGATGGTCGTGGGCGATGACGATCAGTCGATCTACGGATGGCGTGGCGCGAAGATTGAAAATATCTACCAATACTCCACTGACTTCCCGGATGCGGAAACCATTCGTCTGGAACAGAACTACCGTTCAACTGCTGGCATTCTTAAAGCGGCCAACGCCCTGATTGCCAACAACAGTGGGCGCATGGGTAAAGAACTGTGGACGGATGGCGGCGAAGGCGAAGCGATTAATTTGTACGCGGCTTTCAACGAACACGATGAAGCGCGCTACGTCGTCGAAACCATTGAAAGCGCCCTGAAAACGGGCCTGGCTCATAAAGACATCGCCATTTTGTACCGTTCCAACGCCCAATCACGGGTGCTGGAAGAAGCGTTACTTCGCGAACGTATTCCGTACCGTATTTATGGCGGTCAGCGCTTCTTTGAACGTGCTGAAATCAAAAATGCCATGGCCTACATGCGACTGCTTGAGGGCCGTGGCAACGACGCGGCACTGGAACGAGTCATTAACGTTCCGGCTCGCGGGATCGGCGAAAAAACAGTTGAAGCCATTCGTGAGCACGCCCGTCACAGTGATGTGTCCATGTGGGAAGCCATGCGCCAGCTCATCGCTAATAAAGCGTTGCCTGGTCGCGCTTCGGGCGCCATCGCAGGCTTTATTGAGCTGATCGAAGGCCTCGCTGCAAAAGTCATGGAGATGCCGCTGCACCTGATGACTCAAACAGTGATCGAGCAAAGCGGTCTCATTGCCTACCATCAAGCCGAAAAGGGCGAAAAAGGCCAAGCCCGGGTAGAAAACCTTGAGGAGCTGGTCAGCGCTGCACGTAACTTCGAGAACAACGAAGAAGACGAAGAGCTCTCGCCATTAGCCGCATTCCTTGGCCACGCATCACTGGAGGCTGGCGACACTCAGGCAGAAGAACACGAAGACGGTATCCAGTTGATGACGCTGCACAGCGCAAAAGGCCTGGAGTTCCCGTATGTGTTTCTTGTGGGCATGGAAGAGGGCCTGTTCCCGCACAAGATGAGCCTTGAAGAACCCGGCCGCCTTGAAGAGGAACGCCGTCTGGCCTATGTCGGCATCACCCGCGCGATGCAAAACCTGGTGATGACCTATGCTGAAACCCGTCGCCTCTACGGCAGTGAAACCTACAACAAGGTTTCACGCTTCGTGCGCGAGATACCAAAAGGGTTGATACAGGAAGTTCGCTTGTCCAACAGTGTCAGCCGTCCTTTCGGCGGCGGTCAGAAGCAAAGCGCCAGCACCTTGTTTGGCGGTTCGGATATTCCCGAAACCGAGTTCAAGCTGGGTCAACTGGTCCGTCACGCGGTGTTCGGCGAAGGCGTGATCCTGAATTTCGAAGGCGCTGGCGCCCAGGCACGGGTTCAAGTGAACTTCCCGGAAGGCAGCAAGTGGCTAATGATGGGCTACGCCAAACTTGAAGCGGTCTGACAGCCGCGGGACAGCTAGCTGACGATAAGGTGGGTAATATGGGCTCAGGTTTCTTTTCTTCCTGGACATTCTGGGCCCTCCTGTCGGCCACCTTTGCGGCGCTGACTGCGATTTTTGCCAAGGTGGGTATCGAGCATGTCAATTCTGATTTCGCCACGTTACTACGCACCGTCGTGGTACTGGCCAGTTTGGCGTTGATTGTTTATGCCACGGGCCAATACCAGTCGTTGAGTTCAATTTCCGGGCGCAGCTATCTGTTCCTGCTGCTATCAGGATTGGCGACAGGAGCGTCATGGCTGTGCTATTTCCGCGCCTTGAAACTGGGCCCAGCGTCACTGGTTGCGCCTGTGGACAAGCTTAGCGTGGTGCTGGTGGCTATCATTGGCGTACTGCTTTTGGGTGAAAAACTCGACCTGCGACAATGGGCCGGCATCGGACTGATTACAGGGGGTGTCGTGCTACTGGCGTTAAAACGCTAAACCTTTTGTAGCTTCACTGGCTTTGGCTGGGATGCCAGAGACATCGACTACAGATTAAACAGAAGTCTCCTACACGCTATTAGGCAAAAGCCCGAAACACTTCACCGCTAGCCAGCCAACCTTCACCTGTGCAACATGGCGCGCGTGTCATCCACAAATGGGAATTCCCTTTATGAAACGTTTTCTTAGCATCGCCATGGCGTTGTGCATCGGTTTAACGATGAGCCTCGACGCTAACGCCAAACGCTTTGGCGGTGGCAAAAGCTTTGGCTCGGCCCCTAGCCACCAAACTCGTCAAGCCGCACCCGCTGCAGCCCCTGCTGCTGCAGGCGCTGCCGCTAAAGCCGGTGGTGCTTCGCGCTGGTTAGGCCCTCTGGCTGGCCTCGCTGCCGGTGGCCTGCTTGCATCCATGTTCATGGGCGGTGGCTTCCAGGGCATGCAGTTCTTCGACATCTTGATCATGGCGGTCATTGCCTTCCTGATCTTCCGCTTCATTGCCGCCCGTCGCCGCAAGCACCAGGCGGCTGACATGATGGCTCCAGCGGGCCCAGCCTCGATGCAACGGGAAGTGTTCGATGCCAAGCCAGCCACTTCGTCGATCTTCGGCGGTGGTTCAGCCGCCCCGGCAGCACGCCCGGTGATCAATGCTCCGGCCTGGTTCAATGAGCAGAACTTCCTGGACGCTGCACGTAACCATTTCCAGTCCCTGCAGCAGCATTGGGATGCCAACGAAATGGATAAAATCGCCGAGTTTGTTACACCGCAAATGCTTGATTTCCTCAAGCGTGAGCGCGCTGATCTGGGTGATGGCTTCCAGTCCACCTACATCGACAACCTGACCGTGCAACTGGACGGCCTGGATGATCGCGCCGACAAGACCATCGCCACACTGACATTCAGCGGTATTTCGAAAACATCGCGTTTTGATCAGGGCGAAGCTTTCAGCGAGAGCTGGAACATGGAGCGCCAGCAAGGTGAGAACCAGCCTTGGCTGGTGGCCGGTATCCGCCAAAACGGCTGATCTGCGCATATCACATGTTGTAATCAAAGCCCCGGACTTGTCCGGGGCTTTGCATTTCACGATTGCACTTATAACAAGCTACTGTATAAAGCGCGTCTTATAAAACCGCGCCATAGAGTATGAGGATAGAGGTCGTGGAAGAGATCATCGAAGAACTACGTGAAAAGAATGAGCCTGTGCCGGTTCCCCTGGAACTGCCAGATGAAGACCAACTGGTAGAAATCGAAGAACAACTGTTCATCGATATTCCGTTTGTCTTCAAAGAGTTTTTGCTGACCGTCAGCGACGTGGTGTATGGCAGCCTGGAGCCCGTTACCGTGACGGATCCACAGTCCCATACCTACCTGCCTGAAGTGGCAGCCACTGCATGGGATCTGGGCGTGCCCCGCGAACTGATCCCGATTTGTCAGGACGGCGACGACTACTACTGTGTTGAAGAAGACGGCACTGTGGTGCTGTGGTCTGGCGAAGAAGAACTGGTGACCGAAGAAACTTGGGAATCGGTCTGGCACTGGGCCCGGGATGTCTGGCTGGAAAGCTGATACCTGCATGCAGTGAAACTCTGTAGAAACGAGCGCAAGGCTCCCGCAACACGACCGTGAGCTTGCTCGCTTCTACAGAGCGCAGGGCACCATCAATGGCCGCCCTCTTTATGGTTATCAAGCGTCTCCAGCAACGCCACCTGCATGCGCGTATGAACCCGAATAAACCAGCGCCACAACACCGCAGCAACCCCCGCCGCCACAACCGCAATCCCGATCAGCAACTCATTGGTGGGCAAAATACTGGCCGACAACGCTGACAACAGTAGAAAAATCACCAGCAACGAGAGGATCGGGATGACTTCAGCAATGATCCGACGTACTCGTTGTGTATGGCGCCCTGCCATTTCCGGCTTGACCCCCATCTCTGCCAGCAACATCGAAAGCGCCTTGAGCTTGCGATAAGCCGCTATCAGGAACGGCAATGACAACAACAAGGCAGCTCCCCAGATCAGCCCGTGTTGCCAGCTCGATTTAATCATCCAACCCTGTAAATACTCGGCGATTCTTGGCGCGAAATACCCACCGGCAAAGAAAATAGCGATCACCAACGCCAGGTTAACCCCAACCTGCAGCAGAATTTTGCGGATCATGGCAGCCAGAAGCGCGCCCTGCCCCTGCGGCTGAATACTGCGAAGCCATTCGCCGTACATCCCCAAAACCCGAGACACACGCTTGGGCATGACCTGCGCCAGCTTGAGCGAGAGCGGGTCTGCGGCACGAATCAAGTAAGGGGTCATCAGGGTCGTCAACACGGACACAGCGACCGCTACGGGGTACAGAAAGCTGCTGGTGACCTGCAATGTCATACCCAGCGCTGCGATGATGAAAGAAAATTCGCCAATCTGCGACAGCCCCATCCCGACTCGCAACGAGGTGCGCCCGTCATTACCGGCGATAAAGGCTCCCAACCCGCAAGAAAGCATCTTGCCCAGGACCACCGCACAGGTGATGACCAGTATTGGCAGGGCGTACTCCCACAGAATGACCGGGTCGAGCATGAGGCCTATCGCGACAAAGAAAATCGCACTGAATAGATCCCGCACAGGCTCGATCAGGCGCTCGATTTTCAGCAGTTGTCGTGATTCAGCCATGATAGCGCCGATCAAAAACGCGCCGAGCACCATGCTGTATTCCAGCTTGACCACCAACAGGCAAAAGCCAAAACACAGGCCTAGCACGGTGATCAACAGCATCTCATTGCTTTCGAAGCGGGCCACATATGCCAGCACCCTTGGCACCAGCAAAATGCCTATGACCAATGCCACAATCATGAATAAAGAAAGTTTACCGACGGTCGAAAAAACCTCTTCAGGGCTCACGCTTCCGCTCACCGCAATACTCGACAGCAACGCAATTATTCCGATGCCCAAAATATCCTCAACGATCAACACGCCAAAAATCAGCTGCGCAAAGCGCTCGTTTTTCATCTTGAGGTCATTAAGGGCCTTAACGATGATCGTGGTCGAAGAGATGGCCAAGATCGCGCCCAAAAACAGCGAGTCCATGGTGTTCCAATCGAACCAGCGGCCAATTTCGTAGCCAATCCAGATCATCAGCGTAATTTCCATGAACGCTGCGATGAAAGCCGTGGCCCCCACCTTGAATAGCTTGCGAAGGCTGAACTCCAGGCCCAGGCAAAACATCAGGAAAATCACCCCCAGTTCGGCAAGGGTCTTGATCGTTTGCTCATCATGAATCAAGCCAAAAGGCGGGGTATGTGGGCCAATAATAAATCCGGCCACAATGTAGCCAAGCACCACGGGTTGCTTGAAGCGGTGAAAAAGAATTGTCACCACACCTGCGACCAGCATGATCACTGCCAGATCCTGAATAAAACTGATGGCATGCATGGCGTGGTGCTCCTTTTGAGTGTTTCGCTGCCACAGAACGTCGGACGCAGTCTTTATGACTGTGTGTATAGACCGTTTGTGTTGTAGGAATTACCCGCTTATCGGGCTTTTGCAGGTTAACACCGCGACTTCTTCTAGAAAGGCAGTGCAATATATGGAAACAGATACAGATGAGCGTGACGGCTGCTAAAGCAACAACGTCCCGTTAATGACTGTTTCAAAACTCGACAAGTATCCGCAGAGGTACCCATTTCAATGCTGCAACACTACCGCGAGCCTGCTGCTATGGAACCCGGAAACGCCCAACTCTCGATGACGGTCTTGATGACCCCGGACATGGCCAACTTTTCAGGCAATGTTCACGGCGGAACCCTGCTCAAGTACCTCGACGAAGTCGCTTACGCCTGCGCCAGCCGCTATGCCGGCCGTTATGTGGTCACTTTGTCAGTAGACCAAGTGATATTTCGCGAGCCTATTCACGTCGGCGAGCTAGTGACCTTCCTGGCGTCGGTCAATTACACCGGCAACACCTCGATGGAAGTCGGCATTAAAGTCGTTACTGAAAATATTCGTGAACGCTCTGTACGCCACACCAATAGCTGCTTTTTCACTATGGTGTCCGTGGACGACGATCGTAAACCCGCTGCCGTGCCGCCCTTGCAACCCGTAAACAGCGAAGACAAACGCCGCTTTATTCAGGGCAAACAGCGTCGCCAGATCCGTCAAGAGCTGGAAAAACGCTATCAGGAATTGAAAGACGACACGATGTAAAAACTCTTTGTAGGGTGCGAACACAGTCGCTCCCTACAGTCCGATTCGCCTCTCTACAGGTTGATAGGTACTGCCTCAAACCGCACTCGCGGATGAGCGATACGGTCCTGAGCACGCACCAGTTGCAACTCATAGCTGGTGCAGGCCTGAGTCTCCAGCAAGACCTCATGCACCGCAGCGGCGGTAAATTCAAATGCAGCCACAAGGCTGTCGCCTAGCAACACACGCGCTAAAAACAACCCAGAGGTCAGATCGCCTACACCCACAGGCTGACGCGGAAACGCCAGCAATGGACGGGTCAAGTGCCAATTGCCCTCTGCGGTCACCAGCAGCATCTCGAAATTATCTGTCGGCTTACCGGGATAGGACAAATGCTTCACCAATACCGCCTTGGGACCGCGTGACAGCAAACTGCGGGCCATCGCCAGGCAATCCAGTAAAGATTGCGGGTGACGACCGCAAAAGCTGTCCAGTTCCAACTGATTAGGGCACAGAAAGTCGGCCATAGCAGCGGCCTCTTCAAGCAGAAAATCACTGACCTCCTGCGCTACGATGCAACCTTTTTCAGGGTGCCCCATTACCGGATCACAGAGGTATAACGCATGCGGGTTTACTGATTTGATACGTGCTACGCCACTAAGAATTGCCCGACCTTGAGCGGCACTGCCCAAATAGCCGGACAGAACGGCATCACAGTTGCCCAACTCGCCAATAGCCGCAATACCCTCAACCAACGCCGGAATCTGCTCAGGGGCAAGCACTTCACCTGCCCACTGGCCATACTGCGTGTGGTTGGAAAACTGTACGGTGTTCAAGGGCCAGACATTTACCCCGACGCGCTGCATAGGAAACACGGCAGCGCTATTTCCGGCATGGCCGAAAACCACGTGAGATTGGATGGCGAGTAGATGAGGTGTACGTTTCATGCCGGATTCCAGACTGCGGATGGATTCAAGCCGCGCAGTATGCGACTAAACACAACCTATACGACAGACTGAAGACGCAGTTAAGCTGAACCCAATCTGTTGGAGCGCACGTTAATGCTGACCCTTGGAAATATGTTTGTGCTGATGCTGTTAGCCGCAGGTGCCGCCTGGCTATGGCACAACCACGGCCTGCGTGAACGTGCACTGGCGCGGGTCAAACAGCACTGCAAGAATCTTGATATCGAATTGCTGGATGAAAACGTTGCGCTTAAGAAAATCGGCTTTATTGCCGATGCTCATGGCCGCAAACGCCTGGCCCGTGTGTATAACTTTGAGTTCACCGTCACAGGTGAACATCGCCATACCGGGACCATCACCCAATTCGGGGCTCATAGTGCAAAAATTGACCTGCCACCCTACCCGATCCCAAACGGGTCTGAGCCGGATGTGAGTGAAATCCCTCCCAGCGCCAACGTCATTGAGTTAAGCCAATGGCGTCAGGAACACCGTAAAACCCCTCACTGATATCGAACAGGCACAATGCCTGTGGATAACTCTGCACCAGCACCTGTGAACGTCACTTAATAAAGCCTGAAAGCATTGAGATAGAGCCATTTCTAATGGTTCTATCACAAGAATAGGTGCCATACAGTTTTTATTGTAGGACAATTTTACCAGCACAGAACCCACTAATAATCAGCATTTAAAGACCGACACCCTACAGCCCTCCCCCCTATACACCTCATTTCTCGGGCCGCACCAGGCAATTTTCCAGGCCATTTTTTAGCCATTCCGCGTCTTGGGGGTGGCTAAAGATGAGCTCAATGCGCGAATCCGTGCGCCACTCAGTGGATTTCCAATGCTCAATGACGTTATCCACAGAATTAGTTGAAAACCAGCCCGTAGAGGTGCGGACAATCAGCTTCGCACGACGCCAATCGAGGTTTTCGAGCCACAAGCGCAACTGACTTGAATCAAACTGCGCGGCCCGATGCCAGCGCCATCCAATACTCCAGCCTTCAGCCTCAGCCTGAGTCGTCACAATAGGGAATTCAGGCTTCATAAATAGACCATTCACCTGAACTAAATCCTTATAAATCAACGACTTATCCACAGGATGAATACAATTCATATCGGCTGCAGGCAGCGTATTTAAAGGGATGCAGCCATGTTCAACCCATAAAACAGGGCACTTTGGCAGGCTGCATGCAATCTGTTCACGTTGCTCGATTTGGACACTATTAGATTTATTCATGACCACTAAACCGGCGATTTCGAGGGCTTTTTGCTGGGTTTCAGGCAAGCGCTTGCCCTGCGCCATCGCTTGCGCATCGAGCACCATGACGCAGGGTTGCAAAGCCAGAACGCCTCGCCAGGGAGCCATACTGAGTTGCTTTAGAATTTGTATGGGATGGCCTAAACCCGACGGTTCAATAAAGAGCCGGTCGGGACGAGACTTGCGCAACAAGCGGCTCAGGCCAATTTGAAAGGGTGCGCCATTGACACAACAGATGCATCCGCCAGCCACTTCAGCAATACCAATGGTGTCGTCCCCCTGGCTCATCAGCGCCGCGTCCAGGCCAATTTGACCAAACTCATTGACCAGAACTGCCCAGCGTTCGTGAGCAGGTTTGTGGGCCATCAGATGCTTAATCAGACTGGTTTTACCAGCACCCAATGGCCCGGCAATCACATGGGTAGGAATGTTCTGCAGCATTATTGCCAGCTTCTGTGTTGATCGAAGCAATCAATATGCCTCAATACACAACTTGTCGCTGCCGGGAATGAAGGCAGCGACTTCAGCTGACGAGAGCGCGTATTTAAGCAAGCCAATCGAGGGTCAAAATCAGGCGGCGCTCACCCACTGCTACAGTCGGCGAACGATGAATAAGCCCAAAACCTTCGTTGCCTTGCCACTTCTCTCCCTTGAGCAAGGCCACTTCGCCTGTCTTGATGACTTCAATCTGTGCAATTTCTATAGATTCGGCAGGTAATTGACCTAAAAGCCGACGCTCCAACACGCCTTCCTTCAACCACTGACTCCCCGGCCCCGCATAGGTGGTAATAAGTCGTACTGGCACATGATCGACATGAAACCGTGGGCACATAGCCTTATCCAAGGCCCTGAGACGCAGCCCTATGCGTTTCGCGCCCAGCAGGCACGCATATGCACTGACCAGCCACTCAATGTCGGCTATAAACCCTTCAAAGCCTTCCAGGTCTTTAAAACGAGAAGCCAAGTGTATGAGGCTCGGGCATGACCGTTCGTCTGATATATTCAGGCTAATTGCGTCACTCAAGGGCTCCTCTAAAGACAACAACAGCGTTGCAAAATTGACAATATGGACGGGTAGTTGGCGCTGCCAAATACTCAGGTTGGTTGAGTTGTCGAGAACACCCGCAAGAATTTCTGGGCTGTGACCGCTCACCTGCTGAGGTCGCGGCACAGCGTTAAGCACGGGCGCATTGATCATGCCGCCACCTCATCATGCCACTCGCCAAAAGGATCGTTCAGGAGTGCCCACCCCTCAACACCCAATGTCATTTCTGCATCCGTGAGCAAACAGGCATCGAGTTCAATTTTCAGACGGTTAAAATCGATATGCTGACCGATAAACACCAGCTCCTGACGACAATCGCCCGTCTCAGGCAGCCACTTTTGAAGGATTTCAGCCTTGGCATCCAAGTCTTGGGGCCATTGATCACGTGCTACAAAACGCCACCACCGGCCAGCAAATCCATAGCGCATCAAACCGCCTGCCTGCGACCAGTTCCCCGCTTCCTGATACTTACTGGCAAGCCAGAAGAAACCTTTGGAGCGCAGTAATTTTCCGTTACTCCAAGGGCGGTCGATAAAATTAAAAAAACGTTCTGGATGAAATGGACGCCGCGCACGATAGCCCGTTGAAGCAATTCCATACTCCTCGGTTTCGGGCACATGCTCACCACATAACTCTTTTAGCCAACCCGGAGCCTCAGCCGCGCGTTCAAAGTCAAAGCGCCCCGTGTTAAGGATTTTGGTGAGGGGTACCTCGCCCATCATCATTGGAATAATTTCTGCCTGAGCGTTCAACCGCTCAAGAATGGCAATCAACTCTTCGCGATCACAACGGCTGATGAGATCAATTTTGCTGATCAAAATAACGTCAGCGAATTCAATTTGCTCAATCAATAAATCGGTAATTGAGCGCTCATCGTCTTCACCCAGCGTTTCACCCCTGGATGCCAAGCTTTCAGCCGCCTGAAAATCCAGCAAAAAGTTAAGACCATCAACGACAGTGACCATGGTATCCAGTCGCGCTATATCGTTCAGGCTTTGGTCCGCATCGTCGCGAAAGGTAAAAGTTTCCGCCACGGGCAAGGGTTCTGAGATCCCCGTTGATTCGATCAATAAATAATCAAACCGACCCTCTTTTGCCAGCTTGCTGACTTCTTCCAACAAGTCTTCACGTAAGGTGCAACAGATGCAGCCGTTGCTCATTTCAACCAGTTTTTCTTCTGCTCGGTTCAGCGTTACATCACGCTGAACCTCGCCGCCATCCAGATTGATTTCACTCATGTCATTGACGATAACTGCCACGCGCAAGTCGTCGCGGTTGCGCAAAATATAATTCAGCAGAGTGCTTTTTCCTGCACCGAGAAAACCTGACAACACTGTCACCGGAAGGCGTTTGGGCATGGGAGTTCCTCATCAGGGTTAGCAGGTCAAAACGCCCGCTTCGAGTCACAGCCATCATTGGCTGCGAATAATGATACATTATAACAATACATTTCGCCGTTATTGTTATCTTGTAACAAACCCATTTTCTGACTGGTGCTCCTTATGAATGCCTTAACCCTTCCCGATGTTGCCTCACAAAACACCCTTCAAGCGCTGCCACTCAACTGGGTGGGTATGTGCGGCATTGCACTACCCGTGTTTATTAATGGACAGAAAAATACAGCCACTGCCGATGCAGGAGTCAGCCTGGATGACGGAGAGGCACGCGGGATTCATATGTCGCGCCTATATTTAGCGCTAGAAGTACTCGACTCGCAGCCCTTGAACCCGCCACTTTTAAAAGAAATTCTTCAGCAATTTCTGGATAGTCACGACGACTTATCCATCTGCGCTTATCTACGGCTCCACACTCAAGTAATGCTGAAACGGCCCGCACTGGTCAGCCCACTGAGTGGCTGGAAAAGCTATCCGGTGTGTATCGACGCATCCTTGAAAAATGGAATGTTCCACGTGGAACTAAATGTCGAAGTGAACTATTCATCAACATGCCCCTGCTCAGCAGCTTTGGCTCGCCAATTGATTCAGCAGCAATTTATAGAGGACTTTGCAAATCGAGCATTACTGCATGCCGATGTGCTCTCGTGGTTAGGCAGTTCTGAAGGGATCGTAGCGACACCACATAGTCAGAGAAGCACTGCTCACCTAAAGGTTGCACTCAATGTCGATACGGAGGAGTTACCGATCAACTTGATGATTGATACGGCTGAAAGCGCCTTGGGGACGGCCGTACAAACTGCGGTTAAGCGCGCAGACGAGCAGGCCTTCGCCTTGGCCAATGGCCAGAATCTAATGTTCTGCGAGGATGCCGCGCGGCGTTTGAACGGGGCACTCAAAACTCTCCAGGGTGTGAAGAGTTTTCATCTGAAAGTGGTACATGCTGAAAGCTTGCACAGCCATGATGCCGTGGCGGAGAGTCGCTGGGATGGGGATGTTTGATAGCAGGAGTTCAGCAGCGTTAAGCTGCCGAACTACATTGCATCAGGCACGTGGTTTAACAGTTCCACAGTTTTGTCCTAGCCAAACTGCGCGCGTATCCATACTGCCTTTTTGCTGAATACCTGTCGCATTGAACGTACCACTCACCTGCGTGGTGAACTCTCGATCGCCAGCAAAAGTTGCAACGCCTGCCCCCTGAGCTTTTGGGCAACTAAAGCGAAACTTCCACTGATTTCCACTACGCTCAGTAATCTGCTGAGTACAACCGGACTTGGGGTCAGTCAACGGAATATCGTTGGTCTGAACCTGCTCAGGCGTTAGACATACTCGAACGCCTTTGCCCCCCATAGTCAGACCCTGGTTCTCCAACTGCGCTTTTTGCTCAGGCGTCATCATGCCCTGTAACTGGCCAAGCATTAGCTGCAAATCAGGCAACTGCTGGCCATCTACTTGCATGTTACTGGAGGTCACTTCCCAGAGACCGGGTTGTAGCATCTGGGCCTGAGCAGCCATTGGGAGAGAAATACCACCGGCCAAAATTAGTCCAAGCAGACGAACATTCATCGAGTCACTCCTACGGGATTATCCGTATTAGACGTTGAAAATTGGCCGAGGTTGCAGCCGTAAAGTATTAGGACATTCATAGCAGAACATGGTCTGTTGTACTAAGCATTGAACTTTGAGGAGCAAGGATACGCATGGATTATCTAGGCCCGCACTTTTTCGGATACCTAATTTTATTGGTCCACAGCTTAGGCTTAATTGCTGCTGTGCATGCAATACTCACCGTCAGAACGGCGCAGGGCTCAATAGCTTGGGCAATGTCTCTTTTCTTCATTCCCTACTTCACCTTGATCCCCTATCTGATTTTTGGCCGCAGCACATTCGACGATTACATTCGCGCTCGTCGCGATGCCAATCAGGAAATGCGTGAAGCGATCATTGATCTGAACTGGAGGCCCTGGGTTGAAGAAGCCCTGGCCGCCCGAAAGTCTGCTGCCTATACATCTCTCAGGGCGATGCCAAGATTGGGACGTATGCCCTGCCTGGCAAACAACTCAGTGCGCTTGCTGATTAATGGCACGGCAACGTTTGACGCTATTTTCGGCGCCATTCGCGAAGCTAAAGAAGTGGTGCTGGTTCAGTTTTTTATCATCCACGATGACGAACTAGGCATGAAGTTACATGCCCTGCTACTGGAAAAAGCCGCACAAGGCGTCGCTGTCCACCTGCTCTATGACAGCATTGGAAGCCACTCCTTACCCAATGCTTATGCCGAGACACTTCGCGCAGGCGGTGTACAGGCTCAGGCATTTGCCACCCGCGGCGGATGGATCAGCCGATTCCAGGTCAACTTTCGCAATCACCGTAAAGTCGTTGTGGTCGATGGCACCAAAGGGTTTGTAGGTGGCCATAACGTAGGGGATGAGTACTTGGGGGCCAAGCCGCCGCTGTCCCCTTGGCGAGATACCCATGTTGAAGTCAGTGGGCCGGTGGTGGCCTGTTTGCAGGAATCATTTGCTGAGGACTGGTTTTGGGCAGCTCGGAAATTACCACCACTGATCCTTCCACAAAGCTATCCGGAAGGCGGCGTACTGTGCCAATTTCTAGCCAGCGGTCCTGCCGATCCTTATGAAACGTGCTCCCTATTTTTTGTTGAAGCCATTCACGCGGCTAACGAACGGGTGTGGATTACAACCCCTTACTTCGTACCTGATGAGGCGGTGTTCTCTGCCTTGAGGCTGGCCGTGTTACGCGGGGTAGATGTGCGCATTTTGATACCGTCTCGACCGGATCACAAAATTGTCTACGCAGCGTCAAGCTTGTATGCCTTTGAAGCCGTGCGCGCGGGTGTGAAAATCTTTCGATACCAGCCCGGGTTTGTGCATCAGAAGGTGGTGTTAATCGATAACGAAATCAGCGCCATTGGCAGTGCCAATATGGACAACCGCTCGTTCCGCCTTAACTTTGAAGTGATGCTACTCACCGTAGACGATGCGTTCGCCACAGAAGTTGAGCACATGCTGCTCGATGATTTTGCGCTGGCTAAAGAGATAACCGAAGCGGATATAAAAGCGACCCACCGCTTACAACAATTGGCGATGCGCGTGGCACGTTTGGTCTCGCCAGTCTTATAGACTGCGTAGGCAAAATCAGTGTTTTGAGTAGGTCATGGCTGAAAGCTGAGTACAGCTCAGACGTTTTCATCTTCATTACCTAAGCTGAGCGGCCCGGCCAAACCGGCCGCTCATTATGTGCATAGGGACAAAAGATGAAATTATCTTTGATGGGATTGTTATTCAGCGTGACCTCACTCGCCCACGCCCAACCCGCGGTGGCAGCGACCCAACCCACGATGGCCGTAGACGTTGGAAAGCCCACCTACATCCATCGACTTCACTATAAAAAGATGTACAGCGAGAAACCATTTGAAGAGGCCGTGTTGTATTACTACGACAACGGCCTATACAAAATCATTTCTCCAGGTGAAAACCACTACGGCGTCTATGTGGTCGAGGGGGATTTTACCGATGCTCAATACAGCGTCAGCTACATCTCACTGCCCTCACCCGATTGGGCGGGAATGTTGCCCGACACGATCTGACCTTTACAAAAGGCTCTCTGACATTCAAACAGAAAGCCCTTGCTCAAGTGGATCAGAACATCCCGTTGCAATACGGAACCTTCATCCAGGAAACCAACCCGGTCGAGAATCCGGTCCCTATCACGTGGCAATTTCAGCCTCAGCGATAAATATCATCTCGTGTCAGTGGCAACTCAAGTGACCCATCTGCGTAGGGTTTAGTCGCCAAAATTTGATCGATGTTAATCCAGCCGTGGGCAAAAGCGTACGCACAGCCGGCCAAGTACAACCGCCAAATCCGCAAGGTTTTCTCGGGGACTAACTTGGCCGCGGCCTCAAGATTGTTTTCCAGGCGCTGACTCCAGTGCTCCAGCGTGCGCGCATAATGCCGGCGCAAACTTTCGACATCGACCACTTCCAGCCCGGCCTCACTGATCTCGGCCGTCATCATGGACAGATGCGGCAACTCGCCGTTGGGGAATACATAGCGATCGATGAAATCCCCTGCCCCACGGCCCACAGGACGACCGTCCGTGTGCTTGGCGGTAATACCATGGTTCATCACCAAACCACCTTCACGTACTGCCTTGGACAGAATTTCACAGTACTCGCGCAGGTTAGCGTGCCCCACATGCTCAAACATACCGACGCTAACAATTTTGTCGAATCGGCCATCCTGGGGCAGATCACGGTAATCAAGCAGTTGCAGATCAACCTTGTCCTGCAGACCATCGGCTTTAACGCGCTCGCGCCCCAAAGCCAATTGTTCTTTGCTCAAGGTAATGCCAAACACCTTGACCCCAAATTCACGCGCTGCAAACCGTGCCAGACCACCCCAGCCGCAGCCCACATCCAATAAGTACTCACCGGGTTTTAGGCGAAGCTTGCGGCACAAAATACGGAATTTTGCCTGCTGTGCCTCATCAAGGCTTTCTTCGGCCGTTTCAAAATAACCGCAGGAATAGGCCATGTCTCGATCGAGCCATAACTGGTAAAACTCGTTGGACAGGTCGTAATGATAAGAAATGGACGCCGCATCCATGGCCTTGTCATGGACGGTGCGTACCGGCGCCTGGCCTTCGTCTTCCACTAACGCTTGGCTCAGTTCATCGCAGACTCGAATCACTTCGCTAATGGAGCCCTCGAGTTCGAGTCGCCCTTCAACAAACGCAGTGCCCAAAAGGTCAAGACTGGGGTGCGTAAACTCAGACACGATTTGTGGATCCTTGACCACAATGGTGACACTGGGTGAAGGACCGAGATTAAACTCGAGTCCGTCCCAAAGCTTTAGGCGTAATGGAAGCTGAAGTTTCTGTAAGGCTGGTGGCAGTTGCGCGAGCATCAGTAAGTCCTCCTTCATTCAGGCGTTGAAACTATAGGGTAGACGAAGAACTGTAACTGTCAGTGTCATGTAAGCCTAAAGCCGTAAGTTAGAGCTCGCGTTTAGTCTGGATGCTTCATCAGCAGCTGTGCCACCGCCTCAAAGGCCGGAATGGTGACCGGGTCGTTTGCCGCGTTACTGGCAACAGGATTGGAGGCATAACGCACGATGACCATCTCGGCCTTGGGGTCGATGTACGTGCGTTGCCCGTAAACGCCGCGAGCCATAAAAGCACCGTCTGGATTATGAGTGACCCACCACATATCTTTATAGCTGCCACCCTTGAGCAAGTCATAGCCAGCTTTGGCGAAAGCTGCTTTATCCCCGCCGGCACGAATATCATCAATGACCGACTTGGGCACAATTTGCTGCCCCAAATACTGACCCTCATTGCGGATCATTTCACCAAACCGTGCCATATCGCGCAGCCCGGTATTCAAACCCCCTCCCGCGAAAGGCGTGCCAATCGAGTCGACGGTGAAATAGGCGGACTGCTCAGCCCCCAGGCGCTGCCAGATTTTTTCTGATAACAACTGAGCGACATTCCGTCCAGTCACTCGGGCAATCACCCAACCCAGTACATCGGTGTTAACCGTTTTATAAGCAAATGCTTTCCCGTGCTCACCCAGAGGTTGGACGGTTTGCAAATACTCCATGTAGGTTTGTGGGCCGGTGTAACCCTTGGGTTTTGGCAGCGGGTTGCCTGCCATCGAGTGCTTCCAGACTTCAGCATCCGGGTCGGCATAATCTTCGCTGTAATCAAGTCCCGTGGTCATGTCCAACACTTGGCGCAGAGTCGCATTACCAAACGCCGACTTGGCCAACTCAGGCACGTAGTCAGCAATATGCTTATTAGCATCCAGGGTGCCATCGGCTACCAGCATGGCCCCCATTGTCCCCACAACTGATTTCGTCATCGACATTGCCGCGTGTTGACCTTGCGGGTTGAGTACACCGAAATAACGTTCGTAAACAATTTTCCCGCGATGCAACACCACGATGCCGTCGGTGTAGTTGGCCGCAAGCGATTGCTCCCATGTCATGGGTTGCTTGCTACCTAAGGGCGTAAACGTCAATTTATCGATATCGGTACGTAACGCCTGGTCTAACGGAACCGGAGCATTCAAACCTCGTGAAACATTGGTGGTGGGCATTAATTGACGGAAATTTGAGACGCTCCAACGCATGGCCGGGAACTTGAAATAACTGCCATCGGCAAAGCGAATGATCCGGTCCGGCGGCGGAGGCGAACCGACCATCCAGCCCATTGTTGCAGGGTTGCTGGCAGCAGCATCTGGATACGTCGTGTCAGTGGCGGCGTTTACCACTGAAGCGGCAAGACAAGTGGTTAAAAAAACGGCCCGGGTACGTGCCGGCTTAAAATTTTTTTTGAACATACAAACGCCTCAGTAAAGAAACAAGACAGCGGCCTCATCGGATTAGCGTAGACCTTATAAATTTTTATTTTTATTAATGCGCCCACTGCCCGAATCCCACAAACAAAAAAACCCGCAGAGCGGGTCTTTTTGATGCAGCTTATTGTTGCCGATGGTTTATTCCACCGTCACCGACTTAGCCAAGTTGCGAGGCTGGTCGACGTCTGTACCTTTAAGCACAGCAACGTAGTAAGACAGCAGTTGCAACGGGATGGTGTAGAGGATTGGCGCCAGCACATCGTGGATGTGCGGCATATTGATGACATGAGTGCCTTCGCCATCGCTCATATTCGCTTGTTCATCAGCGAACACCACCAACTCACCACCACGAGCACGAACTTCTTGGAGGTTGGATTTTAATTTTTCCAACAATTCATTGTTCGGCGCCACCGTCACCACTGGCATGTCGTTATCCACAAGCGCCAGAGGGCCGTGCTTCAACTCGCCTGCCGGATATGCTTCGGCGTGGATGTACGAAATTTCTTTGAGCTTGAGCGCGCCTTCCATCGCCACCGGGAACTGAGCCCCGCGACCCAAGAAGAGTGTGTGATGTTTATCAGCAAACAATTCAGCGACTTTCTCGATGGTGGTATCCATCGCTAACGCTTCACCCAGACGCGTGGGCAAGCGGCGCAATTCTTCAACGAGTTGCGCTTCAACACCCGCTTCCAGCGTGCCGCGAACTTGGCCAAGAGACAGTGTCAGCAGTAACAAGCCAACCAGCTGAGTGGTGAACGCTTTGGTCGATGCAACGCCAATTTCACGGCCGGCTTGTGTCAACAGCGTCAGATCAGACTCACGAACCAATGAGCTGATGCCCACGTTGCAAATCGCCAGGCTGCCGAGGAAGCCCAGTTCTTTGGCATTACGCAGTGCAGCCAGGGTGTCTGCGGTTTCACCCGATTGAGAGATTGTTACGAACAGCGTGTCTGGCTGTACCACCACTTTTCGGTAGCGGAACTCACTGGCCACTTCAACCTGGCACGGAATGCCTGCCAGACTTTCGAGCCAATACCGCGCAACCATGCCTGCGTGGTAGCTGGTACCGCAGGCTACGATTTGTACGTTGCGAACTTTGGCGAATAATTCAGCGGCTTGTGGACCGAAAGCCTGTACCAGTACATGGTCGTGACCCAGACGGTTTTCCAACGTGCGTTGAACCACCGCAGGCTGCTCATGAATTTCTTTGAGCATGTAGTGACGGTATTCACCTTTATCGGCAGCTTCGGCACCATCACGGTATTGCACGGTTTCGCGCTCGACGGTCTGCCCGTTCACATCCCAGATGTGGACACTGTCACGGCGGATTTCGGCAATATCGCCCTCTTCCAGATACATGAAGCGGTCAGTAACCTGTCGCAGGGCTAATTGATCGGAGGCCAGGAAGTTCTCGCCCAATCCCAGTCCTATCACCAGCGGGCTACCACTGCGTGCAGCAACCAGACGGTCAGGTTGCTTGGCACTGATCACGGCCAGACCGTAAGCTCCGTGCAATTCTTTAACCGTCGATTTCAACGCAGCGGCCAGATCGCTTTGCTCTTTGAGCTTGTGGTCCAGCAAGTGCGCAATGACTTCGGTATCAGTGTCTGAAGTAAACACATAACCCAAACCTTTTAGCCGCTCGCGCAAGGCCTCGTGGTTTTCGATAATGCCGTTGTGGACTACAGCCAGATCGGAACCCGAAAAGTGTGGGTGGGCATTTCGCTCGCACGGAGCACCGTGGGTAGCCCAGCGGGTGTGGGCAATTCCCAAACGGCCAACCAACGGTTCGCCAGCCAACGCTTGTTCTAGTTCGGCCACTTTGCCGTTACGGCGTAAACGCTCAAGCGTGCCGTTGTTGGTAAATACAGCAACACCGGCGCTGTCATAACCGCGGTATTCAAGACGTTTCAGGCCTTCCAGCAGAATGGCCGTGATATTACGTTCAGCGACTGCGCCAACGATTCCACACATAAGGTTCTCCTAGTTAAGCTCGGCGCATAACAGCGTTATGCCCCGGGCCTGAATTTGTTCGCGAGCCTCAAGGGGCAAGCGATCATCGGTAATAAGGGTGTGGACGCTGCTCCAGGGCAGTTCCAGATTGGGTATTTTTCGACCAATTTTGTCTGACTCGACCATCACGATCACTTCGCGCGCGACGTCAGCCATGACCCGGCTCAGGCCCAACAACTCATTAAAGGTTGTCGTGCCACGTTGCAGGTCAATGCCGTCCGCACCGATAAACAGTTGATCGAAATCGTAAGAGCGCAACACCTGTTCAGCGACCTGCCCCTGAAAAGACTCAGAGTGGGGATCCCAGGTACCGCCGGTCATTAGCAACACAGGCTCATGTTCCAGTTCGCTCAGGGCGTTAGCGACGTGCAAAGAATTAGTCATCACCACCAAGCCCGGTTGTAGGCCCAGTTGTGGAATCATCGATGCGGTGGTGCTGCCGCTGTCAATGATGATGCGCGCATGCTCTTTAATCAGGCCAACCGCAGCTCGGGCAATGGCCTGCTTATAAAGAGAGATGGGCTGCGGCGATTCACTGACTAACTCTTGGGGCATGGTGATGGCGCCACCATAGCGACGAAGAAGAAGGCCGTTACTTTCGAGCGCAGCCAAGTCCTTGCGAATCGTAACCTCAGAGGTTTCGAAACGCTTGGCCAGTTCATCCACACTCACTTCACCTTGCTCAGCGAGTAAGGACAATATGTTGTGTCTGCGCTGTGGCGTATTACGTTTGGACATAGCGAAATTAAGTTTCGGTTCGAAAGATAACGAAAGCAATGAAACCCTATCTCGAAATGCTCGTCAACAAATTGTTGCCGATATTTTCTGTGAATAACTCTGCTTTACTCTGCATACACAGGGGTTTGATCGCTAAAAGGTAAGCAAAAAAATAAGCCTTATCCACAGGTGGTGGATAAGGCTTAAGATAACTTATTGATTTTAAACAGTTATACGATGACTTGATTTGAGCAGGGCCGGGCTAATTCGCTTGTGGATAACTCTTTTGCAAGCCGCCTAGCACCTAGAAATCAAGGCTTTGGCTGTTTAACCGGTCGCTTCCATCCGTCGATATTACGTTGGCGTGCACGACCAACCGCCAATTGCGCTGGCTCAACATTCTGGCTAATCGTCGAACCGGCAGCGGTGGTTGCACCGCTTGAGATATCCACAGGTGCAACCAAAGAGTTATTGGAGCCAATAAATACATCAGCCCCCAACACGGTTTTCCACTTATTGGCGCCATCGTAGTTACAGGTGATAGTGCCCGCTCCAATATTGGTGCGTGGTCCGACTTCGGCATCCCCCAGATAGGTGAGATGGCCACACTTGGCATCTTCACCCAGATGGGCATTTTTCAATTCGACGAAGTTACCCACATGGGCGCGAGCATCAAGCACGCTGCCTGGACGCAGCCGGGCAAATGGACCTGCATCACTGCCCTCGCCCATCACGGCGCCATCCAGGTGGCTGTTGGCTTTGACCACAACCCCTTTACGCAGCGTGCTGTCTTTGATCACGCAGTTCGGGCCAATCACAACGTTGTCTTCAATGACCACGCGACCTTCGAGGATCACATTGATGTCGATAAGCACATCACGGCCTACCGTCACCTCGCCGCGCACGTCAAACCGGGCCGGGTCACGCAGGGTGACACCCAAGGCCATTAGCCGACGGCCTTCGCGCAGTTGGTAATGCCGCTCCAATTCACTCAATTGTTTGCGGTCATTGGCGCCCTGCACTTCCATCGGATCAAGAGCAAGCTCAGTCGCCACGACCAAACCATCGTTAACCGCCATTGCAATCACGTCAGTCAGGTAGTACTCGCCTTGAGCATTGTTGTTCGACAGGCGGCTCATCCAGTCAGCCAGACGCTGAGTCGGCAAAGCAAGAATGCCTGTGTTGCCTTCCTTGATGGCACGCTGCGCATCCGTGGCATCTTTATGCTCAACGATGGCGCATACCGTGTTTTGCTCATCCCGAACGATTCGGCCATAACCGGTAGGGTCGGCCAGATTGACGGTCAATAACCCCAACTGTTCAGGCCCCACTTGCTTGAGCAGGCGTTGCAAGGTTTCCACTTCAATCAGCGGAACATCACCGTAAAGGATCAGCACATTCTCTGCTGTCAAAAATGGCAGCGCCTGAGCCACGGCATGGCCGGTACCCAACTGCTTGTCTTGCAGCACAAAATTAAGGTCATCAGCCGCCAAACGCTCACGAACCAACTCTGCGCCATGACCGATCACCACGTGGATACCGGTTGGATTGAGCTGCCGGGCGCTGTGGATAACATGCCCTAGCATTGAATTACCGGCTACGGGATGCAAAACCTTGGGCAAAGCCGAGCGCATGCGAGTGCCTTGGCCTGCTGCGAGAATAACGATATCGAGAGACATAACTGGCTACCAATCCTGGGTGGTCAGCGGCTGCGACCAAAAGTAATTCGCGGAAAAAGAAAAAGGGTAGCCGAGGCTACCCTTTTTAATCAATCACGCAATAAGCAGGAGGCTTAGCCGCCAAACTTCTTGCGGATCTGCTGGACGGTGCGCAGCTGAGCTGCGGCCTCGGCCAGTCGTGCAGCAGCAGCTCCGTAATCGAAGTCTGCGCCTTTTTCATTCAGCGCCTTCTCAGCAGCCTTAACGGCTTCTTGAGCGGAGGCTTCATCCAGGTCGGCGGCGCGTTGCACGGTGTCGGCAAGAACCTTGACCATGTTCGGCTGAACCTCGAGGTAACCACCCGAGATGTAAAACACCTCGTCTTCCCCACCCTGTTTGATCAGGCGAATCGGACCTGGCTTGAGTTCAGTGATCAGCGGAGCGTGACCCAGAGCGATACCAAGATCGCCCAGGCTGCCGTGTGCAATCACCATCTCAACCAGACCGGAGAAGATTTCTCCTTCCGCGCTGACGATATCGCAATGGACTGTCATCATATTAGCCATCTGATTGCCTCAACCTGATTAGCGCCCGTTGCCGGGCGCTCGAATTACAGTTTCTTGGCTTTCTCGATCGCTTCTTCGATGCCGCCGACCATGTAGAACGCTTGTTCTGGCAGGTGGTCGTAGTCACCGTTGAGGATGCCTTTGAAGCCAGCAATGGTGTCTTTCAGGGAAACGTATTTACCCGAAGCGCCAGTGAAGACTTCAGCCACGAAGAACGGCTGAGACAAGAAACGCTGGATCTTACGAGCGCGGGATACCAACTGCTTGTCGGTTTCCGACAGCTCGTCCATACCCAGGATCGCAATGATGTCCTTCAGTTCTTTGTAACGCTGCAACACGTACTGAACGCCGCGAGCGGTGTCGTAGTGTTCCTGGCCGATAACGTTCGGATCCAGCTGGCGCGAAGTCGAATCCAGTGGATCTACTGCTGGGTAGATACCCAGGGAAGCGATGTCACGGGACAGAACGACAGTAGCGTCCAAGTGGGCAAACGTGGTCGCAGGCGACGGGTCAGTCAAGTCATCCGCAGGTACGTATACCGCTTGGATCGAAGTGATCGAACCGTTTTTGGTCGAAGTGATGCGCTCTTGCAGAGTACCCATCTCTTCAGCCAGAGTCGGCTGGTAACCTACTGCAGAAGGCATACGGCCCAGCAGTGCGGATACTTCAGTACCGGCCAAGGTGTAACGGTAGATGTTGTCAACGAACAACAGTACGTCGTTACCTTCGTCACGGAACTTCTCGGCCATGGTCAGGCCAGTCAGTGCTACGCGCAGACGGTTACCCGGCGGCTCGTTCATCTGACCGTAAACCAGTGCCACTTTATCCAGTACGCTGGAATCCTTCATCTCGTGGTAGAAGTCGTTACCCTCACGGGTACGCTCGCCCACACCAGCAAACACAGAGTAACCGCTGTGTTCCATGGCGATGTTACGGATCAGTTCCATCATGTTTACGGTTTTGCCTACACCGGCACCACCGAACAGACCAACCTTACCGCCTTTTGCAAACGGGCAGATCAGGTCGATAACCTTGATACCAGTTTCCAGAAGGTCGTTGCCGCCCGCTTGTTCAGCGAAGGACGGTGCAGGGCGGTGAATGCCCCAACGCTCTTCGGTTTCAATCGGGCCAGCTTCGTCGATCGGGTTGCCCAGAACGTCCATGATCCGGCCCAGGGTAGCTTTACCTACTGGTACGGAGATGGCTGCGCCAGTGTCGGTGACTTCCAGACCGCGCTTCAAGCCCTCGGTGGAACCCATCGCAATGGTACGAACCACGCCGTCGCCCAGCTGCTGCTGAACTTCCAGAGTGGTTCCGGCCGCGCTTTGTACTTTCAGCGCGTTGTAGATGCTCGGTACGTTTTCGCGTGGAAATTCCACGTCGATCACGGCGCCGATGATTTGAACGATACGTCCGCTACTCATAGCTGGATCCTCTGAATATTTGAACCGTTAAACCGCGGCAGCGCCGCCGACGATTTCCGAGATCTCTTGGGTGATCGCAGCCTGACGCGCCTTGTTGTAGATCAGCTGCAAATCGCTGATCAAATCACCGGCGTTATCAGTGGCGTTCTTCATTGCGATCATCCGCGCAGCTTGTTCAGCTGCACTGTTCTCGACCACCGCCTGGTACACCTGCGACTCCACGTAACGCACCATCAAGCCGTCTAGCAGCTCTTTGGCATCTGGTTCGTAGAGGTAGTCCCAGTGGTGCTTGAGTTCTTGATCCGGGGTCGCCACCAGTGGAATCAACTGCTCCACAGTCGGCTGTTGCGTCATGGTGTTGATGAACTTGTTGGATACCACGGACAGGCGATCAATACGGCCTTCCAAGTATGCATCCAGCATCACCTTAACGCTGCCGATCAAATCATTGATCGACGGTTCTTCACCCAGATGGCTGATTGCAGCGACGACGTTACCGCCGAAGTTACGGAAAAAAGCCGCACCTTTGCTGCCGACCACGCACAGATCAATCTCGACGCCGTTTTCGCGGTTTACCGCCATGTCCTTGACCAAAGCCTTGAACAGGTTGGTATTCAAACCACCGCACAAACCACGGTCACTGCTCACAACCACATAACCGGCACGCTTTACAGCGCGATCAATCATGAAGGGGTGGCGGTATTCCGGGTTGGCGTTGGCCAAATGCCCAATAACCTGGCGGATGCGCTCCGCATAAGGACGGCTAGCAGCCATGCGCATTTGTGCCTTGCGCATTTTGCTCACCGCCACTTTTTCCATGGCGCTGGTAATTTTTTGCGTGCTTTTGATGCTCGCAATCTTACTGCGAATCTCTTTTGCGCCTGCCATGTAACACCTATCAGGTTAGCAAGCGGGAGCCTTGCGACTCCCGCTGCGGCTTACCAGGTTTGGGTGGCCTTGAACTTCTCGATACCGGCTTTGATGCCAGAATCGATGTCGTCATTGAAGTCACCTTTAACGTTGATCTTCGCCATAAGCTCGGCGTGATCGCGGTTGAAGTAAGCAATCAGCGCTTGTTCAAAGCTACCGACCTTGGTGATTTCGACGTCAGTCAGGAACCCACGCTCAGCGGCATACAGCGACAGCGCCATGTCAGCGATCGACATTGGTGCGTATTGCTTCTGCTTCATCAGCTCGGTAACGCGCTGACCATGCTCAAGTTGCTTACGGGTCGCTTCGTCCAGGTCAGAAGCGAACTGGGCGAATGCCGCCAGTTCACGGTACTGAGCCAGAGCGGTACGGATACCACCAGACAGCTTCTTGATGATCTTGGTCTGAGCGGCACCACCCACACGGGATACCGAAACACCGGCGTTCACTGCAGGACGGATCCCGGAGTTGAACATGGCCGATTCCAGGAAGATCTGACCGTCAGTGATGGAAATCACGTTGGTCGGAACGAACGCGGAAACGTCGCCAGCTTGAGTTTCGATGATCGGCAGTGCGGTCAGGGAACCGGTTTTGCCGGTCACTGCGCCGTTGGTGAACTTCTCTACGTACTCTTCGGAAACGCGGGATGCGCGCTCCAGCAGACGGGAGTGGAGATAGAACACGTCGCCTGGGTAAGCTTCACGGCCTGGTGGACGGCGCAGCAGCAGGGAAATCTGGCGGTAAGCCACTGCTTGCTTGGACAGATCGTCATAAACGATCAGCGCGTCTTCACCGCGGTCGCGGAAGTATTCGCCCATGGTGCAACCGGAGTACGGTGCCAGGAACTGCAGCGCTGCGGATTCGGAAGCACTGGCAGCAACGACGATGGTGTTAGCCAACGCGCCGTTTTCTTCCAGCTTGCGAACCACGTTGGCGATAGTCGATTGCTTCTGACCGATCGCTACGTATACACAGAAAATGCCGCTGTTCTTCTGGTTGATGATCGCGTCGATCGCCAGAGCGGTTTTACCGATCTGACGGTCACCGATGATCAGCTCACGCTGGCCACGGCCGACAGGAATCATGGCATCGACAGCCTTGTAGCCAGTCTGTACAGGCTGGTCTACCGACTTACGCCAGATCACGCCTGGAGCAACTTTCTCGACTGCATCAGTCTCGGTGTTGTTCAGCGGACCTTTGCCGTCAACTGGGTTACCCAGTGCGTCGACAACGCGACCCAGCAGTTCCTTACCAACCGGAACTTCCAGGATGCGGCCAGTGCACTTGGCGCTCATGCCTTCAGCCAGAGTCGTGTACGCGCCCAATACAACGGCACCTACAGAGTCTTGCTCCAGGTTGAGAGCCATACCGAAGACGCTGCCTGGAAACTCGATCATCTCGCCGTACATTACGTCGGCCAGACCGTGAATCCGCACAATGCCGTCAGATACGCTGACGACAGTGCCTTCGTTACGGGCTTGGGAGGTCACATCGAGTTTTTCGATGCGGCCCTTGATAATTTCACTTATTTCGGAAGGATTGAGTTGCTGCATTGCTCTGCTGCCCCTTCAAACTCAAGATTTCAATGCTTCGGCAAGGTTTGCGAGTTTTCCGCGAACCGAGCCATCGATAACCAGGTCGCCGGCGCGGATGATGACACCACCTATAAGGCTGGCATCCTCCGCAACTTGCAGGCGCACTTCCCGGTTGAGTCGTGCACTGAGAACCTTGGCGAGTTTGTCTTGCTGTTCTTGGTTCAATGCAAAAGCACTGGTCACTTCTACGTCTACCGACTTCTCTTGTTCAGCCTTGTACAGGTCAAACAGAGCGGCAATCTCCGGCAAAAGCGGGAGACGGTCGTTTTCGGCAACGACGTTAATGAAGTTCTGTACTTCTACATTGAACTTGTCGCCGCACACGTCAATAAACGTGGCGGCCTTTTCTGCGCTCGTCAGTCGCGGGGCCTTGAGCACGCGCTGCATAGTGTCGTCTTGCGACACTGCTGCAGCCAGGCCGAGCATGGCTGACCAAGAGGCCAGTTGCTGGTGGGCCTGGGCGTGCTCGAAGGCTGCCTTAGCGTAAGGTCGGGCCAACGTGGTCAATTCTGCCATGATCGCCCTCGCTTAAATTTCAGCAGCCAGTTTATTAACCAGCTCCGCGTGCGCGTTTTGATCGATTGTGGCACCCAGGATCTTCTCAGCACCTTCAACAGCCAGGCCACCCAATTGGGCGCGCAGGGCGTCTTTAACGCTGTTCAGTTCCTGTTCGATCTCGGCCTGAGCCTGAGCCTTCACACGGTCAGCTTCAACGCGAGCCTGTTCACGGGCTTCGTCTACGATCTGAGTACCGCGTTTCTTGGCTTGCTCAATGATTTCAGCTGCTTGAGCCTTAGCTTCGCGCAGTTGCTGACCCGCTTTATCTTGGGCCAACTCCAGGTCGCGAGCTGCTCGGTTAGCAGCGTCCAATCCAGCCGCAATCTTCTTCTGACGTTCTTGCAATGCCGCGATGACCGGAGGCCACACGAACTTCATGCAAAACAGTACAAAGATGAAGAACGCAACGGACTGGCCAATCAGGGTTGCATTAATGTTCACGCCAACACCTCGCTCGTTCGTTGTCTATCACTTCAATCAACTCGAATTATCGAGTGATTAGCCAGCGAGTTGACCAACGAAGGGATTAGCGAAGGTGAAGAACAGTGCGATACCAACACCGATCATGGTTACGGCGTCGAGCAGACCGGCAACGATGAACATTTTAACTTGCAGCATTGGAACCATTTCTGGTTGACGCGCTGCGCCTTCCAGGAACTTGCCACCCAACAGGCCGAAACCAATTGCGGTGCCCAGTGCGCCCAGGCCGATCAACAGTGCAACAGCGATAGCGGTTAGACCAACTACAGTTTCCATCTTTCCTCCCGACTTTTACGTCGTATGGTTTAGGTTTTTAGATTAAAGCGGTAAAACAAAATCATTTTGCGACGCCTTTCCGCCGGGGAGCGGGAAGGCGCCAGACTCGCCGAGACGGGCCTTAGTGGTTCTCTTCGTGTGCCATCGACAAGTAAACGATGGTCAACATCATGAAGATGAACGCTTGCAAGGTGATGATCAGGATGTGGAATACAGCCCACGCCCATTGCAGCACCACGCCCAGACCGCTAAGCCAAAGCAGGCCGCTGCCGAACATTACGGCGATCAGGATAAATACCAGTTCGCCAGCGTACATGTTGCCGAACAGACGCAGTGCCAGCGAGATTGGCTTGGCAATCAGCGTCACGAATTCGAGCAGGAAGTTCACCGGAATCAGCAGCGCTTGAACAAAAATGTTCTTGCTACCGAAAGGATGCAGGGTCAGTTCGCCAATGAAGCCGCCGATGCCCTTGATCTTGATGCTGTAGAAGATGATCAGAGCGAATACCGAAAGGGCCATGCCCAAGGTAGCGTTAGGATCAGTCGTCGGTACGGCACGGAACGGGAAGTGCTCATCGCCTGTGATCAGGATGGCCAACTGAGGAATCCAGTCAACCGGGATCAAGTCGATGGCGTTCATCAGGAACACCCAAACGAAAATAGTCAGCGCCAACGGTGCAATAACTGCACTGCGTCCGTGGAAACTGTCTTTGACACTGCCATCAACGAATTCCACCAGTACTTCTACGAAGTTCTGAAGTGCGCCTGGTTGACCGGAAGTTGCCTTCTTGGCCGCCATGCGGAATACGAGGACAAACAATAGGCCGACAAAGACAGACCAGCCAAGTGTATCGACGTGGAATGCCCAAAAGCCCATCTGTTTAGCTTCTGCAACGGTGTGAGCAAAGCCCCAGCCGCCGTCAGGTAGCTGCCCGAAGGTCAGGTTCTGTAAGTGGTGCTGGATATAGCCCGAAGCGGTTGTTTCTGCCATGGTTGCCTCAAACGCCCTAAGGTCTCGAAAGTGTTGTTCTCATTAGCAGGGGAGCAAACCAACTGACCAATTGGGTCAGCACGAATACGCCGAATACAGCGAGCGGCGCCAATGGCTTCACACCTGCAAACGTCAGCGCGAACAGCACTGCCGTCAAAATTAACTTGCCTGCCTCACCAGCGTAAAACGACCGGACGATGGCTTGCGCTGCTCGAGCGCCGGAAAACCGGAATGCCCTGTGAGCAAAATACACATTGGGTAGCAAAGCTATCAGGCCTCCGCAGAGTCCTGAATATCCGGCGACGACTCCATGCCACTGCCACAGCCCCAGAGCTGCCAGCAATAAAACGACAAATTGAGCCAGTAAAACCGGGAAAACCGCTAAGCGATGGAACGGCAAGCGGTTTGGCGTGCGGGTTTCCATCACAATGCTCCTCAAAGGTCGGCTACCAAAAAGTATTAACTTGGCATAATTTGTGCCGACAAAATGCGCGCAGAGTATAGGGGCGACGAGGCCCCTATTCAACTGTCAGGTAGTGATTTCCGACTGCGCGCTACATAGGGAAATGTTTCAGCGGATGTGAGCAAGCACTCCTTGAAGCTCATCAAGAGAATTGTAACCAATCACTAATTGGCCTTTTCCCTTCTTTCCGTGGCGAATCTGCACCGCAGAGCCTAGGCGCTCAGCCAGTCGCTGTTCGAGCCGGGTGATATCAGGATCGGCCTTAACGGGTTCAGCAGCTTCTTGTTTGCCGCTCAACCACTGGCGAACAAGGGCTTCGGTCTGACGCACTGTCAGGCCACGTGCGACAACATGTCGCGCCCCTTCAACCTGTTGAGGTTCTGGCAAACCAAGCAATGCCCGCGCATGACCCATTTCCAGGTCACCATGGGAGAGCATGGTTTTGATCACTTCCGGCAATGAAATCAATCGCAACAAGTTAGCCACAGACACTCGGGACTTACCCACAGCGTCAGCCACTTGTTGCTGAGTCAGCTGGAACTCTTGCTGCAAACGCTGCAAGGCCACGGCCTCTTCAATCGGATTGAGGTCTTCACGCTGGATGTTTTCGATCAACGCCATCGCAATCGCGGTTTCATCCGGCACATCGCGCACCATCGCAGGGATAGTCTCTTTGCCCGCCTGCTGGCTGGCACGCCAGCGGCGTTCACCGGCAATGATCTCAAAACGATTATCAGCAATCGGGCGAACCACGATTGGCTGCATCACGCCTTGGGTCTTGATTGAATTGGCTAGCTCTTCAAGCGCTTGCGGATCCATGTCACGACGTGGCTGATATTTGCCACGCTGAATCAGATCCAGTGGCAGGTGCTGCAACTCACTTTGATCAACCTTGACCGCTTGCTCTTCCAACGAGCTGACTGTAGGACCGCTTAGCAGTGCATCCAGTCCGCGTCCGAGACCTCGTTTCTTGACGGCCATGGGATTTCCTTAAGTAGGCTGAGCAGTGCGGGAGGTTCGACGTTGGCGGCGAACCAGCTCGCCGGCCAGGGCAAGGTAGGCAATCGCGCCACGGGAATTTTTGTCATACGCCAGCGCTGGCATGCCGTAGCTCGGTGCTTCGGCCAGGCGGATATTGCGCGGTATCACAGTCTCGTAGAGCTGCTCACCGAAGTGTTCCTTGAGCTGAGCCGACACATCGTTCATCAGGCTCAGACGCGGATCAAACATGGTGCGAAGCAAACCTTCGATCTTTAGATTCGGGTTCAGCAACTCGGCGATTCGCTTGATGTTATCCACAAGGTCGCTCAAACCTTCCAGTGCAAAATATTCGCACTGCATGGGGATAATTACCCCGTCGGCAGCGACCAGAGCGTTCAACGTCAGCATCGAGAGTGACGGCGGGCAGTCGATCAAGATGAAATCATAGCTCTCGCGAACAGGCGCCAATGCTGTACGCAGACGGCTTTCTTTCATCTGCATTTCAAGCAGAACGACTTCAGCCGCGGTCAGGTCGCGGTTCGCGGGCAAAAGCTGATAGCCACCGTGCTCGGAGACATGCATGGCCTGAGCCAGATCACATTCCCCGATCAACAGGTCATAAACTGAGTTTTCAAGACCATGTTTATCCACACCGCTACCCATGGTGGCGTTGCCTTGTGGATCGAGGTCGATGAGCAGCACGCGTCGCTTGGTCGCGACCAGCGATGCTGCGAGGTTGATACAGGTGGTGGTTTTACCCACACCACCCTTTTGGTTCGCTATTGCGAATACCTTAGCCATTCTTGCTTGCGTTCCCAATCATGCCGTGCGGCGCAGTATCAGCAGATGGCGTTGGCCTTGGCAACCCGGAACGGTCAAGGCGTGTTCGCCATCGAGACGAAAATCAGACGGCAATGCTACCAGCTCATCGGCCGGATGAACGCCCTTCATTGCCAACCAGCGTGTTTCACCGTCGCCCAAGTGGCGCGTCCAGTTAGTGAAGTTCTCCATGCTGCTGAAAGCTCTGGACACAATTCCTGTGAACGGCTGCTCAGGCTGGTACTCCTCAACGCGGCTGTGGATAACTTGCAGGTTTTCCAGCTTAAGCTCAAGTTTGACTTGGGTCAGGAAGCGGGTTTTCTTACCGTTGCTGTCCAGGCAAGTGACCTGCGATTCGGGAAACAGGATCGCCAGGGGAATGCCAGGCATCCCCCCACCACTGCCAACATCCAACCAACGGCCGTTTTCGATAAACGGCATCACACTCAGGCTGTCGAGCAAATGGCGAGAAACCATTTCGTCCGGGTTACGCACAGCCGTGAGGTTGTAAGCCTTATTCCATTTGATCAACAGGGCCAAATACGCCAGCAATTGCTCATGCTGGTTTTCAGTCAGCGCGACGCCCAGTTGGCGTGCACCTGTGGATAACTCTTCGGCGTTTTGTGCAGTGACCAGCGAACTCAAGCGTTTTGCTCCAACGTGCGGCCAGCGCCGCGTTTTTTCAGATGAATCATCAACAGGGAAATTGCTGCCGGTGTCACACCCGGAATACGCGAAGCCTGACCCAGGGTCTCGGGACGCGTGGCCCCCAGCTTGCTCTGGATCTCTTTCGACAGCCCGGAAATGTTCGTGTAATCGATATCCACAGGCAGTTTGGTGTTTTCACTGGCGCGTAAACGGGCAATTTCGTCTTGTTGACGATCAATGTAACCGGCGTACTTGGTTTTAATCTCGACCTGCTCGGCGACCAGCGGATCTTCAGCGCCCTGGCCTGTTACTTCGACCAAACCTGCATAGTCGATTTCTGGACGGGTCAACAGATTCAGCAAATTGTATTCATGGGTCAACGGCGTGCCAAATTTGGCTGCAATGGCATCACCCTGCTCAGTGCCCGGGCGCACCCATGTAGATTTCAAACGCTGTTCTTCGAGCGCGATACTTTCACGCTTAGTGCAGAAAGCGGCCCAACGGGCGTCGTCAACCAGACCCAACTCGCGGCCTTTTTCAGTCAAGCGCATATCAGCGTTGTCTTCACGCAGAATCAGGCGGTATTCAGCACGTGAGGTAAACATCCGATACGGTTCTTGAGTACCCAATGTAATCAGGTCGTCGACCAATACCCCGATATACGCCTCATCGCGACGCGGGCACCAGCTTTCCTTGCCCTGCGAAAGCAGTGCGGCGTTAGCGCCAGCGAGCAAACCTTGGGCACCCGCTTCTTCGTAACCCGTCGTGCCGTTGATCTGCCCTGCAAAGAACAAACCTCCAATCACTTTGGTTTCGAGGCTGTACTTCAAGTCGCGCGGATCGAAATAGTCGTATTCGATGGCGTAACCCGGCCGCACGATGTGAGCGTTTTCCATGCCGCGAATCGATTGAACAATCTGGATTTGTACATCGAATGGCAAGGACGTCGAAATACCGTTCGGGTACAGCTCGTGAGTAGTCAAACCTTCCGGCTCGATAAAGACCTGATGGCTTTCCTTGTCAGCAAAGCGATGGATCTTGTCTTCGATCGAAGGGCAGTATCGTGGGCCAATACCTTCGATTACACCCGAATACATCGGCGAGCGATCAAGGTTGGAGGCAATGATTTCATGGGTGCGGGCATTGGTATGGGTGATCCAGCAACTGACTTGAGCCGGGTGCTGTTCCTTATTCCCCATGAACGACATCACTGGAATCGGTGTATCGCCTGGTTGCTCGGTCATGACCGAGAAATCTACCGAACGTCCATCAATTCGCGGCGGCGTCCCGGTTTTCAGGCGACCGACCCGCAATGGCAACTCACGCAGGCGCTGAGCCAAAGCGATCGAAGGAGGATCACCGGCTCGGCCACCGGAATAATTCTGCATGCCAATGTGGATAAGTCCACCGAGGAACGTACCGGTGGTTAACACAACAGCATCCGCCATGAACCGCAGACCCATTTGGGTCACTACGCCACGCACTTGATCCTGTTCAACGATCAGGTCATCAGCCGCCTGTTGAAATATCCACAGGTTCGGTTGGTTTTCCAGAATTTCCCGTACTGCCGCCTTGTAGAGAATGCGGTCAGCCTGTGCACGGGTTGCGCGCACGGCCGGGCCTTTTCGGCCATTGAGTACACGGAACTGAATGCCGCCTTTATCGGTGGCAATCGCCATTGCCCCGCCGAGGGCATCGATCTCTTTTACTAGATGGCTTTTACCAATCCCGCCAATCGCAGGATTGCAGCTCATTTGCCCGAGGGTTTCCACGTTGTGGGTCAACAGCAGGGTTTTTACGCCCATGCGTGCTGAAGCAAGTGCAGCCTCGGTTCCGGCGTGACCGCCGCCGATGACGATCACTGCAAAACGGGAAGGGAAATTCACCACGCACCTCGTGCCTGTTACTAGGGGTTTTTGGATAGACCGCGAAGTATAGGGACTTCGCCCTTCTTAAAGAACCCTTTGCACAAAATTTAACCAGCTGTGGATAAGGGCAAGATAGATAAATAAATAGAGAAGAAATTTATAAAGCTTTGTTTTTATGTTTATTTCTACTGAGGCACCTTTCTGTGGATAGATTGCTACAGGCCATATTTTACGGACTGTACAGAGATTCAAAAGTCTGTGGTCATGTGCCAATGAGGGGCGTGAATAAGTGGTTTAAGCCTGTGGGTAAAACAGGTGCTTATCCACAGGGGCGGTTATCTTCAGTTTTCAGGCCTACTTACCCACTGACCTGAAGGGCAGTTATACACAGAGCTTATCCCGGTCTTTTCGCTCATTTTCTTGAAAAATAGGCAGCCGAATGCAGCTCGGTGGCTAAATCCACCAAGCGCATGGAAGGTCGACAGGGATCGAACAGATGAACGGTTATGTTCAGAGGGGGGAAGCGGTAGGACTAAACCGGTGTAGTCGCCGCCGATGGCAGCGACGGGCTGCTAGGCAGCCCTGTGAATCAACGCGCTATTTACCAATACAAAAACTGGAGAAGATTCGTCCCAGCAGATCATCCGAGCTGAATGCCCCGGTAATCTCACCCAGTGAATGCTGCGCCTGGCGTAAATCCTCAGCCAGCAACTCTCCAGCCCCCGCCAGAGTCAACTGTGCTCGACCATGCTCCAAAGCGTTGCTGGCGTGTTGCAATGCCTCCAGGTGGCGGCGACGGGCGCTGAAGCTGCTCTCAGAGGTCTGCTCGTAGCCCATGCACGCCTTGAGGTGTTCACGCAGCAAGTCCAGCCCCTGCGTTGATCTTGCGCTCAGGCTGATCGTTACATGGCCATCGTCACTGACCTCGAGGGCAATGGCTTCTGCGCTCAGATCGGCCTTATTACGGATCAACGTCACTTTTGCCGGATCCGGGCGCTGTTCAAGAAACTCTGGCCACAGGGCAAATGGGTCATCGGCTTCCGGTGCCGTGGCATCAACCACCAGCAATACACGGTCGGCCTCACCAATGGCTTTGAGTGCTCGCTGCACGCCAATTTTTTCCACCTGATCATCGGTGTCGCGCAGACCCGCAGTGTCCACCACATGCAGCGGCATGCCATCAATGTGGATATGTTCACGCAACACGTCGCGGGTGGTGCCGGCAATCTCTGTCACGATCGCCGCTTCGCGTCCGGCCAGGGCATTGAGCAAGCTCGATTTACCGGCATTCGGACGCCCGGCAATCACTACGGTCATGCCATCACGCAGCAAGGCACCTTGGCCGGCTTCGCGCTGAACGGTGGATAACTCTTCGCGCACCTTGTCCAGCATGCCAAGTACATGGCCATCCGCTAAAAAGTCGATTTCTTCTTCCGGGAAATCAATCGCCGCTTCGACATAGATACGCAAACCGATCAATTGCTCGGTCAAGTTATGCACACGCTGTGAGAAAGCGCCCTGCAAGGAACGCAATGCGTTACGTGCTGCCTGTGCAGAACTGGCCTCGATCAAGTCGGCAATCGCTTCGGCTTGGGCAAGGTCGAGCTTGTCGTTCAAAAACGCACGTTCACTGAATTCGCCGGGGCGAGCCAAGCGGCAACCCAGTTGAATGCAGCGCTGCAGCAGCATATCGAGAACGATCGGGCCGCCGTGACCTTGCAGCTCCAGCACGTCTTCGCCGGTAAAGGAATTGGGGCCGGGGAAATACAGCGCAATGCCCTCATCCAGCACTTCACGGTTTTCGCCGTAAAACGGGCCGTAATGGGCGTAGCGAGGTTTCAGTTCACGTTCACTGAACGCTTGCGCCGCAACACTGGCGAGTGGCCCGGAAATACGCACGATCCCCACACCACCTCGCCCTTGAGCGGTCGCCACAGCGGCAATGGTTTCAGCCGGAACACTCATAAACAGGCCTCAAAATAGAAAGTGACAGATAGCAAAACGCCCCACTAGGGGGCGTTTTGAGTGGTGCTTATCAGAGTAAGTTACTCAGCGACTTTTTTGGTAGCCGCTTCAACTTTACGCGTGATGTACCACTGTTGAGTGATGGACAGGCAGTTGTTCACAACCCAGTACAGCACCAAACCAGCCGGGAACCACAGGAAGAAGAACGTGAAGATGATTGGCATCAGCTTCATGACCTTGGCCTGCATCGGATCCGGAGGAGTCGGGTTCAGACGCTGCTGGATGAACATGGTTGCGCCCATGATGATCGGCAGAATGAAGAACGGGTCTTTGATCGACAAGTCGGTAATCCAGAGCATGAACGGCGCTTGACGCATTTCAACGCTTTCCAGAAGTACCCAGTACAAGGACAGGAAGACCGGCATCTGCACCAGAATCGGCAAACAGCCGCCCAGTGGATTGATCTTCTCTTTCTTGTACAGCTCCATCATCGCTTGCGACATTTTTTGGCGGTCATCACCAAACTGCTCTTTCAGAGCAGCCAGTTTTGGTGCCACGGCGCGCATGCGAGCCATCGACTTGTAGCTGGCCGCCGACAGAGGGAAGAAAATCCCTTTGATCAGCATGGTCAGGAAGATGATTGACCAGCCCCAGTTACCCACAATGCTGTGGATATGTTGCAGCAGCCAGAAAATAGGCTGAGCAATGAACCAGAGAAAGCCGTAGTCGACAGTCAGTTCAAGGCCTGGGGATAACTCTTTGAGTACCGCCTGGCTTTTTGGACCTGCGTACAGAACTGTGCTGGTTTCGCCGGTTTTGCCTGGTTCAACGGTCAACGTTGGGCCAGTGAAACCGATGATGTAATTGCCTTGGCTGTCTTTGCGGGTCTGAACGACGTTGTTATCGCCTTTCTGAGGAATCCACGCAGTCACAAAGTAGTGTTGCAACCAGGCAACCCAGCCACCTTGAACGGTTTCTTTCAGCTGGCCCTTGTCGATATCTTTCATCGACACTTTTTTGTACGGCTCAGAACTTGTCCACAGGGCGGCGCCCAGGTAAGTCGCTGTGCCGGTAGCGGTGCTGGAAGAAGGATCGGAGCTGGCGTCACGTTTCAATTGCGCGAACAGATTGCCGTTCCACGGCTTACCGCTCTCGTTATCAATCAAATAAGTGACTTGTACATCGTAAAGACCGCGCTTGAGTGTGAAGCGCTTGATGTAATTAACGCCGTTTTCGCTGAATTTGAGATCAACAACCATCTGATCCTGGCCTGGAGCCAGTTCATAGGTCTTTTTCTCAGTGCTGAAAACCGGTCGACCACCTGCGCGTGCATCCGGGCCATCAGTACCAGTCAGGCCACTTTGTGCCAGATAAGTACGTTCGTTACCGTTGTCGAACAGTTGGAATGGAACATCCGGGCGATCCTGGCGACGTGGGTAAAGCGGCAGTCGCAACTGGGCAATGTCACCACCCTGTGGATCAATCGCGATATCCAGAACATCCGTTTTTACATGGATGAGGTCTTTGCTTGCAGCTGCAACCGGTGTTTCGGTTGGCGTGCTGTTATCGGCATTGGCGCTCGGGACATCGGCACTGTTAGCAGCATTGTTACCTGTAGCCGTGTCGGGCAAAGCCGGCGCGGTGGTGCTGCTGGCGGCAACATTCTGAGTCGGCAGGGCAGCTTGACCGTAGTCCTGGTTCCATTTGAGAACCATAACGTAGGACACGACTGCGAGAGCGACGATCAGGATCGTGCGTTTAATATCCATGATTACTCGGCCATCGAAGAAGAACGGGAGGTAGGGATAGGTGGAACCGGGTCGTAACCACCGGGATTCCACGGGTGACAGCGACCTAAACGACGAAAGGTCAGCCAGCCGCCGCGAAGAACGCCATGATTTTCGATGGCTTCCAACGCGTAGCAGGAACAACTGGGGTAGAAACGGCAGTGGCTGGCCATCAAAGGACTAATGGCATAACGATAAAACTGGATCGGAACGAGTGCCAGTTTACGCATCAGGACTGCCTACCCCTACAGTTTCGGACTTCACCGCTGGAACTGGCGTGTTACGGGCCAGACGCTTCCAGAGTTTGCCAAAATGCTGAATCAATTCGGGGTTCTCTACGTCACCCAAACCTTTGCGCGCGACGATAACGATATCCCAACCAACCAGTAAATCCTGGTGGAGACGAAACGATTCACGCATCAAACGCTTAAGGCGATTGCGCTCAACGGAGAGCTTTACGCTCTTTTTACCGATCACTAACCCCAAGCGGGGGTGATCCAGTTCGTTGCTACGCGCAAGGAGCAGGAGATTTTTCCCCGGTACCTTGCCGGTGGGGGAGTCAAAGACTGCCTTGAAGTGTCGGGGAGTGAGTAACCGCTTTTCCCGACTGAAGTCCTGACTCACCACCATTGTCTGATTATCAAACTGCCAGACGTGCACGGCCTTTGGCGCGGCGACGCGACAGGACTGCACGGCCGTTTTTAGTTGCCATGCGAGCACGGAAACCGTGAGTGCGGGCGCGTTTGATAGTGCTTGGTTGGAAAGTACGTTTCATGTCGTGCTACCTGGTTCGTCCACAACGGGCCGGAATGGCCCCCGTTTTAAGAGACCGGCGATTCTAGAGAATGCAGGCCCATAGGTCAATTTCCAACCAACCTTTCCTGCTAAATAGATGTTGGCCTGTTTAGCCTTGCTCATGCTTAGCCAGTTATAGAAATAAAAAAACAAAGTATTTAAAGCTCTTTTAAAGATGTAACTACTCTTAAGGGAGCGGTTATCTGTGGATAACTCTTTGCAAGCCTTAAAAATCAAGGCTTACAGAGGATGACAAAGTTGCCCACAAGCCGTGCTCTGCCTGTGCTGCACCCTCGGAAAAGCTGTGCATGGAAAGCCGTTTTATCCACAGGCGACTTACGCACAGCGTTTCCACCCCACTTGTGCAATGGGCTTAGGCTCGCTTATCCACAGAGCTTATGCACATACCATTTGTCGCTTTTTTTGCCGTGAAAAACTGAAGATCTCCTTATAAGCAAGCAACCTACATGTGGATAAGTGCGCGAGTGATCGTTACAATGGCGCCTGTTTTTGCCTCACCGGCTTTCAACTTAGGGGATATCCGTGTCAGTGGAACTTTGGCAGCAGTGCGTAGAGCTTTTGCGCGAAGAGCTGCCTGCCCAGCAATTCAACACCTGGATCCGTCCACTACAAGTCGAAGCCGAAGGCGACGAGTTGCGTGTGTATGCGCCTAATCGATTTGTACTCGACTGGGTCAATGAGAAGTACCTGAGCCGTTTGCTTGAGCTGCTGAACGAGCACAGCAATGGCATGGCGCCAGCGCTGTCCTTATTAATAGGCAGCAAGCGCAGCTCGGCACCTCGTGCAGCACCTAATGCTCCCTTGGCTGCATCCGCTTCTCAGCAGGCTCCGGTTTCAGCACCGGCACCGAGTGCTCCGGCCAGCTCAACGGCCACACCAGCGCCCGCTTCCAAGCAAACGACGCAAGCCAGCGAAGAACCTTCGCGTGCCAGCTTTGATCCGATGGCGGGTGCCAGTTCGCAACAGGCACCTGTGCGCGCAGAGCAACGTACCGTTCAAGTTGAAGGTGCGCTTAAGCACACCAGCTATCTGAACCGTACGTTTACCTTCGAAAACTTCGTTGAGGGTAAATCCAACCAACTGGCTCGCGCTGCGGCGTGGCAAGTCGCGGATAACCCTAAACACGGTTACAACCCGCTTTTTCTCTATGGCGGCGTTGGTCTGGGTAAGACTCACTTGATGCATGCGGTGGGCAACCACCTCTTAAAGAAGAACCCGAATGCCAAGGTGGTGTACCTGCACTCGGAGCGTTTTGTAGCGGACATGGTCAAGGCCTTGCAGCTCAACGCGATCAACGAGTTCAAGCGCTTCTACCGCTCAGTGGATGCACTGCTGATCGATGACATTCAATTCTTTGCCCGTAAAGAACGGTCTCAGGAAGAGTTTTTCCACACCTTCAACGCATTGCTTGAAGGCGGTCAGCAAGTGATTCTGACCAGTGACCGTTACCCTAAAGAGATCGAAGGTCTCGAAGAGCGTCTGAAATCACGCTTTGGTTGGGGCTTGACCGTAGCGGTCGAACCGCCTGAGCTTGAAACACGTGTGGCGATCCTGATGAAAAAGGCCGATCAGGCCAAAGTCGACTTGCCTCACGATGCCGCCTTCTTTATTGCACAGCGCATCCGTTCCAACGTGCGTGAGCTGGAAGGCGCGCTCAAGCGCGTGATTGCGCACTCGCACTTCATGGGTCGTGATATCACCATCGAGCTGATTCGCGAATCCCTTAAAGACCTGCTGGCGCTGCAAGACAAGCTGGTGTCTGTGGATAACATCCAGCGCACAGTTGCTGAGTACTACAAGATCAAAATTTCGGACTTGCTCTCCAAGCGCCGCTCGCGCTCGGTGGCGCGACCTCGACAGGTCGCCATGGCACTTTCTAAAGAGTTGACCAACCACAGCCTGCCGGAAATCGGCGATGTGTTTGGCGGTCGTGATCACACCACTGTTTTGCACGCGTGCCGTAAGATCAACGAACTCAAGGAATCCGACGCGGACATCCGTGAGGACTACAAGAACCTGCTGCGAACACTGACAACCTGATGACAACACCGCAGCTAATTAAGGCAAGGGACTAGACCATGCATTTCACCATTCAACGCGAAGCCCTGTTGAAACCCCTGCAACTGGTCGCAGGCGTCGTTGAACGCCGCCAGACCTTGCCGGTATTGTCCAACGTGCTGTTGGTTGTCGAAGGCCAGCAACTGTCGCTGACCGGTACCGACCTTGAAGTCGAACTGGTTGGTCGCGTACAGCTTGAAGAGCCGGCTGAACCTGGCGAAATCACCGTACCCGCACGCAAGCTGATGGATATTTGCAAAAGCTTGCCTAACGATGCGCTGATCGATATCAAGCTTGATGACCAGAAGCTGGTCGTTAAAGCAGGTCGTAGCCGTTTTACGCTGTCGACATTGCCAGCCAATGATTTCCCGACCGTTGAAGAAGGCCCGGGCTCGCTGACCTGCAGCCTTCAGCAAAGCAAACTGCGTCGCCTTATCGAGCGAACCAGCTTTGCCATGGCTCAGCAAGACGTGCGCTATTACCTTAACGGTATGCTGCTGGAAGTATCTGCCGGCATCATCCGTGCGGTGGCGACCGACGGTCACCGTCTAGCCATGTGCTCGATGAAAGCCGACATTGGTCAGCCAGACCGTCACCAAGTGATCGTCCCACGCAAGGGTATCCTTGAACTGGCCCGTTTGCTGACTGAACCCGACGGCGAAGTAAGCATTGTGCTGGGCGCTCATCACATTCGTGCGACCACCGGTGAGTTCACTTTCACCTCTAAACTGGTTGACGGTAAGTTCCCGGATTACGAACGCGTCCTGCCTAAAGGCGGCGACAAGATCGTGATCGGCGACCGTCAGGCGTTGCGAGAAGCTTTCAGCCGCACTGCGATCCTTTCCAACGAAAAATACCGCGGTATTCGTCTGCAATTGGCCAACGGTCAACTGAAAATCCAGGCCAATAACCCGGAGCAGGAAGAGGCGGAAGAAGAAGTAGGCGTTGACTACAACGGCGGCTCGCTGGAAATCGGTTTTAACGTGAGCTACCTGCTGGACGTGTTGGGAGTGATGACCACTGAACAAGTGCGTCTGATTCTGTCTGACTCCAACAGCAGCGCCCTGGTGCAAGAGTCCGATAACGACGACTCGGCTTACGTCGTTATGCCGATGCGCCTGTAACTTATGCACAGCCTACGCTAGATGTCCCTCAGTCGTGTCACAGTCACCGCGGTGCGTAACCTGCACCCGGTGACCTTCTCACCCTCCCCCCGCATCAATATTTTGTACGGCGCCAACGGCAGCGGCAAAACCAGCGTGCTTGAAGCTATCCACCTGCTGGGGTTGGCACGTTCTTTTCGCAGTGTGCGTCTAAACCCTGTGATTCAACACGAACAGCAGACATGTACCGTGTTTGGTCAGGTTGAACTGGCGGAAGGCGGACACAGTGCGCTGGGTATCTCGCGAGACCGTCAGGGCGATTTCCAAATTCGTATTGATGGGCAAAATGCTCGCAGTGCTGCGCAACTTGCTGAGATCCTGCCCCTGCAGTTGATCAACCCGGACAGCTTTCGCCTGCTGGAAGGCGCTCCAAAGATCCGTAGGCAATTTCTTGACTGGGGTGTGTTCCATGTTGAACCACGCTTTATGTCTACCTGGCAGCGCCTACAGAAGGCCCTACGGCAGCGGAACTCATGGCTGCGGCATGGTACACTTGACGCCGTTTCACAAGCGGCCTGGGACAGAGAACTGTGCCTGGCCAGTGCTGAAATAGATGAATACCGCCGCGCCTATATCAAAGCCTTGAAACCAGTCTTTGAACAGACCTTGAGCGAGTTGCTTGAGCTGGAAGGGCTAACGCTGAGTTATTACCGAGGGTGGGACAAAGACCGTGAGCTGAGCGCCGTACTCGCCGGGTCCGTCCACCGCGATCAGCAAATGGGCCATACCCAGGCTGGGCCACAACGAGCTGATTTGCGCCTAAAAATCGGTGCACATAACGCCGCTGAAATCTTGTCGCGGGGTCAGCAAAAGCTGGTGGTCTGTGCGTTGCGTATTGCTCAAGGCCACTTGGTTAGCCAAGCACGGCGGGGCCAATGTATTTATCTGGTAGATGATTTGCCGTCCGAGCTGGATGAGCAGCATCGTCATGCACTGTGTCGCTTGTTGGAAGACTTACGCTGCCAGGTCTTTATCACCTGTGTAGATCACGAATTATTGAGGGAAGGCTGGCAGACGGAAACGCCAGTTGCCCTGTTCCACGTGGAACAGGGCTGTATCACCCAGACCCACGACCATCGGGAGTGAAGGCATTGAGCGAAGAAAATACGTACGACTCAACGAGCATTAAAGTGCTGAAAGGCCTGGATGCCGTACGCAAACGTCCCGGTATGTACATTGGTGATACTGACGATGGCAGCGGTCTGCACCATATGGTGTTTGAAGTAGTCGATAACTCCATCGACGAAGCGCTGGCTGGCCATTGCGACGACATCACCATCACCATTCACCCGGATGAATCCATTACCGTGCGCGATAACGGCCGCGGCATTCCGGTGGATGTGCATAAAGAAGAAGGCGTATCCGCAGCAGAGGTCATCATGACCGTACTGCACGCCGGCGGTAAGTTCGATGACAACTCCTATAAGGTTTCTGGCGGTCTGCACGGTGTAGGTGTATCCGTTGTAAACGCCCTGTCCGAATTGCTGGTGCTGACCGTTCGCCGTAGCGGCAAAATCTGGGAACAGACCTATGTCCATGGCGTGCCGCAAGCACCGATGGCGATCGTTGGCGAGAGCGAAACGACGGGTACTCAGATCCACTTCAAGCCATCGGCTGACACGTTCAAAAACATTCACTTCAGCTGGGACATCCTTGCCAAGCGCATTCGTGAACTGTCCTTCCTCAACTCCGGTGTGGGTATCGTCCTTAAGGATGAGCGCAGCGGTAAGGAAGAACTGTTCAAGTACGAAGGCGGCTTGCGTGCGTTCGTTGATTACCTGAACACTAACAAGACCCCGGTCAACCAAGTGTTTCACTTCAACGTTCAGCGTGAAGACGGCATCGGCGTAGAAATCGCCCTGCAGTGGAACGACAGCTTCAACGAAAACTTGTTGTGCTTCACCAACAACATTCCGCAGCGCGATGGTGGTACGCACTTGGTGGGCTTCCGCTCTGCCCTGACGCGTAACCTCAATACCTACATCGAAGCTGAAGGTCTGGCCAAGAAGCATAAGGTTGCGACCACAGGCGACGACGCCCGTGAAGGTTTGACCGCGATTATTTCGGTGAAAGTGCCGGATCCCAAGTTCAGTTCCCAGACCAAAGACAAACTGGTTTCTTCCGAAGTGAAGACCGCAGTTGAACAGGAAATGGGCAAGTTCTTCTCCGACTTCCTGTTGGAAAATCCGAACGAAGCCAAGTTGATCGTCGGCAAGATGATTGATGCTGCTCGTGCGCGGGAAGCTGCGCGTAAGGCTCGTGAGATGACCCGCCGTAAAGGCGCGCTGGACATCGCGGGCCTGCCCGGCAAGCTGGCCGACTGCCAGGAAAAAGACCCGGCGCTGTCCGAACTGTACCTTGTGGAAGGTGACTCTGCTGGCGGCTCCGCCAAGCAGGGACGTAACCGTCGTACCCAAGCGATTTTGCCGTTGAAAGGTAAAATCCTGAACGTTGAGAAAGCTCGCTTCGACAAGATGATCTCTTCGCAAGAAGTGGGCACTTTGATCACGGCGCTGGGCTGCGGTATTGGCCGCGAAGAGTACAACATCGACAAGTTGCGTTATCACAACATCATCATCATGACCGATGCTGACGTCGACGGTTCGCACATCCGTACCCTGCTCCTGACGTTCTTCTTCCGTCAGTTGCCGGAGCTGATTGAGCGTGGCTACATCTACATCGCTCAGCCGCCGCTGTATAAAGTGAAAAAGGGCAAGCAAGAGCAATACATCAAAGACGATGAGGCCATGGAAGAGTACATGACCCAGTCGGCTCTGGAAGACGCCAGCCTGCACTTGAATGAAGAAGCACCGGGTATTTCGGGCGAGGCGCTGGAGCGTCTGGTCTACGATTTCCGTATGGTGATGAAGACCCTCAAGCGTTTGTCGCGCCTGTACCCACAGGAACTGACCGAGCACTTCATCTATCTGCCAGCCGTTACCCTTGAGCAACTGGGCGACCATGCTGCCATGCAAGAGTGGATGGTCAAGTACGAAGCTCGCCTGCGTCTGGTCGAGAAGTCGGGTCTGGTCTACAAAGCCAGCCTGCGCGAAGACCGCGAGCGTAATGTCTGGTTGCCAGAGGTTGAAGTCATCTCTCACGGCCACTCGACCTTCATCACGTTCAACCGCGACTTCTTCGGCAGCAACGACTACAAAACCGTTGTGACTCTGGGCGCGCAGCTAAGCACCTTGCTCGATGACGGCGCTTACATTCAACGTGGCGAACGTCGCAAACAAGTGACCGAGTTCAAGGAAGCACTTGAGTGGTTGATGGCAGAAAGCACCAAGCGCCATACCATCCAGCGCTATAAAGGTCTGGGCGAAATGAACCCGGATCAACTTTGGGAAACCACCATGGACCCAAGTGTGCGTCGCATGCTGAAAGTCACCATTGAAGATGCAATTGGCGCCGACCAGATCTTCAACACCTTGATGGGTGACGCCGTAGAACCGCGTCGTGAGTTCATCGAGAGCAACGCACTGGCAGTGTCCAATTTGGACTTCTGATGCGTAGAGGCTTGGGATAGCAACTTATCCACAGCTTAAAAACCCCGCCCCGTCACCTGACAGGGCGGGGTTTTTTTATGTGTGGATAAGACCGCGCTGTCAGGTAGAACTTTCACCGGGCCAATAACACCTCATGTTCCTTGGCACACAGTTCCAGCAAGTAATCCCACACCACCCTTAACCTCACGGACTTGTGCAACTCGCGCCGGGTACTGATCCAGTAACTGCGTTGTACCGCTTCTTCAGGCAATACACGAACCAGTTGCGGGTCGTTGCTGGCCATGTAATTAGGTAGCACGGCGATCCCCAGCCCTGCGCGGGCGGCGTGTTGTTGCGCGATGACGCTGGTGCTGCGAAAGGTCACGGTCGGCGTGCGGCAGAAGTTGTTAAGGAATAGTAATTCCTGGCTGAACAACAAATCATCGACGTAGCCAATCCATTGATGATTTGCCAAGTCTTCACGGGTATCGAGCGGCGGTGCTTTATCGAGATACTGCTGGCTGGCGTAAAGCGCCAGGCGGTAATCCGTGAGTTTGCGAGTTATCAACAGATCGGCATTGGGGCGTTCAAGGTGGATGCTGATTTCAGCTTCACGGTTGAGGATGCTGACAAAACGCGGAACGGCAACCAACTCTACTTCCAGCCCGGGGTAGCGTTCGAATAACCCGCCCAGCCGCGGAGTAATAAACATGATCCCAATGCCTTCAGTGACGCCAAGGCGGATTTTGCCCAAGGGCGCGATAGCTTGGCTGATTTCTTATTGTGCCAGCAAGGCGACGTTTTCCATCGCTTCGGCATGTTTGAGCAGCGCCTGCCCTGCCGGTGTCAGTTCATATCCCTGAGCGTGCTGGATAAACAATGCTGCGCCAAGGTGTTGCTCAATCTGCTCTATATGGCGCGCTACCGTACTGTGGGTGGTATTCAGCCGTTTAGCCGCGCTGAGCAGGCGGCCTCCTCGGTGCAGCTCCAGAAAGTACCGCAGGTCGTTCCAGTCGAACATGTCATTCCCCAGCGCTATACGATTGGCTGTGCAAAAACGCACATGCCGTGGGCGAAATCACGCGTTTCAAACTCGAAATTAATCAATACGATGGTGCAGGACAAGAATAAAAAAAAGGTGTTGTATGACATCAAGCCATCAGGTGTACGACTACATCGTAGTGGGCGCAGGACCCGCAGGTTCTGTGCTGGCGAATCGGCTGTCGGCTGATCCCAAAAATAACGTGCTGCTGCTTGAAGCGGGCGGAGAAGACAACTACCCGTGGATCCATATCCCTGTGGGTTACCTCTACTGCATCGGCAATCCGCGCACCGACTGGTGCTTCAAAACTGAGGCGCAGGCCGGTTTGCAGGGGCGTAGTCTGAGTTACCCCCGAGGCAAAGTATTGGGCGGCAGCTCGTCAATCAACGGCATGATCTACATGCGCGGTCAGGCAGGCGATTACGATCGTTGGGCCGAGCAAGGCAATCGGGGCTGGGCCTGGAAAGATGTTTTACCGCTGTTTAAACGCAGCGAAAAACACTACGGCGGCGACTCGGACTTGCACGGTGCGGGGGGCGAATGGCGGGTTGAGCAACAGCGCTACTCATGGTCGATTCTGGATGCCTTCCGGGAGGCTGCTGCCCAAAGCGGCATACCCACGGTAGCCGACTTCAACACCGGCGATAACCAGGGCTGTGGATACTTTCAGGTCAATCAACGTGCCGGTGTGCGCTGGAATGCTTCCAAGGCGTTTCTGCGGCCCGTGCTCAAGCGCCCGAACTTGACTGTGTTGACCCATGTTCAAGTCGACAAGGTGCTGCTTGAAAATCTTCGCGCCACACAGGTATGCGCCCGCTGGAAAGGTGCCGAGACGATATTCACGGCGCGCCGGGAAATCATTCTGTGTGCCGGAGCAGTCAGCTCCCCGGGCATCTTGCAGCGCTCCGGTATTGGCCCACGACCACTACTGGAAAGCCTGGGGATAACGGTTAAGCACGAACTGCCCGGCGTTGGCGGCAACCTGCAAGATCACCTGCAACTGCGGCTGATCTTCAAACTGAGCAACGCCCGCACCCTTAACCAAGTAGCGAATAGCGTGTGGGGCAAAGTCGGTATGGGCCTGCGTTATGCCTACGACCGCAGTGGTCCACTAGCGATGGCTCCGAGCCAACTCGGGGCCTTCGTTAAATCTGATCCCGAGCAACCCTCCGCCAATTTGCAGTATCACGTCCAACCTCTTTCACTTGAGCGCTTTGGCGAACCGTTACACACCTTCCCGGCGTTCACGGCCTCTGTGTGTAACTTGCGGCCCAAAAGTCGTGGCCGTATTGATATTCGCTCCGCCAATCCTGACGACGCCCCCTTGATCGACCCTAATTACCTGAGCCATCCCGACGATTTAAAGGTTGCCGTCGATGCCATCCGCCTTACCCGAAAAATCGTCGCCCACCCTGCTCTCCAGGCATTCTGTCCCGAAGAGTATTTACCGGGTATCGAGTTGCAAACTGAGCAGCAGTTACACGAAGCCGCAGCCCGCATAGGTACCACGATCTTTCACCCGGTGGGTACATGCCGCATGGGCCAGGACACTGAGGCGGTAGTGGATGCCGAGTTACGCGTCCACGGTGTTACGGGGCTGAGAGTTGCCGATGCGTCAATCATGCCAAATATTGTGTCAGGCAATACGTGTTCACCTACCCTGATGATTGGGGAAAAAGCTGCGCAGATGATTCTTGCAGCGCCTATCCACACGAAAGAAACAGACAACACACGTGAAACAGTAATACCGGTCGCCTGAAGGCGGTCGTGGTTTCGGGCGCAGTCATCCGAAACCGACAGTGGACAACAACAATAATCACTGTGGCCTAACAAGGCCGAGGGCATTGAATATGTCGGATTCACTTGCACAAACCGCCGCTCCCGCCAAGGGAACAACCGGCCGTGAAGAACGTAAGATTATTTTTGCGTCATCCCTCGGGACCGTTTTCGAGTGGTATGACTTTTTCTTGTATGGCGCCCTGGCGACAGTTCTCAGCAAGCAGTTCTTTGCCGGCGTTAACGACACCACTGCGTTTATCTTTGCCTTGATGGCCTTTGCAGCCGGTTTTTTGGTGCGGCCATTCGGGGCGTTGGTGTTTGGCCGGTTGGGCGACATGATCGGGCGAAAATACACCTTCCTCATGACCATCATTCTGATGGGCTTATCGACCTTTGCTGTTGGCTTGCTGCCGACGTACACCAGCATCGGTATCGCAGCACCGATCATGCTGGTGTTGCTGCGAATGCTTCAAGGGCTGGCGCTGGGCGGTGAATATGGCGGGGCCGCGACATACGTGGCTGAACACGCAGCGCCTGGCAAACGCGGTTTCAATACCAGCTGGATACAATCGACCGCCACCTTGGGCTTGTTGCTGTCGTTGGTGGTAGTGCTGAGCTGCCGCTACCTTACGGGTGATCAGTTTGAGGTCTGGGGCTGGCGCTTGCCGTTCCTGCTGTCCATTGTGCTGCTGGGCATCTCGACCTGGATCCGCATGAGCATGCATGAATCGCCCGCCTTCGCCAAAATGAAGGCCGAAGGTAAAACCAGCAAGTCGCCGATTCGTGAATCGTTCGGTAAATGGGAAAACCTGAAAATTGTGCTGATCGCCCTGTTCGGCATTAACGCAGGCCAAGCTGTGACGTTCTATACGGCGCAATTCTACGTGCTGTTCTTCCTCACTCAGATGCTCAAGATGGACCCCGCTCAAGCCAATATGCTGCTGATTATCAGCGTGGTGATTGGTGCGCCCTTCTTCATCTTCTTCGGCTGGCTGTCTGACCGCGTAGGGCGCAAGCCCATTTTGATGTTGGGTCTGTTACTGGCCACCGTGCTGTACTTTCCGTTGTTCAAAGCGCTGAGTCATTACGCGAACCCACAGATTGACACGGCCAGTCGCCAATCACCGATTGTGGTGATGGCCGACCCATCCACCTGCACCTTTCAGTTTGACCCTGTGGGTAAGGCGCGTTTTGACAGCCCGTGTGACAAGGTTAAAACCTTTCTGGTGAAACAAGGTTTGCCTTACACCTCACAACCTGCAGCTTCTGGTGCTGGCGTCGAAGTGTCGATCGGTGAGCAGAAAATCAGTGGCTTTGACGAAGCGGCCTTGCGCGCGGCGATCACAGACGCGGGTTATCCGGCCAAGGCTGATGCAAGTTCGGTGAACCAGCCGATGGTGGTGCTGATCATGGTGCTGCTGACTCTTATCGCGACCATGACTTACGGCCCGCTCGCGGCCGTGATGGTTGAACTGTTCCCGACGCGCATCCGTTATACCTCGATGTCCCTGCCCTACCACATTGGTAATGGATGGTTTGGCGGGTTCCTGCCGACCGTGTCCTTTGCCTTGGTGGTCTACACCGGGGATATTTTTTACGGGTTGTGGTACCCCGTTGTGATTACGGGCGTCAGTTTGGTGGTCGGGATACTGTTCCTCAAGGAAACCAAAAACGTGAATATTGATAAGGTTTGAGACAACGCCGGTTTCCCCCTCTCCCGACGGGAGAGGGGTGACTTGATGAGGGAAATCACAAGCAGAAAAAAACCGACTTAAAGTCGGTTTTTTTATGGTTCAGAAAAACTTATGCACGTTTTTCACTGAAAAAGAATATTCACAAATTAGCTTATAAATCATCAGCTTATGAATGTTTTTTTAGCGAAATAAAAAACTTGCGCACAAGTTATCCACAATTTTTCAGATCACTTCTGTTTTTTCCTGCACGGCTACAGGCGGCAACGAGCCCATGGCCCTTTGAGCATTTTCATTCCAGGCTTGTACCCGATCATTTAGCTCAGCGATTGCGCGTGGCCCTGTGCCGTTGGCATACATAGGTTTGCCAATCACCAACTCAATGGTCCCAGACTTTTTAGCCCAACCGGTCTTGGGCCAGAACTTGCCCGCGTTGTGGGCAATCGGGAGTACCGGCAACTCAGCATTGACCGCCAGAGCAGTCCCCCCACGGGAAAACTTGCCGATCTGACCATAGGGAACGCGAGTGCCCTCAGGGAAGATCAGCACCCAAATGTTGTCCTTGAGTAGCTCATCGCCCTTTTTGGCGATGTGCTTGAGCGCAGCCTTCGGGTTCTCGCGGTCAATGGCAATCGGACGCAGCATCGCCATCGCCCAGCCAAAAAACGGCACGTAGAGCAACTCGCGTTTAAGCACCTGGCTCAACGGCTGAAAGTAAGCCGAGAGAAAAAATGTCTCCCAGGTACTTTGGTGGTTGGCCAAAATGACACAAGGGCGCTCAGGGATGTTTTCAGCACCGGTGACCTTGACGTTGATGCCTAGAAACACCCGTGTCAGCCAAAGCGCACACCGGCACCAGTACACGTTGATGAACCGATAACGCGCACGAAAGGGCAGGAAGGGGGCGACAAAAAAGCTCAGCGAGCACCACAACAAAGAACTGGTACCCAACAGCAGGTAAAAGAAAAAAGTTCTGATGGCCTGCAGGATCGACATAGCGACTTTTACCGTTGCTGACTAAAACCTGCCCGAACAGGGCCTGCACTCAGGAGGCAGGCAATGGTTCAAAGCGGTTTTATTTGTTGATAAGTTCTGCGGCAACTGCCGCCAGATCGTCAAATACTAGAGTATTAACCGGTAATGCTTTGGTTAAAGTTTTCAGGCCTTTTCCGGTTTTTACCAAAACTGGCTGAGAACCGACGGCTTCTGCAGCCTGCAAGTCACCTAAACTGTCGCCCACGAACCAACATTCGATCAAATCGACATCGTAATGCGCGGCAATGGTGCGCAACATGCCAGGCTTAGGCTTGCGGCAGTCACAACCCTGATCAGGGCCGTGAGGGCAGTAAACAATGAGGCCGACTTCGCCACCCTGCTCCGCCACTAACGCCCGTAAACGGGCATGCATGGCGTCGAGCGTGGCGATATCGTAGTAGCCGCGGGCAATGCCGGACTGGTTAGTGGCAATCGCCACCGTCCAGCCGGCTTTGCTCAACTGCGCAATGGCCTCGATCGCGCCGGGCAGTGGGATCCACTCCTCAACTGACTTGATGTAAGCGTCGGAGTCGTAATTGATCACTCCGTCTCGATCGAGAATCAGCAGTTTCAACAGCAGCCCCTTAGCCCAGCAGCGAAATATCGGCAACGCCGAGGAACAGACCGCGCAGACGTGCCAGCAAGGCATAGCGGTTTGCCCGCACGCTCGAGTCTTCTGCGTTGATCATTACCGCCTCGAAGAATGCATCCACAGGTTCGCGCAACGAGGCCAGACGTGTCAGCGCTTCGTTGTACTGGCGAGCAGCAGCCATTGGTTGTACGGCTTCGTCGGCTTTCTGAATGGCCGAGAACAACGAGAACTCGCTGGCATTGTCGAAGTAGCGCGCTTCAACGTGAGTTGAAACCGTACCCTCGACTTTGCTCAGCAAATTAGAAACGCGTTTGTTCACTGCTGCCAGTGCTTCAGCTTCCGGCAATTGACGGAAGGCTTGAACGGCTTGCACGCGCTGGTCGAAGTCCAATGCCGAAGTAGGATTGAGTGCACGTACCGAGAGGTAAGTGGCCACATCCACGCCTTCGTCTTCATAACGCGCCCGCAGGCGATCGAAGATGAATTCCAGCACTTGATCTGCCAAACCGGCTGATTTGATCTTGGCCCCGAATGCGCTCACGGCGAATTTGACGGCGTCGGTCAGGTCGAGGTCGAGTTTTTTATCGATCAGAATGCGCAAGATACCCAGCGCCGCACGACGCAGTGCATACGGGTCTTTGCTGCCGGTGGGCAACATGCCGATGCCGAAAATACCAACCAGTGTGTCGAGTTTGTCAGCGATGGCTACCGCAGCGCCTGTCAGGGTGCTTGGCAACTCGGCGCCCGCGCCACGCGGCATGTACTGCTCGTTCAACGCCAAGGCAACGTCTTCTGGCTCGCCGTCGTTCAGCGCGTAGTAGTAACCGGCAACGCCTTGCATTTCCGGGAACTCGCCAACCATTTCAGTGGCCAGGTCGCACTTGGACAGCAACCCTGCGCGGGCTGCGCGTTGTGCGTCGCCGCCAATGCGTGCTGCGATGAACGCAGCCAGTTTGGACACGCGCTCGGCTTTGTCATAGACGCTGCCTAATTGCGCCTGGAACACGACGTTTTGCAGACGCTCGTTGAAGCTTTCGAGCTTCTGTTTTTTGTCTTGCTTGAAGAAGAACTCAGCATCAGTCAGACGCGGGCGGACCACTTTCTCATTACCGGAAATGATCTGCTGCGGGTCTTTGCTTTCGATGTTGGCCACGGTGATGAAGCGCGGCAGCAATTTGCCTTCAGCGTCCAGCAGGCAGAAGTACTTCTGGTTGTCCTGCATGGTGGTGATCAAGGCTTCTTGTGGAACCTCCAGGAAGCGCTCTTCAAACGAGCACACCAGCGGTACGGGCCACTCAACCAGCGCCGTTACTTCGTCGAGCAGTGCTGGCGGAACGATTGCGGTGCCTTCTTGCAGGGTCGCCAGCTCTTCCACACGCTTGGTAATCAGCTCGCGACGCTCAAAGAAATCAGCCTGCACGTAAGCTTTGCGCAGGTCTTCGGCGTAGTTGGCCGGCGCACTGATGCGCACATTTTCCGGGTGGTGGAAGCGGTGACCACGGGAATCGCGACCGGACTTTTGCGCGAGGATCGTGCAATCGATTACTTCGTCGCCTAACAGCATGACCAGCCATTGGGTTGGACGCACGAACTCAACCTTGCGTGCACCCCAACGCATGCGCTTGGGAATGGGCAGGTCGTTCAGGGAGTCTTCGACAATGGTTGGCAACAGGCTGGCGGTCGGCTTGCCGACGATCACCTGGCTGAAGCGCAGTTTTGGACCGCTCTGATCGATTTCGCTCAGGTCGACACCGCACTTTTTGGCGAAGCCAAGGGCGGCTTGGGTCGGGTTACCGTCTGCATCAAAGGCTGCCTGACGTGGCGGGCCATCAATGTTGATGCTGCGGTCCGGTTGCTGGGTTTCGAGCTGGGTCAGCAGCACGGCCAAACGGCGCGGTGCAGCGTAGACTTTTTTAGCACTGAACTTTACACCGGCGCTTTGCAGGCCTTTTTCAATGCCGGCCAGAAAGGCGTCAGCCAAGGTGTTAAGGGCTTTTGGCGGCAGTTCTTCAGTGCCCAGTTCAACCAGAAAATCTTGAGCACTCATTGTGCAGCCTCCAACTTAGCCAACACTTCATCACGCAAATCGGGTGGAGCCATCGGGAAGCCCAGCTTGGCGCGAGCTTCAAGGTAGGCCTGTGCGACCGCACGCGCCAAGGTACGCACACGCAGGATGTATTGCTGACGCGCCGTGACGGAAATGGCACGACGGGCATCCAGCAAGTTGAAGGTGTGCGAGGCTTTCAGGACCATTTCGTAGCTAGGCAACGGCAGCGGTTGGTCGAGTTCGATCAGGCGCTTGGCTTCGCTTTCGTAGAAATCGAACAGCTCGAACAGTTTGTCGACGTTGGCGTGTTCAAAGTTGTAAGTCGACTGCTCGACTTCGTTTTGATGGAACACATCGCCATAGGTCACTTTGCCGAAAGGGCCGTCAGTCCATACCAGGTCGTATACGGAATCGACACCTTGCAGGTACATCGCCAAACGCTCAAGGCCATAGGTGATTTCGCCGGTTACCGGGTAGCACTCAATACCGCCAACTTGCTGGAAGTAAGTGAATTGGGTGACTTCCATACCGTTGAGCCAGATTTCCCAGCCCAGACCCCAGGCGCCCAGTGTCGGCGATTCCCAGTTGTCTTCGACGAAACGGATGTCGTGCACCAGCGGATCGAGGCCGATATGTTTCAGCGAGCCCAGATACAGCTCCTGAAAATTAGGCGGATTCGGCTTGAGAACTACCTGAAACTGGTAGTAATGCTGCAAACGGTTCGGGTTTTCGCCGTAGCGGCCGTCAGTCGGGCGACGACTGGGCTGCACATAAGCGGCGTTCCAGGTTTCTGGGCCCAGGGAGCGCAAAAACGTGGCGGTATGGAATGTGCCGGCGCCCACTTCCATATCGTAGGGCTGAAGCACCACACAACCTTGCTCGGCCCAGTATTGCTGGAGGGCGAGGATCAAGTCTTGGAAGGTACGCACTGCTGGCGTAGGCTGGCTCACAAATTCACCTGTTTCTTGGGCTGCGATTTAAAGAGCGGGAGTATACCCGATTCGGTCGCGCCTCCACCTCTTGGAGCCTTTATGGCACGTTGTTTCTGGTGTTCGGATGACCCCCTGTATGTGGCCTATCACGATCAAGAGTGGGGCGTGCCGTTGCGCGATGCGCATGGTTTGTTCGAGTTGTTATTACTCGAAGGGTTCCAGGCGGGGTTGTCATGGATCACGGTTTTAAAGAAACGTGAACATTATCGCAAGGTCATGTTCGGCTTCGATGTGCAGCGCTTGGCGATCATGAGCGATGCCGAAATTGAGGTGTTGCTGCAAGATCCGGGGATCATTCGTAACCGTCTCAAAGTGACCGGCGCCCGCCGCAATGCCCAAGCCTGGCTAGCGTTGAAAGACCCGGTCGAGTTTTTATGGTCTTTCGTGGGGGGCAAACCGAAGATCAATCATTTCACCGAACGGGATGAATTTCCGGCGGTAACGCCTGAGGCTGAAGCGATGAGCAAAGCCTTGAAAAAAGCCGGGTTCACGTTCGTCGGGCCGACTATTTGTTATGCCTTCATGCAGGCCAGCGGCATGGTGATGGACCACGCCACGTATTGTGACCGTTACGCCGAACTGGCGAACGGCGGTTAGAATGTTTGTTTTGGGCACACACTCAACCCGTAGCAGCTGCCGAAAGCTGCGTGCGGCAGTGTGACATTGACTCGGCATTTACCATTGCTTCGCAACCGAACGCAGCCTTCGGCAGCTGCTACGCGTATTTTCGAGAGATTATTCTGTGGAAAAGTTTAAAGGTGCCCTGCTGGTCGGGGCTTTACGATTGTTTGCCATGCTGCCTTGGGGCGCCGTGCAACGTGTCGGCTCAGCCATCGGCTGGCTGATGTGGAAGCTGCCCAATCGCTCACGCGAGGTGGTGCGCATCAATCTGGCTAAATGCTTTCCGGAAATGGACCCGGTCGCCCGCGAGCAACTGGTCGGGCAAAGCCTTAAAGACATCGGTAAAAGCCTGACCGAGAGCGCGTGCGCATGGATCTGGCCGGCGCAGCGTTCAATTGATCTGGTGCGCGAAGTCGAAGGCCTGGACGTTCTCAAAGAGGCGCTGGCCTCAGGCAAGGGCGTGGTGGGAATCACCAGTCACTTGGGCAACTGGGAAGTGCTTAATCACTTTTATTGCAGCCAGTGCAAGCCGATCATTTTTTACCGCCCGCCCAAGCTCAAGGCGGTAGACGAACTGCTACAAAAGCAGCGCGTTCAGTTAGGTAACCGTGTCGCGGCGTCAACCAAAGAAGGCATCTTGAGTGTCATCAAAGAGGTGCGTAAAGGCGGCCAGGTGGGCATTCCGGCTGACCCGGAACCCGCCGAATCGGCCGGTATTTTTGTGCCCTTTCTGGGCACCATGGCGCTCACCAGCAAATTTGTGCCGAACATGCTGGCAGGCGGTAAAGCAGTCGGTGTTTTCCTGCACGCCCTGCGCCTGCCCGACGGCTCAGGTTTCAAAGTGATTCTGGAGGCCGCACCAGAAGAGATGTACAGCACTGACACGGCAACCGCCTGCGCAGCGATGAGCAAAGTGGTCGAGAAATATGTGCGGGCCTATCCGAGCCAGTACATGTGGAGCATGAAGCGCTTCAAAAAGCGTCCGCCAGGCGAGGCGCGCTGGTACTGATACGTCAACGTTTGTTGAGTACCCGGGCTAAACGGTCGCCGCCGAGTTGAATCACGGCGACCAGCACCACCAGCAAAACGATCACGGTGAGCATGACTTGCGTGTCAAACCGCTGATAACCGTAGCGATAGGCAATGTCGCCCAAGCCGCCGGCACCAATTGCGCCAGCCATGGCTGATGAGTTGATCATCGTCACCAGAGTAATGGTGAAACCACCGACGATGCCCGGCAACGCTTCAGGCAACAGCACATGCCAGATGATGTGATGGCGTTTGCAGCCCATTGCCTGTGCGGCTTCGATCAAACCGTGATCCACTTCGCGCAGACTGACTTCGGCAATGCGTGCGAAGAACGGTGTTGCGGCGATGGTCAGTGGAACAACGGCCGCCCATACGCCATAGGTAGTACCGACAATCATGCGGGTGAAAGGGATCAACGCCACCATCAGAATCAGAAAGGGAATTGAGCGAAATAAATTCACAAATGCGCCCAGTGCTTTATTCAGCGCGGGTGCCTGGTAAATGCCGCCTTTATCACTGGTGACCAGGATCACCGCCAGTGGAATGCCTAGAACCAATGCAATCAGCGACGACACCCCGACCATCAGAAAGGTGTCGATCACCCCTTGCCATAAACGATCAAACCCCATAACCGACTACCTCGACGTGTTGAGCCCAATGCTCGGCGCGCTGGCGCAATTGTTCAGAGCTCAACGCTGTGCTGCTCACACTGAGCAACAGCTGGCCAAGCGCATGCCCTTGAATGTGTTCAACGCCACCGTGCAGCAGACGAACTTGCCCGCCGAGTGCGCTGAATAACGCCCCTAGATCCGGCTCTTGGGTCTGGTTGCCAGTAAAGCGAAGACGCAATATCACACTCGACTTTTCCGAAGCCGGTTGCGCCGTAATGCGCCCGTGCAGCGCTTCGGGCAAGCTGTCTTGCAAAGGTGCGAGCAGGGTTTTGCTGACGGCGTGCTGTGGGTCTCCAAACACCTGCCACACAGGGCCTTGCTCTACGATCTGTCCTTGTTCGAGTACCACCACGCGGTGGCAAATATCGCGAATAACCGCCATCTCATGGGTAATCAAAATGATGGTCAGGCCCAGCCGCTGATTGATTTCACGCAGCAGGCCGAGAATCGACTGGGTCGTTTCCGGGTCGAGGGCCGAGGTGGCCTCATCACAGAGCAAAATCGACGGGTCGTGCACCAGAGCCCTTGCAATACCGACGCGCTGCTTTTGACCTCCCGACAACTGCGCCGGATAGGCCGTGTGTTTGCCCTGCAAGCCCACCAGTTCGAGCAGCTCGCGCACTTTCTGTTCGCGCTGAAGTTTGGGCACGCCCGCCACCTTGAGCGGTAATTCAACGTTCTGCCATACCGTCTTGGCTGACATCAGATTGAAGTGCTGAAAGATCATGCCGGTCTGACGGCGCAACGCGACCAGCTTGTTCTCATCGAAGTCGCTGATGTCGATCTGATCAATCAGCACCCGGCCGCTGCTGGGCTGTTCAAGACGATTTATGGTGCGAATCAAAGAAGATTTACCCGCCCCGCTCCGGCCAATGATCCCGAAGATTTCACCGCGCGCAATGGCCAGTTCAATGCCTTTGAGGGCGTTGACCGGCCCTTGCCGACCTTCATACGTTTTGCCCACGTTAATAAAGCGCACGTGTGCGCTGCTCAGTTGCGGGTGCAACTCGGTGAGGTTCGCGCCGGGCTGCGGCTCGAGCCGCTCGCGAGCAATAGCCACACTCATGGTTAACCTCCCCAGCCTGGTTGATACAGGGTGCCGTAGGTTTTATCCAGCGAGGCTTTGACTACGGGCGAGTGCTGATAAATATCGATGAACTTGGCCAAACGCGGGTCGTCTTTGTTTTTTGGCTGGATGACGAACTGAATGACATATTCGGGGTGGTCAATGCCATCGAACAATAAGGCGGACTCGGCATCAAAGGTCTTGGACAGGCGAATATAGGCCGGATAGCCCTGCACCAGATCGGCATCGTCATACGCACGAACCAGCTGTACGGCTTCCACCTGGAGGATATTGAGCTTCTTCGGGTTGGCGATGATGTCTTCTTCAGTGGCTTTGTAGCCGACACCGGGTTTGAGGGTAATCAGCCCGGCCTTGGCCAGCAGCTGCAATCCGCGGCCACTGTTGATCGGATCGTTGGCAATGGCGACAGTGGCGCCTTGTGGTAAAGCATCAATGCTTTTGTATTTTTTTGAATACAAACCCACGTTATTGATCACGCCTTTTGCGTAAGGCACCAGATCAAAGCCAGCGGCAGCGTTGGCGTTTTCCAGAAACGGAATGTGCTGGAAATAGTTCACGTCGATATCGCCGCTGGCGAGACTGACGTTGGGGGCGATCCAGTCGGTGAATTCCACTAACTCAACTTTCAGGCCTTGTTTATCGGCTTCGGCCACTGCCGTTTCCAGCGGGATGGCAAAGGCCGCCGTGGTGCCCACTTTGAGCGGCGCCGTATCGGCGAACGCCAGACCGTTAAACAAGCCGAGTGCCAGAACCAGTGCCTTGACTGGGTAAGTGATGTGCTTTTTGTTCATGGTTGGTTTCCAGTCAGTGCTAAAACGGGTTACGCGTGGTGTCTGAATGCGGCGCCGGTATGCCGCTGGGGCAAGTGTGCGTCGCCCTCTACAAACAGCTTTTGCCGCAGGCTGCCGGTGTCGTACGCCGTTTTGTAGGATCCCCGGCGTTGTAACTCAGGCACCACCAGGTCGATAAAGTCGATGTAACTTTGTGGCGTGACGATGCGGGTCAAATTGAAGCCATCGAGGCCGGTTTCCGAAATCCACGATTCCAGTTCGTCAGCGACCTGCTCCGGTGAACCCACCAGGGTCATGTAACGCCCGCCGAGCGCGTGTTGCTCCAACAGCTTGCGGCGCGTCCAGTCGTTGTTTTGCAACATTTTGGTCGCCGATTGAATGGCGTTGTTCTTCACGTACTGGATCGGCTCATCCAGCTCATAGTCGGCAAAGTCGATGCCGGTGGAGCTGGAAAAATGCGCCACACCGGCTTCGGCGCTGGCGTAACCCAGGTATTCATCGCGCTTGGCCAGGGCTTCTGCTTCGGTGGGGGCAACGATGACGTTAAGGCCCATAAACAGTTTGATGTCATCAGGATTACGGCCCGCCGCGACAGCGCTGGCGCGTACGTTATCGACCTGAGTTTTGGTCGCCGCTTTAGTTTGACCGCTGATAAACACACATTCTGCATGGCGTCCGGCAAACGTCAGGCCGCGTTCTGAGCTGCCTGCTTGAAACAACACGGGTGTGCGTTGAGGTGATGGCTCGCACAAGTGATAACCCTCGACCTGATAGAACTCACCCGCGTGTTTGACCTTGTGCACTTTGTCGGGTTGGGCGTAGATGCGTTGTACCGGATCATTCAGCACCGCGTCGTTTTCCCAGCTTCCTTCCCACAGTTTGTAGAGCACCTCGAGGTATTCATCTGCCTGGTCGTAGCGCCTGTCGTGTTCGACTTGCTCCGTCAGGCCCATGGCCTTGGCGGCGCTGTCCAGATAGCCGGTAACAATGTTCCAGCCCACCCGGCCCCGGCTTAGGTGGTCAAGGGTCGACATGCGGCGTGCGAATAAATAGGGAGGTTCGTAGGTCAAGTTAGCGGTCAGGCCAAAGCCGAGGTTTTTGGTGACGGCAGCCATGGCTGAAACCAGCAACAGCGGATCGTTGACCGGTAACTGAATGGACTCTTTGAGCGGAACATCAACCGATTGTTGATAAACGTCATACACGCCCACGATGTCGGCAATAAAAAGTCCGTCAAATAGTCCGCGCTCCAGGAGCTGCGCCAGCTCTGTCCAGTACTCCAGCGTGTTGAACTGCGTGGACGTGTCTTGTGGGTGAGTCCACATGCCGTGGTTGATATGACCAATGCAGTTCATGTTGAAGGCGTTGATCAAGATTTTCTTTTTGCTCATCAGATCGTCCCCCGCAACGGTGGATTTTCGCCATTGAGGTAGTAATTGCCCACGGCGTGATACTTCCAGCGCACAGGATCATGCAGAGTGTGCACACGGGCGTTTCGCCAGTGACGATCCAGGCCGTGTTCGGCGAGCGTCGCCTGGCTACCGGCCAGTTCAAATAGCGTGCTACCGGCGGCCAGAGATATTTCAGTGCTCAGAGCACGCACTTCAGCGACGGCGATGGACGCTTCGGCGACGGTCTTGGCGGTGGGGTTGGCCTGCGCCGTGTCGAGGTATTCGCCTGCACGCTCCAGCAGCGCTTCGGCGGCATGTAGACGCACGCTCAAGTGGCCGAAACTTTTGAGGGTCAAGGGGTCTTCGCTGGCGATGTCGGTGGTGGCGTCGATCCATGGCCGGGTTTTAGTGCGGACAAAATGCAGTGAATCTTCAAAGGCCGCGCGAGCAATACCGGTATCGATGGCCGCATGCAGAATCTGGGCTAACGGGCCGACGGGCGTCGGACGTTCGAAAGCACTCTGAAAAGGGATCACGTCTTCGCGAGCTACAAACACATTGTCGAACACCACCGATCCGCTGCCAGTGGTGCGTTGACCAAACCCGCTCCAGTCGTCGATGACGTTTAGCCCTTCGTTGTCGCGCCTGACAAAGGCCAACAGGTGCACGCCTTGGTCATCCACGACCGAGGTCGGGATGCGGTGCGCATAGAGCGCCCCGGTGGCGTAAAACTTTCGTCCATTGATGCGGTAACCGGTTTCAGCGGCCACCAGATGAGTGGTGCGCTCGTGTGCAGTTTTAGTCCCCAACTCAGCCAGAGCATTGCCGAAGCGTTGGCCAGCCAATACCTCAGCGTAAAGCCGGCTTTTTTGCGTTTCAGAGCCGTTGACCCGAAGAACTTCGAGTGCATAAAAATGGTTTTGCGGGATTTGCCCCAAAGAGGCATCAGCGGCGGCGATCAGCGCCACGATCTGCGCCAGCGTGACATTGGAGACGCCAGCGCCGCCGTAGGCCTTGGGCACCGTAATGCCCCACAGGCCTGTGTGGGAAAACAGTTCGAGCTCGTCATGGGGCAAGCGCCTCTCGCGATCACGAACAACGCTTTCGCGTTTGAAATAGGCCGCTAGCTCACGGGCGACATTCAGGGCCTCGGCATCGCTACGGATGACCGGAACCTGTTTGGATATCAGTGTCATGAGGATGGACTCCGAGGTCAGATCCAGGAATGCCGGGCAGGCAACGTACCGTTGAGGCGATAGGCGCCGATGGCGTGATACTTCCAGCGCACCGGATCGTGGAGGGTGTGAACCCGAGCGTTACGCCAGTGCCGGTCCAGATTGAATTCGGCAAGGCTGGCGCGGCTTCCGGACAGTTCGAAAAGCTTTTCACTGGCCAGCAGGGACAATTCGGTGCTCAGCACTTTGGCTTCGGCGACGGCAATCGAGGCGCGAGCGGCGGCCTGCGCATCAATCGGGGCAGCACTGACCTGATCGAGCACGCGCCCCGCTTTGTGCAGCAGCGCTTGGGCGGCATGCAGCTCAATCTTCAACCTGCCGATGTCGGCAATGACATAAGGGTCATCGCTGTTGCGTTCGACATTGGCGTCAATCCAGGGGCGGGATCGCTCGCGCACAAAGCTCAACGTGTCGTCGATGGCGCCACGAGCGATGCCAAGGTCTATGGCTGCCTGAACCAATTGCGAGACGGCCCCTTGAATATTTGGGGTTTCGTTCAGGCGCCAGTTATCAATGATCAGCTCAGCATCGACCCGTACGTTGTTCAGCAGCACGGTGCCGCTGGCGGTGGTGCGCTGGCCAAAACCGGACCAGTCATCCACCACGCGCAGGCCCGGTGTGCCACGACGGACGAAGGCCATCACTTGCTTGCCGTCGTCATTGAGTGCCTTGACGGCAATCCAGTGAGCGAACAGCGAACCCGTGGAGTAAAACTTCTGGCCATTGATCACGAAATCCTCGCCGTCGGCGGTGATGCGTGCTTTTAAATCGAGGGTATTTTTGCTGCCCCGCTCCGGTCCAGCATTGGCAATTCGCCAACCTTTGAGAACGTGGCTGAAAAGCTGTTCTTTTTGCGTTTGGGTGGCGGTGCTGGCAATCAGATTGAGAATACCCACCTGATTTTGAGGAATTTGCCCCAGCGCCGGGTCGGCTGCCGAGATGATGGCAAACACTTCGGCCAAGGTGACGAACGAAACCTGTAGTCCGCCAAATTCGCGGGGAATGGAAATACTGCCCAGGCCGCTGCGGGTGAATTGTTCGATCAGAGACCACGGTAGCTTTCGCTGCTGATCCCGCTTGCCTGCTTGCTCACGTGCGGCGCTTGCCAGTTCATGAGCCGCTTGAAGGGCATCGTTGTCTGTGCGCAGGTGATGCGCTTCGAGCAACAAGGGTGCGACATCCAGGTCGCTTTGCAGATGTGCATCGGCCAAGTTGGACATTAGTACCGCTCCTTGGCTGCACTCAATGCCCTGGCGTTATGCACAAGGGTGATTGTTTTACGGGCCATACCTACCTCACGTTTACTGGAGCGCCGCTTTCGCGGCGCGGATACAAAGCAAGAGAGTCCGGTGGCCCGGTGTATATACCCTAAGTGATTATAAAAATTAAAAGAACTAACTTTTAGGAATATGCATAGATGAATAGTTATGGGCTTAACTACGCCAATTAGGTCGCGGCTCTGCTGCATACAAGACTTCGCGCGGTGCGGGGTTCACATAGTATTTATTGGCACCGATTTTGAGCGTTCGTGCGGGGGCCCAGCGTGAGTTATTGCCCACGCGGTCAATCACACAGTAGGTGACTTCAAGTTTTGGGTCTTCCCCGGCCTCTTGAATGATATTCGGCGGCACGAATACGCTGATGGGCTGGTCAACATCGGCCTTGCGTAGTTTGGGCAGGTCCATGCGCACATCACCCCATAGCAAGGTGATTTCATCGTCAACGGCCATGTTGCGGTAGGGTTCAATGCTAACGGGTACCCCGCGCTTCATCTGGCTGGGATTTACCCCATAGCGCTGAATGGGTTCCGGGATCATCAAAGGCGCCAACCCCTGATTTTCTTCGCCGATGGCATGCCCGCCGGGGCAATCGAGCTTAATCAGCACTTTAAGTTGAGCAGATAAAGCCGGGCTACTGCCTATATGCATGACGCGATAATAAAGACGCGCTGTACCGTTTTGAATGAAACTTTCGGGCACTCTAAGAGCCAGAGGCTGACCTATATCACTCTTGGAAATTTGTTGCGAGGTTACATAACAACCGTCCCAGAAGAGTTCGATTAAATCCCCTTCCTCCATATTTATATACGGTGTTATGTGAATAAATAATTGTTCTGCTGCGCGGGCACAAATAGTGTTTTTTCCAGGAGTGGAAAGAGTCGGTGCGGCTAATTTATTGGCATGGGACGTGAAGGGCATTGTTTTGAGTTCCTGTCGTGCTGATGGGTAACGGGCCACGCCTGTACAGGGTTCACAAGGTGTGAAGAAGGTGAGTGTCGCCCGGTGCGATCATTTAGATCTTGTGCCGGGCGAGCAGCTATTAAGTGCTGATTAAATGTTCTTGATACAGTTTGGCCAGTTGTGCTTATTAGATAAGAGGCTCTTTGCATGAGTGTCAAGCCGGGAAGGAATGAATATAAATGTCGTCGTTTGATTCAGACGATTCCTACTGGCTTAGTGCTTTTGGTTTTTGGTGTGGAGAAAACGTAAATAAATAAACGATATATATCTAGATGCAAAATCTGTAACTGATAGAAGTACAGTGCGGCCTTAAACTGAGCAGTCGATGCGTTTTGCCTGTGTTGCTTTAGATCGCCCTCAAAAGCCGCTCCGGCTTTGGGCATTGAGCTTTTACGATTTATTTCACATTTTGATCGGCATAATACGTACGCGAGCAGCGCTGCCCGCTATGAGTACTCAGTAGTTGTCTCATTTTCCGGATGATCATTCAAATGGCCGCAAACCCACAGCAAACCCCTCCCGTGCGCCGATCCATGCGCTCTAGCCTGCGTTGGTATCACTGGCTTTTTTTGTTGGGTGCACTGCTCTACGGGGTAGCGTTCTTCATGCATTGGGATGACCGTGGAGCGTTGTGGGTACTTGAGCGCTTTGAAAGCACTTCAGAGCAAAATGAAAGCGTGTGGTTGCCTGACTATGTCGCGGTGATTGATGCCAAACCGTTGCCGGGCATGGAAAAAGACGAGGCGTCTGATCTGGCATATAACCCGCTGACTAAAACCCTGTTTTCAGTCATGGGTAAAAACCCGTTTCTGGTGGAGTTGACCCTAGACGGTGAGGTGCTCCGTAAAATGCCTTTGGTGGGTTGGAGTAACCCTGAAGGTTTAACGGTCATGGAAAACGGTCTGCTGGCCATTGTCGATGAGCGTGAGCACATGCTGAGCATCGTTAAGGTCGATGCGAACACCACGGCGTTGAATATTGATGATTTCCCCAAGTACGATTTAGGCCCTTCGAAAAACCAGAACAAAGCCTTTGAGGCCGTTGCCTGGGATCCGCGACGCCAGCAGTTAGTCCTCGGTGAAGAGCGACCGCCGCAATTGTTTGTCTGGAAAAGCAATGGCAGCCAGGTACTTACCGGAGAAAAGCAGAAAGTACCCAGCGATGAACTGGACCTGCGCAATCTTTCAGCGTTGAGCGTTGACCCGCGAACCGGCCACATGCTGGTGCTGTCGGCCGACTCTCATATGTTGCTGGAGCTTGATGAGCTGGGCGAGCAGGTGAGTTTCATGACGTTGCTGCGCGGTTTCAATGGTTTGAAAGACACTATCCCCCGCGCTGAAGGCGTGGCGATTGATGAGCATGGCACCTTGTATATGGTGAGCGAGCCCAATCTGTTTTATCGCTTCGAAAAGAAGGCCAAGTAGTTGGTGTTACAGGTTGGCTTTGAAGGTTTAAGGTTGAATTCAGGCTATCGTGATATTTATCGCCTCTGATCTGATTTAAGAGTTCGACCCCCATGCGCCGTCCACGTCCTCTGGTTCTTTGTCTCATGCTGGTGGCCATGTTGGTTGCCGGCTTCGTCGCGCAACATTTTCGTCTATTCGAACGTACGTGGTTTCAAATCAGCCTGCTGTGGCAGTCCACAGATGCTTCGGCGATCAATTTGGGTGACTACCGTGCCGTCATACAAGGCAAGAAAATTGATGGCCTTGAGGACGATGTGTCCGCTTTGACTTATGACCCGCTGCGAAAAAGCCTATTTACCGTCACCAACCAGAAAAGTGAACTGGTGGAGCTGTCCCTTGATGGTCGGGTGTTACGCCGTATCGGATTGGTCGGTTTTGGTGATGCTGAGGCTGTGGAGTTCATTGGTTCCAACACCTATGTCATTACCGACGAGCGTCAACAGCGGCTAATCAAAGTGACCATTGACGACAACACCCACACCCTTGATGCGGCCCAAGCCGAACAATTGACGTTGGGGATTAACCCCTCTGGCAATAAAGGGTTTGAAGGGTTGGCATATGACTCGGCGGGCAAGCGTTTATTCGTGGCCAAAGAACGCGACCCGATGCTGATATACGAAGTGCGGGGCTTCCCTCATGACAACCCCCAACAGCCTTATGCGACCCATGTGGTGAGCAATCCACGACGAGATGCACGATTGTTTGTGCGGGACTTGTCGAGTCTGCAGTTCGATGAGCGCAGTGGGCATTTATTGGCGTTATCAGATGAGTCCAAGCTGTTACTGGAGCTAAATCTGGACGGGCGACCAGTCAGCACGCTGTCGCTTAAAAAAGGCAGGCATGGCCTGGAGAAATCAGTGCCCCAGGCTGAGGGCGTTGCGATGGACGAAGAAGGAACGGTTTATGTAGTGAGTGAGCCGAATCTTTTTTACGTGTTCAAAAAGCCAAAAGAATAGTGGGTTGATACTCTGCTGCCGATTGAGCGGCAACAGAGTGTCAACAAGGCTCGCGCAAAAACGAATTCGGCTTAGTGCGCCTCATCCCAGTTGTTGCCCACGCCCACTTCAACCACCAGCGGTACATCCAGTGTCGCCGCTTTGCTCATGTGGCTACGTACTTCTTCGCGTACTTGGTCGACCAAGTCTTCACGCACTTCCAGTACCAATTCATCGTGTACTTGCAAGATAACGCGGGCATCAATGCCCGAGGCCGTCAGCCAGTTATCCACAGACACCATGGCTTTCTTGATGATGTCGGCCGCAGTGCCCTGCATCGGAGCGTTGATTGCGGTACGTTCCGCACCTTTGCGCAGCGCCGGGTTTTTTGCGTTGATCTCTGGCAGGTATAAGCGGCGGCCAAAGATAGTCTCGACATAACCCTGCTCGGCGGCTTGGGTGCGCGTGCGCTCCATGTAGTCCAGTACACCCGGATACCGAGCGAAATAACGGTCGATATAGGCTTGTGACTGTTTACGGTCGACGCCAATCTGCTTGGCCAGGCCAAACGCGCTCATGCCATAGATCAAGCCAAAGTTAATGGCCTTGGCGCTGCGGCGCTGATCAGTGGTGACATCACTGAGTTCAACACCAAAAACCTCAGCGGCCGTCGCACTGTGCACGTCCAGGTTATTACGGAAGGCGTTCAGTAAGCCGGCATCCTTGGCTAAATGCGCCATAATCCGCAGTTCGATTTGCGAGTAGTCCGCCGCCAGCAATTTGTAGCCTTTAGGGGCTATGAACGCCTGGCGAATCCGGCGTCCTTCCGCCGTACGAATCGGAATGTTCTGCAAGTTTGGATCGCTGGAGGACAAGCGACCGGTCGCTGTGACGGCCTGATGGTAAGACGTGTGAATCCGGCCTGTGCGCGGATTAATCTGCTCTGGCAATCGGTCGGTGTAAGTGCTTTTCAGCTTGCTCATAGAGCGGTACTGCATCAGCACCTTGGGCAGCGGGTAGTCTTGCTCGGCCAGTTCAGCCAGCACCGCTTCAGCGGTAGACGGTTGACCCTTGGCGGTCTTGCTGAGGATTGGCAGCCCCAACTTCTCGTACAGGATCACACCCAATTGCTTGGGTGAGCTGAGGTTGAATTCTTCGCCGGCAATGGCAAAAGCCTCACGTTCCAGAGCGACCATCTTATCGCCCAGTTCAACGCTCTGAATGCCCAGCAGGTTGGCATCCACCAGCGCTCCCTGACGCTCGATACGCGCCAGCACGGGCACCAGCGGCATCTCGATTTCGGTCAGAACAGTGTTCAGGCTTGGAATTGCGGTCAGCTTTTCATGCAATACGTGGTGCAGACGCAGGGTGACATCAGCATCTTCAGCCGCGTACGGGCCTGCCTGCTCCAGTGAAATCTGGTCAAAGGTCAGCTGCTTGGCACCTTTGCCGGCAATGTCCTGAAAGCTGGTGGTGCCATGGCCCAGGTATTTGAGCGCCAGGCTGTCCATGTCGTGTCGCGTGGCTGTCGAGTCGAGCACGTAGGATTCGAGCATGGTGTCGTAGGCAACGCCCTGCACCATAATGCCGCATGCCTGATCACCGCCAATGGCGCAGTTGGCCAGAATATTAATGTCGAACTTGGCGTGCTGACCGACCTTGGCTTTGCGCGGATCTTCCAGGATCGGTTTGAGTGCGCGCAGCACGGTGTCGCGGTCGAGTTGTTCCGGCACACCCATATAAGAGTGGGTCAACGGAATATAGGCCGCTTCACCCGGCTTCACGGCAAAAGACAAGCCGACCAATTGCGCTTGCTGGGCATCCAGTCCGGTCGTTTCGGTATCGAAAGCAATCAGCGTGGCGTCACTGAGCTTCTTGAGCCAGACCTCAAAGCGCGCTTGATCAAGGATGGTTTCGTACTGGGTTTGCGCCTCAGTCGGGGCCGCAGGCGCTTCTTGAACGATCACCTGACCGGCACGCTTGGCCTCACGCTCGACTTCAGCAATCCAGCTTTTGAATTCCAGCTCGGTGTACAACTCGATCAGTTTTTCGCAGTCGGGCTCTTTGAGGTGCAAGTCTTCCAGGCCGATATCCAGTGGCACATCAATTTTGATCGTCGCCAGTTGATACGACAGAAAGGCCATTTCGCGGTGCTCTTCGAGTTTGGCTGGCAGGTTTTTAGCGCCGCGGATTGGCAAGGTCGGCACGATATCGAGTTTTTCGTACAGGTCCACCAGGCCACCACCGACGCCCACCAGCAAGCCAGACGCGGTCTTTGGGCCAATGCCCGGGACGCCCGGAATGTTATCCGACGAGTCGCCCATCAAGGCGAGGTAATCGATGATTTGCTCAGGTGAGACGCCAAATTTCTCTTTGACGCCTTCAACGTCCATCGTGCTGCCGGTCATGGTGTTGACCAGCGTGATGTGGCCATCGACCAGTTGCGCCATGTCCTTGTCGCCGGTCGAGATCACTACCGGGCGGTCTGCGGCAGCGCTGCTGCGGGCGAGTGTGCCGATGACGTCATCAGCCTCAACGCCTTCAACGCACAACAACGGGAAGCCCAGCGCGATCACGCTGGCGTGCAAAGGCTCGATCTGAACCCGCATGTCATCAGGCATGCTTGGGCGATTGGCTTTATATTCGGCGTACATGTCATCACGAAATGTCCCGCCCTTGGCATCGAAAACCACGGCGAACGGGCTGTCCGGGTACTGTTTGCGCAGGCTTTTGAGCATGTTCAACACGCCCTTCACGGCACCCGTCGGCATACCCTTGGAGGTAGTCAGCGGCGGCAGCGCGTGGAAAGCGCGGTAGAGATATGAAGAACCGTCCACCAGGACGAGGGGTGCTTGGCTCATGAGCAGGATCAACCTTTTCGGCGAGTCCGGCGCTAGAATGTCCGGACCAATGACGACAAAGGGACAAGGTTATCATGCGTACACTTAATCGACTGATGCTGACCGGTTTGTTTGCACTCACTCCGCTGTTAACCTTTGCAGCCGATGATCCAGAAGTCACGATTCGCACGGAAGGCGATAAAACCATTCAGGAATACCGTCAAAACGGTTTCCTATATGCCATCAAGGTCACCCCAAAAGGAGCGCCGCCGTACTTTTTAGTGCGTGCTGATGGTACTGATGCCAATTTCATCCGTTCCGACCAGCCGGATATGCTGATTCCTTCGTGGAAAATCTTCGAATGGAAGTAGCGTCTTAACTTTAATTGGCGCCGCCTTAACGCGGCGCCCGTACTGGCAATCTAAATCATGTCTGTATTCACGCCACTGACTCGTCCTGAGTTGGAAACCTTCCTTGCGCCTTACAATCTCGGCCGCCTGCTCGATTTTCAGGGGATTGCCGCGGGTAGCGAAAACACCAACTATTTCATCAGCCTTGAGCAGGGTGAGTATGTTCTGACACTGGTTGAGCGCGGGCCAGTCAAAGAGATGCCGTTCTTTATTGAGCTGCTGGACGTGCTGCATGACGCTGACCTGCCAGTACCTTTCGCGTTGCGCACCGTGGACGGTCAGGCTTTGCGCGAACTCAAAGGCAAACCGGCATTGCTGCAGCCGCGCCTGGCGGGCAAGCACATTCGCGACGCCAATGCGCAGCATTGCGCACAGGTGGGCGAGCTGCTGGGGCATTTGCATCTGGCTACGCGTGACAATGTGCTGGAGCGCAAAACGGATCGAGGACTGGACTGGATGCTGGCCGAAGGCCCGGCGCTCAAAGCCGATCTGGAGCCTGCGGCCGCTGAGCTGCTGCAAAAGGCGCTGGACGAAATTACCGCTCGCCAAGCACAGATCATGGCCCTGCCCCGAGCCAACCTGCACGGCGACCTGTTTCGCGATAATGCGATGTTCGAAGGGACGCATCTCACCGGCCTGATCGACTTTTACAACGCCTGTTCCGGGCCGATGCTGTACGACGTCGCGATTGCGCTGAATGACTGGTGCGCCGATGAACACGGCCAGATCGATGCGCCGCGAGCCCGCGCCCTGCTGGGCGCTTATGCAGCGCTGCGTCCGTTCACCGCCAGTGAAGCCGAACTGTGGCCAACAATGCTGCGCGTGGCCTGCGTTCGCTTCTGGCTGTCACGCCTGATCGCCGCGCATACGTTTGCCGGTCAGGATGTGCTGATACATGATCCGCGAGAGTTTGAAACACGTTTGGCGGCGCATCAGGCAGTCAAGATTCAACTGCCGTTTGCGCTGTAAACCCAGGCGGTGTAGCCGCTGCCGCAGGCTGCGATAAGGGCTGCAGGACCTTTGCTGTCCGTATGGAAGCGGCTACGGGGTATTACAAGCTTTCCAGGCAGCCCGCCAAGTCGTTGCCCAGTTTTTCCAGCAAGTGTTCGTAACCTTGTGCGGTGGCCTCGGTGTAGCCCCCCAATGCATCAAGCTCCGCCAACTTCACCGGCAGGCCGGCGGTCAGGGTTTCAGCCAGACGCGGGCGCAATGGCGGGTCACTGAACACGCAGGTCTTGCCCGCTTCTTGCAATCGCTTACGCATGGCCGCTACGTGCTGGGCCCCCGGCTGTACTTCTGACGCCACGCTAAACGTGCCTGCATGTTGAAGGCCGTAGGCGCTTTCGAAGTAGTCGTAGCCCTCATGGAAGACAAAGAACGGTTTGCCGGCAATCCCGGCCAAACGGGTTCTGAGGCGCGCATCCAGAGCATCCAGGCGCTGATTGAAAGCCTTCAGATTGCTTTGGTATTTGGCGGCGTTGGCCGGGTCTTGCTGGCTCAGATCGGCAGCCATCTTTGCTGCGATCACACGGGCATTGTCGGGTGCCAACCACAAGTGCGCATCCAGAGTGCCCGGACGATGATCGTGGTCATGTTCGGCTGCATCTTCTGCGTGCGAATGGCTATCTTCGGCAAAGTGACGAAGCTTGAGCTCTGGCAGGGTTTGCACGGAGACCGAGGGTTTTGTACGCGTTTTGATAACGCGCGGCAGGAATCCTTCCATGTCCGGGCCGATCCAGTAGAGCAAGTCGGCATCTTGCACGCGCCGTACGTCGGATGGACGCAGCGCGTAGTTATGCGGCGACGCATTAGGCGGCAGCAGCACTTCTGGCTGACCCACACCCTCTTGTACTGCTGCGGCTATCAGCTGCAAAGGCTTGATGCTGGTGAGCACGGTCACCTGGGCCTGAGCCGGGCTAACCACCAGTAAACTGGCGGACAAAGCAATAAATATCGCAAAAAGACGGGGCACGATGATCACTCAGAGTGGTTTAAACAGGTAACATAATAACGTCTCTCTCGGAAATCGTCGCCGCCCATGCCTACTACCCCCCTTGCCAGTCGTCCCCATGATCATTCCCACTGTGTGCACAGCGCCTTGTCTGAAGCGGATGCTCTATGTGCACAGAAAGGGCTGCGCCTGACCGCTTTGCGTCGTCGCGTGCTGGAACTGGTCTGGCAAAGCCACAAGCCGTTGGGTGCCTACGACATTTTGGCCGTGCTTAGCGAGCAGGATGGTCGTCGTGCAGCGCCTCCGACTGTTTATCGGGCGCTGGATTTCCTGCTGGAAAACGGCCTGGTTCATCGCATTGCTTCGCTTAATGCCTTTATGGGGTGCAGTCATCCAGAGCACGCGCATCAGGGCCAGTTCCTGATTTGTCGTAACTGTCATGCCGCCATTGAGCTTGAGCAAAAGTCCATCAGCGACGCAATCATCCACAGTGCACGAGATGTCGGCTTTACTGTCGAAACCCAAACTGTGGAAGTGGTGGGGTTGTGTTCGGGTTGCCGGGAGGCCTGATGAGCGCTGCATTGATTCATCTGCAACAGGTTTGCGTGACCTTCGCCGGGCAAAACGTACTTGATGATATTGAGTTAAGCGTTGAACCGGGGCAGATCGTGACGTTGATCGGCCCGAATGGGGCAGGCAAAACCACATTGGTCAAAGCCGTTCTGGGGCTGCTAAAACCGACCAGCGGTAGCGTATGGCGCAAGCCCAAGCTCCGCGTGGGGTATATGCCGCAAAAACTGCATGTCGATCCGACGCTGCCTTTGTCGGTGCTGCGTTTTTTGCGTTTGGTGCCGGGGGTTGATCGGGCTCAAGCATTGGCTGCGCTGAAAGAAGTCGGCGCCGAAAAGGTCATCGACAGCCCGGTGCAAAGTGTTTCTGGTGGCGAAATGCAGCGCGTTTTGCTGGCGCGAGCATTGCTGCGCAAGCCTGAACTGTTGGTGCTGGACGAGCCCGTTCAGGGGGTGGATGTGGCGGGTCAGGCCGAGCTGTACAGCTTGATTACCCGCCTTCGCGACCGCCATGGCTGCGGTGTGCTGATGGTGTCTCATGACTTGCATTTGGTGATGAGCACCACCGATCAGGTGGTATGCCTTAATCGCCACGTGTGCTGCTCGGGTCATCCCGAGCAAGTCAGCAATGACCCTGCATTCGTGGAACTGTTCGGTAAAAACGCGCAAAGCCTGGCGATTTATCATCACCATCACGACCACGCCCATGATTTGCATGGCTCGGTGGTCAGCGAAGACGCCCCGACGGCGTCCGCCCACGTTCATGGAGAAGGCTGCAAGCATGGCTGATTTTCTGTTGTACGCCCTGCTGGCAGGCTTGGCTTTGGCGATTGTTGCGGGCCCCTTGGGCTCATTTGTGGTGTGGCGACGAATGGCTTATTTCGGCGACACACTGTCCCACGCTGCTTTGCTCGGCGTGGCGATGGGCTTTTTGCTGGATGTAAGCCCGACCATTGCCGTTACCGTTGGCTGTCTTTTGCTGGCCGTGATATTAGTCACCCTGCAACAGCGCCAGCCTTTGGCTTCTGACACCTTGCTCGGAATTCTCGCACCCAGCACCTTGTCCCTCGGACTGGTCGTACTAAGCTTCATGCATGAAGTACGGATCGACCTGATGGCATACTTGTTTGGCGATCTTTTGGCCATCAGCCCTAATGATTTGATGTGGATCATCGGTGGCAGTGTGGTGGTTCTGGCAGTCTTGGTGGCGCTCTGGCGTCCCTTGCTGGCCATTACCGTGCATGAAGAGCTGGCGACTGTTGAAGGTCTGCCGGTAGCGGCACTTCGTTTGGCGCTGATGCTGTTGATCGCCATTGTGATTGCCGTGGCCATGAAGATTGTCGGTGTGTTGCTGATCACTTCGCTGCTGATCATTCCGGCGGCTGCGGCCCAACGGCACGCCCGCTCCCCTGAGCAGATGGCCTTGGGGGCGAGCGTACTGGGCATGATGGCCGTGGGTGGTGGCCTTGCGCTGTCATGGTTCAAAGACACACCTGCGGGGCCATCGATTGTGGTGTGTGCCGCTGCACTGTTTTTGCTGAGTTTTGTTCTGCCCCGTCGAGGGGTGTAGACTTGCTCGTTTTTTGCGCACTTAGAGAGCCGCAGGAATGAAGCTGTTTAACTCCCGTTATTTGCTCCTTGCCGCATTTTCCTTGCTGCTGGGGGCCTGCCAAAGCACACCGACTGCCGACCAGCTCGCGCAGCAACAGCGTGCTGCGGCCATCGCACAGCTGGAGCAAAACCTGGCCAGCAGTGAACTGGCGACTGCCGAAGATGAGCTGGCTGCCTTGCAAGCGCAGTCGCCGGACGATCCTCAGTGGGTGCAGTATCAGCGTCAGCTGGCTGAGGCCTACCTGCAACGCAGCCAGATCTTCCTGCAAAAAGGTGACGTCAACGCCGCAGCCACGGCCCTTAGCCGTGCCCGTACGTTAATGCCCAAAGCACCGGCGCTGACCAGTGGTGTTAATAGCGCCATTGCCCATGCCCGTAAAGCTGAGCTGGATGAAGCCGAGGCAGCACTTAAAGCCGCCGAAGCGCGGCCACCGGCCAAGGTGCTTGACCCTGCCGCTGAAAGCACCACCGTGGCATTGAACATCGCCGATATTAAGAAACTTCGCCATCAACTGGACTTGATCGCGCAAGACATCGTCAACTATCAGTGCGCTGTAACCTTGCAAGTACCCCGTACTGCCGACTACCCGTGGCTTGCAACGTTGATCAGCAAGCGAGTTAAAAAGTTGGACCCGCAGTTTGATCTCAAGCTGGACCGCCAGATCATTCGCCATGTGCCTGCGCAAATGGTGCTGATTCCCAGCAAACCGTAATATTGCTCATCTCAAAAACCCGTAGCCGTCTTCATCGGCTACGGGTTTTTTTGTTACTTAGGCTGGAATGGCCTTGGCCTTAGGCTCCCGCGCCCATACGCGATGCTGTGCAATTGCGGCAAAGAAAGCTTTCAGATCCTTGGCATCCTTGATCGCCAACAACCCCTCATCTGCCTGCAGATGCAGTACATCCAGCAGCTGTTTAGCGTCCCCGTGCAACGCAATGGCTTTTAGGTGCTTATAGGCTTCAAGCACGTAATGCAGCGCTACCCCGTCGCCACTCAATGCCTTGATCGACGCCGCGCCACCTGGCACGTACACCGCGTCAAAAACCACTGACGGCATGCCCTCCATCGAGGCATCCACCGGCAACAATTTGCCATCAGCCGTTTTTACCGGTGCTGAAGTCGGCCCCAGCAATTTGGCGTGCGCACCTTCAGCGGCCAGGGCCTGTTTGAGCGCTTCGATAGCCTGACCATCAACACCGTTAGCGGCCAGAATCGCCACCTTGCGCGTCTTGATGTTTCCCGGCAGCAGGTTGGCTTGGCTCAGCGCCGGCGATTCGGTCACGGAGACCTTGCGCGCAGTGACTGTGCCGGCTTTCGGTGCGGGCAAGCCCAGGTTTTCGGCAACACGCTTGGCCAGCTCAAGGTCGATATTGGCCAAAATCTCGTTCACCTGCCGTGCGCGAATGTGTTCACGCTCGACTTTGCCCAGTTCAAAGCTGTAGGCCGCGATGATGTGTTCTTGCTCGTGCTTGCTCATGCTGTGGAAAAACAGCCGGGCCTGAGAGAAGTGATCGCTGAACGAGTCGCTGCGTTGACGAATCTTGTTGGCGTCGATGCGTTCCGGGTAGCTTTCAAACCCCCCGTCCTTAGCGGCAGGTGGTGTTTCTTTCGGCCAGCCGCCATCAATGGAGTTAGGCTCGTAGGACGCACGGCCCTTATGAATCGTGCTGCGATGCTGGGCATCACGCTGGTTGTTGTGAAAAGGCGCAACAGGCCGGTTGATCGGGATTTCGTGGAAGTTCGGCCCACCCAAACGGCTGATCTGCGTATCGGTATACGAGAACAGACGACCTTGCAGCAGCGGATCATTGGAGAAGTCGATACCCGGCACGATATGCCCCGGACAAAAAGCGACCTGTTCAGTCTCTGCGAAGAAGTTATCGGGATTGCGGTTGAGCACCATCTTGCCCAGCGGAGTGATCGGTACCAGTTCCTCGGGGATCAACTTGGTCGGATCAAGAATGTCGAAGTCGAATTTGTGCTCGTCTTCCTCCGAAATGATCTGAACGCCGAACTCCCATTCAGGATAATCGCCAGTTTCAATCGACTCCCACAGATCTCGGCGATGGTAATCGGTGTCTTTGCCTGCCAGTTTTTGCGCTTCGTCCCACACTAGCGAGCAGGTGCCCGCACTTGGACGCCAATGGAATTTGACGAAGTTCGACTTGCCCTCAGCATTGATCAGCCGAAAGGTGTGTACGCCGAAACCTTGCATGCTGCGTAGGCTTTTAGGAATGGCGCGGTCAGACATGGCCCAAATCACCATGTGCGCCGACTCGGGTACCAGCGATACAAAATCCCAGAAAGTGTCGTGGGCAGAGCCACCGGTGGGGATTTCGTTATGGGGCTCTGGTTTGACCGCGTGTACGAAGTCGGGAAACTTAATCGCATCCTGAATGAAAAATACCGGCATATTGTTGCCCACCAGATCGAAGTTGCCTTCGTCGGTGAAAAACTTGACGGCAAACCCGCGAACATCCCGCACCGTATCGCCGGAGCCCCGAGGGCCTTGTACTGTCGAAAAGCGTACGAACACGGGCGTTTTCTTGCCCGGATCTTGCAGGAAACCGGCTTTGGTCAGCGCGCTGTGGGATTTATAGGTCTCAAAGTAGCCGTGCGCCCCCGTACCCCGGGCATGCACGATGCGCTCTGGAATACGTTCGTGGTCAAAATGCGTGATTTTTTCACGCATGATGAAATCTTCCAGCAACGACGGGCCGCGAGCACCGACTTTCAGGGTGTTTTGGTTATCAGCAATTTTCACCCCCTGATTGGTTCGCAGCGCTTGATCGGTTGCGTCGTCACGAAAGGTTTCGAGGCTGTCGAGTTTGACGTTGGTGTTACTACGATCCAGGGTGTCGGTTCCGGCCATTTGGCTCTTCCCGGAAGACGGTTTTTTGCTGCTCATCAGACATAACTCCTTGTTGGCGAAAGCCCCACGGTTTGGGCTTTGTAGACAAATATCCCGAGGCGGGATGCGAGTGGCTGAACTAGTGACTGATGGCGTCTGACGTCGTTCCTTTTTTCTGACCTTTAGTCGTCTTATTGCTAAATCAAAGGTTCGAGCGCAAATAAATGCTAAGAACCTCTATACGGACAGGCTAAAATGCGCGCCCGGCTAACCGCTGACTTCTATTTTCGCGCCCCACAAGGTTCGCTACGTGATTGAGTTCCATAACGTTCATAAAACTTACCGGGTCGCCGGTAAGGACATTCCCGCGCTGCACTCCACGACATTGCGTGTTGAGAGCGGCCAGGTATTTGGCCTGATTGGCCACTCCGGCGCGGGTAAAAGTACCCTGCTGCGCCTGATCAACCGCCTCGAAACGCCGAGCGGCGGGCAAATCATTGTCGACAACGAAGACGTGACAGCGATGGATGCCAACGGCCTGCGACGCTTTCGCCAGCAAGTGGGCATGATCTTCCAGCACTTCAACCTGCTGGCGTCCAAGACCGTGGCTGATAACGTCGCGATGCCTTTGATGCTGGCCGGTGAGTTGTCCCGCAGCGCCATTGATGCGCGCGTGGCTGAGTTGCTGGCGCGAGTGGGTTTGTCCGACCATGCCAAGAAATACCCGGCGCAGCTGTCAGGCGGTCAAAAACAGCGCGTGGGCATTGCCCGTGCGTTGGCCACCAAGCCCAAAGTGTTGCTGTGCGACGAGGCCACCAGTGCCCTCGACCCGCAAACTACGGCCTCTGTGTTGCAACTGCTGGCTGAGATCAATCGCGAGCTGAAGTTGACCATTGTGCTGATCACCCATGAAATGGATGTGATCCGTCGTGTGTGCGATGAAGTGGCGGTGATGGACGCGGGCGTGATCGTCGAGCAAGGCCCGGTGTCGCAAGTGTTCTTGCACCCTACCCACCCGACGACCAAGCGTTTCGTGCAGGAAGATGAACAAATCGACGAAAGTGAGCAGCGCGACGATTTTGCCCATGTACCGGGTCGCATCGTGCGCCTTACTTTCCAGGGCGAAGCCACCTACGCACCGTTGCTGGGTACGATTGCTCGCGAAACAGGCGTGGACTACAGCATTTTGGCTGGCCGCATCGACCGCATCAAAGACACCCCTTATGGGCAACTGACCCTCGCCATCACCGGTGGCGACATGGAGGCCGCTTTTGCGCGCTTCACAGCGGCTGACGTTCATATGGAGGTGCTGCGCTAATGGAATCCCTATTGAGCTTCTTCGCCAATATTGACTGGCTTGAAATCTGGCTGGCCACGGGTGACACCTTGATGATGCTCGGCGGCTCGCTGCTGTTCACCATCCTGCTCGGTCTGCCGTTGGGCGTGCTGCTGTTTCTGTGTAGCCCGCGCCAATTGTTCGAGCAAAAGGCCGTGTATTCGGTGCTGTCGCTGGTGGTCAATATTCTGCGATCGTTGCCGTTCATCATCCTGCTGATTGTGATGATCCCGCTGACGGTATTGATTACCGGCACCTCGCTGGGCGTTGCCGGTGCCATTCCACCGTTGGTAGTGGGCGCGACACCCTTCTTCGCCCGTCTGGTAGAGACGGCACTGCGTGAAGTGGACCGCGGCATCATTGAAGCCACGCAGGCTATGGGCGCGAGCACGCGTCAGATTATTACCAGTGCTTTGTTGCCTGAAGCGCGCCCCGGCATTTATGCGGCGATTACCGTCACGGCCATTACCTTGGTGGGTTACACCGCCATGGCGGGCGTGGTCGGCGCAGGGGGGCTGGGTGATCTGGCCATTCGCTTCGGCTATCAACGCTTCCAGACTGACGTAATGATAGTCACGGTAGTGCTGCTGCTGATTCTGGTGCAGATTCTGCAAACCGTTGGCGATCGACTGGTAGTGCACTTTTCGCGCAAATAAGCGCGACCTATCGTTAATAAACGTAACCGCCAGCCCCGTGCTGGCAGGCGCCTGAAATCAGGTGTTCATAAGGAGTTGCTGAATGAAGAAGTTAATTGCTGCTGTGGCCGCTGTTGCGGCGTTTTCAGTTCATGCCGCTGACACGCTGACGGTCGCCGCTTCCCCGGTACCTCACGCTGAGATCCTGGAGTTCGTGAAACCTGCGCTGGCCAAAGAAGGCGTGGACCTGAAAGTTAAGGTATTCACCGACTATATTCAGCCCAACGTACAAGTGGCCGAAAAGCGTCTGGACGCTAACTTCTTCCAGCACCAGCCGTACCTGACCGAGTTCAACAAAGCCAAGGGTACAAACCTGATCAGCGTTGCAGCTGTTCACCTTGAGCCGCTGGGTGCTTACTCCAGCAAATACAAGAAACTGGACGATCTGCCTGACGGCGCCACGGTTGTGATCCCGAACGACGCCACCAACGGCGGTCGTGCCTTGCTGTTGCTGGACAAAGCCGGTCTGATCAAGCTCAAGGACTCGACCAATATCCTGTCCACCGTCAAAGACATCAATGCAAACACTAAAAACCTGAAGTTTCGCGAGCTGGAAGCGGCCACCATCCCACGCGTGCTGACCCAGGTCGATCTGGCGCTGATCAACACCAACTACGCGCTGGAAGCCAAGCTTGATCCGAAGAAAGATGCGCTGGTCATCGAAGGCAGCGATTCGCCTTACGTGAATATTCTGGTGGCGCGCCCGGATGACAAAGATTCGGATGCCATGAAAAAGCTGGTTGCCGCACTGCACAGCCCGGAAGTGAAAGCGTTCATTAACGAGAAATACAAAGGCGCTATCGTTCCCGCGTTCTAAGCATTGCCTTGTAGTCGCTGCCTGCGGCAGCGACTACAGTTCTCTCCTTTATTTTCGCTTCACCAACTCCGGCAATTGGTCGACCATTTTCTGTGTGTTGAGCGGTGCGCGGATAAACCCTCGCTGTGTGCCGTCCGGCCCGATCAGCGCCAAATTGCCGCTGTGATCAACGGTGTAACCCGGTTTGCTGGTGTCCGCCGGGATAAACGGAATGCTCAGCGCATTCGCCACGGTTTGCAGTTCCTCAATAGATCTTGGTGTCAGGCCCACAAACTGCGGATCGAAATAGCCCAGGTATTGCTTGAGCTGCTTGGGTGTATCGCGGTTAGGGTCGACGCTGACCAGCACAATCTGCACTTTGTCCCGCACGGCCTCAGGCAGTTCGCTTTTGATCTGGCGCAGCTGTGCAAGGGTGGTCGGGCAGATATCAGGGCAGAAGGTGTAGCCAAAAAACAGCAGGCTCCATTTGTCTTTCAGCTCGTTTATCGCCACCGGCTGGCCGTCCTGGTTAGTCAGTTCGATCGCCGGCAAATGACGGCTTTGCGGCAGCAAAATGATTCCAGCATCAATCAATGACGTGTTATCGCCTTGCTGTTTACTCGACATCATTTTGTTAAACGTCAGGCCCATGACCAATGCCACCAACGCGACGAGGATATAGACAGTTTTTTGCGTTTTAGTCATAAGGTTCAACACTGGGTAGTCATCGATTAAGCGCAACGGTACAGCACCTATGCCCATTGCAGAAAGTGTCCGCCCCTGACTCGGACAAACGCCGTACGTGCGTGGTAGTTGACCAGCACCAATGTGAGCATCAAGGCAGCCCCACCCGCGTTGTGTGCCACCGCCAACCCCAAAGGCAGGCCGAACAGTACATTGCTCAAGCCCAAGCTTATTTGTACAGCCAGCACCAGTAGCACAAGCCCTGCCAATCGTGGCATGCCGACTTTGCGCAGTTGCCAGGCCAACCCTAGCAATACCAGCGTCAGCAGCACCGCCCCGAGTCGGTGAGCGAGGTGAATGGCAGTGCGTGCTTCGCTGTCCAGTTGACCGCCCAGATAGTTGGGGCCGATGTGTTGGGTCAGGTGGAAGCCATTGGTGAAATCGGCGGCTGGCCACCACTGGCCATGGCATGTAGGAAGGTCGACGCAAGCCACGGCGGCATAGTTGGAACTGACCCAGCCACCCAGCGCAATTTGGATGATGACCAGCACCAGGCCCGCCGTCGCCCAGCGCTGCAAACGTCTTGGTATGGCCAGAGCAGGCAACCACCCGGACAAGCGTAACGTCAGCAAAAACAGCAGACTCAAGGTCGCAAAACCTCCCATGAGATGTGCTGTGACTACTTGCGGCCATAATTTCAGTGTCACGGTCCACATGCCAAATGCTGCCTGGATGATCACCACAAGCAGAATAAACAGCGGGAGTTTGAGCGGCTGATCATGCCGTTTTCGCTGCTTCCAGGCGCGTACTGCCAATAGCAGGATCAAGCATCCCAGGGTGCCGGCGCAATAACGATGAATCATCTCGCTCCACCCTTTTGCCGCCTCAACCGGCGCTTCAGGAAAGTGCAGTTCGGCATGGGCTAATTGCGCGTCCGTGCTGGGCACGCTGATAAATCCGTAACAGCCTGGCCAGTCCGGACAACCCAAGCCTGAATGGGTCAGTCGCGTGTAGGCACCGAGCAATACGACCATCAGGGCCACTACAGTGGCCAGCAGGGCAAGGCGAAATCCAGCTTTGGCCATGACATGGCCTCCCTATCCGATATTGGACAGCTTGAGCAGGTGGCGCAGATCGGTGAGCACGTCTTTGCCCTTGACCTGAGGGTCGTAGCGCAACACCAGATTGCCATGCGGATCAACGATCCACAGTTGCGCTGCGCCATTTCCTTCTGCGCCCTGTGTATAAGTCGGCATGTGCAGGGTATAGCGCTGTAGTTGCGGGTATTCACGTTGCAACCGGGCGGCATAATCAGCGTCTAGCGCCCGCCCCACCGCCAGCGCATGGGTCGCCCGTGAGGCATCGCGGCCCAGGCCGATTTGAAGCTGGCGGGCCAGGTAGACCAACTGCTGACAATCCGCGTCACATCCTTGCGGGGCGGTCACCAATAACTGCCAGCGCTGCTCATCGCTGGTGACGCCCAACGCTGCGCGTCCTTGCCCGTTGCCAATCATTTCGCCGTGATAGCTGCGACTTTCGGGTACCCAGAATTTGAGCATGTACATACTTGTGGCCAGCACCATTGGACCCAGAGTCAGCAGCAAAATCAGGAGCAGTTGCAAACGCCCCCGTCGCCGTTTGATCGGGTCGGGCGAGCGAGTGGTATCAGAGTGATTGATGGCGCTTGCCATGAGTTTTCTCCTGCGCGTGATGCCAACCGAAGTACCCATATAGCGCCAGCAAAGCCAGCGCCATCGCGAACCATTGCACGGCATAGGCGGTGTGTTTTTCCGGGCCCATGCCTGTGGATATCAGAGGCCAGTCGGCTTGATACGCGCCAATGCCAGGCGCTATACGCACTTCATCGGCAAAGCCTTCGCGGCCCAATTCGGCCCAGAGTGCGGCGGGCGTTACCGCCGTGATCAGACGTGGCCACGGCGCGGCCAGCGGATCAGCCTGTAACTGGAACACCGCGCCTGGGGATTCATACACCCAGCCCAGAACCTCCAGAGTGTCTTGCGGCGTGCTGAACACGGGAGGCGTACGGCGACTGGGCCACGGTAGCCAGCCGCGATTGAGCAGTACCCATTGACCACTGGCTTGGTCTTGAAACGGCTGCAGCAGTTCTACGCCGGGCTGTCCGTCGCGTATCCGGTTGTCCAGCAACAGGCTGTGCTCGGCGTCGAGATGCCCGCGTAACTGCACCCGTCGAAACACCGGCTCAGCGTTGGCCACGACTTGATCCACTGTCAGCGGTGCGGCGTGCTGGCGTTCGGCATAGCGGGTTAACAGCACACGTTTTTGCTCAGCACGGCTTAGCTGCCAAAAGCCCAGAGACACCAATATGGGCAGTAGCGCCATGACGACCAGCGTGGGGATGACACCGGGGCGAAACCGCGACATGGGCACCCCGGCTCACAGCACGTAAACAAAGAGAAACAACCCGAGCCACACCACGTCTACAAAATGCCAGTACCACGTCGCCGCCTGAAAACCGAATTGGTGCTCGGCATTGAAATGCCCGCGAGCGATGCGGATCAGCATCACCAGCAAAATCAGGGCACCGATGGTGACGTGTGCGCCGTGAAAGCCGGTGAGCATAAAGAAGGTGGCGCCATAAACACCGGAGCCCAGCGTCAGCCCCAGTTCTTTGTAAGCGTGAAGATATTCCTCAGCCTGAAAGCCCAAAAAACCGATGCCCAGCAACACCGTCACACCGAGCCAGAATTTCAGCTTTTCGCGCTGACCTTTATTCAGGGCGTGATGGGCCAGCGTGAGGGTGATACTGGAAGTGACCAGCAACACGGTATTGAGCAACGGCAAGCCCCACGGGCTGATGGTGCCTTTGGGCGGGGGGTAAAGTGCCGGGTCGGGGGTATGCAGCAGCGGCCAGGTGAATTGAAAATTTGGCCAGAGGATGTGGGCCACCCCTTTGCTGCCTTCGCCTCCCAGCCAAGGGCCGGAAAAATGCCGTACATAAAACAGTGCGCCGAAGAACGCCACAAAGAACATCACTTCAGAAAAGATAAACCAGGTCATGCCCCATCGAAACGAGCGATCCAATTGCGCGCTGTAAAGTCCGGCTCGGCTCTCTTTAACCACCGCGCCGAACCAGCCAAATAGCATGAAGGCAACCATCAGGCCGCCGATAAAAAACAGCAATGGGCCGTGGGACTCGGGCCGCGCCGCTTTCAGGTCGTTAAACCACGTCGCCAGGCCATACACCGTGACCAACAACCCCAGCGTGGCGATGATGGGCCACTTGCTTTGGGCTGGCACGTAGTAGTGATCGTGACTTGCCATGGCGCGTTCTCCTATCGGGCAGCGGTGATATCAAACAGCGTGTAAGCCAGCGTCAGATGCTTCACTTCCTTGGGCATGTCGCGGTCGACAATAAAACGCACGGGCATTTCGATCCGCTCGCCCGGTTGCAGGGTTTGCTGGGTAAAGCAGAAACATTCGGTCTTGTGAAAATATTGGGCCGCTTCGGCGGGCGAGATACTGGGTACCGCTTGAGCTTTCATTGGGTGGTCAGAGGGGTTGAAGGCGACAAAGATCATCTCGTTGACCGCGCCGGGGTTGGTCACTAATTGATCGTTCTTGGGGTAGAACTCCCACACCATGTTGATGTTGTTGGTGGCTAAAAACTGCACCCGTACCTGACGACTTGAATCAACGACTTGCTCACCTTCATATTGGCCCGCGGTTTTGCCATTAATGCCGAAGGCCTTGCACATCACGTCGTAGATCGGCACCAGTGCAAAGCCAAAAGCAAACATCACCACCACCATGAGTGACAGGCGTAGAACCAGGCGTTTGATCGGTGCTGACGTGTTCATGGTCTACTCCCAAAAGCCCCTCACCCCAACCCTCTCCCGGAGGGAGAGGGAGCTTGATCTGTGGCATTGCGCACATCTGCTTTGCTTTCAGTCCCCTCTCCCGGAGGGAGAGGGAGCTTGATCTGTGGCATTGCGCACATCTGCTTTGCTTTCAGTCCCCTCTCCCGGAGGGAGAGGGAGCTTGATCTGTGGCATTGCGCATATCTGCTTTGCTTTTAGTCCCCTCTCCCGGAGGGCGAGGGAGCTTGATCTGTGGCATTGCGCATATCTGCTTTGCTTTCAGTCCCCTCTCCCGGAGGGAGAGGGAGCTTGATCTGTGGCATTGCGCACATCTGCTTTGCTTTCAGTCCCCTCTCCCGGAGGGCGAGGGAGCTTGATCTGTGGCATTGCGCACATCTGCTTTGCTTTCAGTCCCCCCTCCCGGAGGGCGAGGGAGCTTGATCTGTGGCATTGCGCACATCTGCTTTGCTTTCAGTCCCCTCTCCCGGAGGGCGAGGGAGCTTGATCTGTGGCATTGCGCATATCTGCTTTGCTTTTAGTCCCCTCTCCCTCCGGGAGAGGGTTAGGGTGAGGGGGCCTTTAAGCCTAGCGTTCAATCAATCCGGGGCGGTGTCGTAAAGGTGTGATAGGGCGCGGGCGAAGGCACGCTCCACTCCAGGCCTTCAGCACCATCCCACGGTTTGGCGGGCGCTTTCGGGCCTCCGCGAATGCATTTGATGACGATAAACAGGAATAACAGCTGCGTCGTCCCAAACATAAACCCGCCAATCGACGACACCATATTGAAATCGGCAAATTGCAGGTTGTAGTCCGGCACCCGGCGCGGCATGCCCGCCAGACCCACAAAGTGCATGGGGAAGAAGGTCAGGTTCATGCCCACAAACGACAGCCAGAAATGCAGCTTACCCAGCGTTTCGTCATACATGTGACCAGTCCATTTCGGCAGCCAGTAGTAGGTCGAGGCGAAGATCCCGAAGATGGCGCCGGGCACCAGAACGTAGTGGAAATGCGCCACCACGAAGTAGGTATCGTGGTACTGAAAGTCAGCAGGGGCGATGGCCAGCATCAATCCGGAAAAACCGCCAATGGTGAATAAAATCACAAAGGCCACGGCAAACAGCATAGGTGTTTCGAACGTCAGCGAGCCTTGCCACATGGTGCTGACCCAGTTGAACACCTTGACCCCGGTCGGCACCGCGATCAGCAACGTGGCATACATAAAAAACAGCTCGCCGACGAGTGGAATGCCCACCACAAACATATGGTGCGCCCAAACAATAAACGACAGAAAGGCAATGCTCGCCGTGGCATAAACCATTGAGGTGTAACCGAACAGCGGTTTGCGCGAGAAGGTTGGAATGATCGCGCTAATGGCCCCGAACGCCGGCAGAATCATGATGTACACCTCGGGATGACCAAAAAACCAGAACACATGTTGGAACAACACCGGGTCACCGCCACCCGCAGCACTAAAGAAACTGGTGCCGAAGTGGATGTCCATCAACATCATGGTCACCACGCCTGCCAGCACCGGCATCACGGCAATTAACAAAAAAGCTGTGATCAGCCACGTCCAGACGAACAGCGGCATTTTCATCAGTGTCATGCCAGGGGCGCGCAGGTTGAGGATGGTCGCTATGACGTTGATCGCACCCATGATTGAGCTAATACCCATCAAATGGATGGCAAAAATAAAATAAGTCACGCTTTCGGGTGCGTAGGTGGTGGATAAGGGCGCGTAGAAGGTCCAGCCAAAATTCGGCCCGCCTCCAGCCATAAAGAGCGTCGAGATCAGCATGAAAAAGGCGGCAGGCAGTAGCCAGAAGCTGAAGTTGTTCATCCTCGGCAGGGCCATGTCGGGTGCGCCGATCATCAAGGGGATCATCCAGTTGGCCAGCCCGACAAACGCCGGCATCACCGCGCCAAACACCATGATCAAGCCGTGCATGGTGGTCATCTGATTGAAGAACGCGGGCTCGACAATTTGTAAGCCTGGCTGGAACAGCTCGGCACGAATCACCATGGCAAACGAGCCACCCAGCAAAAACATGCAGAAGCTAAACCACAGGTACAGCGTGCCGATGTCTTTGTGATTGGTGGTAAGCACCCAGCGCATAAGGCCTTTGGCAGGGCCGTGGGCGTGGTCAGCTGCTGTGTGATCGTCGATAACCGCACTCATGTCCTGACTCCTGCAAAGGGCCATTGGTTGTTGCGCGCCCGCAGGCTCATTTGGCTTGCGCCTGTTTGAGCGCCAGCACGTCTTTAGGGGTCACCATGTCGCCTTTATTGTTGCCCCAGGCGTTGCGTTCGTACGTCACCACCGCGGCAATATCGACTTCTGAGAGTTGCTTGCCAAAAGCGGCCATCGCCGTGCCCGGCTTGCCAAAGTACACGCGGTGCAGGTGGTCTTCTTTAGAGCCCGTGGCAATGGGCGAGCCTTTGAGCGCGGGGAACATCGGCGGCAGACCCTGCCCTTCAGCCTGATGACAGGCCGTGCAGGTGGTGTGATAAACCTTGTCACCCCGGGCCACCAGTTCATCGAGGGTCCACTCTTTGCTGGTCAACTCCTTGAGCTGCGCCGCCTGGGCTTTACGCTCGGCGAGCCAGGCGTCGTAGTCCGGGCGGGTTTTGACGTCCACCACGATGGGCATAAAGCCGTGATCCTTGCCGCACAACTCGGCGCACTGACCGCGATAGAGGCCGGGCTTTTCGACGCGAGTCCAGGCCTCATTGATAAATCCCGGAATGGCATCGCGTTTGACTGCAAACGCCGGTACCCACCATGAGTGGATCACGTCGGCAGAGGTCACCAGAAACCGGATTTTGGCACCTGTGGGCAGCACGAGCGGCTCATCGACTTCAAGCAGGTAATGTTCGCTTTTGGGGGACTGATTGTGGATTTGATCAGCAGGGGTGGCCAGATTGCTGAAGAACTCAACGTCTTGGCCCAAGTATTTGTAATGCCACTTCCACTGATAACCGGTGATCTGGATGTCGATATCCGAATCACTGTTGTCGTAAATGTTGATCAGGGTTCTGGTTGCCGGGATGGCCATCACGATAAGGATGATCAGAGGCACGACCGTCCAGAGAATTTCGACCTTGGTGCTCTCATGAAACGTAGCCGCTTGCTGACCGGTGGAGCGTCTGTGAACGATTATTGACCACAGCATGGCACCAAACACAATGATGCCGATGACCACACAGATCCAGAAGATGGTCATGTGCAAATCAAATACGGCGTGGCTGACCTCGGTCGCGCCCGGTGACATGTTCACCGTCCAGGCAGCGTGTGCCGGGTTGAAAACTGACCACAACAACAGCCCCATCCATAGTTTTGGATGTCGCATCGCGGTGTTCCCCTTGGTTTTTCTTGTTAGTGCGCCGGTCTATGCCTGGGTGCCAGCTCTTTATACAAGGGGGCGGTTTGAGCGCCTGGCCTCGTCTGCTCGGGCAGTCGGGCATCATCGAAAAACGTTTTCTAGAATCGAGTATAGACAGCGACATAAACCCTGCACTGAGGAGGGTTAAATGAATCAATTACAGTCCCATCGACAAATGGCACTCACTCCCGCGTCACAAAATGAATAACAATACTGCCCCTGAAAAATATCCTTTGCGTTTTAAGGGCTACTTTTAAAGTTATTCCCTGTCTAGCGTTTCTCCCCTGGAGTTCCCATGAACACCGCCGCCATCCGTGCGCAGATCTTGTGTGCCCAAACACATGAGGCAACAACGGGCCTGCTCGCCAAGCATTTGGCCACGCAATTGCCGCAGCTTCATGCCGCGATTGAACTGCCTGAATTCGACAAAAATGAAGTGATGACGCGTTTTGTCAGCGCGTACATCGAACAAGTGCCCGATTTGCTGGATGCTGCCAATGATGTGGCGCAGAAGGCGGGTATCGAGTCGCAAATCACCCCGGTATTGCGCATCGCCGAGCACTATTTTACCGATGCTCAAGAGTTGCTTAAGGGGCACGAAGGGCTAGAGGCTTTACTGGACGAAGCGTATCTGGCACATCGGCTTGTCGAAGAGGTCAATGACGTCTATATCAAGCATTTCGGCCAGCCTTTGATACCGCTGGACACGACCGTGGCCAATATCATCGCCCATCAATTGATCGGTGAAGCGTTTGCCAATCAGCTGGACGAAGCCGTGCACCACGCGGTCGATGAAATGCTCGACGACGAAAACTTTGCACTGGAAACGGTCGAAGCCTACCGTAAAAAACTCGTCAGCCCGGCCACTGGCACCGCATGGAGCCAATGGCCGTGCATGTCCAAGCAATTAGGCATTGGGCTGACGCTTTGACCGGTTGGGTCAGAACCGCGCTTTAGGCGTTGCACTCGGAATCGGACTGGTGCCATCCAGCGGCAGGAATGCCCCTTTGTCGGCATCGTACGCTTTGATTTCGCTGGTTTCGATGTCGTATACCCAGCCGTGAATGAACAGCTGCCCGTTGGCCATGCGTGATGCCACCGACGGGTGTGTGCGCAAGTGCTGCAACTGGGCAATCACGTTCTCTTCGGTCAGTACGTGCATGCTTTCGGCTTCATTGGCACAGTTGCAGTTCTCCTGCACCATGGTTTTAGCCACTTCTACGTGATGTAACCAGGCTTTAACCGTCGGCATCTTCTTCAGGCTGGCGGGGTTCAAGACCGCACGCATTGCGCCGCAATCCGAATGCCCGCAGATGATGATGTGCTGCACGCCAAGCGCCAGTACTGCGTATTCAATGGCGGTGGAAACACCACCGTTCATCTGCCCGTAGGGCGGTACGACGTTACCGACGTTGCGGGTGACAAACAGGTCACCCGGCGCACTTTGAGTGATCAGCTCGGGGACGATGCGCGAATCGGCACAGGCAATAAACATCGCCCGTGGATTTTGCGCCGTGGCAAGTTTCTTGAAGAAGGCTTCTTGCTCGGGAAAAATCTCGTGATGAAAATGCAAAAAGCCATCAACGATATGGTGCAGTGCTGAATCGGCACTTTCAGCCGTGTCCGAAGGCTGCGTTTTAGGCTTGTCAGTCATCGTAATATCCCTGGGCAAAGTGGTAGCGAATGTTACCTGAACTCAATCTTCGTAGCAGCCTTCGCCAGCGACTCAAGGGTTGCTAACGCTTGGGCGGCTTCTGCCAATTGCAATTCGTTGAATACCTGCACACCGGCTTGGCTCAGCAGCGCTGCCGTTACGCCCTGGCCTTGGACTTTGACCCCGCTAAAACTGCCGTCATAGGTCAGAATATTGCCGCAAGACGGACTGTTGGCCTTGAGGATCGCGATGCGAATGCCGTGTTGCTTTACCAGCGCCAAGGCTTGCCGAGCGCCAGACACAAAGGCGGCGGTGACATCTTCTGCGTCGGTGGTGATCACGGGTGCCAAGCCCTTTAGCACTTGGGCGCCTTGACCACCGGGGATTTCTGCAGCCGCGCGTGGTGTGGGTAACCCCCCTGCGACTTCCGGACAGACTGCAATCACCCGGCCTTGGTCTTGCCACAGCGCCAACTGTGCATATGGGCCGCTGGCGCCGCCGTCGTAGCGCACGCGATGACCCAGCAGGCAGCGGCTGACCAACAGTTTTTCCCTCATATGACTATCTCCGTGGCGCGGCGGCGAAACCAGCCGGTCAATGACAGGCGATCACGGGTTGCGGGCATGACTTCGTGAGGTACTTCACCTGACAGAAACACCACCAGACAGCCGCCGGTCGGCAGTACGTCGTAATCGACGTTATCTTCAAGGTACATGCGCAACTGGCCGCCGTGCTCGGGCAACCACGCTTGATTGAGGTACACCACGGCCGACACCATGCGCCGGTCATCATCGCGAAAACGGTCAAGGTGTTTAAGGTAAAACGCACCGGGCGGATAAAGCGCGAAGTGACTTTCGAAGTCTTCAAGGCCCAAAAAAAGCCTGCGATTCATGGCGATTCGCAGGCTTTCCATCAAGCCTAAATAACTGTCGCAGGCTAGAGCCTCTCCCGGCTCCAGCCATTGAATATGGTCGCCGCGTATACCCTCTCGGACCTCTTGGGTAAGACCGCGCCCGACCGCCGCCGGGGTCAACTCACCTTCGGCAGAACGTTTGTGGCACTCAGCCGCCAGTTCGAGGGTCAAAGCCTCGGGCAGAAAAATGTTTTGCTGTGACCATCCCTGCGCGTACAGGTCGTCGACAATGCGTAGCAACAGCGGATGATCAGAGGGTATTTGCATGCGGCGCATAATATCCACACCCCTTAAAATCTGACAGCTCCGTCTAGCTGGCAATGTGTAAATAATTCGACCGATTGTTTAAAACTTCTTGGCAAAGAGGATTCTCGACAAGTCCTACGCCACACCCGGACAATAGCGCCTTGCTGACAGGAGTCCCCCATGCGCCGTTTGTTATTCGTTTTAATGATGTTGTGTACGTTACCCGCATGGGCAGACAGCCTCGATGACCTGTTTCAGGTCGCTGGCTGGCCAGAACAGCGCGCGCATTTCAATGACGCGCTCAGTGCCACTCAGGAGCGTTACCGCAATACGTTGCCGCCTGCGGTCTATCAGGCGTTGATGAATAACAGCAACCAGCGCTTTGACCCTGACGCTATGGATAAGCGGGCCAAAGAGCAGATGCGCAAAAACCTGCCCAATCCAGCCCCTGCGCTGACCTTTTTTCAGTCGCCCGTGGGGCGCAAAATTGTGGCGGCGGAGCTGCTCGCCACGCGTCCCGACCAATTGGCCAAGCACGCAAGAGGCTTGCCACGCATTGAGGCCAGTGCCACTCGTCAGTTGCTGATTAATCATTTGTCCCGGGCATTGCCGGCCCGCGAAGCGGGTGCAGAAATTACCTTGGCCATTGCAGGCGTTGCAGCAGACAGCTTGAGTGCAATGATTCCGGGTTTGTTGGGGGGTGGTTTGGCACCCGGCATGCTCAATGGTCAGCGTCAGCGCTTGATGGAGCAAATTGGCGGCGAACTGGATAACACGTTGCTCTATGTGTATCGCGATCTGTCTGACCCTGAGCTGGAAGAATTCGTCACCTTTGCTGAGTCGCCCGAGGGTAAGGCTTATTATCAGGCGGCACTGGCAGCGATTCGCGCCGGCTTGGCGGTTGGGCAAAGCACCTCTAGCTTGGCCCCTTAAAAGCCACCCTGTCGCGGCGCCCGGTGGGGCGCACTCATCATGGATGCACCTTTGCGACGGACGTCATTTGGGGCAGCCCGTCGCACTGCGTTACAATCCGCCGCCTTAATAGCCATCAGGCTTAATTCATTGAATCGCGAGGTACCGTCCATGGTGCATAGCATGACCGCCTTTGCCCGCGTCGAAAGTGCCGGCACTCAAGGCACCTTGAGCTGGGAGTTGCGCTCGGTCAACAGCCGCTACCTGGAGCCGCACCTGCGCTTGCCTGAATCGTTTCGAGACCTGGAAGGGGCAGTGCGTGAAGCGCTGCGCCAAGGTATTTCTCGGGGAAAACTGGAATGCACCTTGCGTTTCACTGAGGAAACGACAGGCAAGCCGCTGCAGATCGACCGTGAGCGTGCTGCGCAATTGGTGGCCGCCGCTGAAACCATCGCCGGCCTGATCAAACAGCCTGCGGCACTGAACCCGCTCGAAGTGCTGGCGTGGCCCGGTGTACTGGTCGCGGATGCCAGTGACCCGCAAGCGCTCAACACTCTAGCGCTGGCGTTGTTCAAGCAAGGTTTGCAAGAGTTGAAAAACGGCCGTGAGCGCGAAGGCGCGGAACTGGCGCGCTTGATCAGCGACCGCTTGACCGCGATTGAAAGCGATGTCGAAACCCTGCGTGAATTAGTGCCGCAGATGCTCGCTACCCAGCGTCAAAAGGTGCTTGATCGCTTTGCTGACATGAAAGCCGAGCTTGATCCCCAGCGCCTTGAGCAAGAAATGGTTTTGCTCGCGCAAAAAAGCGATGTCGCTGAAGAGCTTGACCGGTTGAGCACCCATATCCTGGAGGTGCGCCGTGTGCTCAAGTCTGCGGGCGCTGCCGGTCGACGTCTCGACTTCCTGATGCAAGAGCTTAACCGTGAGGCCAATACACTGGGCTCAAAGGCATTCGACCCGCGCAGCACCCAAGCGGCGGTCAACCTCAAAGTGTTGATCGAGCAAATGCGTGAACAAGTACAGAATATTGAGTAAGGCTCCCCCTGACATGACCCACAGCACTGGCACCCTTTATATCGTTTCTGCGCCCTCGGGTGCAGGCAAGACCAGCCTCGTCAAAGCATTGATCGACCTGGAGCCGCAGATTCGCGTTTCGGTATCACACACCACCCGGGCCATGCGTCCGGGCGAAGTCGACGGCGAAAACTATCACTTCGTCTCACGCGAAGCGTTCGTGAAAATGATTGAGCACGGTGATTTCCTGGAGCGCGCTGAAGTCTTCGGCAACCTTTACGGTACATCGCAGAGCTACTTGCAACAGACGCTGGATGAAGGCCACGACCTCATTTTGGAAATCGACTGGCAGGGCGCCGAGCAGGTTCGCAAGTTGATGCCGCAAGCACGCTCGATCTTCATCCTGCCGCCGAGCCAGCAAGCGCTGCGCGAGCGTCTGAACAACCGCGGGCAGGACAGCGACGAAATCATTGACGGGCGCATGCGTGAAGCCGTGAGTGAAATGAGCCACTATGTCGACTACGACTACCTGATCATTAATGACGATTTTGCGCTGGCGCTTGAAGATCTGAAGGCCATTTTTCACGCCAATCGGCTCCAGCAAAAACGTCAGCAGCAGCGTTTCGGCAAATTACTGGCTGAACTGCTGGGTTAATCAGCACTTCCCAAAACCCCTGCAAGGGCTTTACATTGGCGCTTACAGAGGTTTTGAAGAGTGGCTTGAAAAATCAGCGCTTCCCTAATGGCTGGTGATTTTTTAAACTGTTCAGTCCGCTCGCCCATCCGGGCAGCGCGCATATTGCATTTGCTACGAGGAAGACCATGGCCCGCGTAACCGTTGAAGACTGTCTAGAACACGTGGATAACCGCTTTGAGCTGGTCATGCTCTCTACCAAGCGTGCCCGTCAACTGGCCACAGGCGGTAAAGAGCCTTTGGTTGAGTGGGAAAACGACAAGCCTACCGTCGTTGCCCTGCGTGAAATCGCTGCAGGCCTGATGAGCTACGAGTTTATCGCCAACGCTGAAATCGTCGAAGACGAACCGCTGTTCGCAGCGTTCGAGGACGAGTCCAACGAGGCGAACTAAGCCTATGCCCGGTCGACGTAGCACGGCGAAGGGTTCACAGTTTTGGCAGGAGGCTCCCTCTTGCCGAGCATAGACGCCCTCGCCGATCGCTTGTCGACTTACCTCAGTGCGGATCAGGTCAATCTGGTCCGACGAGCGTACTTCTACGCCGAGCAAGCCCACGATGGCCAACGCCGACGTAGCGGCGAACCCTATGTCACACATCCGCTGGCAGTCGCCAATATTCTGGCCGACATGCATATGGACCATCAAAGTTTGATGGCGGCCATGCTGCACGATGTGATCGAAGACACCGGCATTGCCAAGGAAGCACTGGTTTCGCAGTTTGGCGAAACTGTCGCGGAACTGGTCGATGGAGTCAGCAAGCTGACTCAGATGAACTTCGAAACCAAGGCCGAAGCCCAAGCTGAAAACTTCCAGAAAATGGCCATGGCCATGGCGCGGGATATCCGCGTTATTTTGGTGAAGCTGGCTGATCGCCTGCATAACATGCGCACCCTCGAAGTGTTGTCCGGCGAAAAGCGTCGGCGGATTGCCAAGGAAACCCTGGAAATCTACGCACCCATTGCCAATCGGCTGGGTATGCACAGCATTCGTATCGAATTCGAAGACCTCGGTTTTAAAGCGATGTATCCGATGCGCTCCGCGCGCATCTCCCAAGCCGTGAAACGCGCTCGGGGCAACCGCAAAGAAATCGTCAACAAAATTGAAGAGTCGCTCAGCCACTGTTTGGCCGTTGATGGCATTCAGGGCGAAGTCAGCGGTCGTCAGAAGCACATCTACGGCATTTACAAAAAAATGCGTGGCAAGCGTCGGGCCTTCAACGAAATCATGGACGTGTACGCGTTCCGGATCATCGTCGACAAGGTAGACACCTGCTATCGCGTGCTGGGTGCTGTACACAATTTGTACAAACCCTTGCCGGGGCGCTTCAAAGACTACATCGCCATCCCCAAAGCCAATGGCTACCAATCGCTGCATACCACGCTGTTTGGCATGCATGGCGTACCGATTGAAATTCAGATCCGTACCCGCGAAATGGAAGAAATGGCCAACAACGGTATTGCCGCCCACTGGCTGTACAAGTCCAGTGGCGACGAGCAACACACCGGCACCCACGCCCGGGCGCGGCAATGGGTCAAAGGCGTGCTGGAGATGCAGCAACGCGCAGGCAACTCCCTCGAATTTATCGAAAGCGTGAAGATCGACCTGTTCCCGGACGAGGTCTATGTGTTCACGCCCAAAGGTCGAATCATGGAGCTGCCCAAAGGCTCCACCGCGGTCGACTTTGCCTACGCGGTACACACCGACGTCGGTAATAGCTGCATTGCCTGCCGTATCAATCGTCGGCTCGCACCGCTGTCCGAGCCGCTGCAAAGTGGCTCCACGGTCGAGATTGTCAGCGCTCCCGGCGCCCGCCCCAACCCGGCCTGGCTCAACTTTGTCGTCACCGGCAAGGCCCGTACGCACATTCGCCACGCGCTTAAATTGCAGCGTCGTTCCGAGTCCGTCAGTTTGGGCGAACGCCTGCTGAATAAAGTGCTCAATGGCTTTAACAGCGCACTGGACAAGATTCCGGCCGAGCGCATTCAGGCCATGCTTCAGGAATACCGCCTGGAGCAGATCGAAGACTTGCTCGAAGACATCGGGCTGGGCAACCGCATGGCCTATGTCGTCGCTCGTCGCCTGCTGGGCGAAGGCGACCAGTTGCCAAGCCCTGAAGGTCCGCTGGCGATTCGCGGTACAGAAGGCTTGGTGCTCAGTTACGCGAAATGTTGCACGCCAATCCCCGGCGACCCGATTGTGGGACACCTGTCTGCGGGCAAGGGCATGGTGGTGCACCTGGACAACTGTCGCAATATCAGTGAAATCCGGCATAACCCCGAGAAGTGCATCCAGCTCTCGTGGGCCAAGGACGTTACTGGCGAATTTAACGTCGAGTTGCGCGTCGAGCTGGAACACCAGCGCGGCCTGATTGCGCTGCTGGCCAGCAGCGTCAATGCGGCAGACGGTAACATCGAAAAAATCAGCATGGACGAACGCGATGGTCGTATCAGCGTGGTCCAACTGGTGGTCAGCGTGCACGATCGCGTGCACCTGGCCCGCGTGATCAAAAAACTGCGCGCCCTAACCGGGGTTATCCGCATCACACGTATGCGTGCGTAGCCATCCCATTACAAGGAGTCACCCATGTCCAAGACTGTTATCACCAGCGACAAGGCACCTGCTGCTATCGGTACTTACTCTCAGGCGATCAAAGCTGGCAATACTGTCTACATGTCCGGTCAGATCCCGTTGGACCCAAAAACCATGGAACTGGTTGAAGGTTTCGAAGCCCAGACCATTCAGGTGTTCGAAAACCTGAAGTCCGTGGCAGAGGCTGCAGGTGGTTCGTTCAAAGACATCGTCAAACTGAACATCTTCCTGACCGACTTGAGCCACTTCGCCAAGGTCAACGAAATCATGGGTCAGTACTTTGAACAGCCTTACCCGGCTCGTGCTGCCATTGGCGTTGCTGCCCTGCCCAAAGGTTCGCAGGTTGAGATGGACGCCATTCTGGTTATTGAGTAACACCCCCTCGGCGCAGCGCCTTCCTGCTGCGCCAACCCCCCTGCTTCCCCCGCTTTAAAAGGATTCCACCATGCGCAATGCGCTCGCTATGTCACTGCTTGCCATTTTTCTGGGTGGCTGTGCCAGCGACCCCGCCTCTCGCGATATCAGTGGTGTATGGATCAACCAGGCCGCAATTGATGAAGCAGCCAAAGGTGGCAACTTGCGTGAAGCCTTGCTGGCTAACGGGCCAAACCTTGAATGGGCGATCGACGCCCAAAAAGCCAAAGCCAATTACACCAATGGATTCGAGTGGGTTGAAGGCAAGCTGATGCCTGAGAAAGACGGTGTCTGGCAGGTCGGCTTCTATGGCGGTACGTCTACCGACTTGAGCATCAACGGCAACCAATTGATTCAAGCGGCCAGCGATGACGACCCTCGACAATCATTCATGCGTTCGAACGTTAATCTGGCAAGCGATGCGCCCTTGGGCACGCATTTCGAGCATGCGCTCAAGACGGCCTATCTGGGCGGCCAGTGGCGTGTAATCAGCGGTAAGGGCAAAGGTAATCAAGTGACATTTTTGGCCGATGGCCAAGTGAAAGGTCTGCCCGATGCCAATGCTTACGCCTTGTGTTTGTCAGGCGACTGCGCGTCGATGAGTGGCGAGTTCGACAGCCTCTGGTTGCAACAGGACGAAGTGGGTGCGGCCCACATCTTTGTACGCAAAGGTCGCCAGCTGGAAATATTCCAGGCGCTGGACTCCGCAAAGCCTGACGAAATGCCCCAGTTGTATCCCGGCAAACGGGAATGGTTGTTGGAAAAGCAGCTGTAAGCGTCAAGCTGCAAACGTGCAGCTTGCAGCTTCTTTATTTAGACAAAATCTCCCCATACCCTTCGCGATAGCTCGGGTACCGCGGCTCCCATCCCAATGCCTTGGCGCGGGCATTGCTGCAACGCTTGCTGCCCGCCCTGCGTACGCTGGCTTCTTCTGCCCATGCCGTCACGCCCAGACGCTCGCGTAGCCATCCCACCACCTCTGCCAGCGGAGCCGGGTCGTTGTCGACGCCGATGTAGCAGTCGTCCAGGGTTTTGCCTTGCAAATCTGCATCAAGCAAGAAGGCCAGTAAGCCGGCCGCATCATCGGCATGGATCCGGTTGCCATACAGCGGCGGATCGACAGCCACGCGATAGCCCTTGCGCACCTGCCCCAGCATCCATTCACGGCCGGGCCCGTAGATACCGGTCAAACGTACGGTGCTGGCAGGAATGCCACTCTTCAACGCTACTTGCTCGGCCTCTAACATGATCCGGCCCGAATAGCTGGTCGCTTGGGCGGGAGACATTTCATCGACCCATTCGCCATTTTTCTGACCATAAACGCCGCTGCTTGAGACAAACAACAGGCGCTTTGGCTGCTGACCGTTTTGTTTGAGCCAACTCAATGTGTGCGTCAACCCGTCGACATACGCGGCCTGGTAACCCGCCTCATCATGGTCGGTTGCGGCAGCGCTATAGACCACGTAGTCGATCTGACCTTTAGGCCATTGAGCGGGGCACTGTGCGCTGAACAGGTCGCCGGCGATCCCTGTGACACCTGCCGGCAACCGTTCAATCGAGCGTCGAAGCCCATAGACCTGCCACCCTTTGTCCAGCAGTTGAGTGGCCAAACGGCTGCCGATATCGCCGCATCCGGCAATCAGAACTGAGGCTTTGGACATCTCAAAACTCCTAACAAATTGTTACAAAACTACGTGGATAGGCACTACCAAGGTAGTGACAGACGAAAAAAACAGTGGCTATTGCTTTTGTTAACAAGAATTACTTGCAATAATAACGCATCAATTGCCCTGGGTCTTAAGACGCGTTGTAGGGCAAAACCTTCATACTTTTCTCAGGTCCGGCTAGCATGACACGCAATCATCCCAACGCTTCGCCAACCCCGCTGTTAAGCCCGACACGCCTTTGGCGTGGGCTAGCTGCGGTGATGTTCAGCCTGTTGCTGGCACCTGCTGCGGCCTTTGCAGACGAGCCTGCCACTCCAGCCGTTCAGCCCGCAACTGAATCTGTCGCTCCGGCGCCTGTTGCAACCCCGGGTGCAACTGATCCTGCTTTGGCTGAGGGCGCCGTAGCGCCTGCCAATGACGCGCCGCAGATCGTCGCCGAAGAAGACAATAGCCTGGGCATGGCCCACGACCTGTCACCTTGGGGCATGTACAAGAACGCTGACATCATCGTCAAAATTGTCATGATCGGCCTGGCCATCGCCTCGATCATTACCTGGACCATCTGGATTGCAAAAGGCTTCGAAGTGCTGGGCGCCAAACGCCGTCTTCGCATCGAAATCGCCAATCTGAAAAAAGCCCGCACCCTGAAAGAAGCCAGCGAGACGGCCGGTAAAGAAGGCACGCTTGCCCACTTGCTGGTGCAGGATGCCCTCGAAGAGATGCGCCTGTCGGCCAATAGCCGCGAAAAAGAAGGCATCAAAGAGCGGGTCAGCTTCCGCCTTGAGCGCTTGGTGGCCGCGTGTGGCCGCAACATGAGCAGCGGCACTGGCATCCTCGCTACCATCGGCTCCACGGCCCCGTTTGTCGGTCTGTTCGGTACGGTGTGGGGCATCATGAATAGCTTTATCGGTATCGCCAAAACCCAAACCACCAACCTGGCCGTCGTAGCGCCCGGTATTGCCGAGGCCCTGCTGGCCACTGCATTGGGTCTGGTTGCGGCGATTCCTGCGGTAGTGATTTACAACGTGTTCGCTCGCTCCATCACGGGCTACAAAGCTCAAGTGGCTGATGCGTCTGCAGAAGTGTTGCTGTTGGTAAGCCGTGATCTCGATCACTTGCCGCCCGAGCGCAGCTCGCAACCGCACATGGTCAAAGTGGGGTAATAGACCATGGGCCTGCATTTAAAAGAAGGCGATGACGATCTCGCCGAGAACCATGAAATCAACGTCACCCCTTTTATTGACGTGATGCTGGTACTGCTGATCATCTTCATGGTGGCCGCACCGCTGGCCACCGTGGATATCAAGGTTGATCTGCCTGCGTCGACGGCCAAGCCGGCGCCGCGTCCCGAGAAGCCCGTGTTCCTGAGCGTCAAGGCTGACCAGCGTCTGTATCTGGGTGAAGACCCGGTGACGGTTGAAGCGCTGGGCCCCACCCTCGATGCCAGGACGCACAACAACAAAGACACGACCATCTTCTTCCAGGCCGATAAGGGTGTGGACTACGGTGACTTGATGAGCGTGATGGATGCATTGCGCGCAGCGGGTTATTTGAAGGTAGGTCTGGTCGGACTTGAGACGGCAGCCAAGAAATGACCATAGCGCGCCAAAAGATGACGCGTTACGCAATCAGCTTGGCCGCGGTGTTGGCGATCCATGCAGTGGCAGTGATTCTTGCCCTGCAATGGTCCACCCCGCGGACTGTCGAACTCCCACCGCAAGCGATGATGGTTGATCTGGCACCGTTGCCAGCACCGCCGCCGCCTGCGCCGCCGAAAGTGGTGACCCCACCACAACCGCCGGCCCCCGTGGAAGAGTTGCCGATCCCCAAGCTGGCGGAAGCGCCCAAGCCGAAGATTGCTGTTCCCAAACCGGTTAAACCCAAGCAGAAGCCTCAGCCGCCAAAACCTGTGGAAAAAACCGAACCGGTTAAAGAAAAGCCTTCAGAAGAGAAACCGAGCGACGCGACACCGACCAAAGCACCGACTGAGAAGTCTGCCGCACCGGCCCCTGGCCCGTCGGCTCAACAATTGGCCGCCAAAGCCAGTTGGGAAGGTACGTTGCTGGCGCATTTGGGCAAGTACAAGAAGTACCCGGCTGCTGCGCAGTCGCGAGGCAAGGAAGGTCTGAACCGTCTGCGCTTCGTGGTAGACGCCGAAGGCAAGGTGCTGTCTTACGAGTTGGTAGGACGTTCTGGTAACGCGGATCTGGACCGGGCCACCCTGGAAATGATCCGCCGGGCACAGCCATTGCCCAAGCCGCCGCCTGAGATGCTGACCAACGGCACTATCGAAATCGTGGCTCCGTTCGTTTATTCCATCGATAAACGTCGGCGTTAACCGAATAAAGGGCACCTTAGGGTGCCCTTTATGCTTTTGGCCTACAGATAAAACGCCTTACAGCCATTAGCCGCTTTAGCTGTAAGGACAATGTCTGATAACGTGCGTCTATCGATTGCAGCCGCTATTCTTGGCCCGCAACCACAGGGACGCCCGCTATGACGCTTACAGAATTACGTTACATCGTGACGCTCGCCCAAGAGCAACACTTCGGCCACGCTGCCGAACGCTGCCATGTCAGCCAACCGACCCTGTCGGTGGGCGTGAAAAAACTGGAAGACGAACTCGGTGTGCTGATTTTTGAGCGCAGCAAAAGTGCCGTGCGCCTCACGCCGGTCGGCGAAGGTATCGTCGCCCAGGCGCAAAAAGTACTGGAACAGGCCCAAGGCATTCGCGAGATTGCCCAAGCGGGCAAAAACCAGCTGACGGCTCCGCTCAAGGTTGGCGCCATCTACACCGTTGGCCCGTATCTGTTCCCGCACCTGATTCCGCAACTGCACCGGGTAGCCCCGCAGATGCCGTTGTATATCGAAGAAAACTTCACCCATGTGCTGCGCGACAAACTGCGCAATGGTGAACTGGACGCGATCATCATCGCCCTGCCATTCCAGGAAGCCGATGTGCTGACCCTGCCGCTATACGATGAGCCGTTCTACGTGCTGATGCCCAGTGAACACCCTTGGACCAAGCGCGACACCATTGACGCCAGCCTGTTGAATGACAAGAGCTTGCTGTTGCTGGGTGAAGGGCACTGTTTCCGCGATCAGGTACTTGAAGCCTGCCCGACCCTGCCCAAAGGCAAGGACGGCGCCAGCCATACCACCGTCGAATCCAGCTCGCTGGAAACCATCCGCCATATGGTGGCTTCAGGGCTGGGTATTTCCATCCTGCCGTTGTCGGCTGTCGACAGTCACCACTATGCTCCCGGCGTGCTGGCCGTGCGTCCGCTGACCCCGCCGGTGCCGTTTCGCACGGTGGCGATTGCCTGGCGCGCCAGCTTTCCGCGGCCCAAGGCGATTGAAATCCTCGCTGACTCCATCCGTCTGTGCTCGGTGGCCAAGCCACCTGCCGCGACCTAAGAGCGGCGGCGATGTCCGAGTTGTCGAACGTGTCAGTCACCGCGCTCAAGGGCGTGGGCGAGGCTATGGCCGAGAAGCTGGCCAAGGTCGGTCTCGAAACCGTCCAGGACGTATTGTTTCATTTACCCCTGCGCTATCAGGATCGCACCCGCGTCGTGCCGATTGGCGCTTTGCGCCCGGGGCAGGATGCAGTGGTCGAGGGGCGTGTCATCGGCACTGATGTGGTCATGGGCAAGCGTCGCAGCTTGCTGGTGCGCATTAATGACGGCACGGGCGGCTTGAGCCTGCGCTTCTATCACTTCAGTAACGCGCAAAAAGAAAGTTTAAAACGTGGCACTGAGGTGCGTTGTTATGGCGAAGCACGGCCGGGTGCTTCAGGTCTGGAAATCTATCACCCTGAATACCGCGCGATCACCGGTGACGAGCCACCGCCAGTCGATACCACACTGACGCCCATTTACCCGACCACCGAAGGTCTGACTCAGCAGCGTCTGCGTCAGCTCAGCCAGCAAAGTCTGGCCATGCTGGGCCCTCGCAGCCTGCCCGATTGGCTGCCGCCCGAATTGGCTAAAGACTACCAACTGGCCCCGCTGGACGAAGCCATTCGTTTTTTGCATCAGCCCCCGGCAGATGCCGATGTAGAAGAGCTGGCACTGGGTCATCACTGGGCGCAACACCGTTTGGCGTTTGAAGAACTGCTGACCCATCAACTCTCTCAGCAACGACTGCGTGAGAGCCTGCGTTCCCAGCAGGCGCCGGTACTGCCCAAGGCAAAAAAACTGCCCGCTCAGTTCCTCGCCAATCTAGGCTTTGCGCCCACGGGGGCTCAAGTTCGCGTGGGCAACGAAATCGCCTACGATCTCTGTCAGCCTGAACCCATGTTGCGCCTGATCCAGGGCGACGTCGGCGCCGGTAAAACGGTGGTGGCGGCGCTTGCAGCGTTGCAAGCCTTGGAGGCGGGTTATCAGGTGGCCTTGATGGCCCCTACCGAGATTCTCGCCGAGCAGCATTTCATCAGCTTTAAACGCTGGCTGGAACCGCTGGGCATCGAAGTCGCCTGGCTGGCTGGCAAGCTCAAAGGCAAAGCGCGCACGGCGGCCATGGAGCAAATCGCCAACGGCGCACCGATGGTGGTGGGTACCCACGCGCTGTTTCAAGATCAGGTTCAGTTCAAAAACCTTGCACTGGTCATCATCGATGAGCAGCACCGCTTTGGTGTCCAGCAGCGTCTGGCCCTGCGCAATAAAGGTGTGGGCGGGGTGATGTGCCCGCACCAGTTGATCATGACTGCAACGCCGATTCCTCGCACGCTGGCCATGAGTGCTTACGCCGATCTGGACACTTCGATTCTCGATGAATTGCCGCCCGGACGAACGCCGGTCAATACCGTGCTGGTGGTCGACACACGGCGCGTCGAAGTGATTGAGCGGGTGCGTGCTGCCTGTGCTGAAGGGCGGCAGGCCTATTGGGTATGCACGCTGATCGAAGAATCCGAAGAGATGACCTGCCAGGCCGCCGAAACCACGTTTGAAGACCTTACCAGCGCGCTGGGCGAACTGCGTGTGGGCTTGATCCACGGACGCATGAAGGCCGCCGAGAAAGCCGAGGTCATGGCCCGCTTCAAGGCCGGTGAACTGCAATTGCTGGTCGCCACGACGGTGATTGAAGTGGGTGTGGACGTTCCCAATGCCAGTTTGATGATCATTGAAAACCCCGAGCGCCTGGGCTTGTCCCAATTGCACCAATTACGCGGGCGCGTAGGCCGGGGCAGCGCAGCCAGTCACTGTGTGCTGCTCTACCATCCGCCGCTGTCGCAAGTGGGGCGCCAACGCTTGGGCATCATGCGCGAGACCAATGATGGTTTTGTCATCGCAGAAAAAGACCTGGAGTTGCGCGGCCCCGGAGAGATGCTCGGCACTCGGCAAACCGGGCTGTTGCAGTTCAAAGTGGCCGATTTGATGCGTGACGCCGACCTGTTGCCGGCCGTGCGCGAAGCGGCGCTGGCCTTGCTCGAACGCTGGCCAAGCCATGTCAGTCCCCTGCTCGACCGCTGGCTGCGCCATGGTCAGCAATACGGGCAAGTTTAAATGAGCATTCAGTAAATGAGCCCGCTGCCGATTCAGTGATGGCTGTACCATTTTGAGTTAAGAAGACCCCATGCAAACCACAGCTGACGTCGCTGACGTGCCAACCCCTTTGAGCACGCCGCCCGCTCTACAGCGGGTGTTAGCAGAGTTGTCCATCCCGTACCGGGAAGTCATTGACCACCCTGGGCTTGACCCGGCGCGCAAGGTGCAAACGGTATTGCTCCATGATTCGGTCGGCGAGCTTATGGTGATGTTCGCCCAAAGCCAATTGCTCGACCTCAATCGACTCGCCGATTTGATTGGACGAGACATGACGGCCGTGGCAGCTGACCGGCTTGCAGAGCTGCTCGCCAAGCACCAACTGCGCATCTTGCCGGGCCTGCCGACAGTGACCGGTTCCACCTGCTTGTACGAAGAGCATCTCCTGCATCAACCGCAGCTGTTTATCAGCAGCGGCGAAACCGGCTTGTTGCTGGAGATCACAGCTGAAGACCTCAAGCGCTTGCTCAGTAAAGCCAGTGTCGGCCGTTTTGGAGAGCCGCTGAGTGCTATCCGGCTCAGCCTTCAGCAGGCGGTAGACGACGGCGAAGCCATCACCCGAGCGGTTAAAGCGTTCACCACGCGGCGCATTCAGCAGCGGCTTGAAGCCACCATTGAGTTACCGCCTTTGGCGGAAAGCGTCCGCAAGCTTATACAGCTTCGTGCCAATCCAGACATCTCCATTGACGAAGTGACGAGCGTTGTCGAAACCGATCCGGCTTTAGCTGCGCAACTTCTAAGCTGGGCGTCATCTTCGTACTACGCCCCGAAGAGCAAGATTCGTTCGGTGGAAGACGCTATTTCTCGTGTGTTGGGAGTCGATGTCGTCGTCAACCTCGCGTTGAGCTTGTCGTTGGACAAGAGCTTGGGCTTACCCAAAGATCACCCGCAATCCAGCATGCCTTACTGGCAGCAATCCATTTACACGGCCGCAGTCATTGAAGGGCTGACCCGTGCCATGCCTCGGGAGCAACGCCCGGAAGTCGGCATGACCTACCTGGCGGGGTTACTGCACAATTTTGGCTATTTGCTGCTGGCCCATGTATTCCCGCCGCACTTCTCTCTGATTTGCCGGCACCTTGAGGTCAATCCGCACGCCAGTCATAGCGAAATAGAGCAGCACTTGCTGGGCATCAGCCGCGAGCAGATGGGGGCTTGGTTAATGCGCTTTTGGGGAATGCCCGAGGAATTGGTCGTTGCCGTGCGCTTTCAGCACGACCCGGGTTATCTGGGTCATGATGCGCCCTACCCTAATCTGGTGTGTGTCGCATTGGGGCTGCTGCGCAGTCGGGGGATGGGTCATGGCTCGTGCGCGCCCTTGCCTGATGCCCTGTTCGACCGGTTGGGCGTTTCGCGCGCTGAGGGTGAAGCGGTGGTCAATAAAGTCCTTGAGGCCGAGGTGCTGCTCCGTGAAATGGCCGCGCTATTTAGTCGGGCATGAACTGAACGCTGGCCCTGAGCCCTCAAAACCCCGAAGGGCTCGCGCCTTTCGGGGTTGGGGATAAGCCACGGTTTAGAGCTTGGCGATCGATACTTCAGTGGATTTTACGAAAGCAATCACTTCGCTGCCGACCACCAGTTCCAGCTCTTTGACCGAGCGGGTGGTAATCACCGAGGTGACGATGCCGGACGCTGTTTGTACGTCGATTTCTGATAACACGTCGCCCAGCACGATTTCCTTGATGTGGCCTTTGAACTGGTTACGAACGTTAATGGCTTTGATGGTCATGGTGTCGATTCCTGTCTTGGGATAGAAAAGTGAGGTTATTGCGCCCAGCGCAATTGCGTGGGCAACGGCGCAACGGGTTCTGGCTCAGGGGGCGAGCCAGGCAAAGCGAGTACTCGGTTCAGCACTTCGGTTTCCAGTGCGGCCAATCGATGTGAGCCCCGCACCCTGGGGCGCGGTAGTTCAACCGTGAGGTCCAGCCCCACTTCGCCGTCTTCGATCAAAATGACGCGGTCGGCAATGGCCACCGCTTCACTGACGTCGTGGGTCACCAGTAATACGGTGAAACCATGCTGGCGCCACAGGCGTTCGATCAGGTGCTGCATTTCAATTCGGGTCAGCGCATCAAGTGCACCCAGCGGTTCATCCAGCAGCAATAATCGGGGTTGGTGAATCAGGGCACGTGCCAACGCCACCCGCTGTTTTTGCCCGCCCGATAACGCTGCCGGCCACTCATTCGCCCGCTCGGCCAGGCCTACTTCTTCCAGCGCTTTGAGGGCTTTTGGCCGCCAGTCGCCCTTGAGTCCGAGGCCCACGTTGTCGATGACTTTCTTCCAGGGCAGCAAGCGTGCTTCCTGAAACATCAGTCGCGTGTCTTCGCGAGCGTCTTGCAACGGCGCCTTGCCGGCCAGCAGCTCACCGCCTGAAGGTTGATCGAGGCCAGCCAGCAGACGCATCAGGGTGCTTTTACCGCAACCGCTGCGCCCGACGATGGCGACAAACTGGCCCGCCGGGATGTGCAGGTCGATGCCTTTCAAGACCTGACGATCGCCAAAGGATTTCTTCAGGTCTTGCACCACCAGCGGGATACCTTGGCGCAGGTGTGGAGGTTGTTGAGCTGTCATGCTGCACCGCCTTTAACCACTTGATACGCCGGGTGCCAGCGCAACCACACGCGTTCCAGACCACGGGCCGCGCTGTCGGCCAACTTGCCGAGCACCGCATACAAAACAATTGCCAGCACGACGACGTCGGTTTGCAAAAATTCCCGGGCGTTCATCGCCAGATAGCCAATACCTGAGCTGGCAGAAATAGTTTCGGCCACGATCAGCGTTAACCACATGAAGCCCAACGCAAAGCGCACGCCAACCAGAATCGAAGGCAGCGCTCCGGGCAGAATCACTTGCCAGAACAGACTGAAACCCGACAACCCGTAGCTGCGAGCCATTTCCACCAGTGCCGGGTCGACGTTGCGAATGCCGTGATAGGTGTTTAGGTAGATAGGGAACAGCGTCCCCAGCGCCACCAGAAAAATCTTCGCCGACTCGTCAATGCCAAACCACAGAATTACCAGCGGAATCAGCGCCAAATGGGGAACGTTTCGGATCATTTGCACCGAGCTGTCGAGCAGGCGCTCGCCCCATTTCGACAAGCCGGTGATAAACCCCAGGGCCAGACCGATACTGCCACCGATCACGAAGCCCAAACCCGCTCGCCAGCCGCTGATGGCCAGGTGTTTCCAGATTTCGCCACTGCGCACCAGCTCGACGCCTGCCGCAAACACGGCGCTGGGCGCCGGCAAGATGCGCGTCGATAACCAGCCCGCAGACACAGACAACTGCCACACCGCCAGCAGCAACACGGGCAATACCCAGGGAGCTGCTTTGTGAGCAATAGAATTAAGGCTGATCGCCTTCGCCGTACTCATGACCGCCTCAGCTCTGCGACGCAGCTTTGGGGAGAATATCGTTGGCGACCATTTCGCCGAACGGGCTCACGTAACCCGCACTTTTCGGCAGCTCCGGGCGCTCGATATCAAGGTGCGGGAACAGCAGTTCAGCCACGCGGTAGGATTCCTCCAAGTGTGGGTAGCCCGAGAAAATAAACGTGTCGATGCCCAGGTCCGCGTATTCCTTGACCCGCGCGGCCACGGTAGGGCCGTCGCCAACCAGCGCCGTACCGGCACCGCCACGTACCAGACCCACGCCTGCCCACAGGTTTGGGCTGACTTCGAGGTTGTCGCGGCTGCCACCGTGCAGAGCGGCCATGCGCTGCTGACCGACGGAATCAAAGCGAGACAGTGAAGCCTGCGCGCGCGCGATAGTCTCGTCGTCCACATGCGAAATAAGCTTGTCGGCGGCTTTCCAGGCTTCATCGTTGGTTTCACGCACGATCACGTGCAGGCGAATACCGAAGCGTACAGTGCGGCCCAGTTTGGCGGCCTTGGCTCGTACTTGCTCGATCTTCTCGGCTACGGCAGCAGGTGGCTCGCCCCAGGTCAGAACCATTTCTACTTGCTCGGCGGCCAGGTCTTGCGCAGCTTCGGACGAGCCGCCGAAGTACAGAGGTGGGCGCGGTTGCTGAACCGGTGGGTAGAGCAACTTGGCGCCTTTGACCTTGATGTGCTGACCGTCGTAATCCACGGTTTCGCCTTCAAGCACGCGGCGCCAGATACGGGTGAACTCAACAGAAGCTTGATAGCGTTCTTCGTGGCTGAGGAACAAGCCATCGCCGGCCAGTTCTTCCGGATCTCCGCCGGTCACCAGATTGAACAGCGCGCGGCCGCCTGACAGACGATCCAGTGTCGCCGCCTGACGGGCCGCAACGGTCGGTGAAACGATGCCTGGGCGCAGAGCCACCAGAAATTTCAGGCGCTGAGTCACAGGGATCAGCGAGGCGGCTACCAGCCACGAATCTTCACACGAACGACCGGTGGGAATCAGCACCCCGCCAAAACCCAGGCGATCTGCGGCTTGCGCTACTTGTTGCAGATAGCCGTGGTCTACGGCGCGGGCACCCTCGCTGGTGCCAAGGTAATGGCCGTCACCGTGGGTTGGCAGGAACCAAAAAATATTGAGGCTCATGGAGTGGTCTCCTAAATGGGGTTCTGCAAGCGTTAGTTAGCGGTGGCCACAGCGGCCGGAGGGGTCCAGATCACGTCTTTAATCACCAGCGGCTTTGGAATCAATTTGAGCTGGTGAAAGGTGTCTGCGATTTTCTGCTGCGCGTTGATCACTTCGGGGGTCAGAAATTGCGCGCCGTAGCCTTGGCGTTTTACCGCTGTCAGGGTGATTTCAGGCGACAGACCGAGAATCGGCGCCACTTGCTTCGTCACGTCTTCAGGGTGGGCTTTGGCCCAATCACCGACATTGCGCACTTCGTCGACCAGGGTTTCGATAACCTTGGGGTGCTGCTCGGCGAAGGGTTTGGTGGCCAGGTAAAACTGATGGTTGTCGGCTATGCCGCTGGCATCACGCAGGGTGCGTGCTTGCAGTTGTTGCTCTGCGGCGGCCTGGTACGGGTCCCAGATCACCCAGGCATCGACACTGCCCCGCTCAAACGCTGCGCGGGCATCGGCAGGCGGCAGGAATACTGTCTGGATATCGGTGTATTTAAGGCCGGCGTCCTCAAGGGCGCGTACCAACAGGTAGTGCACGTTGGAGCCTTTATTGAGCACTACTTTTTTGCCTTTAAGGTCTTTCACCGAGGTGATCGGTGAATCCTTGGGCACCAGAATCGCTTCGCTGGTCGGAGCCGGTGGTTCATAAGCGACGTAAAGCAAATCAGCTCCGGCTGCCTGAGCAAATACAGGCGGCGTTTCGCCGGTTACGCCGAAGTCGATAGACCCTACGTTCAAGCCTTCAAGCAGTTGCGGGCCGCCGGGAAACTCGGTCCATTGCACGTCCACGCCTTGCTCGGCCAGACGCTTTTCCAGCGTGCCTTTAGTCTTGAGCAACAACAGCGTGCCGTATTTTTGATAACCGATGCGTACGGTGTCAGCTTGAGCTTGCAGGGTAACGCCGAGGGACACTGCCGCCACTAACAGGGCGACCAGACCACGACGCAAAATGACAGGGCGCATGGCGCTCTCCTTTTGTTATTCGAGATTCGGGTAGCACCTGCCGAGCCGTTAGCGGTTCAGTAAGGTGAGGGTGTTGCTTTCAGATGCTCCAGCGAGACGTGATCAGACGTTCGTTGAGAATGTTCGGGTCCAGCGGTTTTGGACGGCGGGCCAGCGCGCTGTAAAAGTGCTCCAGGGACTCGTTCAGCCGTTGTTCCAGCACCGGCACCAACTGGGCTTGGGCGCTGCCCTCGCCGTAGGCAATCTGACTGTCTTCGGCAAAGATGCCGTGCAGCATTTCCTGGGCTTTGAGCGCAGACAGCACGGGTTTGAGTGCGTAATCCACGGCCAGCATGTGGGCAATGCTACCGCCGGTGGCGATGGGTAAGACGACCTTGTGACTCAGTGCGCGCTCGGGCAGCAAGTCGAGAACCGTTTTGAGGGCGCCGCTAAATGAGGCTTTGTAGACCGGTGTGGCGATCACCAAACCATCTGCATTTTCGATCTGCTGCAACAGGTCGATGATGTGGGGGCTGTCAAAGCGGGCATGCAGTAAATCTTCAGCCGGGAAGTCACGAACTTGATAACTCACTACTTCGACGCCTTGCTGGTTGAGCCAGCTTTTAGCGCGATCCAGCAACACCCCGGAGCGGGATCGTTGGCTGGGGCTTCCTCCGAGTGTCACAACCAGCATCTAGGCAATTCCTTGAGTGAATTAGTGCAAATTGCTGTCAGCGTTTTCGCTTCTGTGAGGAGAACATAGCAGGTGATTTATATATCTATAAATCATATTTATTCATTTGTTTATTCCGCGATTGCATAAGAGCCCTGAGTCTCGAAGCATCTGACGATGCAACGCGAGGCTGCGTACGATGATGCAATCGTCGCAAGGTCTATGAACGTGATGTATCTGACATTCCAAATTGAAAGGTTTCACGACGGCTGCGCCGCAGAACGCAGCCTCGCATTACTCGTCAGCTGCTACGAGTAATGCGTTCCCCCATGACCACAAGGCTGAGGTCAGAAGTTGTAACTCAGCGACGCTGTGACGTTGCGCGACGGGCCATAGAAACCCGAACCGCCGCTGTACAGGCTCATCAGGTATTTGCGGTTGCTGACGTTGTTCAGGTTCAGCGCCGTGCTCCAATGCGAGTCGATGTCGTAGCTGGCCATCACATCAACCAGCGCGTAAGCGTTCTGGCGAATGCGGCTGTCACTGTCCACTTGAATCGCGCTCTGCCAGGCCACACGGGTGCCAATTTTGGCTTTGGGCATGTCCGGTAATTGATAGGTCAAACTGGTTCGCACGGTGTGCGTCGGTACGTATTGACGGGCTTTTTCGCCATCCGGGTCTTCAATGTGGACATAGCTGTAACCGCCTTGTACCTGTAATCCCGGCGCCAACTGGCCGCTGGCTTCCAATTCAATGCCGCGGCTTTTGAAGTTCTCGCTTTGGTAGACCGACTGGGTACCGATCATTTCACCTGTGGCTTCGGCGACATTGCGTTGGTCGGTTTTGAATACCGCCGCCGAGACGTCCAGTTGCTCATCCAGCAAGCTGCCTTTAACCCCGACTTCGTAGCTTTTGCCTTCCAGCGGCGCGAGCACCTTGCTCTGCGCATCTATCACGTACTGTGGGTTGAAGATTTTGGTGTAGCTGGCGTAGACGGAGTACTGATCGTTGAGGTCGTAGACCAGCCCGGTGTAGGGCGTGACTTTGCCGTGAATGCGCACATCACGGGGTGGGCCGTAATCGGTGCCATCGCTGTCGACACTGAGCATGCGCGCCCCGGCTATCCAGTGCAGTTGGTCCGTCAGGTTGAAGCGCGCCCCGGCATAGACACTTTTTTGGCGGTCGGTGAAGTTGGCCATTTTTGTGTCGTCGTCGGTGTACGACAAATCGGGCTTGGGCACGTTACCGCTAAGGGTCTGGCCCAGATCAGCCGGCATAAACTCGTCAACACTGTTGTAGTAGCCACGCTCTTTATGACGCGAACGTCCGTAATCCACGCCTAGCGTCAACTCATGCTCGCGACCGCCCAGACTGAAGGGGCCGCTGAGTTGAGCTTCACCCAGCAGTTGTTTTTCATCGGCGTTGGTGTGGCTTGGGTCAGCCAGCCAGGGCTGGCTCTCATCGTTCGCCATCAGATAATACATATTGGCCGACTGGCGCTGATCGACTGCGGTGACGTTCAGCTTGCTCTTCCAGCCATTGCCGAAGTCGTGGGTCAGTTCAGCGAACGCGCGCAGGGTATGTACGTCCCAGTAGCTCCAGTTCTGCCCCACGTTGGAGCCGCGTCGGCTGTAGTGGATCAGGTTGCCCTGGTAATCGGTCAAGGGTAGCCCGCCCCAACTGCTGCCATTGGAGTTGCTCTTGCTGTCTGATAGACCGACGGTGAGGGTGTCCGCGTCGGACAGATCAAACGCCAACATACCGCTCAGCACGTTTTTCTCGCGTGAGTAGCGGTCGAGGTAAGAGTTGCCCGTTTCGTTGGCGTAGATAAAACGCCCGCGTACATTGCCGCTGTCGGTCAAAGGCCCGGACACGTCGAGGTCAATACGGCGTGTATCCCACGATCCGGCAGAGACTTTTACCTGGGCTTGCGGGGTGTAGGTGGGTCGCTTGCGGATAAAGTTGACCGTGGCGGAGGGGTTGCCCGTGCCGCTCATCAAGCCGTTGGCGCCGTGGAGAATGTCGACCTGTTGATATTCGGCCATGTCCAGGTCGCCACTCAGCAACCCGGCGCTGAAGGGCGCGCCTATGCCATCGTATTCGAAGTTGTTGATGTCGAACCCGCGCGAAGTGAAGTTGGTGCGGTCGGTTTCATATTGTTCGACCGTCACCGAAGGCGCGCTGCGCAGCGCGTCCTTGACGCTGTTGAGGTTGAAATCATTCAACTGTTCGCGGGACAGGCTGGTGACGCCTTGGGGCGTTTCCTTGGGCGTAAGGCCCAGTCGCGTGGTGGTGCTGTCGAGCGGCTGCTGGTAGCCGGACGCAGAAAGGTCACTCTCGGAACTGGCTTGCACGTCGGTCTTGGGCAGCGTCAGAGGGTCGGCAAAAGCGGCAGGTGCAACGGCCCATACAACGGTCAGCAGGGCTGAAACGGGCAAGAAAGTTTTCAAGGCGGCGAGTCTCTGAATGCGGATGCGCCCGAATACTATTTGAGAATGATTATTACGTATAGCGCTTGGCGGGTTTTTTGTAACATTTAATGTTCATAAAAAAAGGCCGTCGAAACGGCCTAAACCCTGTTGCACTTGAAAGTTGTCCCGCCCCGTAGCAGCTGCCGAAGGCTGCGTCCGATTGCGCAGCGATCGTAAAACCTGAGCCTCGTGTTTTTCTGCCAGGTCTGGTTTGCGACTTCAGGCGGCGACGCAGCCTGCGGCAGCGGCTACACAGGTATCGGTTATTTGTTCGGCTGCGGCGTCAGACGCAGGTACGGCTTCACGGCGCGGTAGCCCTTGGGGAAGCGCTTAATGATCTCGTCTTCATCCTTGAGCGACGGCACGATCACCACGTCGTCACCGTCCTGCCAGTTGGCCGGAGTGGCAACTTTGAAGTTGTCGGTGAGTTGCAATGAATCAATCACCCGCAAAATTTCATTGAAGTTGCGGCCAGTGCTCGCCGGGTAGGTGATGGTCAGACGGATTTTTTTGTTCGGGTCAATCACGAACAGCGAGCGCACGGTCAGGGTGTCGCTGGCATTGGGATGGATCAGGTCGTAGAGGTCACTAACCTTGCGATCAGCATCGGCTAGGATCGGAAAGTTGACCACGGTATTCTGGGTTTCGTTGATGTCATCGATCCATGCGTGGTGTGAGTCCACGGGGTCAACCGACAGTGCGATGGCTTTTACACCGCGTTTTGCAAATTCATCTTTAAGCTTTGCAGTAAAGCCCAGTTCAGTGGTGCACACCGGCGTGAAGTCTGCAGGGTGCGAAAACAGAACGCCCCAGCTGTCGCCCAGCCACTCATGGAACTGAATCGGACCCGCGCTGGAATCCTGTTGGAAATCGGGGGCGATGTCGCCGAGTCTGAGGCTCATGGTGCAACTCCTTTTTATAGGCATTGGCAGGGCGTGACAGGCTTACTCTGCCTGCATCCAAAGCTATTTAAAAAGAATATATATCGATTTATTTATACCTAAATAGCATATTAAAAAGTGTTTCATTGGACGCACCAATGTCCGCAGTTCACTCTTGAGTCAGGTTTAGGCAAGGGGAGCGGCAGGGAGCTGCGACATTTAAAATGTGTTGCGAATTGATCGATTCGGTCTTCGGTAAACACCCTGCCCGGCATTGCGCCGGGCAGGATTTTTCTAGCCTTGAACTACAACCGGCTTACAGCAACGGGATCGAGTAGCTGACGATCAGACGGTTCTCGTCCTGATCGCGAGTCGACGGAATATCGTTGCGCCACATGGCGTTTTTCCACATCACGCCGAGATTTTTCAACGGACCGTCCTGCACCACGTAGGCCAAGGTAATGTCGCGTTCCCATTCGGAGCGGCCAGAGCCTGTGAGCTGACCCGCGCCACCTACAGTGTCGATATTATCGCCACGCAGGTAAACAAGACCTGCGGTCAGGCCTGGTGCGCCCAGTTTGGCAAAGTCATAGGAGTAACGTGCCTGCCAGGTACGCTCGCCAGCGCGGGCGAACTTCGAGATTTGCATGTCGGTGATGATGTAAGCCGACGAGCCGTCGCCCTGGTTCAGCCAAGGGAAGTCGCTGCTGCCGTTGCTGACTTGATAACCGGCACCGAAGGTATGGCCTTCTACCGAGTACAAGAACAGGCCGCTGAGCAGGTTGTTGTCGACCTTGCCCTTGCCGCTTGCCTGGCCACGGTAATCACCCGACGAATAGTAAGCAGGATCGCTGCCATTCTTGCCGTCGTCAGTGCTGTGGAAGTAACGCAGGTCAGATTTCAGCACGCCCGGGCCGATTGCCCAGTTGTGAGTCAGCCCCAGGAAGTGCTGTTTGTAGAAGTCTTTCAGGTTGCCGTAGTAGTACTGCAACAGCAGGTCTTTATTCAGCTTGTAGTCGGCACCGCCATACAGGAACTTGTTGCTGAACTCACCGGTACGGGCATTGTTTGCGCCGGCAATCGACAGCTCTTCGTTGTTGCTGGAGTTACGGCCCTTGGCGTGTTCGATCTGACCGCCGATCAAGGTCAGGTCCTTGAACTCATTGGAGGTGATCTGCCCACCCTCGAATGTCTGCGGCAGCAAACGGCCGTCGTTGTACGAGACAACCGGCAGTTTCGGCATCAGGGTGCCGTAGCGCAATTCAGTTTGAGAGATTTTGGCTTTGGCGGTCAGGCCCAAGCTAGAGTAGTCACTCACCGCACGGCCATCGCTGTCAGTCGGGAAGACCGTACCGCCGTAGTTGCTGCTGGTCGGGTTGCCGTGACGGCCTTTGCCCGAATCCAGACGCACGCCCAGCAAGCCAATGGCATCAACACCAAAACCCACGGTGCCTTGAGTAAAGCCGGAGGTGAAGTCCAGCTGGAAGCCTTGGCCCCATTCTTCCTGGTAGTTGGCGTTCTTGGCAGTGCCCGAATCGCGGTTATCGTTGTTGATATAGAAGTTACGCAGTTTAAGCGTTGCTTTGCTGTCTTCGATGAAGCCAGCAGCACTCGCTTGTTGTGCCAACAAACCTACGGCCACAGCGATGGCCAAGGTGGACTTGTTCATGGTGTTGCTCCTTTGTCTTTCTAATTTTTGTAGTTCTTTAGCCCCAGATCTGACGTCCGAGTGCTTCAGATGCGCGATTAGCGCCAGACGGTGACTGGCAAGTCAATCGTAACCAATCATGTCTACGACTATGGTCTAGTCGGTGCCCGTGTTCACGCAGGGTAAAGCCAATTTTATAAAGCCAAAAAGAATTATTTATGGATTGTTCATAATAATTAGGAATATGCAGGATATTTCCTACTTGGCCTCGCGCGGATGCTATAGGCCTTTGGTCTAAGGCTTAAACATTTTTTTATTAAATTTTTAAGATTGTTGACTGCTTAGAGAATCCCCGGCTCAGGTCGACACTTAACTGTTCGCGTGCGCGCGCGTTAGAGAAGGATTCAGAACCTCATAAGCTAATGCTTAAAAGTTATTTATTTACTCATTCTTAGATCATTTAACCTCGCGTTCTGCCGATTTCCGGTCGCCTGCCGAGGAGCTACATTATGAAATTGCGTTCTCCCCTACGCCTTTTGGCTGCTTTATCCCTGGCAGGTGCCAGCTTCTTCGTACAGGCCGCTCCAGAGGTCACCGTGGCTTACCAGACTTCAGCCGACCCGGCCAAAGTGGCTCAAGCGGACGGCGCTTACGAAAAGGCCACGGGTGCCAACATCAAGTGGCGCAAGTTTGATAACGGCGCCGACATCATTGCGGCCATTGCCTCCGGTGATGTGCAAATCGCTTACCTGGGTTCTAGCCCGTTGACCGCCGCGATCACTCGCAACGTACCGGTTGAAACTTTTTTGATTGCCACCCAGCTTGGCGGCTCTGAAGCACTGGTTGCGCGTGACGGTTCGGGCATCAACAGTCCGCAGGATCTGGTCGGCAAGAAGGTCGCCGTGCCGTTTGTTTCTACCGGGCACTACAGCCTGCTGGCGGCGCTGAAGCACTGGAACATCGACCCTTCCAAAGTCACCATTTTAAACCTCGCCCCGCCAGCCATTGTGGCGGCCTGGAAGCGCGGCGATATCGATGCGACCTATGTGTGGGACCCCGCGCTGGGCACCGCCAAGGAAAACGGCAAAGTGCTGATCACGTCAGGCGAACTGGGCAAGCTGGGCGCACCGACCTTTGACGCCTGGATTGTGCGCAAGGACTTCGCCAAGCAGCACCCTGAGGTGGTCAAGGCTTTTGCCAAAGTGACCCTGGATGCTTACGCCGACTACAACAAAGATCCGAAAGGCTGGCTGGCCAATCAGAGCAACATCGACAAAGTGGTGAAACTCTCGGGCGCTAAAGCGGCTGACATTCCATTGCTGCTGCAGGGCAACGTGTACCCACTGGCTGCCGATCAGGCGGTATTGCTGGGCGCTCCAACCAGTAAAGCCCTGGCCGACACGGCCGCGTTCCTGAAAGAGCAAAAAAAGGTTGATGCTGTACTGCCGGACTATGCGCCAGCGGTTAACGCCACGTTTGTTAATTAATTATTGTTGCCGCACAGGAGTCGACCGTCATGGCCTTGTTATCGCTGGAGCGCATCAGCGCACAGTACCCGGGCGCCGCGGAGCCAGTGCTTGCGGATATTTCCGTCAACCTTGGCCCTCAGCAACTGCTGGTCGCACTTGGCCCTTCGGGCAGCGGCAAAACGTCATTGCTTAACTTGATTGCCGGCTTTGTAGAGCCAAGCGCCGGGCGTATCACGCTCGATGGCGTCCCGGTCAAAGGCCCGAGCGCTGAACGTGGCGTGGTGTTTCAGGATGATGTGCTGCTGCCTTGGCAGGACGTGCTGGCCAACGTAGCCTTCGGCCTTGAACTGGCGGGTGTACCGCGCAACAAACGCGAAATCCGCGCCCGTGAAATGTTGGCACTGGTGGACTTGTCGGGCTTCGAGCAGCGCCGTGTGTGGGAGTTGTCCGGCGGTCAAAAACAACGTGTCGGCCTGGCTCGCGCTTTGGCTGCTGATCCACGCGTGTTGCTGATGGACGAACCCTTCGGCGCACTCGATGCATTCACCCGCGAACAGATGCAAGAGCTGTTGCTGCAAGTGTGCAAGCGCACCGCCAAACCGGTCTTTTTGATTACTCACGACATCGAAGAAGCCGTGTTTCTGGCGACTGACCTGATTCTGTTGGCACCGAATCCGGGTCGTATCGTTGAGCGGCTGACGCTGGACTTCGGTCAGCGTTACAACGCAGGCGAGTCGGCGCGCTCTATCAAGTCCGACCCTCGTTTTATCGAAACCCGTGAGCACGTGCTGGAGCGGGTGTTTTCACAACGCGGTGCCGCTCAGCGGCAGGAGCGCGCATGAGTACCTATGAAGCGGCCCCGTCCGCCCCGATTGTCGCTGCCCATGCGCCGCGCCCGGCCAAACGAAGCCTGAGCACGCGCTGGATCAGCGTGTTGACCCTTCTGACATTGATCGCCACGTGGTGGGCCGTCACGGCCGCGGGTTTAATTGAACCACTGTTTTTGCCACCTCCCTCAGCCGTGCTGGAAAAAGGCTGGTTACTGGCCACCACCGGTTACATGGACGCCACTTTGTGGCAGCACTTGGGCGCGAGCTTGACCCGTATCGGTCTGGGTCTGGGGTTTGCGATTTTAACGGCCGTGCCGGTCGGTATAGCCATTGGTCACAACCGTATTGCGCGAGGCATTTTCGATCCGCTGATCGAGTTTTACCGCCCTATTCCGCCGTTGGCTTACCTGCCGCTGATCGTGATTTGGTGCGGCATTGGCGAGCTGTCGAAAGTGTTGCTGATCTATCTGGCCATTTTCGCCCCGATCGCCATTGCCACCGCCACCGGCGTACGCACGGTAGACCCGGCCAAAGTCCGCGCTGCCCAGTCGTTAGGTGCAAGCCGCTGGCAGTTGATTCGCTACGTGATCTTGCCTAGCGCCCTGCCGGACATTTTGACCGGTGTGCGCATTGGTCTCGGAGTGGGCTGGTCGACGTTGGTGGCCGCAGAACTGATCGCCGCCACTAGCGGCCTGGGCTTTATGGTGCAATCGGCGGCGCAATTTCTGGTCACCGACGTGGTGGTGTTGGGCATCCTGGTTATTGCTGTCATCGCCTTCGCCATGGAAATGGGTCTGCGCGCCCTGCAACGCAAGCTGGTGCCGTGGCACGGCCAGGCTCACTAACCCTTTTTAGTAACATTCGACGCTGATCAATCAGCGCGCTGATGAAGAGATCACCATGAGCCTGACCATCACCCCGCTTAGCTCTGCCCTTGGCGCCCAAATTGACGGCGTTGACCTGACTCAGCCCTTGAATGATCAACAGCGCACTGCCATTGAGCAGGCGTTGCTTGAGCATCAGGTTATTTTCTTCAAGAACCAATCGATCACTCCACAGCAGCAGGCGCGTTTTGCCGCTAACTTTGGAGATCTGCATATTCACCCGATTTACCCCAATGTGCCTGAGCAGCCCGAGGTTCTGGTGCTGGATACGGCGGTCACTGACGTGCGTGACAATGCGGTGTGGCACACCGATGTGACCTTCTTGCCGACGCCAGCGATGGGCGCGGTGCTGAGTGCCAAGCAATTGCCAGCCTTTGGTGGCGATACGTTATGGGCCAGCGGTATCGCGGCGTTTGAGGGGTTGTCCAAGCCCTTGCAAGTATTGCTGGATGGCTTGACGGCGACCCACGACTTCACCAAGTCCTTCCCGCTGGAACGTTTTGGTTCAACGCCAGAAGATTTGGCGCGTTGGGAGCAAACCCGCAAAAACAACCCGCCGCTGTCGCATCCGGTGATTCGTACGCATCCGGTGAGTGGGCGAAAGTCGTTGTTCGTCAACGAAGGTTTCACCACCAAAATCAATGAACTGTCAGAGGCGGAAAGCGAAGCCATTCTGAAGTTATTGTTCGCCCACGCCACCCGTCCCGAGTACACCATTCGTTGGCGCTGGCAGGAAAACGACGTCGCATTTTGGGACAACCGTGTGACCCAGCATTACGCGGTAGATGATTACCGGCCGAACCGCCGTGTGATGCACCGCGCCACTATTTTGGGTGATGCGCCGTTTTGATTTGGCGTCCGTGTAAACCCTTTTCCCTCCCCCCAACCCTCTCCCAGAGGGAGAGGGGGCTTGATCTGCTTCTGCTTTTAGTCTCCTCTCCCTCTGGGAGAGGGTTAGGGTGAGGGGCTTTGGCGTTTTGGCAAAAACGGCGGCAAGTACAACCCTAAATACGCATCCACTACCCGCGAGCCTTCTTCAGCCATGCGCTCGGTGATAACGCCGTGAATCTGTATAGACCGCGCATACACCCGGTCGCCCAACTCCATGGCCAGCGCAAACACATCAACGTCGTGTGGCAACACTGGCAATTCAAAGTGGCGCGTAAACAACCCCTGCATTAACTGGCCCAATTCAAGGTCGTGCTGACGATCCGCCCGTGTCACTTCGGTCAACCCGTGCTGGGCCAAAATCAACTGCCGGGCCGCTGCATCGTCGCTGTAAATCTTTAACATGCGTTGCTCAACGATCTGTGACAGATCGCGCCAACTCTTAAGTGACTCATGCGCAATCGGCGCTTGCAGGCACGCGCGGAACGCCGCGTGCACGTCCCCCGTCAATGCCTGGAGCAAGGCCGGTACGCCGGCAAAGAAGTGATAGACCGATGAGGGCGCCATTGCTGCACGTTCGGCCACGCTGTAAATCGACAGGCTGCTCACACCTTCTGCGGCGAGCAGTGCACGGGCAGCATCAAGAATTGTGTCGATTCGACTCTGGCTACCTGCGCGAGGCTTGCGAGGGCGTGGAAGGGCGGGGCGCGTCATGGCTGTCTCCTGCGGGGCAGCAGGCATTGTACGAGCCGGGTTTGATGTTAGCCACCGACCTGTAGGGTGCGGTTAATGGAGGGCTGGTCAGGCCGGGTGCTCTTGGGGAACGCCAGCTGCAAGGTACTAAGTTGAGCCTCGGAGAGTTGCACAGGTGTCGTCATGACCAGCAGGCGCATGCCCTCGCTGCAAGGTTGGGTGGTCATTGACCCAATGAAGTCATGGTAATCGCGCAGTGCAGGGTACAACTGCGTCGCATCAAAACTGCCCAGGGTCAGGACGTCGCCCCTTTGAGCAGGGATTGAGGACAAAAATTTTTCCAGCACACTATTTTTGGCGCCAATCTCAAACAGGATGGCCACCATCATTGGTTTGCCCGCCTGGCTGCGGTGCTCCAGGTACACGGCTAGAGGAAACCGTTGACTGTTTATCTGCACTTCACTGGGCGTATGAAAGTACACGCTTTTGAAGTCGAAAATATCTGGCCCAACGCTGATCCAGCCCTTTGAATAGGGTGAGATGTTCAGGTTATGCCCGTTGTGCAGGAGGGTTGAAGGGCTCGACAAGTAATTGAGGTTTAGTTTTGACTGCTCTGTGGGGGCGGTTGTATCGATATTGATCGGTGATTGAAGCTTGCCTGAGCGGCATAATGCGAAAGCAGGGTCCAACTCAGCCCAGCGCTCAGCCCCGGTGGCTGCAGCATTGCTCCATGTTCGGTCATTTGAATAAGCTTTTGTACCGAAACTCACCCCCAGTAGAAAAACCATCACAGGCATTAAGTGAAACTTCATAAGGGGGGCCGTCGTGGCAAGTTAAATACGCCGCGAATCTTGGAAGCTTTTAGTATTTATTTATGTAGGCCATTTCCTTAAGAAGTTGAGAAATTGACTATCGATCAGACAGAAAAAACGCCACGGGCGTGAACCGGTGGCGTTTTTTCCAGACTGCAATCGCTTAAACGGTATGCAAGTACCAGTTGTATTCGAGGTCGGAGATGGAGTGTTCAAACTCTTCCAGCTCACTCTCTTTGCAGGCCACAAAGATATCGATGTATTTCGGATCGATATATTTGGCCATGACTTCACTGTCATCCAGTTCGCGCAGTGCATCGCGCAAATTGTTTGGCAGGCTTTGCTCGTTCTGCTCGTAGCTGTTGCCTTCGACGGGCGCACCCGGCTCGATTTTGTTGGTCAGGCCGTGGTGAATGCCCGCAAGCACAGAGGCCATCAACAGATACGGGTTGGCATCGGCACCGGCAACCCGGTGTTCGATACGCACCGAGTCGGCCGAGCCGGTCGGTACGCGAATAGCGACAGTGCGGTTATCCAGCCCCCAGCACGGCGAGTTCGGCACGTAAAACTGTGCGCCGAAACGACGGTAAGAGTTGACGTTAGGGCACAGGAACGCCATTTGCGCCGGTAGGGTCTCGAGCACACCGCCGATCGCATGACGCAATGCGGCGTTCTGCTCGGGATCCTCGCTGGCAAAAATATTTTTGCCTTCTTTATCCAGAATCGAAATATGAACGTGTAGCCCGTTCCCCGCCTGGCCCGGATAAGGCTTGGCCATGAAGGTGGTGTCCATCTCATGGTCGTAGGCGATGTTTTTGATCAGACGTTTAAGCAGTACCGCGTAGTCGCACGCCTTGATCGGATCGGCCACGTGGTGCAGGTTCACTTCGAACTGCGCCGGGGCACTTTCCTTGACGATGGCGTCTGCCGGGATGCCTTGCTCTTTCGCACCTTCCAGAATGTCCTGGAGGCAGTCGACGTATTCGTCGAGGTCGTCGATCAAGTAAACCTGAGTCGAATGTGGGCGCTTGCCGGAGATCGGCGAACGAGGTGGCTGCGGACGGCCGTTAACGTTCTCCTGGTCGATCAGGTAGAACTCCAGCTCAAAAGCAGCGCAGATGGTCAGGCCCATCTCGTCAAATTTAGTAACAACCTGACGGAGCACTTCGCGCGGATCGGCGAAGAACGGTTCACCTTCTAGTTCGTGCATCGTCATCAGCAATTGCGCGGTAGGGCGTTTTTGCCAAGGTTCGTTGCACAGGGTGTCAGGAATTGGATAACAGATTCGGTCAGCGTCACCGATATCCAGACCCAGACCGGTGCTTTCTACGGTCGAGCCATTGATATCCAGCGCAAATAAAGAGGCAGGCAGGTTGATGCCTTTCTCGTAAACCTTGTGGAGGCTGGTGCGTTCGATGCGCTTACCGCGCACCACACCATTCATATCCGCAATTAGAAGGTCTACGTACAGAACCTCAGGATGATCCTTAAGGAACGCGTTCGCTTCATTAAGCTGAACGGCACGCGGGGGTACCGACATGATGCAACACCTTTGTTGTTAAAAATATCAATCATTGAGCGCTACGGGTTTCAGTCAACCCGAACGCCCTACCGAAGTCAAGCAGCTGATTTTCTGCCCTAAAAAAGCGCCTAAGGGCCATTTTTGACGCTTTTCAGGGCGGCTTTGCACTTAAATAAAGCTTGCCTGCCGCAGGCTTGAGCGGGCCGTGTAGTATTTTTTACGGGGGTGTTGTGGAAAAAAATGAACAAGGCTAAGCTCGATTCAAACCCATAACAGCAATAATACCGGGGTGCTACATGCCACGCCTGCCGTTGATCGGCGTCACCGCCTGCACCAAGCAGATCGGTTTGCATCCTTATCACGTCACGGGTGACAAGTACGTGCGAGCTGTTGCAGTGGCAGCCAAAGGCTTGCCTCTGATTGTTCCCTCGTTAGCGGAACTCATAGATCCGGCCGATATTCTTAACGGTCTGGACGGCCTGCTTTTTACCGGTTCACCGTCCAATATCGAGCCCCATTTGTATCACGGCCCCGCCAGCGCGCCTGGCACCTTGCATGACCCTGACCGTGACCGCACCACTCTGCCCTTGATCCGCGCCGCCTTGGCCGCCGGTGTTCCTGTGCTCGGCATTTGCCGCGGCTTTCAAGAGTTGAATGTAGCGCTGGGTGGCTCACTTCACCAGAAACTGCATGAAGTCGCAGGATTTATCGAGCACCGAGAAGATGCCGACGCACCCCTTGATGTGCAGTACGGTCCCAGTCATGCGGTGCATGTTCAACCCGGCGGCGTATTGGCTGGTCTAGGCTTGCCGACGGCTTTGGAGGTCAACTCGATCCACACTCAGGGTATTGATCAATTGGCCCCCGGTTTGCGGGTTGAAGCCACCGCCCCGGACGGTCTGGTAGAGGCTGTTTCGGTCGAAGGCGGCAAGGCTTTTGCTTTAGCGGTTCAGTGGCACCCCGAATGGCAGGTAAGCTCTAACCCGTTTTATCTCGCCATCTTCCAGGCATTTGGAGATGCCTGCAGGCGGCGCGCAACACAACGCGACGCCGATGCGTCAGTAAACCCCTGACTTATTCAAGTCAGGACACTCAGCCCAGAGGCATTTATGAGTAACAACCTCGACCAGCTCACCGATTGGTTGAAAGACCACAAGATCACAGAAGTCGAATGCATGATCGCCGACCTTACCGGGATTACTCGCGGCAAGATCTCGCCGACCAATAAGTTCATTGCCGAAAAAGGCATGCGCCTGCCCGAAAGCGTCCTGCTGCAAACCGTGACGGGCGACTACGTCGAAGACGACATTTATTACGAGCTTCTCGATCCAGCTGACATTGACATGGTCTGCCGTCCCGATCAGAACGCCGTATTTGTCGTGCCTTGGGCGATAGAGCCGACGGCTCAGGTGATTCACGATACCTATGACAAGCAGGGCAACCCGATTGAGTTGTCGCCGCGCAACGTGCTCAAAAAGGTACTGAAACTCTACGCCGACCATGGCTGGCAGCCGATTGTGGCGCCAGAGATGGAGTTTTACCTGACCAAGCGCAGCGATGACCCGGACTACCCGTTGCAGCCGCCAGTAGGGCGCTCCGGGCGGCCAGAAACCGGTCGCCAATCCTTCTCTATAGAAGCCGCCAACGAATTCGATCCGCTGTTTGAAGACGTTTACGACTGGTGTGAATTGCAAGAGCTGGATCTGGACACCCTGATCCATGAAGACGGTACGGCGCAGATGGAAATCAACTTCCGTCACGGTGACGCACTGTCGCTTGCCGACCAGATTCTGGTGTTCAAGCGCACCATGCGTGAAGCCGCGCTCAAGCACGATGTAGCCGCTACGTTCATGGCTAAACCCATGACCGGCGAGCCTGGCAGTGCCATGCACTTGCACCAGAGCATTATTGACATCGAGACCGGCAAAAACGTCTTTTCCAACGAAGACGGAACCATGAGCCAGCTGTTTCTCAATCACATTGGCGGCTTGCAAAAGTTCATCCCTGAACTGCTGCCTTTATTTGCCCCCAATGTGAACTCCTTCCGCCGCTTCCTGCCGGATACGTCTGCGCCGGTGAACGTGGAGTGGGGCGAAGAGAACCGTACCGTTGGCTTGCGTGTACCCGATGCCGGGCCGCAAAACCGCCGAGTTGAAAACCGCTTGCCGGGTGCCGACGCCAACCCGTACCTGGCCATTGCTGCCAGCTTGCTGTGTGGTTTCATCGGCATGGTTGAAGGCATCAACCCGAGTGCACCCGTGGTCGGTCGCGGGTATGAACGCCGCAACTTGCGCCTGCCGTTGACCATCGAAGACGCTCTGGAGCGGATGGAAAACAGCAAGACCGTCGAGAAGTATTTGGGCACCAAATTCATCACCGGTTACGTCGCGGTCAAACGTGCCGAGCATGAAAACTTCAAACGCGTCATCAGTTCGTGGGAGCGGGAATTCCTGCTGTTCGCCGTCTGACACGCAGGGGGCTGACTTCAGGAGTGTCAGCCCCCCAACTGAATAAAGGAGCGCTGTATGACAAATAAAAACCCGCAAACCCTCGCTTGGCAAAATCTGAGTAACGATCACCATCTGGCACCGTTCAGCGACTTCAAACAGCTCAAGGAAGTCGGCCCACGCATTATTACGCACGCCAAGGGCGTGTACCTGTGGGACAGTGAAGGCCACAAAATTCTCGACGGCATGGCCGGCCTATGGTGTGTCGCCATCGGTTACGGACGTGACGAGCTGGCCGATGCCGCCAGCAAGCAAATGCGCGAATTGCCGTACTACAACTTGTTTTTCATGACCGCTCACCCGCCGGTGCTTGAGTTGGCCAAAGTGATTGCCGAAATTGCCCCCGAAGGCATGAACCATGTGTTCTTCACGGGTTCCGGTTCCGAAGGCAACGACACCATGCTGCGTATGGTTCGCCACTATTGGGCGATCAAGGGCCAGCCAAACAAAAAAGTCATCATCAGCCGCAAGAACGGCTATCACGGCTCAACCGTTGCTGGCGCCAGCCTGGGCGGCATGACTTACATGCACGAGCAAGGCGACTTGCCGATTCCGGGCATCACCCATATCGCGCAGCCGTACTGGTTCGGTGAAGGTGGCGACATGTCGCCGGAAGAGTTCGGGGTCTGGGCTGCCAATCAACTCGAAGAAAAAATTCTCGAGATCGGCGTGGACAATGTCGGTGCATTTATTGCCGAGCCGATCCAGGGCGCAGGGGGCGTGATCGTGCCGCCTGAGACTTACTGGCCTCGCATCAAAGAGATCCTGGCCAAGTACGACATTCTCTTCGTTGCCGACGAAGTGATTTGTGGCTTTGGTCGCACCGGTGAGTGGTTCGGTAGCGATTTCTATGACCTTAAACCGGACATGATGACCATCGCCAAGGGGCTGACCTCGGGCTATATCCCGATGGGTGGCTTGATTGTGCGCGACGAAGTTGTGGCCGTGCTGAACGAAGGTGGCGACTTCAACCACGGTTTTACCTATTCCGGTCATCCGGTAGCCGCCGCCGTTGCGCTGGAAAACATTCGCATCCTGCGCGACGAAAAAATTATTGAGAACGCTCACAACGAAACGGCACCGTATTTGCAAAAGCGGTTACGTGAACTGAACGATCACCCTTTGGTGGGCGAAGTACGCGGTGTCGGTTTATTGGGTGCCATTGAACTGGTGCAGGACAAAGCCACTCGCAAACGTTACGAAGGCCGTGGTGCCGGCATGATCTGCCGCCAATTCTGCTTCGACAGCGGACTGATCATGCGTGCCGTTGGCGACACCATGATCATCGCCCCTCCATTGGTCATCAGCAAAGACGAGATCGATGAGCTAGTGACCAAGGCTCGTAAGTGCCTGGATCTGACCTTGGAAACATTGCAAGGTTGATGGTTTGGCTCAGAGCGCAGAAATCTGCAGATTTAGTGTAGGTAAATGCGTTCTGAGCCTTAAGAATCAAGGCTCTTCCCTTGAAAGCCTGCCCCGTATCTTGCCAGACTAGCCGCCGGCTTTAGCCACCTTTAGATCAGGTCGTTGAATCGGTGGTTTAAAAAGAACATTTGGAGCATTACAGATGAAGGCATCAGGTTTTAAAAAAGCTGGCAAGACCCTTCTTGCCCTGTCCTTGATGGGTGTGATGGCTGGGGCGGCACAGGCAGCAGATAACGTTCTGCACATTTACAACTGGTCCGATTACATCGCACCAGACACCGTGGCCAAGTTTGAAAAAGAAAGCGGTGTGAAGGTTGTCTATGACGTCTTCGACAGCAATGAAACCCTTGAGGCCAAGCTGTTGGCAGGCAAGTCCGGCTACGACATCGTCGTGCCGTCCAACAATTTTCTGGCCAAGCAGATCAAGGCCGGGGTTTACCAGGAGCTGGACAAGTCCAAGCTGCCTAACTGGAAAAACCTTGACCCTGCATTGCTTAAAGCCGTGGGCGATGCCAGTGACCCGGGCAATAAACATGCGTTCCCGTATATGTGGGGCACCATCGGCATTGGTTACAACCCTGAGAAAGTCAAAGCCGCACTGGGCGTCGATACCATCGACTCCTGGGACGTGCTGTTCAAGCCAGAAAACGCAGCCAAACTTAAAAGCTGCGGCATAAGCTTCCTCGACTCGCCGACCGAAATGATTCCGGTGGCCTTGCACTACTTGGGCTACCCAACCGATTCCCAAGACAAGAAGCAATTGAAGGAAGCCGAAGATCTGTTCCTGAAGATTCGCCCTTCAGTGGGTTACTTCCACTCCTCCAAGTACATCTCCGACCTGGCCAATGGCAACATCTGCGTGGCCGTGGGTTACTCGGGTGACCTTGAGCAATCCAAAACTCGTGCGGCCGAGGCAGGTGGCAAAGTTAAACTGGCCTACAGCATTCCTAAAGAAGGTGCTGGCAGCTTCTACGACATGGTCGCCATTCCCAAGGATGCCGAGAACGTCGACGCTGCTTACAAGTTCATGAACTTCCTGTTGCAGCCAGAAGTGATGGCTGAAATCACCAACAGCGTGCGTTTCCCGAACGGTAACCAGGCGGCAACGCCACTGGTAGATAAAGACATCTCGGGTGATCCGGCCATTTATCCGTCGGATGCAGTGAAAGCCAAGCTGTACGCCATAAGCGACCTGCCGGCTGCTACGCAACGGCTGCTGACACGTAGCTGGACCAAGATCAAATCCGGTAAGTAAACAGGCCCTGTAGACGCTGCCGCAGCTTGCGGTAGCGGCTACAGAATCGGACGCATATGCAATTAATTGCAGAAAACTTTGCTGTGTCGGTTTATCGAGGGTAAGTTGCGCGCCGGTTTTGTCTTTGGCGGTTCTGCTGCCGTGTGACGCGGGCAACCCAAGCCCAACTATTTTGAGGACCACCACGTGTCTAAATCTTTGTTTCGCAAGACCCTGCTGGTCGGAGCTGGTTTGACGCTTGCCGTCAGCGTTCAAGCGGCACCTACCGTGCATATTTATAACTGGTCGGACTATATCGCGCCGACCACGCTGGCTGATTTCGAGAAAACCACCGGTATCAAACCGGTGTATGACGTGTTTGATTCCAACGAAACGCTGGAAGGCAAACTGCTGGCCGGACGTACCGGTTATGACGTGGTCGTTCCGTCTAACCACTTCCTGGGCAAGCAAATCAAAGCGGGCGCGTTCCAAAAACTCGACCTGACTCAGTTGCCTAACTATTCCAACCTGGACCCAGCCCTGCTCAAGCGTCTTCAGGCTAACGATCCGGGCAACCAATATGCCGTGCCTTATCTGTGGGGCACCAATGGCATTGGTTACAACGTCGACAAGGTCAAGGAAGTGCTGGGTGTCGATTCGATCGACTCCTGGGACGTGGTGTTCAAACCCGAGAACATGAAGAAGCTGCAATCGTGTGGCGTGGCTTTCCTGGATTCCGCCGATGAAATGCTGCCGACTGTGCTCAACTATCTGGGCCTGGATGCCAACAGCACCAACCCGGAAGACTACAAAAAAGCAGAAAAAACCCTGATGTCGGTGCGTCCTTACGTCACCTACTTCCATTCGTCCAAATACATTTCGGACCTTGCCAACGGCAATATCTGTGTGGCCATTGGCTTCTCCGGTGATGTATTTCAAGCCAAGTCCCGTGCCGAGGAAGCGAAAAAGGGCGTCAACATCGCCTACATTGTTCCCAAGGAAGGCGGCGCACTGTGGTTTGACATGCTGGCGATCCCCAAGGACTCCAGCAACGTCAAGGAAGCGCACGCGTTCATCAACTACTTGCTGAACCCCAAGGTGATCGCTCAGGTCAGTGATTATGTCGGCTATGCCAACCCTAATCCGGCAGCTGACAATGAGATGGATAAGTCCATCCGCACCGACGAGGCGGTTTACCCAACACCAGCGGTGCTGGACAAAACCTACGTTTCAACCGAGCTGCCGCCGAAAGTTCAGCGTCTCATGACGCGCACGTGGACCAAGGTTAAAACGGGCAAATAGCTCGCCTGACCATCTATCCAAGGCCCGACACTCTTGATCGGGCTGCTAAATTTGTTGGGAGTTTCGTAAATGGCTGTTGCCTCCGGCGCCTATAAGAAAGCCCTCGAGGGCGACCAGACCCCTAAACAGGTGCTGGTCAAAATCGACCGGGTCACGAAAAAATTCGACGAGACGATTGCCGTGGACGACGTGTCCCTGGAAATCAACAAAGGCGAAATTTTCGCCATGCTCGGCGGATCGGGATCGGGCAAATCCACCTTGCTGCGCATGCTCGCCGGTTTCGAGCGCCCAACAGAAGGCCGTATTTTTCTCGATGGCGTAGACATCACTGATATGCCGCCGTATGAACGGCCGATCAATATGATGTTCCAGTCCTACGCCCTGTTCCCGCACATGACCGTGGCCCAGAACATCGCGTTCGGTCTCAAGCAGGACAAAATGTCCACTGCCGAGATTGATGCTCGCGTTGGCGAAATGCTCAAACTGGTGCACATGACCCAGTATGCCAAGCGCAAGCCGCACCAGTTGTCTGGCGGTCAGCGTCAGCGTGTCGCCCTCGCCCGCTCCCTGGCCAAGCGTCCTAAGTTGCTGCTGCTTGATGAGCCGATGGGCGCACTGGATAAAAAGCTGCGCTCGCAAATGCAGCTGGAACTGGTGGAAATTATCGAGCGCGTTGGCGTGACCTGCGTCATGGTGACCCATGATCAGGAAGAGGCCATGACCATGGCCCAACGCATCGCGATCATGCATCAGGGCTGGATCGCCCAGATCGGCAGCCCGATCGACATCTACGAAACACCGGTCAGCCGTCTGGTGTGCGAGTTCATCGGCAACGTCAACCTGTTCGAGGGTGAAGTGGTTGATGACGCCGAAGGTTACGCGCGCATCGACTGCCCGGAACTGGAAAACGACATCTACGTCGGGCATGGCGTCAGCACCTCGGTTGAAGACAAGCACATCACCTACGCCATTCGCCCGGAAAAAATGCTCGTCACCACCGAGAAGCCGACCTACGAGTACAACTGGTCGCGCGGCAAGGTGCATGACATCGCTTATCTGGGTGGCCACTCGGTGTTCTACGTCGAGCTGCCAAGCGGCAAGCTGGTGCAGTCATTCGTGGCCAATGCTGAGCGCCGTGGCGCGCGCCCGACGTGGGATGACGAAGTCTACGTGTGGTGGGAAGACGACAGCGGCGTGGTACTGCGCTCATGAACATGCGCAAATTCAAACGCCGAATGCATCGAATAATCCCCGGTGGCCGCCATGCGGTTATCGGGATTCCATTCCTGTGGCTGTTTCTGTTCTTCATGCTGCCGTTCTTCATCGTTCTGAAGATCAGCTTTGCAGAAGCGGACGTTGCGATCCCGCCTTACACCGAGATCTACAGCTACGTTGATCAAAAGATTCAGATCCTGCTGAACCTCGGCAATTACGCCTTGTTGGGCGACGATGAGTTGTATATCGCCGCGTATCTAGGCTCATTGAAGATGGCCTTCTTCAGCACGGTGCTATGCCTGCTGATCGGCTTTCCCATGGCCTATGCGATTGCCAATGCGCGTAAAGAGATGCAGACCGTACTGGTGCTGCTGATCATGATGCCGACCTGGACTGCCATTCTGATCCGCGTTTACGCCTGGATGGGCATCCTCAGCAACAACGGCCTGCTCAATGGCTTTTTGATGTCGATGGGCTGGATCAGCGAACCCTTGCAGATCCTCAACACCAATATCGCGGTGTACATCGGTATCGTTTATTCGTACTTGCCGTTCATGATCCTGCCGCTGTACGCCAACTTGGTCAAACACGATCACAGCTTGCTGGAAGCGGCGTCTGACTTGGGTTCGAGCACGTTCAACAGCTTCTGGAAAATCACCGTTCCGCTGTCCAAAAACGGCATCATCGCCGGCTGCATGCTGGTGTTCATTCCGGTCGTGGGCGAGTTCGTGATTCCGGAACTGCTGGGTGGCCCGGAAACGCTGATGATCGGTAAAGTGCTGTGGCAAGAGTTCTTCAACAACCGTGACTGGCCCGTAGCGTCTGCGCTTGCCGTGGTGATGCTGGCAATCCTGATCGTGCCGATCATTCTGTTCAACCGCAGCCAGGCTAAAGAACTGGAGGGCAAGATATGAATCGCTTCCGTTTTTCTAGCTTTATGTTGGTCGCGGGGTTGTTGTTCATCTACCTGCCGATGCTGATTCTGGTGATCTACTCGTTCAACGCCTCCAAGCTGGTAACCGTATGGGGCGGCTGGTCGCTGAAGTGGTACACGGGTCTTCTGGACAATACGCAACTGATGGGCTCAGTGATGCGCTCGCTGGAAATCGCCTTTTACACGGCCATTGCAGCGGTGGCCTTGGGTACGTTGGCAGCCTTTGTGCTGACGCGTATCTCGCACTTCAAGGGCCGTACGTTGTTCGGTGGGCTGGTAACAGCGCCGCTGGTGATGCCTGAAGTGATCACCGGCCTCTCGCTATTGCTGCTGTTCGTGGCCATGGCGCAGTTGATTGGGTGGCCGCAGGAACGCGGTATCGTCACCATCTGGATCGCCCACACCACGTTCTGTGCGGCCTATGTGGCGGTCGTTGTGTCTGCGCGCCTGCGAGAGCTGGACCTGTCGATCGAGGAAGCCGCCATGGACTTGGGCGCCAAGCCCTGGAAAGTGTTCTTCCTGATCACTATCCCGATGATTGCGCCCTCGCTGGCGGCGGGCGCCATGATGTCCTTTGCCTTGTCGCTGGACGATCTGGTACTGGCCAGCTTTGTGTCCGGGCCGGGGTCGACCACCTTGCCGATGGAAGTGTTCTCGGCGGTCCGTCTGGGGGTTAAACCCGAGATCAACGCGGTGGCCAGCTTGATTCTGCTGGCGGTGTCGCTGGTGACCTTCCTGGTGTGGTTCTTCAGCCGCCGTGCAGAAGAACACCGCAAAAAAGCCATCCAGCAAGCCATCGATGAGTCGATGGCCGAGTCCTGGAAGCAACCGGATGCGCGCCGTCCTAAATCGCCCAGCGCGGTTTAAGACGGCTCTCTGAAGACCCCGCTTCCCTTTAACCGGAAGCGGGGTTTTTTATGCCCTTGAACTGGCTCCCCGCTCCCTGCGGTCAGAGCATTTTCTCCAGCCCTACACGTTTACTGAACCACGCATTAAGTCGCCGCCACCAGTTGCCCGGTTCATGGCGCAAGGTGTGCAACTGGCCATTGTCTTCAGTCACCCAGACGATCTTTCCCTGCTCCAGCATCGGCTCATAACTGAGGTCGGGCGCCATGCCCTGCAACGCCAGCTCGCGGGCTTGTGCGGCCAGCTCAGGGCTATCAACCAATACACCGACTTCGGTATTCCACAATCCGGAACGCGGGTCGAAGTTAAATGAGCCGATAAATGACTTTTGCTGATCGAAGATCATGGCTTTGCTGTGCAAGCTGGAGTCACTGCTCATGTTGGTCTTGAACAGATGAGGGCCACTGCCGCTGGTGCTGCCCGGCTGGCGGCGCAGCTCGAACAATTTAACGCCATGTTCCAGTAATGCCTTGCGATACGGGGCATACCCGCCATGCACGGCGGGCACATCCGTGGCTTCCAGTGAGTTGGTCAATAAACGAACATCGACGCCCGCGTCTGACCGGCCCGTGAGGTACACCAGGCCTGTTTCCCCCGGGACAAAATAGGCCGAGACCAGAATCAGTTCTTTGTTCACGGCCGCCAGATCCGGCGCCAGCTGCGTTGTCAGCAATAGATGCGGGTCAGGCTCATCCTTGGCCAAGACCTTGCTTGGAGCGTCCCAAAGCGCCTGATTCCAGGCCCAGATAAGGTCTTTGCGCCACACGTCCAACTGCGGGTTGGTCTCATATGACGCCAGTTGTTGATAGAGCGTAGGGTTACTCTGTTTCGCCAGTTTCAGCGACGCCTCCAGAACCGCGCGTGCCTGGACCAGTTCCTGGGTTGAAAGGCGGGTCGAAACAAAATCGCCAATGGGTTGGCTCAGGGCGCTGTTCCAGTATTGATCGAAGCTTTGCCCCAATTGCTCGGCCACCGGGCCAACACCCAGCAAGTCGATGTCGGTGAAATTCAGGTCAGGCTGAGCATCGAAATATTCATCGCCCAAATTGCGCCCGCCGACAATCGCCGCACTGTTGTCGGCCAGCCACAGCTTGTTATGCATGCGCCGGTGTTGGCGTGAAAGGTTGAACAGGCGACCCACGGCCCGGGTCACGCCAGTGCTGCGGCCCAGTTGCAACGGGTTGAACACGCGAACCTGAATATTGGGATGGGCGGCCAGCGTTGCCAGAATCTCGTCCAGCCCGTCGCTTGCTGTGTCATCGAGCAGTATGCGCACGCGCACGCCACGGTCTGCCGCCTTGAGCAGTTCATCCACCAGCATGCGGGTACTCAAGCCGTCATGAACAATGTAGTACTGCAAATCCAGGCTGCTTTGTGCCCTGCGGATCAGCTCGGCACGCGCTCGGAATGCTTCGCTGCTGTTGGGCAGCAAGCGAAAACCCGAGCGGCCATTGTAAGCCGCAGCCTGATTCTGAATGGACCGCCCAAAGGATGATGTCGCTGCAGGCGTGGCCTGGCTCGAGTGTCGGGGTTCATCCAAGGTGCTGCATCCCCCCAATAGCAGTGCGAAGAACAGTATGCAGAGTGATTTCAACATGCGATGCCTCGCTCAACTGTCCGCATGTTCAATCACGTCGATCAACAGCGTGCTCGCCGCGGCCCCGACCTTACGCACGGCCTCTTCAACCTCAGGCGTAGGCTTGGCAGCGTAGTTCATCCGCAAGCAGTTACGGTACTTGCCCGAGGCTGAAAAAATGCTGCCCACGGCGATCTGTACACCTTGGTCAAGCAACACGCGGTTGAGGCGTAAACTGTCAAAACCTTCCGGCAGTTCAAGCCACAGCATAAAGCTGCCCTGCGGTCGGCTGGCGCGAGTACCGGCTGGGAAGTAGCGGCTCACCCACCCCAGCATCAGGTCTCTATTGCGCTGATATTGAGTGCGCATTTTGCGCAGATGGGGTTCGAAGTGCCCGTTTTTCAAAAAGTCGGCCACCGCCAGTTGCGGCTGTGGCGCCGTGGAACCGGTGCTGATGTATTTCATGTGCAGCACACGCTCCAGATAGCGCCCCGGTGCGACCCAGCCCACGCGTAACCCTGGGGCCAGGGTCTTGGAGAACGAGCTGCACAAGAGCACCCGGCCATCGTCGTCGAACGACTTGATGGTGCGCGGGCGTGGGTAGGTGTAGGCCAGCTCTCCATACACATCGTCTTCGATAATGGCCACATCAAAGCGCTGCGCCAGGGTTACAAGCGCCCGTTTGCGTGCCTCGGGCATGATGTAACCCAGCGGGTTATTACAACTTGGGGTGAGCTGTATGGCCTTGATCGGCCATTGCTCCAGCGCTAGCTCCAAAGCCTCAAGGCTGATGCCGGTCAGCGGGTCGGTGGGGATTTCCAGGGCTTTCATGCCCAGCCCTTTGAGGGTCTGCATGGCGCCGTGAAAACTGGGCGAGTCCACGGCCACAATATCGCCCGGTTCGCACACCGCCCGAATGCTGCAGGACAGCGCTTCATGACACCCCGTGGTGATCACAAAATCATCGGCACCCAACTGGCAGCCCGAGTCGAGCAGCAAGCGCGCCAATTGCTCGCGCAGGCCCAGCACGCCATACACATTGTCGTAGTACAGCCCTGGAGCGTCCTGACGCCGACAAATCTGCGCCAGGCTGCGTAGCAGTGGTTTCAAGGTTGGCGTGGAGACGTCGGGCATGCCGCGACCTAATTGAATGACGTCCTTTTGTGGCACCGAACGCACCAACTCCAGAACCTGCTCCCACTGAGAAATTTCGACGGGTCGCTGGGCAGGTTTGCCCATGCCCGGCAGTGCCGGCAGCTCACGCTCCATAGGGACAAAGTAGCCCGATTTAGGGCGAGGTGAGGCCAGGCCGTTGTCCTCCAGTAAGCGGTAAGCCTGTTGTACGGTGCTCAAACTCACGCCATGTTCGGCGCTCAAGGCGCGCACGGAAGGCAAGCGGTCGCCGGGCCGGTAAAAGCCTTGCTCGATACGCATGCCCAGAAGGTCAGCAAGGTTCACATAAAGTGTCATGGCCGGACTCTATAAGGAATAAGCAGTACAGATGGCGCAAAAACAGAGGATTCAGCGCCTCGGCAGCGGTTTCTGTATGGCTTTAATAACTGCTTGCTGAATCTGTCATGGTTTTTAGCTCAAGGCCATCATGCTGACTCCTACCCGCTGAGTCAAAAGGAGCTGCCTGATGAATGGCTTGAGTGATGTGCGCCTGACGTTGCACGGCCCCCAGTTAGAGGCCGAACACGAGGCCGTGAAGGACGTTTTTCAACCCCGCAGCGCCCCTGCCTGTTTGGGGCGCTGGGGTCTATTTGCACATCGTTTCAAAACGCGCCGTGTCTTGCGCAATCTGGACGCTGATCAACTACGCGACGTTGGATTAAACCAAGAGCAGGCCCGACAAGAAGGCTGCAAGCCGTTTTGGCGTTCATGAACACTTAACGCAGCTCTTTGAGTCGATGCCACAGCATGCCCAGAGCCAACAGGGGTGAGCGCAGGTATTTGCCGCCGGGGAAGGTAATGTGCGGGACTTTTGCAAACAGATCGAAGCCATCACTGTGCTGGCCGCTGATTGCTTCGGCCAGTAACTTGCCCGCCAGGTGAGTAGCGTTCACCCCGTGACCCGAATAGGCCTGGGCGTAGTACACGTTGGGCTGATCGTGCAAGCGGCCAATCTGCGGCAAACGGTTGGCGCCGATGCCAATCATGCCGCCCCACTGGTAATCGATTTTGACGTTCGCCAGCTGTGGGAATACTTCGAGCATTTTCGGACGCATGTAAGCGCCAATATCTTGCGGGTCACGGCCCGAGTAATGACACGCGCCACCAAACAGCAAGCGCCGATCCGCGGAAAGCCGGTAGTAATCCAGCGCCACACGCTGATCGCATACGGCCATATTTTGTGGCAACAAGGCGTGGGCTTGGGCTTCACTCAATGGCTCGGTGGCGATGATGTAGCTGCCTGCAGGCAGCACTTTGCCACTGAGTTGCGGGTTGAGGTCTTTCAAGTAGGCATTACATCCCAGCACCAGACTTTTCGCCCGTACGGTTCCTGAAGCGGTATGAACCTTCACTTCAGGGCCGTAGTCGATTCGGGTAACGGCGGAGTTCTCGAACAGTTGGACGCCCAACTGTTGCGCCGCCGCTGCTTCGCCCAACGCCAGATTCAGCGGGTGCAAATGGCCTGAGCCCATGTCGATCAGGCCACCGACATAACGGTCAGACCCCACCACGCTGCGCATCTCACTGGCTTGGAGCAAGCGCGTTGGGTGGCGATAACCCAGGCTGCGCAATTCTTCGGCCTCTTCGGCAAAACCCTCCAGGTCGCTGGGTTTATTGGCCAAGTCGCAATAACCCCAAGTCAGGTCGCAGGCAATATTGAAACGCTCGACGCGCTGGCGAACGATTTCCACCGCCTCCAGGCCCATCAGCTTCATTTGCCGCACGCCTTCCTTGCCGATGACGCCTTCAAACTGTTCAAGGCCGTGGCCGACACCGCGAATAAGTTGACCACCGTTACGACCGCTGGCGCCCCAGCCGATCTTGTGAGCTTCTAGCAGGATGACGCTCATGCCGCGTTCAGCCAGCTCCAGAGCCGTATTGAGCCCAGAAAAGCCGCCGCCCACGACGCAGACATCGGCCACCCACTCGCCTTGCAGCACCGGATGATCAGGCTGCGGCAGGATGCTGGCGGCGTAGTAAGAAGCGGTGTGCTGGCTGCGCTGAACAGGGGCGTTCATGTGCGTAATCCCGATTAGGTGTGTTTGGAAAATTTTACGGAGCATAAGCCGCGCCCTTCTCATGGAGCAAGAACAGCCAGACGGCGTTGTTCATTACGTGGCTTTTGGGGCAGACTTCGCGGCCTTTTCACATCCGGTGAGCCTTAGATGAGCTGCAACAGTCATAAAATCCGCTTTCTCAGGCAGCAAATTCCGTCATTCGACTGCGTGCCGGGTTGCCATGATTGCTGTGGGCCAGTGACCACCTCATCCGAAGAAATGGCTCGCTTGCCGCGCAAAACGGCGGCAGAGCAAGAGGCTGCTATGGATGAATTGAACTGTGTGCACTTGGGGCCTAACGGCTGCACGGTGTATGAAGAGCGCCCACTGATTTGCCGCCTGTTCGGCACCACCCCGACCTTGCCCTGCCCCAATGGTCGGCGTCCGGTCGAGATGATTCACCCGAGTGCCGAAAAATTGGTGCATGAATACATCGCCAGTACGCGGCAGGTGCTGGTTTAAAAGGCCCCTCACCCTAACCCTCTCCCAAAGGGAGAGGGGACTAAAGGCAAAAACAGAGCAGTGCAACACCACAATTGGGGCCTTCTCCTTATTTAAAAATAGGAGGAATAAAGGCAAAAAAAGAGCTGAGCAGCACCCCAATAGGGCTCCCTCTCCCTCGGGAGAGGGCTGGGGTGAGGGGGCAGTCAGTCCGCAATCGGCAAGCACAGACTCTCTTTCACTTCCTCCATCACGATATAGCTCTTGGATTCGCGCACATGGGGCAGCTTGAGCAAAATATCGCCCAGCAATTTGCGGTACGAGGCCATCTCGCTGATGCGCGCTTTTACCAGATAGTCGAAATCCCCCGACACCAGATGGCATTCCAGCACATGGGGCAGCTTCAATACGGCGCGGCGAAACTCATCAAAGGTATCGCCTGACTTGTAATCCAGGCTGATCTCGACAAACACCAACAAGCTGCCCTGCAAATGCTGCGGGTTAAGCCGGGCGTTGTACCCCATGATGATGCCTTCGCGTTCCAGCCTGCGTACCCGCTCTGTGCAAGGTGTGGTCGACAGCCCGACCTTATCTCCAAGCTCGGTAAACGAGATGCGCCCATCCGCCTGCAAGATGCGCAAAATGTTGCGATCAATCTTGTCCAATTCCCGCTTTGTTTGATGATTTGTACGCATAGGAGATTCTCCTTTGTGAAAAGCGTTTTCGCCGAGAATTGTCGCCAAATATAGCTGCTTATACAGTGAAATCCACTGACCAATGCTTCTTATACTTCGCTCATCTTCGCTTTGAACAATAAACGTCTGCGGCTGGCCGCGATGAGGGAAATAAATATGCGAGTTATGGTATTGGGTGGCGGCGTTATTGGTACTGCCAGCGCCTATTATCTGGCCCGAGCCGGTTTCGAAGTGGTGGTCGTCGACCGTCAGCCAGCCGTTGCCATGGAAACCAGCTTTGCTAACGCCGGCCAGGTGTCTCCTGGCTATGCTTCGCCGTGGGCTGCGCCGGGCGTACCGCTCAAAGCGATCAAGTGGCTACTGGAACGTCATGCGCCTCTGGCGATCAAGGCCACTGCCAATATCGATCAATACCTGTGGATGGCGCAGATGCTGCGCAACTGCACCGCCAGCCGTTATGCCGTTAACAAGGAGCGCATGGTTCGTCTGTCCGAATACAGCCGCGACTGCCTTGATGAGCTGCGTGCTGAAACCGGAATTGCCTACGAGGCGCGCAACCTCGGCACGACGCAGCTGTTTCGAACTCAGGCCCAGCTTGATGGTGCCGCCAAGGACATTGCGGTGCTCAAGGAGTCAGGCGTGCCGTTCGAGCTGCTCGACCGCGCCGGCATTGCCCGGGTTGAGCCCGCATTAGCCAGTGTGACCGACATTCTGGCCGGTGCCCTGCGCTTGCCCAATGACCAGACGGGCGATTGCCAGATGTTCACCACGCGCCTGGCTGAAATGGCCAAAAATCTGGGTGTCGAATTCCGTTTCAGTCAGGACATTCAACGTCTGGACTACGCTGGCGATCGCATCAACGGTGTGATGATCGACGGCAAGCTCGAAACCGCCGACCGCTACGTACTCGCATTGGGCAGCTACTCGCCGCAGATGCTCAAGCCGTTGGGGATCAAGGCGCCGGTATACCCGCTCAAGGGTTATTCGATGACCATCCCGATCACCAACCCGGCGATGGCGCCGACTTCAACAATTCTGGATGAGACCTACAAGGTCGCCATTACCCGTTTCGATAACCGCATCCGCGTCGGCGGCATGGCTGAAATAGCCGGTTTTGACCTGTCGCTTAATCCGCGTCGACGTGAAACGCTGGAGATGATCGTCAACGACCTTTATCCTCAGGGCGGTGATTTGTCTCAAGCCAGCTTCTGGACGGGCTTGCGACCAACGACACCGGACGGCACGCCGATTGTGGGCGCCACCCCGTTTAAAAATCTGTTCCTGAACACCGGTCATGGCACACTCGGCTGGACCATGGCCTGCGGCTCCGGTCGCTTCCTCGCTGACGTGATGGCCAAAAAGACGCCACAAATCAGCGCTGAAGGCTTAGATATTTCCCGTTACGGAAACCACCAGGAGACTGCAAAACATGGCAATCCAGCGCCAGCTCACCAATGAACGCATGAGCCAGATTGTGGCTCATAACGGGATTGTGTATCTGTCCGGCCAAGTCGGCAATGACATGACCGCCGAGGTTGAACAGCAAACCCGTGAAACCTTGAAAAATATTGAGCATTTGCTGGATCTGGCAGGCACCGACAAAACACGCATTCTTTCAGTGACGATTTATCTGAAAGATATCGATGCTGGTTTTGTGGCCATGAACCGTGCGTGGGATCAATGGCTGCCTAAAGGCGTTGCCCCTGCCCGCGCGACCGTTGAAGCCAAACTGTGCGAACCGGAAATTCTGGTTGAATTGTCCGTTATCGCCGCGCTGCCCTAGATCCATCAATGCAGTAAAGAGTCCCTCTTGCGGTGCAGCGCGTGGCTTACCACGGGCTAGCGCCGCTTTTTTATTCATTAGCCGTTAGAAGTCCGCCGCCATGCGCCCAGCCCGTGCCCTGATCGACCTTCAAGCCCTGCGTCATAACTATCAACTGGCCCGCGAGGTGACAGGAGCCAAGGCGCTCGCTGTGATCAAGGCCGATGCCTATGGTCATGGTGCTGTGCAGTGTGCCCAGGCGCTGGAAGCCGAGGCCGATGGTTTTGCTGTGGCCTGTATCGAAGAAGCGCTGGAGTTGCGGGCGGCGGGCATTCGCGCGCCGGTGCTGCTGCTTGAAGGTTTTTTTGAAGCCGATGAGCTGCCATTGATCGTTGAAAACGACTTGTGGTGCGTCGTCCATTCGTTGTGGCAGCTCGACGCTGTTGAACAGGCCGCCCTCAGCAAACCGATTCACGTGTGGTTAAAACTGGACAGCGGCATGCACCGGGTTGGCTTGCATCCAAGCGATTACCAGGCCGCGTATCAGCGCCTGCAAGCCAGCGCCAATGTTTCCAAAATCGTGCTAATGAGCCACTTCGCCCGCGCCGATGAGCTGGACAGCGTGCGCAGCGTCGAACAAGTGGCCATATTTCTCGGCGCCCGCGCTGCTCTGACAGCTGAGATCAGTTTGCGCAACTCGCCTTCTGTGCTGGGTTGGCCGAAGGTGCCGAGTGATTGGGTACGTCCTGGGCTGATGCTCTACGGAACCACGCCTTTTGAAGAGCCACACGCCGTCGCCGCGCGCCTGCAGCCGGTCATGACGCTGGAATCCAAAGTCATTTGCGTGCGTGAGTTACCCGCGGGCGAACCGGTAGGTTATGGCGCGAAATTCATTACCCCGAAACCGATGCGAATTGGTGTGGTGGCGATGGGTTATGCCGACGGTTATCCACGTCAGGCACCCACGGGGACGCCGGTTCTTGTCGACGGTGTCCGTAGCCAGTTGTTGGGCCGCGTCTCGATGGACATGCTGTGCATCGACCTGACCGATGTGCCGCAAGCCGGTCTTGGTTCAACCGTGGAGCTGTGGGGTAAAAACATTCTCGCCAGCGAAGTGGCCGCCCAGGCAGACACCATCCCTTACCAGATATTTTGCAACCTGAAACGAGTGCCACGCGTCTATTCCGGGGCCTGAAAGGTTGTATCCAACAGGTGGGGCCAACGGGGCGCACAGGTTTGAAGTCGAAGTGTTGTAAATACTGAACGCTATCGCCATGATGGCGACTTCTCGACCTGAATCTGATCCCTAGGAGGCTCCCGCATTGGACGTCGGTGAACGACTGCAATCCATCCGCAAACTCAAAGGCTTGTCACAGCGTGAACTCGCCAAGCGCGCGGGCGTCACCAACAGCACTATTTCGATGATCGAAAAGAACAGCGTGAGCCCTTCAATAAGCTCCCTGAGAAAAGTGCTGAGTGGCATTCCCATGTCTATGGTCGAGTTTTTTTCCGAAGAGATCCTTCAGGAAAAACCGACACAGATTGTCTACAAAGCCAATGAACTGATCGATATCTCTGATGGCGCCGTGACCATGAAGTTGGTCGGCAAGGCGCATCCGAGTCGCGCGATCGCCTTTTTGAACGAAATTTATCCACCGGGCGCAGATACCGGGGACGAAATGCTGACCCATGAAGGCGAAGAAACCGGCATTTTGGTTGAAGGCCGACTGGAGTTGACCGTAGGTCTTGAGACTTTCGTGCTTGAAGCAGGCGACAGCTATTATTTTGAAAGCGCCAAGCCACATCGTTTTCGTAACCCGTTCGACGTTGCAGCGCGGCTAATCAGCGCAGCCACTCCGGCGAACTTCTAAGAAAAGAGGCGCCCTGCACACGTGTAGAGGCACCCGTTGTTGTATTTTCGCCACCGCTAATGCCCCCTTTAAATATAGGGTTGTTTCGCAGTGGCGGGCTAACCGTTATACTTTCGCCGCCTGCAAAACCGTGGTTGTGGGCGTGAATAGCCACCATTGAGGGTGAACGCGTGAACCTGATTATGAAAATGCTGGCCGTACCAGCAGCCGTGTTAGCCCTTTGGGCCGTCACCGCTCAAGCCTCCACCCACGACGACATTGCCAAGCGTCTCGAACCGGTGGGTAAAGTGTGCGTGCAGGGTCAGGAATGCCAAGGGATGGACGTGGCCGTTTCTACCGGAGGTGCTGCTAAATCGGCTGACGACATCATTGCAACCCATTGCACCGCTTGCCACAGCATTGGCTTATTGGGTGCGCCCAAAGTGGGTGATACCGCCGCCTGGAAAGAACGTGCAGACAAGGAAGGCGGGCTAGATGGGCTTTTGGCCAAGGCCATTACCGGGTTGAACGCCATGCCGCCTAAAGGCACCTGTGCTGAATGTTCAGATGCCGAGTTGAAGTCCGCCATTGAGAAGATGTCGGGTTTGAAATAAGCGATCTTGCGCAAAAAAGCCGCTGAAAAGCGGCTTTTTAGTGGGTTTTGTTTGTATTAACGCCAATACCGTTTAAACCAGCCCACCATTGGCCCTCAATACCTGCCCGTTGACCCATGCCGCCGCCGGGCTCACCAGGAACGAGACGATATTGGCAATGTCTTGCGGCTGACCTAAACGCTCCAGAGGCGGCATTTTTGAAAACGCCTCAATTTGTTCTTCGGTCTTGCCGTGCATGAACAATTCAGTCGCCACCGGCCCCGGTGCTACGGCGTTGACGGTGATTTGGCGACCCCGTAATTCTTTGGCAAACACGTGGGTCAGCGACTCTACCGCCGCCTTGCTGGCGATATACACCGCATAACCGGGCAGGTTCATGCCCACCGTACTGCTTGAAAAATTAACAATTCGCCCGCCGCTGTTCAGCCGGGTAGCCGCTTCACGCAAGGTGTTGAAGGTGCCTCGTGTATTGATGTTAAAGGTCTGTTCAAAATCTTCGTCGCTGTAGTGAGCCAAGGGTAGAACCTTGAGCACACCGGCGTTATTAACCAACACATCAACCTTGCCCAGTTGTTGTTCGGTTTCATCAAACAACCGCGCCACGTCTGTGGCTTTGGCCACATCGGCCTGCACCGCAATGGCCTGATGCCCGGCCTCGCGCAATTCGGCCACCAGTGCAGTGGCTTCACTGGCGCTGTTGGCGTAGTTGATGACGACAGCAAAACCTTCTTTGGCCAGTTGTTGGGCAATGACAGCGCCGATACCGCGTGAAGCACCCGTGATGAGGGCGACTTTAGGGTTGGATGTACTCATGGCAACACTCCGTAATGTCTTAGGCGTGGGGCTAGGTTTACATGTCAGTTTTCAGGGATAAAGAGGGTGAATTTGATAGCGCTATTCGTAAATTCACAATAATCCCTGTAGGCACTCTGTTGCGGGTCAAGCTGGGTTTGTAGCCGCTGACGAGGAACGAAGGCTGCGATGGGCGGCAAAGCCGCCCTAAAACCTGACGCAACAAGGTGCCTCATTTCGCGACCGCTTCTCGCTCGATCGCAGCCTTCGTCAGCGACTACAAGCGTCTACCAAATTGGGTGAAGCTTTGTGGAGCCTCAACCGACGGCTCCTGAAAGTCATCTCATGCATGCGCAGGCGGTGGGTTTTTGTTCTCCTTGATTTTGTACCAGGCCACATACAGCGCTGGCAGGAACAACAGGGTCAGCAAGGTGGCTGAGATGATGCCGCCGATCATGGCGTAGGCCATCGGCCCCCAGAACACGTCCCGAGCGATGGGGATCATGCCCAGGCTGGCGGCCGCTGCAGTCAGCAGAATAGGCCTGCGACGGTGCTGGGTGGCTTGCAGCACGGCGTGCCACGGGTCATAGCCGTCCCGTTCGTATTGGTCGATCTGGGTGACCAGAATCACCGAGTTACGCACGATGATGCCCACCAGCGCCAAGATCCCCAATATCGCCACGAAGCCCATCGGCGTACCGGTGGGCACGAGCGCCAGTACCACACCGATCAGGCCCAGCGGCGCGACACTCACCACGATGAACATTTTCTGCACGCTTTGTAGCTGGATCATCAGGAAAGTGGCCATCAGAAACAGCATCAAGGGCACCACTTTGGCGATAGGGCCTTGGGCTTTGGCGCTTTGTTCGACTGTACCGCCGGTTTGCAGGGTGTAGCCTTGCGGCAGGTTAGCGGCGAACTTATCGACCTCAGGTTTGAGCAGTGCGACCAGATCCGTCGGTTGGATTGAACCGCGCACCGAGGCCTTGAGGGTCAAGGTGGGGATGCGGTCACGGCTCCAGATCAGCGGCTGCTCCAGTTCATAGCGCACGGTGGCAAATGCCAGCAGCGGGATGGAGGTGCCGCTCGGGGTGGTGATCTGTAGGTTAAGCAGGGTTTGCGGGGTGTCGCGTTCATTGCCAATGGCCCGACCGACAATGTTGATCAGGTAGATATCGTCTTTGACCTGGCTCACGGCCGCGCCGCTGACAATACTGTTCATTACGTGCGCAACATCTTCGGACGACAGCCCGAACTGCCGGGCTTTGTCCTGGGCAATGTCGACACGCAGCACCTTGCCCGGTTCGTTCCAGTTAAAGATGGTTTCGCCCACGTTGGGGTTGGCGTCGAGTATCGAGGCCAGATCAAGAGAATACTTGCGCACCAGATCGACATTGCTGCCGCTGACCCGATATTGCAGGGGCTGCCCAACGGGCGGGCCCAATTCGAGTGTGTGCACAAAGCTGCCGACCCCGACGAAATCTTCGCGCAGGCGTTTGTTCAGGCGGTCCATCAGGGCATCGCGGCTTTCAAGCCCGGTGCTGACGATGACCAGTTGGGCGTAGAAGGGGTTTTGCAGTTGCTGGTCCAGTGGCAGATAGAAACGAATCGCCCCTTCGCCGATATAGGAGCTCCACCGCAGGATGTCCGGGTCACCCTTGAGGGTGTCTTCAAAGCGCTGGGTCACTTTGAGGGTTTCTTCAATCGAGGCATTTTGCGGCAGGTTCAGGTCGACCAGTATTTCCGGTCGGTCAGAGGCCGGGAAGAACTGGTTTTGTACAAACGTCATGCCGACTATCGACAGCACAAACATCAATACCGTCGCGGCAATGGTCCACCAGCGATTGCGCATGCACCACAACAGGCCGGTGTCGAAGGCCTGGGCCAGACGCCCCGGTTTTTCGGGTTTGGGTTTGACCTTGGCGCTGAGGATATGCACGCCCAGAACGGGGGCGAACAAGACCGCCACCACCCAGGAGACCAACATCGCGACGGCAATCACGGCGAACAGGGTGAAGGTGTATTCACCGGCCGAACTGTTGTTGAGGCCGATGGGCACAAAGCCGGCCACCGTGACCAAGGTGCCGGTGAGCATCGGAAACGCCGTGGAATGGTAGGCGAATGTCGCAGCCTGTTCCTTGGTTTCGCCCAGTTCGAGCCGCGTGATCATCATTTCTACCGTGATCATCGCGTCGTCCACCAGCAGGCCCAGGGCGATGATCAGTGCCCCCAGCGACACACGCTGCATGGCAATCCCGGTGAACTCCATGAACACGAACACCAGGGCCAGCACCAAGGGAATCGAAATGGCGACCACCAGCCCTGCGCGCAGGCCCAGGCTGATAAAGCTCACGGCCAGTACGATGATCACGGCTTCAAACAGTGCACTGGTAAAGCCGCTCACGGCCACCTCAACCACTTGCGCCTGATCGGACACCATGTGCACGTCTACGCCTACCGGCAGTTCTGCGGTCAGGTCGTTGATGCGTTGTTGCAGTTGTTGGCCGAACTCCTGGATGTTGCCGCCATCGACCATGGCAATGGCCAGCCCGATGGCAGGTTTGCCGTTGTAGTGGAACATCGGCGTGGCCGGGTAGACGTAGCCGCGGCTAATGTCTGCTATGTCGGCCAGTCGATAAAAGCGGTCGTTGACCCGCAGGTTGACCGCCTCAAGGTCGGCCACGCTGTGAAATTGGCCCGAGGTGCGCACTGACATGCGCTCCGGCCCCGCTTCGATAACACCCGCCGGGGTCACGGCATTCTGTGCCTGCAGGCTTTCGAGTACCTGTTGCTGATCGAGGCCCAGTGCGGCCAGTTTGCGGGTGGAGAAATCCAGGTAGAAGGTTTCGTCCTGCTCACCGATGGTCATGATCTTGCCGCGGTTGGGCACGTCGCGAATGCCTGTGCGTACCTTTTCGACGTAATCGCGCAACTGGCGCATGGTGAAGCCATCGCCGGTAAAGGCGAAGATGGTGCCGTACACATCACCGAATTCATCGTCGAATCCAGGGCCTTGAATGCCTTGGGGGAAGTCGCCGCGAATATCGCCGATTTTTTTGCGCACCTCGTACCAGATATGCGGAATGGCATCCGCTTTAGTGGTGTCTTTGAGGAACACAAACACTGTCGATTCGCCCGGCCGTGTGTAGCTTTGCACGTAATCGAGCGAATCCAGTTCTTCGAGCTTTTTCTCGATGCGATCAGTGATTTGCAGGCGTGTCTCATCGACCGTAGCGCCCGGCCATTTTGCCTGGATCACCATGGTTTTGATGGCGAAGGAAGGGTCTTCTGCGCGGCCCAGATTGATGTAAGAAAAGATCCCGGCAACGGCGGCCATAAACATCAGATACCAGACAAAAGACTGATGTTTGAGCGCCCACTCGGACAGGTTGAACTTCCCATTCATTGCGCGCTTTCCTTATCGAGTTTGACGGTCTGTCCAGGCTTAAGGCTGTGTACGCCGTAGCTGACCACGTAATCGCCGTCTTTCAGTCCCCCTTCCAGCAGCACGGTTTTTGGACCGCGGCGCAGTATGTTGACGTTCTGCGGGGTAACGGTATAGGTGGTTTTGTCGATGATCCACACGCGGGCGTGACCGTCAGTTTCTTGCACGGCAGTGAGCGGCAATGAGTAGTGTTGGGCAATCGGTGAGCTGACGGTCACACTGACCGAGCTGCCCAAACGAAAGGCTGGCGGCGTTTGATCCAGAGTCAGGCGCGTACGCCGGGTGCGGGTGGCGCTGTCGGCTTGCGGAGCGATTTCTCGCACATGGGCCAGCGTGTTGACGTCAGGGTCGAGCTGACCGGCGACGCGGAACTCGATACCTTTGGGTAGCGCTTCGGCCAACGGCCCCGGTAGATCAATCACCGCTTCCTTGATTTCAGGGCGGGCCAGTGTGACCACCGACTCACCGACGCTCACCACTTGCCCGGCCTCAGCCTGCCATTGAGTGATGACGGAGTCATGATCAGCGCGCAGGTTGCAGTAGCTGAGCTCGTCCTTGGCCTGATTGACGGCCGCCTGGGCTTGCTGCACCGAGGCTGCCGTGGTTTTGAGATCTGCTTGCGCCGTGTCCAGTTGCGCCTGAGCGCCCACACCTCGGTCAAACAGCTCTTGCTGGCGGCGGGCGTTGGCTTGGGCGTTGATCAACTGGGCCTGCACTTTAGCCAGATCGCCTTGGGCTGCACGCAACTGATTCTGCTGATCGGTGGGGTCGAGGTTAGCCAGAATATCGCCCTCTTTGACCACCGCCCCGACATCGTAATTACGCCGCACGATGCGGCCCGGCACCCGAAAGCCCAGGGTGCTCTCGTAGCGCGCTTCGATCGTGCCGGCAAAGCGTCCCAGGTTGTCGATGAGCAAGGGGTGCGCCACGACATACAACGCTGGACGAACAGGCTCAGGCGCTTCTTTTTCAGAGCAGCCCAGCAGTATGGCCGCGAGCGGCAGCAGCCATAACGGGTGGCGGGAAATACGGCTCATAATTGCGTCCCCTGTGCCGGAAGGGGGGCAACTTCAACCTTCATGCCGGGGTGTAACAATTGACCGCCTGCGACCACGACGTTTTCTCCATCCTTGAGGCCCTCGCTGACAATCACGCTGCCGGTCAGGTAGCGACCGACTTTGACGCGCTGGAGCCGCACATTGTTTTGCGCATCGGTAATCCACACGGCAGGTTCGCTGACGTCTTTGGTCAAGGCAGACCACGGCAACTCGATGCTGGGGCTTGGGTGCGGGGTGAGGTTAACGGTCACTATTGAGCCCAAATCCATGCCTTTGGGCAGTGCGTCCAGCTGCACCTTGATTTGCAGGGTGCCACTTTGTGCCGACACCGTTGGGGTGATTTCGCGAATCTGGCCTTTCACGGTAATGGCCGGGTTGCTCAGCAACGTGACCTGCACGGTGGGGTCTTTGGGCGGTTCGATAAACAGCGATTCATACACGTTGAACACCGCGTCGCGGGCGCCATCCCGGGCCAGGGTGTAAATCGGCATGGTGGCTTGCACCACCTGCCCGACTTCGGCCTGACGCGCCGTAATCACCCCCGGCGCCTCCGCTTCCAAATCAGCGTAACTGAGTTGTTCGCGGGCGTTGGCCAGTTGCGCCTGCGCCGCAGCCAACGCGCTTTTTGCACTCAGTTGGGCCGCATTGGCCGCATCGTATTCGCTTTGGCTGGTGTAGCCTTTGGGCAGCAATTTTTGCTGGCGAATAAACGCAGCGCGGGTTTGCACCACTTGGGCTTGTTGCGCATTGACCCCAGCTTGCGCGGTTTCGACCTGGATTTTCAGGTCTTTGGGGTCAAGGCGGGCCAACACCTGATGGGCCTGGACATGGTCGCCCACATCCACCTTGCGTTCGATAATCTTGCCACCCACGCGAAAGGACAGTTGGGTTTCAACCCGCGCTTGAATATCACCGCTGAGCTGAATGGGGGGCGCAAGCTCGCGGGTGCTCACTTGCTGCACATACACCCGTGGTGCCAGCGGTGCTTGGGGGCCTTCCTTGCTGCACGCTGTCAGGAATACCAACAGGCTCAAGCCCAAAATGCTCGTCTTCAGTGGACCCGCCATGCAAGCTCCTTTGCGTGATGCTGATTAACATTCCGATACGACTGACAGCGTAGAACAGGGTTCAGTAACTGTGTGACTCTTATTGGCGCTGGCCTTGAACTGAAGTAGCGGGTTTGGTGTAGGGGCACATCAAATTGAATCGCGTCTGACAAGGCCGCTTTTGGTTGTGATTTGTTTTTTACTGCTCGGTATCATTTCGAACATCTTTCTGTTTTGCTTCACGATAACGTCACTCAGGAGTTGGCTCTGGGACGGTGCAGAAGCAAGCGTATTTGAACCACTGTAATTGGATGCCGTTTCCGACCCTGATGATGTGGCGGACAGAGGAGTGTCAACGGTAGGGGGGTTGCTCGAAGAGGTACTTATGTTTGAATTCGAATTCGAATTCGAACCGATTTTAATATTGGCCAACTTCCGCTGACGCCGAGCATTCATCACACCGAGGCGGGTCCCATATGCGGAAAGTCCAAGCCCCGACAAAGCCAAAATGGTAGTCGCAATAACCATACCGCTTTTACCCGTTTCTTCTCCTGCGGCCCCCATTGAGAGTCGAGTAACCCCGACCAAACCGCCAGAGATAGTCAGCGCCGAGCCGGCGACCTTTGCCGCCACAGCGGTACTGAGCCGGGTTGTTTTCATTGCGCGCGCGGCTTTTAGAGTGGCGTACATACCCAGGCTGCCCCCCAATACACCGACCACGCCCAGGCCCGCGATAAGAATATCGTTAAGAGACGCCCGGCCACTGGGATCGGACCGATTAACAGGGTCTGCCGCACAATAAGCGTAAGCATTCAGGCCGCCTGCATCGAAAGGGCTCAATTGGTCAGGGCTGTTGAAACGCATCAGATGCGGGTTATAAGCACGATGCCCTTTACCCAGATGATAGTGCCCGGTGAGCGGGTCAGGTCGCTCGCCGTTAAAGCCTGGCAAACCGTTCACCCCTTCCTGCATGTGATGGTGCCCAAAAGGCGTGAACGCTTGCCGGCGCACTTCTGAAAGGCTAACCGAATGTAAAACACTGCACTGGCGGTTGGTGCTCAAAAGCGTTGTCTCACACGACTGATTGTCGACGTACGTCTGCGCCAACAATTGATTTTTTGCGTGCATCAACGAACGGGTTACGCCCCCTTCCTTCTCGGTAATCAGACGCTCGTGATTATAGAAAAACTGCTCATTTTTTAGGTGTCCTGTGTGTGCCTCCGTGAGCCGGTCAAGCGGGTCGTAGGCGTAGGTTTTTATCAATCCGTTTCTTTGGGCCATGATGGCGACTCCTCACGTAATAGAGCTGTAGAGTCGACCTGCGGCCAAAAATTGACTACCTGTTGAAAGAGGTAGGTAGTTTTGCAGACAACAAAAAAAACGCCGACAGCAATAACAATGCTGTCGGCGTTTTCAGTGACGTGCGGGGTAATTTAGAACGCTGGGAACACCGCGCCGTCGTATTTTTTTGCAATAAACGCTTTTACTTCAGGGCTGGTCAGCGCCTTGGCCAGCTTTTGTATTGCAGCGCTGTCCTTGTTATCGGGGCGAGCCACCAGGAAGTTTACGTATGGCGAGTCCGCGCCCTCGATAATCAATGCATCTTTGCTCGGCTTCAGACCGGCATCCAGTGCGTAGTTAGTGTTGATCATGTCTAGATCAACCTGGTCGAGTACGCGCGGCAGCATGGCGGATTCAAGTTCTTTGAACTTGAAATTGTGCGGGTTCTTGGCGATGTCCCTTGGCGTAGAAACAGCGTTAGTCGGATCTTTAAGTTCGATCAAACCGGCTTTTTGCAGAAGAATCAAAGCGCGGCCGCTGTTGCTGCCTTCATTAGGGATGGCGATCGTTGCGCCATCGGGCAGTTCAGCCAGACTTTTGTATTTTTTCGAGTAGCCACCGAACGGTTCTACGTGAACGCCGATCACTGTCTCAAGATCTGTGCCTTTACCTTTGTTGAAGCTGTCCAGGTAAGGCTTTGTCTGAAAATAGTTGGCGTCCAGGTGCTTCTGAGCGAGCTGCACATTGGGCTGCACGTAATCAGTGAACACCTTGATTTCCAGGTCAACGCCTTCTTTGGCGAGGGTCGGCTTGATCAGCTCAAGGATTTCGGCGTGCGGAACCGGGGTCGCAGCCACTACCAGTTTTTCGCCCGCTTGCGCCAGGCCTGCCGTTAAAGCAGCCGCCAATGCGGTAAACAACAGAACCTTTTTCATGCAATGCCCTTAAGTCAGTGACCGCTTGATTGACGGTTTTTTTGGAAGACGAAGCGGACAATACCGAGAATCTTTATTCCCGAACAATAATATTTATTCAGCTCGTTATTCCATTTTGTTCACTTGCCTTTTGGCACTCAAGCCAGCAATTTTTTCAGAGCCGCCAATTCCTGCGCAGTCGCCCCCTGGACGAAGGCTTCAATCTGGCTGAGCGAATCAGGCAGGTTTAAATGCTCCGGCAAAATCTCATCGCCCGTGCTCACCAGCAACGCAAAATGAATCACATTTTCCAGCTCCCGGGTATTGCCCGGCCAACTATGACGCTCCAGCACACGTTGTGCGCTGTCAGTGATAAATGGCACGGGCAGGTTCAAGCGCTGGCTGTAGATGCCCAAAAAGTATTCGGCCAACGACATAATATCGCCCACCCGCTCACGCAAGGCCGGCAAGTCTAGACGGCCTTCACTGAGGTAGTGGTACAAGCGTTCGTGGAACTTGCCAGCCTTTACTGCTTGCGCCAGATCGATGCTGGTAGCGGCCACTAGACGCACATCCACCGGGTTGGGATGGTGGGCCCCTACCCGCGTCACTTCATGAGTTTCAAGCGCGGCGAGCAGTTTGACCTGAATGGCCTGTGGCAAATCGCCGATTTCATCCAGGTACAAAGTGCCGCCATTGGCAGAGCCGAACCAGCCCGCGCGGCTGCTGGCCGAACTGGTGTGCGCCCCCGGGGCGTAGCCGAACAGCTCCGCGTCAGCGTAAGTCGGGCTGATTGCCCCGCAATTCACTGAAACAAACAGACCTGTACGGTCGCTGGCCCGGTGAATGTGCCGGGCGAGCAGTTCCTTGCCGCTGCCGGTTTCTCCGCGTATCAACACGGGCAGCGCACGCGGCGCTAAACGCTCCAGGTCGTCGCGCAACTGACGCGAGCGCGGATCGACAAACACCAGTGCCTTGGCGCGGATGCTCAGTGGGCTTTTTTCAGCGTCGGGAAAGGTCAGCAATGGCTGGCCAAAGGTTTCGTGCAGGCTCATGGCAGGCTCCCGCCCGCCGCCGTAGGGTGGGCGCGGGCGTTACTAAAAATTACGCGCGGCGCAGGGCGTCGTGCTCGATGCGGGTTTGCAGGTGGTAAAGGTATGCGAACCCTTGCTCCCAGCGTTGATGCCCGGATTTGACGTTGATATGACCGGCGCCGCTGATAATTCCGATCTTGGCACCCCATTGCTGAGCGAATTCCATTGCCCGGGTGGCGCTGACGGCAGCGTCGTTGTCGGAGCTGACAATCTGGCTGGGAAACGGCAACCGTTGAGCAGGGATCGGTGCAAAGTTACGCAAGGCCGGGGCACAGGTGGGTCGTTCGACATCGGCCGGGGCCACCAGCAATGCCCCGCGTACCTGACTGATCTGGCTGGCAGGCGCACGCTGGGCCCAATGCGCGACAGTGATGCAGCCCAAGCTATGGGCAATCAAAATGACCGGCGTGCTGTCGCAGGCGATGGCCTCGGCGAGTGCTGCAACCCAGTCTTCGAGGCGCGGGGTCAGCCAGTCGGCCTGCTCCACACGGGCACTGTTCGGCAAGCTGTTTTGCCAGTGGGTTTGCCAATGATCGTCAGACGAACCTTGCCAGCCCGGCACTATCAGATAGCGAATCGACTCGTTTCCCATGGGGGGCGCCTCCTGCTGTTGGTGTGTTACCGAGTCAGTATAGGGACGCTTTTTAGATTCGCTAAGGAATAAGAAGCTATTTGTTAATAACCAAAAAGTCATTAATTGGGGCTGATACTTCCTTCAGTCTTTAGAGGCTGGTATCAGTCGAAAGGTTTTCACCTCTTCTGTGGATAACTGCTAATCGGCACCTATTGGGGCATTTGATCCCGTGCACATCACCGTATAATGCGCGCTTTCTGTTTTCAGTCCCGCTCCGGAGCCCGTATGACTCAAGATCAACTCAAGCAGGCCGTTGCCCAGGCTGCTGTCGACTTCATCCTTCCAAAGCTGGATGACAAGAGCGTCATTGGTGTCGGTACCGGCTCCACGGCCAACTGCTTCATTGACGCCCTGGCGTTGCACAAAGGTGCATTCGACGGCGCAGTGGCCAGCTCTGAAGCGACCGCTGCACGTCTCAAAGGCCACGGCATTCCCGTATACGAATTGAACACCGTCACTGACCTGGAGTTTTACGTTGATGGGGCCGATGAAAGCGACGAACACCTGAACTTGATCAAAGGCGGGGGCGCAGCTCTGACCCGCGAAAAGATCGTCGCGGCGGTGGCCAAAACATTTATCTGCATCGCGGATGCCAGCAAGCTGGTGCCTGTATTGGGCGCATTCCCGTTGCCGGTAGAAGTGATTCCCATGGCCCGCAGCCACGTGGCCCGTGAGCTGGTCAAGCTGGGCGGTGACCCGGTTTACCGTGAAGGCGTGGTGACAGACAACGGCAATATCATCATTGACGTGTTCAACATGCAGATCACCAACCCGGTGGAGCTGGAACGTCAAATCAACAACATTGTGGGTGTTGTTACCAACGGCCTGTTTGCGGCCCGTCCGGCTGATTTGCTGCTGCTGGGTACACCTGAGGGGGTCAAAACCCTCCGCAAGTAACAGGCAGCGAGCTCTGGCGGCGAAATTATTTTCTGCCCCAAGGAACTAAATCTGCCCAACACGACTCAGATTTTTTGAATGGCTGCTGAAGCCCTTCAATGCTCCTAATGTTGTGTTAAGTGTTGGCAGATTGCTGGACCACGCCCTAGCGGTCCAGCACTTGAACCCCGAACTTCTCCCCCAATACGAAGTCCGGGGTTTTTTTTGCCTGCAATTTCTTACTCTGCCGTCTCTTCAACCAGCTCTTCGCCCTTGTTGGGCAGCTCCATCCAGCGAGCCAGCACGGTGTAAGCCTCTTCGAGGCCCATGCGCTTTGGCGTGGAGAACAGCTGGATAGTGACGGCGTCGCCCCACTGTTTGCGGATATCAGACTGGATTTTGAGCAGCGTATTTTTCGCAGCGCCGTACGTCAGTTTGTCGGCCTTGGTCAGCAAAATATGCATCGGCATGCCGCTGGAAACTGTCCAGTCGAGCATCAACAGGTCGAAATCTGTCATTGGATGACGGATGTCCATCATCAAAATCACGCCTTTGAGGCTTTCGCGGCTGCCAAAATAGGCTTCAAGGTGACGCTGCCAGTGCAGCTTCAACGGGATAGGCACCTTGGCGTAGCCGTAACCCGGCAAGTCAACCAGGCGACGTTCTTCGTCCAGTTTGAAGAAGTTGAGCAACTGGGTACGGCCTGGTGTTTTCGAGGTGCGGGCCAGGCTGGCGTGCGTCAAAGTGTTGAGTGCGCTGGACTTGCCGGCGTTGGAACGCCCGGCAAACGCGACTTCATAACCTTCGTCGTCAGGGCATTGCTCCACTTTGGCAGCGCTGAGCATAAAGGTAGCCTGTTGGCACAGACCGAGAATGGGGTTCTTGAGTTGCATGGGATTTCCGATGTGAGCGGCGTCAGGAAGGGACGCGGCGAGCGTGTCGTTTCCGTTTCAGTGGCGCCAGTATATAATGCCGCAGATTTTGTGTGTGCTTTGTCCCAGCGCAGGATGAAGTACGCGGGAGCAAAAATCATGTTGCGCATTAGAACGCAGCCAGCTCCCCGTGTCTTGATGCCATTTGTCAGCATTGAGGCTACACCGCAATCGGAGACCGTGCTCAACCGCGTTAATTTGTCTGCCATGCAGGTCTGTTTGTAGCCCTTTAACCGGCGCACGCCATGTTCAAGCAAGGTACGCAGACGCTGTTACAGCGCGTGACTCAGGGTTTCAAGGCGATGCCGCCGCGTGAAGTGTGTGCATGGACCGCTGTGCCGAGGATTACCGAAGATTCATCCTCTGGATGACAGAGTAAGCCCGGCCACAACTCTTTAACCCTTAGCCGTAGTTGGATTAGCTGATGAACAAATTATTCGTGAGTCTGCTGTTGACCTTTGGCGTGACCGGTATGGCTCAAGCGGCAAGTGCCGCCATTGTGGGCGATGCATCAGCCGGCCAGGCAAAAACCGCCGTATGTGGTGCCTGTCATGGCCCGGACGGCAATAGCGCGGCCCCCAACTTTCCGAAACTCGCAGGGCAAGGTGAACGCTACCTGCTCAAGCAACTGACCGACATCAAGGATGGCAAGCGTCAGGTGCTGGAAATGACCGGTCAGCTGACCAACCTGAGCGAGCAGGATCTTGCGGACATCGCCGCGTATTACGCCAAACAGAAAAACTCGGTCGGTGCTGCTGACCCGAAACTGGTTGAGCGCGGCCAGGCGCTGTTCCGCGGTGGCGACTTAAGCAAAGGCTTACCCGCATGCACGGGCTGCCATTCGCCAGATGGCGTAGGTAATGCACCTGCCGGCTTCCCGCATCTGGGAGGCCAGCACGCCGACTACATCGAGAAACAGCTCATTGGCTTTCGCGAAGGCGACCGCACCAATGACGGCGACTCTATGACCATGCGCAGTATTTCAGCCAAGCTGAGTAACAAGGACATCAAGGCGCTGGCCAGTTACATTCAAGGTCTGCACTGAAGCTTGAACGGGCGTCAGCGCCAATGGCCAGTGCTTTTGGCGACGTTAACGATCGTTTAATGTATGACTGTGAACCTGAAAGGGCAGCTTAGGCTGCCCTTTTTCGTACCATCTACCGCTACACTACCGAACTCAAGTTATAACAGGCCTGTCAGACAGGTCACGTTGAAGCGACTTCACTATGTCCAGGAGTAAAGCATGCGTAACCTGATTCTCAGCGCCGCTCTCGTCAGTGCCACTCTGTTTGGCATGACCGCTCAAGCTGCAGATGTACCGCTCGAAGCGGGTAAAACATACATTGAGCTGAACAGCGCTGTACCCGTTGCCGTGCCCGGCAAAATCGAAGTGGTCGAGCTGTTCTGGTACGGCTGCCCCCATTGCTACGCTTTTGAACCCGTCGTTAACCCTTGGGCCGAGAAACTGCCTTCTGATGTGAATTTCGTCCGCCTGCCCGCTATGTTTGGCGGCCCGTGGGACGCACACGGTCAAATGTTCCTGACCCTTGAAGCCATGGGCGTTGAGCACAAGGTACATGCGGCAGTTTTCAACGCTATCCAGAAAGAAGGCAAGCGTCTGACCGACAAGGAAGAAATGGCTGATTTCCTGGCCACTCAGGGCGTCGATAAAGCAAAGTTCTTGCAGACCTTCGACTCGTTTGCGATCAAAGGTCAGATTGTCAAAGCCAAAGAGCTCGCCAAGAAATATGAAATTTCAGGTGTGCCAACCATGGTCGTTGACGGCAAATACCGCTTTGACCTCGGCACGGCGGGTGGTCCTGAGCAGGCTTTGAACGTCGCTGATCAATTGATCGCCAAAGAGCGCGCAGCCAAAGCGGCTACAAACTAAGCGGCGCCCTTCTCTATGCGCCGCTGGAGAAGCGAACGAATCGTTGGCCTGCACGAAGCGCAGGTCAATGAGGATCATCTGGCAACCAGCGTGTTGCCGGATGATCGACGTTTACGGCTGCTCAGTTTCAATATTCAGGTTGGTAACAGCACGCAAAGTTACCGCCATTATCTGACCCGCAGCTGGCAGCACGTGCTGCCACACAAAGGGCGCACCAGTAACCTGGATAAAATAGGCGACTTGCTGAGCGACTTTGATCTGGTGGCCTTGCAAGAAGCGGATGGCGGCAGCCATCGATCTGGCTACGTCAATCAGGTGAAGTACCTTGCCCAGCAGGGTGAATTCCCCTATTGGTATCAACAACTCAATCGCAACCTCGGTCGCTTGGCCCAACATAGCAACGGCGTGCTCAGCCGGCTGCGTCCTTCCGCGATTGAAGATCATCCCCTGCCCGGCCCTGCGGGTCGTGGTGCCATTTTGGTTCGTTTTGGTGAAGGTCCAGATGCGTTGGCCGTGGTGATCATGCACTTGGCGCTGGGTACCAAAACACGAACGCTGCAACTGGCCTATATCCGCGAGCTGGTGAGCGGCTATCAGCATCAGGTGCTGATGGGCGATATGAACACCCATGCCGCAGACCTGTTACAAACATCACCTTTACGCGACCTCGGTTTGCTGGCGCCGCAATTGGAAGCCACCTTCCCCAGCTGGCGGCCCCAGCGTTGCCTTGACCATATTTTGCTCAGCCCCAGCCTGACGCTTGAACGCGTGCAGGTATTGGATCAACCCATTTCTGACCATTTGCCTGTGGCGGTTGAGATTCGCCTGCCCGGTACTGTGGGCATCGATTCGTTGCCCGTGGTAAGCCCGACTGGCAATGAGCCACTTGCATGACCGCCGACGACGCCAAGCGCTGGAAAGAAAAGTACCTTAAAAGTATCGAGCAACAAGAAAAGCTTGAACGGCGCTGGAATGCCCGTCTCGACTTGCTGCGCCGTGGTCTGGTGCGCAGCACACTGGCCGCCGAGGGCACAGACCGTACCGTCGACCAGTGCATGAAAGAGATGCGCGAAGCCGTGCGTACGGATGACATGGACGCTGCACTGGCGGCTTTGCTGCCGCGTCTCGAAAAGGCCGTGCTCGACTCCGAGCAGCGTCGCGAAACCCGTGTCGAGCAAGTCAGCACCGCGCTCACTACCTTGGTCACCCAACTGCAAGCCATGCCGCTGCCCCGAGAAGTGAGCAAGCCGTTAAAGGCTTTTGCCAAGCAGCTCGACAGCCGGGTGACCCAAGCGCGTGAAATTCCCCTGTTGCTTGGCGAGCTCAGCCACTTGCAAGGTTTGGTGCTGGGGCGGCAGGTGCACGAGCCCGAGCCCGTCAAGCCAGGGTTGTTGCAACGGCTGTTCGGGGCTAACGAGGCCGAAAAGCCGTCGTCCGAGCCTGCTCCAGTTCGTGAAGTCGCCTCCCCCCAGTCTTCTGCTGTCAGGGACCCCGGCGAGCCTGTGCTGGTCCTCAACGATGCCATTCCTGACGAGCAGCAACCTGCTGATGAAGAAGACAGCCCCACGTCATTGGACGTTCAGCGGCTGCCTGAGCAGCCGTTGGCCACGCCAGAACCAGGTGTACCGGAAATAGGTGCTGAGCAAGCCCCAAAGGACGCACGAGCGCCTGATGTGGAGCAACCTGAAGCACTCAGTAGCCTGACTGAACCGCAGATCGACAGCGCAGCCCATGAAATCGGCGAGACCTCTGCACTGGCCGATCCAGACACCGTCTATGCCTTGCCCGAAACCCCCGAGCCATCCTACAGCTCGGTTGCCCTGCATATTGAGTCCACTCTGCTCGGGTTGCTCACCGATCTGTCGCTGCCCGAGCACCACCGGCCGCAAGCAGAGGCATTGCGATCTCGTCTCGAAAAAGGCCTTAACTGGTACGAATTGCTGCCTGTTCTCGACGATCTTGCCGTTTTGATGTTGGCCGTGAACGACAGTGGTCAGCATGAATTCGAGGCTTACCTGAAGCAGCTCAATGGGCGTCTGGAGGTCTTCCAGAACAACCTGCAAGCGGCTAGCGAAGGCCACGCAGAAGGACGCAGCGCTGCCGCTGACCTGCATGACCAGTTGCGTGAACACGTCGACGGGTTGCAAAGCAGCGTGCAAGACGCCGTCGACCTGCCGAGTCTCAAGCATTTACTGGAGAATCGTCTTGAAGGGCTGCTGGGCACGCTGGACCAGCACCGCCAGCAACGGGACGCGCGTGAACAAGAGGTCGCGGCACATCTGCACGGGCTGGCCGAACGCGTGGTGCAAATGGAACAGCAGGCCCAAAGTTATCGTGATCACCTCGAAGAGCAGCGTAAGAAGGCTTTGATCGACCCGCTTACCGGTTTGCCTAATCGTGCCGCCTGGGCTGAGCGCCTGGCGCAGGAAGTCGCTCAGTGGCAAGCCCGCGGCACTCCTCTGCTGATCGCCATGCTCGACCTTGACCACTTCAAGCGCATCAATGATGGGTACGGCCATTTGGCGGGTGACAAGGTGCTCAAAATCATTGCGGCTCAACTGCGCAAACACCTGCGGGCAGGGGACTTTATGGCCCGGTTTGGCGGCGAAGAGTTTGTGCTGTTAATGCCGGGCACTGCACTGGATGAGGGCACTGTACTCGCCGAAAAGTTGCGGGCTGCAATCGAAGCCTGCCCGTTCCACTTCAAAGGCGAGCCGGTCACCATTACCGTTTCAATCGGTGTATCAGCGTTCAAAGCGGGTGACCGCAGCGAACGAGTGCTCAAACGGGCCGACGAAGCGCTCTATCAGGCCAAATACAAAGGCCGAAATTGTGTCGAGTCGATTTCCGGCAAGGTAGAACATCCCACCGACGAGCAGCGCACTGCGTTTTAAAGGCATTCGGTGTCAGATACGGACAGGATCAGTAAGGTATGCTGGCCCATTAACATTTTCCTGTGTTGCCTCTGCCATGAAATTACCTGCGCTTCTCATGTCTCTTGCCCTGCTGGCTGGCTGTGCCAGTGGGCCTCGTATGGATACCAGCCATCCTTCGGCCAATCAGGACAGTCGAGTGCAGTTTGTGGTGCTTCATTACACCTCAACATCGCTTGAGCACTCGTTGCAACTACTGACGACAGGCCCTGTCAGCAGCCATTACCTGATTGGCGATACGCCACCCACGATTTACAAGCTGGTGGATGAAAACCAGCGGGCCTGGCACGCCGGTGAAAGCCAATGGAAAGGCCGTACCTGGCTCAACTCCAGTTCCATTGGTATCGAGATCGTCAATAAAGGCTATCGAGATACACCCAACGGGCGGGTCTGGTATCCCTACACCGAAGGGCAGATTCAAGCGCTGATCGAGCTGCTCAAAGACATTTCGACGCGCTACAAAATCGATCCGCAAAACATCATTGGCCACAGTGATATTGCGCCACTGCGCAAGCTTGACCCCGGCCCGCTTTTTCCGTGGAAGCGATTAGCACAAGCGGGCTTTGGTGTTTGGCCGAATGAACAGGCCGTTGCCCGCGAGCAAGCACGATTTGCCCGCGAGATGCCTGGCATCACCTGGTTTCAGCAACAGTTGGCGCTATTGGGCTACGAAACCCCACAGACGGGTGAGCTGGATGTGGCTACCCGTCATGTGCTGGCTGCCTTCCAGATGCATTTCCGGCCCTCGAAATTCGATGGCACTCCGGATGCTGAAAGTGCAGCCATTTTGAGCGTGCTCAACACTCAAAATAGCCGATGAGCTGCCCCACAGGCTATAGCGCCAGGGCCATGTAGAACTGCGTGCCCTGGCCCGGGCGGGAGTACACACCAATACGCCCGCCATGCAGCTGCACAATCTCTTTGCACAGCGCCAGGCCAAGCCCTGCGCCGCCTTTTTTACGGCCCACCTGAACGAAGGGCTCGAATATGCGCCCTTGCTGGCCATAGGCAATGCCTTCGCCATTGTCTTCGATACTGATAATGACCCGCTCGCCATGACGCCGAGCTTGTAGGCGGATGTGCCCGCCGCTTGGGGTATGGCGCAGGGCGTTTTCCAGCAGGTTATCCAGCACTCGATCCAGCTGTGCCCGATCGGCGTTAAGTGCAGGCAAGGGTTGTTGCAGGTCGATCTGGATATCTATCAGCTTGCTTGCAGCATCTTCGGCGAAACGCTCGCGTGTCTCAGTGAGCATTTGCTCAATGTCACAGGGTGCCACCGACAACTTTTGCATGCCGTTTTGATAGCGGGAGAAATTCAGCAAATCATTGATGAGTTGCATGAGCCGCTGCATTTCTTCGCTGACCGTGTTCAACAGATCCAGCTCGCGGGACTGCGGGTCAAAGCGCGCGCGCTCCATAAAAAGCCCAAACGCCATATGCATGCCTGTCACCGGTGTGCGTAACTCATGAGAGGCGCGCAACACAAACTCACTGCGCACACGCTCAAACGCGCGCTGCTCAGTCACGTCATGCAACACCATGACCGCGCCCAGAATGGGGCCTTTAGGTTGGCTCACAGGTGTGAGGCTGTAGGTCAGCAGTCGATTTTCACCTTCAATCACCACGCTCAAATCGTCAGGCGCGCGCTCTAGGCTACCGCCACGTAAAACGGTGCTGAGTTGCTGGTCCAGCTCCGGACGGCTGAAGGCTTCGCCCAGTGATTGGCCGTGAAGCGCTTCAGTCCAGGCTAATTGACGTTGAGCCACGGGGTTCAATAATTCCAGGCGACCTTGCGGATCAACCATCAACAAGCCGTCATTAATGCTGTCGAGCACGGCTTGAAGCCGTTGCTGGCCAGCCAGTAACTCATCGACATTGGTCGCCTGATGTTGTCGCAAAGCCTCGGCCATGATTCCGAAACGCCGTGTCAGCAGGTTCATTTCGGCGGCTGAAGAGAGTGGCAGTACCACTTCAAAATTGCCCTTACCTATATTGTCAGCCGCTTTGGCCAGCGCTTCGATCGGTGCGCCAAAGCGCCGGGCGATGCCATGAGCGGTAATAAAACCGATGATCAATACCGCAAGGCCGATAAGCCCCAGCAATAAGGCAATGATCAGCGCGCGGTCACGGGCCGCTGCCTGCGCGTTGTAGATGTTATTGAGTGCCTGGCGATGTTCGGCAATCAAGCCGTTGCGCAATTGATTGAAGCGATTGGTGAGTTCGCTGTCAGAACTCAGGTCCAGCGTATTGCGCTGCGCTTCATCCAGGGCGGTTAAAAAGTTTTCGTAATCGATACGGGCCTGGGCAAAGCCGCTGTGCAGATTGTTATTGCGCTCGTGTTCAATACCCTCGTCCAGCAATGCCAGATATTGGCGCGTTGCGGCTTGTAACGCCTGAGGGTCCTCGTGATTGCGCAACAGCAAGATGAGGTGATCACCCAGGGTTTGACGCAGCTTGAGGCCCAAATCAAGGGTGACGGTGTTATTGCGGATCAGTAATTCCTGGGTCTTGGCCATTTGCATCACGCTGACGACGCCGAGCCCTAGCCCGAGCAGCGCCACCGTGATTAATGCCGAGATGCTGAGAAATAACCGGGTACGTAATTTGATCGCCAGTTTCATCGCAGCGAGCTCACAAGTTGTACTGCTTGCGCTTGCGATAGAGCGTAGAAGCATCAATGCCCAAGGTTTTGGCGGCCTGATCGAGCGTCTCACTGGTGGCCAGCACGGCGCCGATGTGAGCTTTTTCAAGCTGGTCGAGGCTCAATGCCGCGCCGATGCGCGGGGTGTTTGGCACCGTCTGTTCGGCCATGCCCAAGTGGCTGATTTCTACCACCTCTTGAGGGCAAATAATGCTCGCGCGCTCCACCACGTTGCGCAGTTCGCGGATATTGCCCGGCCAGCGGTAATTGGCCAGCGCCAGACGCGCTGCTTCGCTGAAGCCTCGAGCGGGGCGGGCATATTCTTTAACGAAACGGGCCAGGAAGCGGTCGGCCAAGGTCAAGATGTCTTCACTGCGCTCGCGCAGCGGTGGCAGGTGCAAGGTGATGACATTCAGGCGATAGAGCAAATCTTCGCGGAAACGGCCATCACGCACCATGTCTTCAAGGTTAAGGTTGGTGGCGGCCAGAATGCGCACATCGGCATTGCGGGTCACGGGGTCACCCACGCGCTCATACACCTTGTCCTGAATAAAGCGCAGTAGCTTGGGCTGTAATGTCAGTGGAAAGTCGCCAATTTCGTCCAGAAACAACGTGCCACCGTCCGCCTGATTAACCCGGCCCAACGTGCTTTCGCTGGCGCCGGTGAACGCACCGCGGGTGTGCCCGAACAGTTCGCTCTCCATCAGTTCTGCGGTCAATGATGGGCAATTGATCGTGGTGCAGGCTTTTTTAGCCCGTTTGCTCCAGCTGTGAATGGCCTTGGCCAGTTCGCCTTTACCCGTACCGGACTCACCCAGGATCAAAATATTCGCATCCGTACCGGCCACCTGACGGGCGGTCTCCAGCACCGCCATCATGGCCGGGCTATGCGAATCGAGCCCTTCTTTGGGCTTACGGATCTCACCTTCAAGGGCTTCAAGACGTGCTGACAGTTGGCGCACTTCCAGCTGTTTGGCGGTGGCCAGGCGCAACTGGTCAGGGCTGCACGGTTTAACCAGATAATCTGCCGCGCCGGCCTGAATAGCATCGACAGCGGTATCCACAGCCGAATGAGCAGTGACGATCACCACCCGCATCCACGGTGCTTGAATGCGCATCTGAGCCAGAACATCCAGGCCATTGTCTTCACCCAGGCGCAAGTCCAGAAAGCACAGGTCAAACACCTGGCGTTGCAACAGCGCTTCGGCTTGAGCCGCACTGCTGGCAGTGGCGACGGTATAGCCCTCGTCTTCGAGGCAATAGCGGAATGTGCGCAGGATGGCGGACTCGTCGTCGACCAGCAGAATGCGGCCCTGTTTCTCTTTGGCTGATTCCATGTCCGGCCTTCCTCAATAAGTGATCTTCGTTAGTGTCGGAATAATCGGGCAAGTTGCATGATTTTTCAGGATTGTTTGGAGGCTAGCAGGGAAGAGGTGCCCCTGCATTCCATAACATGCTGATTTTGAACAATTAAGTACCTATACCAGATTTTTCGTTTGAAGCATGTCCCACGTTTATCCCGGATCTTCTTTTATTGCACCGCACGAGTCGTGCAGAACGCACGACCGATCTTTCAGGCATCGTGCAGGATGAGCGTTATCTCGTTCGATATCTCTCCGTAAGTCATTGATATATATAGATTTTATATTTATACAAAACTTGGCATGTGCCCTGCAATACACAGTTATGAGGTTGTTAAGCGGGTTATCGCTGACGACCTCCCCCTTTATTAACCACCGATTGGCAGGAGTTTGAGCATGAATCGTCAAGGTTTCGCCAGCATGCGTATTTCTTCGCGGCATCTTCAACAGGGCCTGTTCGCCAGCCTGACGTTGATGGTGACGCTGATCGGTGGTCAGCAATATGCACGCTGGGAGCAAGCGCAGGCGCCTGACGCCTCTTACTCCGTGATCAATAAGCAGCAGAAGCATTTCACCGCGATCAAATCCAATGCCTTGGTCACTCGGGTATATGACGCCGGTCGATTCAATCTGGCTGCGGTTGAAGACACGCAAATTGCCAATTCCCAACCTGTGCAGGAACGTTGGGTGTTTTAAGTGTTCACAACCTTGAGACCCTGGTTGGGGCCTCAAGTAGCAAAACTGGCTTTACCCTTTCGTACACCAATAAGGAGAATCACCATGTTGAGTTGGGCAATTACCTTCCTGATTATCGCCATCATCGCTGCTGTCCTGGGCTTCGGTGGTATTGCAGGCACCGCGACCGGCATCGCCAAGATTCTCTTTGTCGTGTTCCTGGTAATGTTCGTGGTGTCCTTCATCTTTGGCCGTCGCGGTAAAGGCTGAGTATGTTCAGCCTCTCTTATAAGGCAATGGTTGCCGCCCTGTTGATGGGCGGCAGTACCATGGCCCTGGCCGATAATGCAGGCCAGTCGCATGCTAACCAGCTACTTAATGACCCTGAATACCGGCAGGCCTGGCAGCAAGTCGTGAAAAAGGAAGAACGCCTCCCTGAGTGGGTGATCAACCTTTCAGGCAGTGCCGAGCAAATGACAGCGGTCACAGAGGATGGAGACCGATACCTGGTCGGTCCTTTATGTGAAACCGCGCAAACGTGTCTCAACAAGCGTTTGATCGTGGCTGTCAGCTTTGATAAGAAACATGCCTACGCGATGTTGGTAGAGGTGCCCGCAGGTTTACCTGCTGACAAGTCGCCGACGCGTCATGCCGATTATCGTTTTTTGGGCGAGCCGGATGAAGGTATCCAGGTGTTGCTTAAAGAGCAGCTGAAGAAAGACCCCAACTGGTATTAACCGGTGACACAGAGCGGGCAGGGCAATACGTTGCGATAAGCGGTTTGTTGGCTATCGCAACGATTGTTCCGGCGTTCAAACCGTACGTTGCAGTCATCCGTTTTCAGCTTTCTGCCCCTCTCGTAACCCTCCTAATCCCTTCTGCCAGTTGATTTTTTTTCATTCTGAATGTGGCTCGGGCAGGGGTGAGAAACGTCGACCGTATATCGACTATCCTTAAAATCATTTCTTCTGCATTTCCGATTTGTGTTGTCAGATATTTCTGATGACTGAGCTTGAAATTTACCCTCCCAGCACTACATAAAAGACCTTGAAACAGCCGGTGTACGGCGCTTATGTCGTCTACTATTACCAATCTGACCTCTAGGTCCATAAGCTCTTGTCTGACAATGTCCATGCCGATTCGGCATAGGGTAGGCGTTTACGGCATTAGACGGTTTACTCCTGCATGGGAATAGTTGCGCCTTTTTTCGCCTGCCAAAGAGCCAGTATGGTTCGTTTTGGGCGACCTTCTACGGGGGTGGAAGCATCTGCTTTTTTCGCTTTCTGAGCGCTCTAGCTTGTGCTTCTGCCCGAGTCCACTTGAAGTAAGGGTAATGACATGAAGAAGGCAAAACTTAGCCTCGCCTGGCAGATCCTCATAGGTCTGGTCCTCGGGATTGCAATCGGCGCGCTGCTCAACCATTTCAGTGCTGAAAAGGCCTGGTGGATCAGTAACGTTCTGCAACCTGCAGGCGATATCTTTATCCGTCTGATCAAGATGATCGTGATCCCAATCGTGATTTCTTCACTGGTTGTCGGGATTGCAGGCGTGGGGGATGCGAAGAAGCTTGGTCGTATCGGTTTCAAAACCATCATTTACTTCGAGGTCGTGACCACCATCGCGATTCTGGTCGGTCTGGTGCTTGCCAATGTGTTCCAGCCTGGTGCCGGGATCGACATGAGCACCCTGGGTACGGTCGATATTTCGAAGTACGCAGCCACCGCTGCCGAGGTCACCCATGAACATGCGTTCATCGAGACCATCCTTAACCTGATCCCCTCGAACATCTTCGCGGCCATGGCTCGCGGTGAAATGTTGCCGATCATCTTCTTCTCGGTGCTGTTCGGTCTTGGCTTGTCCAGCTTGAATGCTGAGTTGCGCGACCCGCTGGTGAAAACCTTCCAGGGCGTGTCTGAGTCAATGTTCAAAGTGACACACATGATCATGAACTACGCACCCATTGGTGTGTTTGCGCTGATCGCTGTCACCGTAGCCAACTTCGGCTTCGCTTCGCTGGTGCCGCTGGCCAAACTGGTGGTACTGGTTTACGTCGCAATTCTGTTCTTCGCGTTTGCAGTATTGGGCTTGATTGCAAAGCTGTTCGGCTTCTCTGTCCTCAAGCTGATGCGTATTTTCAAGGATGAGCTGGTACTGGCTTACTCCACCGCCAGCTCTGAAACCGTGCTGCCGCGTGTCATCGAGAAGATGGAAGCCTACGGCTGCCCGAAAGCGATCTGTAGCTTTGTGGTGCCGACTGGCTACTCGTTCAACCTTGACGGTTCGACGCTCTACCAAAGCATTGCAGCGATCTTTATCGCCCAGTTGTATGGCATTGACCTGTCGATCAGCCAGCAACTGCTGCTGGTACTGACCTTGATGGTGACCTCCAAAGGCATCGCCGGTGTACCGGGTGTGTCCTTTGTGGTGCTGCTGGCCACCTTGGGCAGTGTGGGTATCCCGCTGGAAGGCCTTGCCTTTATCGCCGGTGTCGACCGTATCATGGACATGGCCCGTACCGCGCTGAACGTGATTGGTAACGCGTTGGCCGTACTGGTTATTTCCCGCTGGGAAGGCATGTACGACGAGGCCAAAGGCGAACGCTACTGGAACTCGCTGCCGCACTGGCGCAGCAAGCAAGCCCTGCCAAAAGGCGAATAATCGCTTAAGGCTGCTTCACTCCCAAACCCCGGACTTGTCCGGGGTTTGTTGTTTCTGGGGTATGGCCGCTATTATTCGTCGCACTTTCAAGGAGTTTTCCGATGCTTAACGGCCTATGGCTCAGCTTTTTTGTCGTCGCTACGGTGTCGGCACTTGCCCAATGGCTTGTGGGTGGTAATGCCGGAATTTTCGCGGCGATAGTGGAAAGCATCTTCGCCATGGCCAAGCTATCGGTTGAAGTGATGGTGCTGTTGTTCGGCACGCTGACCCTCTGGCTGGGTTTTTTGCGTATTGCCGAGAAGGCTGGAATCGTTGACTGGCTGGGCAGGGCGCTGGGGCCTTTGTTCAAACGCCTGATGCCGGAAGTTCCTTCTGGCCATCCCGCGCTGGGGTTCATTACCTTGAACTTTGCGGCCAACGGTTTAGGTCTGGATAACGCCGCCACGCCCATTGGCCTAAAAGCCATGCGCGCCTTGCAGGAGCTGAACCCCAGCCCAACCAGTGCCACCAATGCGCAAATCCTGTTTCTGGTGCTTAACGCATCATCGCTGACGTTATTGCCGGTCACCATCTTCATGTATCGGGCTCAGCAGGGCGCACCCGATCCGACACTGGTGTTTCTGCCTATCCTGCTGGCGACCAGTGCTTCTACCCTCGTAGGCCTGCTCTCGGTGGCCGTCATGCAGCGCTTGCGCCTGTGGGACCCTGTGGTGCTGGCGTACCTGATACCGGGTGCTTTGCTGCTCGGCGGGTTTATGGCGTTGCTGGCCAGTCTGTCGGTGGCGACACTGTCGAGCCTGTCTTCGCTGCTGGGCAACCTGACGCTGTTTGGTTTGATCATGTTGTTTCTGGTGATTGGCGCCCTGCGCAAGGTCAAGGTTTACGAAGCGTTCATCGAGGGCGCGAAGGAAGGCTTTGATGTGGCAAAAAACCTGCTGCCCTATCTGGTTGCCATGCTGTGTGCGGTAGGGGTGTTGCGGGCTTCGGGGGCGCTGGATTTTGGCCTGGACGGCATTCGTCATGTGGTTGAGTGGCTGGGCTGGGACACTCGTTTTGTCGACGCCCTGCCGACGGCGATGGTCAAGCCGTTTTCGGGCAGTGCAGCCCGTGCCTTGCTGATCGAAACCATGCAGACCCAGGGTGTGGACAGTTTTGCGGCACTGGTGGCGGCGACGGTCCAGGGCAGTACGGAAACCACGTTTTATGTACTGGCCGTGTATTTTGGTGCCGTGGGCATCCAGCGTGCGAGGCATGCGGTGGGGTGTGCCCTGCTGGCCGAGTTTGCTGGGGTGGTGGCGGCCATTAGCGTTTGCTACTGGTTCTTCGGTTAACCGTGGCTCCCGACCCTCTTCTGTTCTCAACAGCAGAGGGCCGGGGCATACGTCACTACTCGCGCAGCGCTTTAACTTCTTTCGCGGTTACATCCCCACCTTTATTGCCCCAGCTAGTACGGATGAAATTGACCACATCGGCCACTTCCTGATCCGACAAACGCCAGTCAAAGGCTGGCATGGTGAAGGTCGAAGGCGCGGTATGGGTCGCCGGTAGCGTCCCGCCTTTGAGCACAATATGAATCAGCGACGTCGGGTCCTCTGACTGCAACACCGGGTTGCCCGCCAACGCTGGGAACACTCGCTTATAACCGTTACCGTCCGTTCGATGACACGCGGCGCAGTTGTCGATATACACCGCGGCACCGCGCTTGCTGTCATCCCCGTTCCATAAGGCATCAGCCACCGCAGGGTCGTATTTATGCGGTTTGTCGGCCGGGTCGACGGCAGGCAAGGACTTCAAATAGCGGGCAATGGCCGTCAAATCAGCCGGCGACATGTACTGCATGCTGTGTTTAATCACATCGCTCATGCCGCCAAAGACCGCACTGCGGTCGCTGCGTCCCGTTTTCAGGAACTGCACCAGTTGCGCTTCGTCCCAGCTGCCGAGTCCATCCTTGTGGTCGCCACGCAAGTTTTTCGCGATCCAGCCTTCCAGCGGGGCGCTACCCGACAAGAATGCGCTGCCATCGTCGGCACCCAGCGCCTTTTCCTGCATGGTCAGTGCACGGGGCGTGTGGCAGGCGCCGCAATGTCCAAGGCCTTCCACCAGATAGGCACCACGGCTCACGACCGGATCTTGCCCTGCTACCGGTGTGAAGTCCGCTACCGCAGGCGCAAAGGCCCAACGCCACATCGCCAGAGGCCAGCGCATGCTCATCGGCCAGGGAATATCCGAGTCTTTATTGGCTTGCGCGACGGGCGCAACGCCTTTCATAAAGTAAGCATACAGGGCCTGCATATCGGCCTGATTGACCCGAGCGTAGGAGGGGTAGGGCATGGCCGGGTACAAGGTGCTGCCATTTTTGGCAACACCATGACGCACCGCCTTGTCGAAGTCCTCAAAGCTGTAAGCCCCGATGCCACTCGGATCCGGGGTGATGTTGGTCGAGTAAATCGTGCCGATCGGGGTTTCCATTGCCAGGCCACCCGCAAATGGCTTGCCGCCCTTGACCGTGTGGCAGGCCACGCAATCGCCGGCACGGGCCAGGTATTCGCCTTGTTTGATCAACGCCTGCTGATCATCCTCAGCGCCAACCGCCGAGAAACTGCCCAGCAAGGTCAGGGTCGCGATAACAACTGCTTTCATGGTCATCGCTCCTTATGCCTGAACCAGTGGGCCGGGGTTTTTCAGGTATTGCTCGCGAATCGCCCGTGCTGACCAATAGGTCAGTGCCGCCACCAGTCCTGTCGGGTTGTAGCCCAAACCTTGGGGGAAGGCCGATGCGCCCGGCACAAATACGTTATGCACATCCCAGCTCTGCAAGTAACGATTGAGCGCGCTGGTTTTCGGGTCGGTGCCCATGATCGCTCCCCCATTGAGGTGAGTGGTCTGGTACGACGCGGTGTTGAAGTGATCACCCACTTGCTTGCCGATACGGGCGATGGCTTTGGGGTTCATTGCTTCAGCAATCTTGCCCATTTTTTCCATCATGAAACGGTTCATCTTGATGTCGTTTTCTTGCCAGTCGAAGGTCATGCGCAGCAGCGGCTGGCCGTAGGCATCGCGGTACACCGGATCAAGATCGAGGTAGTTGCCACGGTAAGATTGATGCGCGCCGTGGGCGTCCATCGACACTTGGTGGGTGTAGTAATCGGCAGTGGCTTTTTTCCAGGCGCTGCCCCATGCCGGGGTACCCGGCGGGTTTGAGGTGCCTGCAATCGGGCGGCTGCCTGCCTGGTTCACCCACATCGGCGAACCCCCGACAAAGCCATGCGGCCCGTGGTCGAAATTGTCGGCGTTGAAATCGTCAATCGCCACGCCGTTGCCACCTGCGCCGATAAAGTTATTGGTGTGCACGTCTTTATCGAAATAGGCCTTGATGGTGCCCATGTTCTGGTAAGCGAAGTTACGGCCCACCACGCCTTCACCGGTTTTCGGGTCGTAAGGTTTGCCGATACCCGAGAGCAGCATCAACCGCACATTGTGAAACTGGAACGCGCCCAAAATCACCAGATCGGCTTGTTGCTCGATTTCGCGGCCCGATGCGTCGATGTACGTAACACCCGTGGCTTTGGTTTTAGTGCTGTCCAGATTGACCCGGATCACATGAGCATTGGGGCGCAGCTCAAAGTTTGGCAGCGGCTTGAGGGCCGGCAGAATGTTCACGTTAGGCGACGCTTTGGAATACATGTAGCAGACATAACCACTGCAAAAGCCGCAGAAATTGCACGGCCCCATTTGCGCGCCATACGGGTTGGTGTAAGGCCCAGAGGTGTTGGCAGACGGCAAGTTGTAAGGCTTGTAACCGACTTCATTGGCGGCTTTCTGAAACAACTGCGCAGAGACAGTATTTTTCTGTGATTCAAGCGGGAAATGATGGGAGCGATCCGGCGCGTAAGGATTGCCGCCTTTGCCTTGCCCCACCAATTGGCCGTTGACGGTCCAGGCCTGGCCCGAGGTGCCGAAGACTTTTTCGGCATAGTCAAAAAACGGTTCCAGCTCTTCGTAGCTGACGCCGAAGTCTTGAATGGTCATGTCTTCAGGAATGAATTTTTTGCCGTAGCGCTCTTCGTAATGACTGCGCATGCGCAGCTCTATGGGGTCGACACGAAAATGCACACCCGACCAGTGCAAGCCCGCGCCACCGACACCGTTGCCGGGCAGGAAGGCGCCCAATTGACGGTTGGGTAGCGCCACATCGTTGACACTGTGGCGAATGGTCACGGTTTCTTTCGAGACGTCCTGAAACAGCTTCTTGCGCACGCTGTAGGTAAGTTCGTCGATGACCTGCGGGTAATTGCCGTCAGGGTAAGTGTCCTGCATCGGACCACGCTCAAGGGCCACAACATTCAGGCCCGCTTCTGTCAGCTCTTTGGCCATGATCGCGCCGGTCCAGCCGAAACCGACAATCACTGCATCAACTTTTTTCATAACGGTCGACATGCTCAAGCCCTCTCGCCGCGGATGGATACTGCGGGGAAGGGGTACTGCTCGTTGCGTTCTACCCAATCCATAAAGTCAGCGCGAGCGCCGGGGAAGCCGATCATGGTCCAGCCGACCATGCCTTTGTTGCCGCCATGAATGGGGTCACAAAAGAAGCCTTCTTTGGTGTTTTGCAGCAAAAAGCTGAAAAACATTTTGGCCGGGACGCTCTCGAAGGCAGGCTTGCCAGCCTCCAACTGCATGAGCACTTTGTCTCGGGTAGCGCTGTCTAGGCCAGCAAATGTTGAGTTATAGGTCTTTTTGCACAGTGCCTCCGTAGCGGCAATGCCCAAGCGATAAATCTGCTGAGGCACCAGTTTGCTCTGCCAGCCCATCTCGGGTGCTGCATCCGCATTGAAAGGGCCTTGCATGAACCACAGAGCGCCGGTGGCGTAGGGGGTGTTCATCTGCCGATCGATATATTCAGGAACGCCCGCTTCCAGTGCGCCAGGCCCTTGCTCGTCAGCCGGGATCAAGCGTGCTACGGCCGCGTTTACAAACGCCCACTCTTCGGCGGTGAACCAGGTTGGCTCGTAAGCTTGAGCAGGGGTTGCACGGCGTTGTTCTGGCTCAGGCGCGGCGACTACAGGGGTAGCCATCATCATGGTGCCACCCAGACCGGTGCTGGCCACGGTGACCACGGGAATCAGGGTCAGGGTTTTGCGCAAAAACTCACGCCGCGGGTTGTCTTGATCAGACATTCGAGGGGCCTCTCATCGGGCAATCACGGGTTACAACTGCTCAATGGCAGTTTGTCGTTTTGGTAGCAGCACGGACCGAAATCGGTCGGCAAACAGCACACGCAGGCAACTATTAGTTACAAATACTAACAGGCCAGGCGTGTGGATGAACCGTTTCATGCGTAATTTTGCCGCACCTAAAATCAGCCCCGTCATGATTTTTTTACAAACTGCTCACGCGATTTTGATCGTGATTCGCTCAACCTGATCACTTCCAACAATAATTTCTAGATGAAGTGGTCGAATAGAAATGCCTAAGCCCCGGTTTTTGATTGCGTTGTGCCTGACACTTTTAACCGCGTGTGCGATGCCCCTGACGTGGGCCGACGAGACAACTGCACCGCGGCCCGATCAATGGGCCCAACCCATTAATGAGCACTACAACCTGTATCAAATGTCGCCGACCTTGTACCGCAGCGCCTTACCGGACGAAGCCGCTAACCCCCTGCTGGACGAGCTGCACATCGGCACCGTCATCAACTTCTTGCCTGAGTCCGATGACACCTGGTTGAAAACCTCGGCCATCAAAACAGTCCAGTTGCCGTATCGCACCAATCATGTCGATGACGCTGATGTATTGGCTGCTTTGCGTGCCATTCAGACAGCACAAGCGCACGGCCCGGTGCTGATGCACTGCAAGCACGGCGTGGACCGTACCGGGTTGATAGCCGCAATGTATCGCGTGGTCGTACAGGACTGGCGTAAAGAAGATGCCCTGCAGGAGATGATTCAGGGCGGTTATGGCGAGAATTCGCACTTCAAGGATGGGGTGAGTTACATGATGAATGCCGATATTCCACGACTACGTGCAGCCCTGAGCAGTGGCGCTTGCAGCACGAGCTCCTTTGCGTCTTGTGCCCTGGTGGGCTGGTTCAAGCCCAGCTAATGTGCGGCCCACTGGCGTAAAGCAGCGGTGCGTTGAAGAGGCGGTAATTGGCCCACCTGTTCAACTTCGGCATAGAACACCTGCCAATCATTTCCCGATTTTTTGAACAGCGCAGCAAAGGCGGGTACCCATTGGTCATAGAGGCCAAACGGTAGAAGCTTTGCGTTGTTCATCGGCGAATTGGCCCAAGCGTCATATCGGCGATTACCGCCCCATTGCTGGTCGCGAAGCTGTCGGTATTCATGGCGCATACGCTCAAATTCTTGCTCTTTACGCTGGCGCATGACGGGCGCTGGCAAGGGTTGTTCATAGAGTGTTTGCAAGCGCTGACGGGTGCCCAACACCAGCTCAATAAATTGATCGCGTTGTTGCGTGCCTGTCGTGCTGAGGGGTGGCAAGCCTTGGTGAGCTCGCCATTGGCGCGTCCCTTCCTGCTCAACAAAGCTGGCGAAAGACTCGTTGAACTCTGTGTCGTCTTTGACGTAAACCCGCTGATGCGCCAACTCATGAAAAATCAGCGTCGCCAAACGCTCATCGCCCCAGCTGAGCATGGTGTTGAGGATCGGGTCGTCGAACCAACCCAAAGTTGAATATGCCTCAACGCCACTGATAAACACATCTCTGTCTTGCTGGCGCGCAAGGGCCGCTTCGCCTCGTGCGCCGCCCTGACTGTAATAGCCCCGGTAAGCCACACAACCGGCAATCGGGAAGCAATGGGTAATGGGCGTGAGTGAAAATTCAGGCGTGGCGAAGACATTCCACACCACAAAGGGCCTCTGAAGATTGGCGTACAGGCGATAGCTCTGGTTATCGGGCAAGTGCAACTGCCGGGTGGCGAAGGTGCGCGCCGCCTGTGCCCGGGTCAGTTGCTGGCGCAATGCGCTGGGCTGTTGCGGGTCGGCAATCAGCGCATCAACCGGCTCGCGTGACTTCAGCAACTGCCATTGGCCACTGGCCAGTTGTGAGTAATAGCGCACACTGGAACAACCACTGAGCAGTAACAGCATGGCGATGGCCAGCAGGCAGCGAATTCGCAGCGTCATAACGCGATCCAGTGGGGGCGTGACGCAAGACTACTGGGAGCACACGCAAGAGAACAGCTTTGCAGCACCTGCGGGCGTTGGACGCTATGCTTGTCTTTCATTACCTTGTGGATAACGCCATGCGCACCTTTCTCTTGTTGCTCGTTGGCTGCGTGCTCAGTGCCTGTGCCAGCACACCGCTGCCCCCGGTTGACCCGAACATGGCGTGGGTCGATTTTCAGACGCTTACGGGCAAGTTGGTGATGGCCGAACGTCTGGATGGCCAGCGCGTGGCAGATGGACGCTACTTTCAAGTCACGCCCGGCGGGCATGAGTTGATGGTGCGTTTTGATTTCGAGGTGATAGTCGGTGGCAGGAGTCTGTTCAGCGACCCTCAGGAGCGCCTGTGCTACATCACGCTTGATTACGACAACTTCCAGCCGGGACAACGTTACCGGCTGCAAGCTCGCTCTCTGGGATTTAACGCTTACGCCCGGCTGTACAACGCCCAGGGTAAGGTGGTGAGCGAGGAGCGACTGGTTAACTGCTTGCCGTAGCTATCAGGCGTCGTTCTTTTGATAAATGATCTTTTTGGTGCCGTTTTCACACGTGCCCACCACCATGTTCTGGTCGTGTACTTCGTCTTTGGTCACGACTTCCAATGTGTAGGACGGTACGTCCTTGGCCTGAATTTTGGCTTCAATTTCAGCCTTCAGTTCATCGCACGGTTTTGGCGCGGCGAGTATCGAGGTGGTCATGGCGCAGCAGATGACAGCTAAAGCGAAACGTTTCATGGTGGAAACTCCCTTATGGCACAACGCTAAGTCATGGTCTGACGCGATGAGTGATCATCCAATCACATTTAGCGCCCCGCGCATCTGATTTGCCGCAACCCAGGGCCGAATGGCTACCCGCGTTGCGCTCTCGCACAACGGAGCAGCCAGTGCCGGTTTAGCTCAGCAGTGTTGCGTCGAGGGTGATTTTGGCGTTGAGCACCTTGGACACCGGGCAACCTTCTTTGGCCTTGTTGGTCAGCTCGGTGAACTTCTCCTGGGTTGCTCCTGGAACCTTGGCCTTGAGCACAAGGTGAATGGCAGTGATCGCGAAACCGCCATCGACCTGATCCAGCGTTACTTCGGCTGTTGTATCGATGCTGTCCGCTTTAAGCCCGGCATCGCCGAGAATCATCGACAGCGCCATGGAAAAACAACCCGCATGGGCTGCGCCGATCAGTTCTTCGGGGTTGGTGCCTTTACCGCCCTCAAAACGTGCCTTGAAGCCATACGGGGCTTCGCGCAGCACGCCGGTTTCTGTGGAGATGGAGCCGATGCCGGTTTTAAGGTCGCCTTCCCAATGAGCCGATGCTTTCTTTTTGATACTCATACGTGCCTCCTGAAGAGCGGCGCAAAGATTTCACGCCTGACTGGAGGTGTGAGGGTAGACGTCATCACAAAGTTCACCTTGTCAGACCAATCGTCTTTTTTTGTAGCTCAATTCTTAGGCCGCTATTGAAACTCGGGTATATGCCCATATTGAATTAACACTGGCAGGTTCTGGCGAGCGTCATGGCCTGCGTCCCTTAAGGAGAAGCCGGCCATGACACGTTTGTGTGATATCAAATACTCGACTCTCGACCTGGTGCCTGTGCGTGAAAATGGCAGTGCCGCCGAGTCGCTGCGCAATTCGCTGGACCTGGCACAGCATGTGGAAAAGTTTGGCTACAACCGTTTCTGGGTGGCGGAACACCACAATATGGACGGCATCGCCAGCTCTGCGACGTCAGTCTTAATTGGTTACCTGGCGGGCGGTACGTCGACCATTCGCGTAGGCTCGGGTGGTGTAATGCTGCCCAATCATGCGCCGCTGGTGATTGCCGAGCAGTTTGGCACCCTTGAAAGTCTGTATCCGGGTCGTATCGATCTGGGCCTTGGCCGCGCGCCGGGGTCTGACCAGATGACCGCCCGCGCTTTACGCCGCGAGCGTTCCGGCAGTTCAGATGACTTCCCCGAGGATGTGGCTGAGCTGGCCCGTTACCTGGGCCCACGCACGCCTGATCAACGGGTGATCGCCATGCCGGGAACGGGCACCAATGTGCCTATCTGGTTGCTGGGTTCCAGCCTGTTTAGCGCACAATTGGCCGGTGAGCGCGGTTTACCGTACGCCTTCGCGTCACATTTCGCACCGCGTTTAATGCATGAAGCGATTCGTGTGTACCGCAATCACTTCAAGCCTTCAGCCGTTCTCGACAAGCCTTATGTCATGCTCGGGGTGCCCTTGGTGGCTGCCGACACGGATGAGCGCGCCGAGTATTTGGCAACCTCCGTGTACCAGCGGATTCTGGCGCTCATGCGCGGTCAAAGTCTGGTTCAGCGTGCGCCTGTACAGACAATGGACGGTCTATGGCTGCCTCATGAGAAAGAGGCGGTGATGAGCTTTTTGGGCCTGGCGATGGTCGGTAGCCCAGAGAAAATTCGCGCCAAACTTGAGGTGCTGGTTGAGCAAACTCAGGCGGACGAACTTATTTTTACCTGTGATTTGTATGAGCACGCCGACCGCATTCATTCCTATGAGTTGCTGGCGCAGGTTTTAAACGAGGCGTAATCCTACGTTTTTGAGACACAAAAAAGCCGACACGTATGTCGGCTTTTTTGACACTCAACCGCGCTTGTAAACAATTTCTTTGGTGCCCGCTTCGCACGAGCCTACGACTTTCCCATCAGGGCTGGTGCCTTTATCAACGACTTCCAGCGAATAGCCAACCGCACCCTTGGCATCAATCTTCGCGGCGATTTCACTTTTCAGCTCTTCGCACGGCTTGCCCGCTGCGAACGCGGTTCCGGCGAGGCTAAGTAAGGCTGCCGCCAATAAAATCTTTTTCATCGGTCACATTCCCTAGTCAAAACAAAAGGGTGCAACGCGTATGTGCCGCGTTGCACCCTGATGGTGTAGCGGACTTTATGGCAATCGGCCAGTCCGCAAGTCGAAAGGCTTGCTTCGGATCAGTTGTTGGCAATCCGGAAACCGACTTTAAGCGTGACTTGATAGTGCGCCACCTTGCCGTCCTTGATATGCCCGCGAGTGTCCATCACCTCGAACCATTCCAAATGTTTGATGCTTTTGTTGGCTTCGGCCAGTGCATTACTGATGGCGTCTTCTATGCTGCTCGGGGACGAGCCTACCAGTTCGATTTTTTTGTAGGTGTGGTGGTCAGACATAACGTTCTCCTTTGTCGTAGATCAAAGCCTAGCAGCGATTGTGCTAAATACTTTGTGGACGATTTGAAAGGAAAAGTTCAGTTCAACTGCACTTTCTCAAACCCCCGTAGTCGGACTTAACAAGCACCTCACTCATCAATGCAGGAGAGCCCCAATGGCTAGCAATTCTCTACGTAAAGCATCATTGCAAAGTATGGAAGCAGAGATCGAAAGCCTGCTCAAGTCTCTGGAAAGCCTCAAGCACGACGCTTCCGAAGAGTCCCAGAAAACGCTTAAAGTGCTCAAAAGCAATGCAGAAAGCGCACTGAAGCACTCGCGTCATCTGATCAGCGATGCATACGAAGAAGTGAAAGATAAAACCCGCGAAACAGCAGTGGCTACCCGCGAATACGCGCAGGAGCATCCCTATGCCACGGCGGGTGTTGCAATCGGCGCGCTGGGTCTGCTGGCCGCATTTCTGATGTGCAAGCGCGGTAACTAATTCGCCGCGCTGCGCGCAAGCTCAGCTTTGAGCCATTGCGCCAGTTGCCGGGCGCGCCCGTCTGCGGCGCGCTTGGGCAGCCACAACGCCAGCTGTGCCGGGGTTTCCTTGAAACCCCAAGGCGCAGCCAGGCGACCCTCCTTCAAATCCTCAGCCACCAACGGCTCGGGAGCAATCGCGACACCCAGTCCCGCCACCGCTGCCTCAAGCAAATAATACAAATGCTCGAACCCTTGGCCGTATTTCAAATCTCCCGGCTCTAACGCGTTTTGTCGCGCCCATCTTGGCCATGCCTGTGGCCGCGACGTGGTGTGCAACAACGGTTCTTCAAGCAGCGCGCTGGCAGGTGCCTTGCGCAGTTGCTCATAGCGGGCGAAACGCGGGCTGATGACCGGCCCAATGCGCTCACTGGCTAATTCATACACCTGCATGTCAGCTGGCCAAGGCGGCTCGGCAAACACCAGCAACGCATCAAGGCCGGGTCGACGCGGGTCCAGATCTCCTTCGCCGGCAGACAGGTGCAGGCGCAAATCTGGCAAGTCGGCATTCAAGCGGCCCAGCCGGGGGATAAACCAGCGCGCCAGCAAGCTGCCTGAACACCCGAGAACAAAAGGCGCGTCGTCGTGGCTTTGTGTGATTTCGGCGCATACATTGCGCAGTCTTTCAAAGGCTTCACTGCTGGCATCGCGTAGACGGATGCCTGCTTCCGTGAGCTTCAGGCCGCGGCCTTCCTTCACGAACAGGCTGACCCCCAAATGCTCTTCGAGCACTTTTAATTGCCGACTAACGGCGCCGTGGGTGACATTTAAATGATCCGCTGCAAGGCTGACACTGCCCAAGCGGGCAGTCGCTTCGAACGCACGAAGGGCATTAAGAGGGGGAAGGTCGCGGCTCATGGTATCTGTGAGTTTTCCTGACAGGTTGTGGCGATCTTATCGGTTTTCATCCAGCGCTGTCGCGGTTAAAGTCAGGCCCATCGACCTTCTTACCTTTTCAGCTGGAGTGTCACATGACCCAATCAAATTTGCGTACCGGCCCTGATGCCAATGGCCTGTTTGGCGCATTCGGCGGCCGCTACGTGGCCGAAACCCTGATGCCGCTGATCCTTGATCTGGATCGTGAGTACGAGCTGGCCAAGACTGATCCTGAGTTCATTAAAGAGCTGGCCTACTTCCAGCGTGATTACGTGGGTCGCCCAAGCCCGCTTTACTTCGCCGAGCGTCTGACTGAGTTCTGCGGTGGCGCCAAGATTTACCTCAAACGCGAAGAGTTGAATCACACGGGTGCGCACAAGATCAACAACTGCATCGGGCAGATACTGCTGGCCCGGCGCATGGGTAAAAAACGCATCATCGCCGAGACGGGTGCCGGCATGCACGGCGTGGCTACGGCCACTGTGGCCGCACGTTTTGGCCTGCAATGCGTGATCTACATGGGCACCACTGACATCGAGCGTCAACAGGCCAACGTGTTTCGCATGAAGTTGCTGGGCGCCGAAGTCATCCCGGTTGTGGCGGGCACTGGCACCCTCAAAGATGCGATGAACGAAGCCCTGCGCGACTGGGTGACTAACGTTGATGACACGTTCTACCTGATCGGTACCGTGGCCGGGCCACATCCTTACCCTGCGATGGTGCGAGATTTCCAAGCCGTGATCGGCAAGGAAACCCGCGACCAGATGCAAGCACAGGAAGGTCGTCTGCCAGACAGTCTGGTGGCGTGTATCGGCGGTGGCTCCAATGCCATGGGCCTGTTCCACCCGTTTCTGGATGACACCAGCGTTGAAATTATCGGCGTTGAAGCGGCGGGTTACGGCATTGAAACCGGCAAGCACGCGGCCAGCCTCAATGGTGGCGTGCCGGGCGTGCTGCACGGCAATCGCACTTTTCTGCTCCAGGACGACGATGGACAGATCATCGACGCACATTCGATTTCCGCAGGCCTGGACTATCCGGGTATCGGCCCTGAACACGCGTGGTTGCACGACATTGGTCGCGTTGAGTACACCTCGGTGACCGACGACGAAGCCTTGGATGCGTTCCATAAATGCTGCCGTCTTGAAGGCATCATCCCGGCACTGGAGAGCGCCCATGCCCTGGCCGAAGTGTTCAAGCGTGCACCGACGCTGCCGGCGGATCACCTGATGGTGGTCAACCTTTCGGGCCGAGGCGACAAAGACATGCAAACTGTGATGCACCACATGGAACAGTCCCAGCAGGAGAAACACTTATGAGCCGCCTGCAAACACGTTTTGCTGACCTTAAAGAACAAAACCGCGCTGCGCTGGTGACCTTCGTCACGGCGGGTGACCCGGATTACGCCACCTCCCTGGCCATTCTCAAGGGGTTGCCTGCAGCGGGCGCTGATGTGATCGAGTTGGGCATGCCCTTCACTGATCCCATGGCGGATGGCCCAGCCATTCAGCTGGCTAATATCCGGGCCTTGGGCGCCAAGCAGAATCTGGCAAAAACCCTGCAAATGGTTCGCGAGTTTCGTGAAGGCAACACTGATACGCCGCTGGTGCTGATGGGCTATTTCAACCCTATTCACCACTATGGTGTGGCGCGTTTTATTGCAGAGGCCAAAGACTCGGGCGTGGATGGCCTGATCGTTGTCGACATGCCGCCTGAGCACAACGGTGAGTTGTGCGACCCGGCCCAGGTGGCAGGTCTGGACTTTATTCGTCTGACCACGCCGACCACTGACGATGTACGTCTGCCGACGGTCTTGGCCGGCAGCTCGGGCTTTGTGTATTACGTGTCGGTAGCGGGTGTGACCGGTGCGGGTTCTGCGACGACTGAGCAGGTGAGCACGGCGATCGAGCGTCTGCGTCGCCATACCGATTTGCCGATCAGCGTTGGTTTCGGGATTCGCACCCCGGAGCAGGCCGCTGCGATTGCCCGACTGGCTGACGGTGTGGTGGTGGGGTCAGCGTTGATCGACAAGATCGAAAATGCTGCAACGCCCGAGCAAGCGGTGGATGGTGTGCTGAGCTTGTGTGCGGCACTGGCGGAAGGTGTGCGCAAGGCACGCTGAAAATCAAAAGCCCCTCACCCTAACCCTCTCCCGGAGGGAGAGGGGACTAAAGGCAACAGCAGATTTGCGCAGCGCCCCGTATCAACTCCCTCTCCCTGAGGGAGGGGGGACTAAAGGCAACAGCAGATTTGCGCTGCGCCCCGTATCAACTCCCTCTCCCTGAGGGAGGGGGGACTAAAAGCAACAGCAGATTTGCGCAGCACCCCGTATCAGCGCCCTCTCCCTGAGGGAGGGGGACTAAAGGCAACAGCAGATTTGAGCAGCGCCCCGTATCAGCTCCCTCTCCCTATGGGAGAGGGTTGGGGTGAGGGTAGCGGTCACACCGTCAACGTCACTTCCCCCAAACGCGCCCCCGACGGGCCAAAGCTGCGTTCCACCATAACCCTCGAGCCGTCTGCATTGACGATCAGCGCGGTGCTGGCACGTGTGCCATAGGTGGGGCTGGCAATAAATACACTCGAAAGCAGACTCTCGGTAGCCAACCCTACTCCGGTATCCGGCAGCTCGCTAAAGGGCGCAGTCTGCGAATCTTTGAGCAGCGCCAACAGTGCTTGAGGCTGTGGGTCGACAAGCACTTCATTCAGCGCTGCCCTGGCTTTGAGCAGTTTGGGCCAGGGTGTATCCAGGCCAGCATTTGATATGCCGTGAAGTCCTGGCTCCACGGGTTGTGCAGTCACATCCCTGGAATTGAAATGCCACAGTTGATCAGCGGTGCCCAACAATAAGTTGAACCCTGCGTAATCCACTGACCGTTGCCCCACATTCTTGAAATACTCACCGATCGAAATGTCACCGCTCAAAAAATCAGACACCAGTTCGCCTCGTGAGCGTCGGGCCGGTGGCTTGTGCGGTTCACGAATGTTGGTCAGCGCAGCAAATCGGCCGTTGGGGCCAATCCCCAACCACGTGCCGCTGGCTTCAAGATCACGACCGGCATACACCTGCGGCGACTCGGCCCAATGGGCCAGCGGTTTGCTGGGACGTGCGTAAAACTCATCACGGTTGGCCGCAACGACCAACGGTTGAGCGTGGCCGGGGCGCCAAGCGAAAACAATCAGGCACATGGGCAGGCACTCCTTAATGTTTTTTTAACCCCACTACTTATAGATTGCTCTGCCGTGTCGCGCCATTGAGTGGAGCCTTGGCCTTTGCTCCGTTACCATGCGGGTCAAATTTGGGGGGGCGTTATGGAATTTCTGCTCTATCTGGTGCTTGGAGGCTTTGCGGGCGTACTGGCCGGGTTGTTCGGGGTCGGTGGCGGGATCATCATTGTGCCGGTGCTGGTGTTCAGCTTCACTTTGCAGGGCTTTAACAGCGAAGTGTTAACCCACCTGGCCGTCGGTACATCATTGGCAACGATCATTTTTACGTCGATCAATTCGATTCGTGAGCACAACCGCAAAGGCGCTGTGCGCTGGCCGCTGTTTATCTGGCTGACAGTCGGCATTTTGATAGGCGCAGGTATCGGTGCGCTGACAGCTGAAGCCATTTCCGGCCCTTATTTGCAGAAAATCATCGGCGTATTCGCCATTGTCATTGCCCTTCAGATGGCGTTGGGGCTGCAACCCAAAGCCACCGGCACGGTACCCGGTAAAGTCGGACTGACGGTCGCCGGCACTGTGATTGGCTGGGCCTCGGCTATTTTCGGGGTGGGTGGCGGTTCGCTGACGGTGCCGTTCCTCAGCTGGCGCAGTGTGCCGATGCAGCAAGCCGTGGGCACCTCGGCAGCCTGCGGTTTACCCATTGCGCTGGTGGGTGCATTAAGTTTCATGATCATTGGCTGGCACAATCCTGACTTGCCCGCGCATAGTCTAGGTTTTGTTTACTTGCCGGCGCTGCTCGGGATTGCCCTGACCAGTATGTTTTTCGCCCGTTTTGGTGCGCGTTTGGCCCATAAATTGTCGCCGCGCCTGCTGAAACGGCTGTTTGCCGCACTGTTGTTCTGTGTCGGTTTGAGTTTCCTGATCTAACGAGGAGTCGTAATGCTGCCTTACCCGCAGATTGATCCGGTGGCATTGGCCATCGGCCCGCTGAAAATCCATTGGTACGGTTTGATGTACCTGATCGGTATCGGCGCCGCTTGGCTGATTCTGTCGCGCCGCCTTAATCGCTTTGATCCCACGTGGACCAAAGAAAAGCTCTCGGATCTGGTGTTCTGGGTGGCGATGGGTGTGATTGTCGGCGGTCGTTTAGGGTATGTGCTGTTCTATGACCTGAGTGCTTACCTCGCCAACCCGCTGCTGATTTTTGAAGTGTGGAAAGGCGGCATGGCGTTCCACGGTGGCCTGATTGGCGTGATGCTGGCTACATGGTGGTTCGGCAAGCGCAATAACAAGTCGTTCTTCCAGATCATGGACTTTATCGCCCCTGTGGTGCCAATCGGTCTGGGCGCCGGACGTATCGGCAACTTCATCAACGCCGAGTTGTGGGGCAAAGCCAGTGATGTGCCGTGGGCAATGATTTTTCCGACCGACCCGCAACAATTGGCGCGTCATCCGTCGCAGCTTTACCAGTTCGCCCTGGAAGGTGTGGCACTCTTCATCATTCTTTGGCTGTATTCGCGTAAACCACGCCCAACTATGGCGGTTTCCGGGATGTTCGCGCTGTTTTACGGCATCTTCCGCTTTATCGTCGAATTCGTCCGTGTTCCCGATGCACAACTGGGGTATCTGGCATTCGGTTGGGTAACGATGGGGCAAATTCTCTGCATCCCAATGATTTTGGGTGGCCTGTTCCTCATCTGGTGGGCTTACCAGCGCGACTCCGTGGCTCAAAAAGCGGCGTAATACATTCGAATGGCAGGGTTTATAGCAGCCCTGCATTCAAACGGTAGGAAAACCATGAAGCAATATCTCGACCTCGTTGCCAACGTTATTAAAAATGGCACCTTGCAAGCCAACCGTACCGGTGTGAAGACCATCAGTCTGCCCGGCGCCATGTTGCGCTATGACCTCAAGGAAGGTTTCCCGGCCATCACCACCCGTCGCATGGCCTTCAAATCGGCCATTGGCGAGATGTGTGGTTTCTTGCGCCCAGTGAACAGCGCGGCGGACTTTCGCGCGCTGGGGTGCAAGGTATGGGACCAAAACGCCAATGAAAATGCACAGTGGCTGGCCAACCCGTTCCGTCAGGGCGAAGACGATCTGGGCGAAATTTACGGTGTGCAATGGCGTAAATGGCCTGCCTACAAGCAAGTCGAGCGCAGCAACGTGGCCGCTATCGAGCTGTGCCTGAGCCAGGGTTATCGCAAGATTGCTGAAGGTGAAGAAGACGGTCAGGCCTACGTGGTGTTGTACAAAGCCATTGATCAAGTGCGCCAATGCGTGGACACCATCATCAATGACCCCGGCAGCCGCCGCATCCTGTTTCACGGCTGGAACTGCGCCCAGCTTGATGAGATGGCATTGCCGCCGTGCCATTTGCTGTACCAGTTTCACCCGAATGTCGAGACGCGGGAAATCTCTCTGACGCTGTACATTCGCTCCAATGACCTGGGCCTGGGTACACCGTTCAACTTGACCGAAGGCGCGGCACTGCTGAGCCTGATCGGGCGCCTGACCGGTTATACGCCGCGCTGGTTCACCTACTTTATCGGCGATGCCCACGTGTATGAGAACCACCTGGACATGCTCAACGAGCAACTGACTCGCGAACCCTTCCCGATGCCCAAACTGGTGATTTCGGATCGTGTCCCGGAATTTGCTAAAACCGGTATCTACCAGCCTGAATGGCTAGGCCTGATTGAGCCGAGTGACTTCAGCCTTGAAGGCTATCAGCACCACGCCCCCATGACCGCACCAATGGCGGTGTAACCCCCCCGGCTTAATCCGTAGCAGCTGCCGAAGGCTGCGTCCGGCGGCGAAGCCGTCGTAAAGTCAGGCGTCGCGGTCTGTTGCTTGTACCGCGATCAACGGTTTTGCGACGGCTGCGCCCTCGGACGCAGCCTTCGGCAGCGGCTACAGATTGTTGGTTTCAATGCCCGTGGCTTCTGCCCACATGGCTGGGCTCGCCTTCGGGTGCGGTTACCGAGCCGCTTACCTCCAGACGCTGCAAAATCCCGCAATGATCCTTGTCTGCGCCCGCGCTACAGCGTTGTCGCAGGTCGAGCAGTTGTGCCTGTAATGCCTGCAAGCTGTCGATCCGTGCCTTGACGTGGTGGATATGTTCGTCGATCAGCGCATTGACGCTTTCGCACTGGTCTTGTGGGCTGTCGCGCAGGTTAAGCAGGCTGCGGATCTCTTCCAGGGTCATGTCGAGGCTGCGGCAATTGCGGATAAATGTCAGGCGCTCAACGTGCGCCTGCGTGTACAAGCGGTAATTGCCATCACTGCGCGCCGGCTCCGGTAGCAGCCCTTCACGCTCGTAATATCGAATCGTTTCGACCTGACAGTCGGTCAGTTTCGCCAGTTCGCCAATTTTCATCGCGACAATCTCCGAAAGGGTGCTTGACCCTATAGTGGCTACAGGGTCTTTACTTGGCAATAAGCACCTTTATTGGACGCAACCTGATGAGCGACTCCATTCACACCCCACACAAACCCCACGCAGGTCATGACCATGACCATGACCATGACCATGATCACGGCCATGAAGAAAAACATGATCATGCCAGCCATGGGCACAGCTGCTGCTCAAGCACCGCTGCGCCAAGCGTGATCAAGCTGAGCGCGGCGCCAACAGCGGGCGCTCGCCTGAGCAGCTTTCGCATTGAAGCCATGGATTGCCCGACCGAGCAGACCCTGATTCAGAACAAGTTGGGCAAGCTGGCCGGTGTGCAACAGCTGGAGTTCAACCTGATCAATCGGGTGCTGGGTGTCACCCACGATTTGCCGACCACTGATCCGATTGTTGCGGCCATCAAGTCCCTCGGCATGCAGGCCGATCCGCTGGAGTCGGACACCGACACCCCTCCAGCACCCGTTGCCAAGAAACACTGGTGGCCGCTGGCCGTGGCCGGTGTGTGTGCGTTGGCCGCTGAAGTCCTGCACTTCACCGATGCTGCACCGACTTGGGTAATTGCCCTGGTGGCGTTGGTTTCTATTCTGAGCGGCGGCCTGACCACGTACAAAAAGGGCTGGATTGCCCTGAAGAACCTCAACCTGAACATCAATGCCTTGATGAGTATCGCCGTGACCGGCGCGGTATTGATTGGTCAATGGCCTGAAGCGGCCATGGTGATGTTCCTGTTTACCGTGGCTGAACTGATCGAAGCCAAATCCCTCGACCGGGCACGCAATGCCATCGGGGGACTGATGCAAATGGCTCCGGATAAAGCCACTGTGCAGCAAGCGGATGGCACGTGGGTAGAGCGCGAGGTGAAAGACGTCGCGCTAGGGGAGATCGTGCGTGTGCGGCCCGGTGAGCGAATCGGGCTGGACGGCGAAGTGGTGGCGGGTAGCTCAACCATTGATCAGGCGCCGATTACCGGCGAAAGCCTGCCCATCGAGAAAACGGTGGGCGACAAAGTGTTTGCCGGCACCATCAATCAGGCCGGAGCGCTGGAGTACCGGGTCACGGCCGCGGCCAGCAACTCCACGCTGGCGCGCATCATTCACGCCGTAGAGCAAGCACAAGGTGCACGGGCGCCGACGCAACGGTTTGTCGACAGCTTCGCGAAAATCTATACCCCTGTGGTGTTTATCTTCGCGTTGGCGGTGGCTGTGATTCCGCCCCTTTTCATGGGCGGTGTGTGGTTTGACTGGGTCTATCGCGCGTTGGTGCTGCTGGTGGTGGCATGCCCGTGTGCACTGGTGATTTCGACCCCGGTGACTATAGTCAGCGGGTTGGCGGCAGCGGCGCGTAAGGGCATTTTGGTCAAAGGCGGGGTTTACCTCGAAAGTGGCCACAAACTCGACTTTCTGGCCCTCGACAAAACCGGCACGATCACCCACGGCAAACCGGTGCAAACCGATTACGTGGTGCTTGATCCGCTGTTTGCTGACACGGCCTTGTTACTTGCCGCAAGCCTGGCCAGCCGTTCGGACCATCCGGTGTCACTGGCCGTGGCCACCGCGGCTGTGGATAACAACGTGTCACTACTCGCTGTGGATAACTTCATGGCCCTGGCAGGGCGTGGTGTACGTGGCGAAATCGACGGCAAGCTGTACCACTTGGGCAATCATCGTCTGGTGGAAGAACTGGAGTTGTGTTCGCCCGAGCTTGAAGAAAAACTCTTTGCGCTGGAAGAACAGGGCAAGACCGTTATTCTGTTGTGCGACCGTTCAGGGCCGATGGCGCTGTTTGCAGTCGCCGATACCGTCAAGGACAGTAGCCGCCAGGCTATACGCGAGTTGCATGAACTGGGCATCAAGACCCTGATGCTGACCGGCGACAATCCGCATACAGCCAAGGCAATCGCAGAACAAGTGGGCATCGACCAGGCGCAAGGCAACTTGCTGCCGGAGGATAAACTCAAGGCGATTGAAGCGCTGTACGCCCAAGGTCATCACGTTGGCATGGTGGGTGACGGGATCAATGATGCGCCTGCCCTGGCACGTGCCGAGATCGGCTTTGCCATGGCCGCTGCCGGCACAGACACCGCCATTGAGACGGCCGATGTCGCCTTGATGGACGATGATCTGCGCAAGATACCGGCATTCATTCGTTTGTCACGTCAGACCTCCAGCATCCTCAAGCAGAACATTGCCTTGGCCTTGGTCATCAAAGGGATCTTCCTTGCGGTAACCTTCCTCGGCATGGCCACCATGTGGATGGCCGTCTTTGCCGACATGGGCGTCAGTTTGTTGGTGGTGTTTAACGGTTTGCGCCTGTTGCGTAAATAGACCAAGAGAGGCCGTAGTGCTGAGTGCCGAGCTGAAAGCGTTTTACCGGGTCGCCCAACTGGGCAGCATTACTCAGGCCGCTAAAAAGCTTGGGCTTAGTCAGCCAACCGTGACCACACAGATTCGACAGCTTGAGAGCCAATACGCCGTGGAGCTGTTTTTCCGCGGCGGTCGGCGCCTGACCCTCAGCGATGAAGGCGTAAGTTTGTTGCCGATGGTCAAGGCCTTGATGCAACAAGAAGCCGAGATTGAGTTCTTTCTGCGCAACAGTGGTCAGGGCAGCGGCACCTTGCGCCTTGCCGCCACAGCGCCGTATTACATTCTTGACCTGGTAAAAACCTTTCGCCAACGCTTGCCGCAGATTGACGTGTCGGTGGACATTGGCAACTCGCAGCAAGTGCTGGAGGCGCTGGACGAATACCGGGTCGATATTGCTGCGTCATCGCAATTGCTCGAAGATCCAAGGCTGATCCGCCGGTTGCTGGGCGCCGATCCGCTGGTGCTGGCGGTGCACCGCACTCATCCGTTGGCCAAGCTTGATCATGTGCCGCTGAGCGCGCTGGCGGGGCATTGTTTATTGATGCGCGAATCGGGTTCGACGACGCGTAAGCTCACTGAAAAACTGCTTGAAGAGGCGGGTGTTGGCTATGGCCCGTTGCTGGAAATTGGCAGTCGCGAGTCGATCCGCGAAGCAGTGCTGCGCAATATCGGTATCAGCATCATTGCCCGTCAGGAAGTGCCGCATGACCCGCAACTGAAGGTGCTGACGCTGGAAAATGCGCCGGTGATCTCCGAGTACCTGTACTGCCTAAAAGAGCGTAAATCGGCGCGCTTGCCGGCGGCGTTTTTGGGTTTGGCGCAGGAAATGGCGGGGTGCTGACTAACAACATCAAAAGCCCCTCACCCTAGCCCTCTCCCAGAGGGAGAGGGGACTAAAGGCAACAGCGAGCTCCCTCTCCCAGAGGGCGAGGGGACTAAAGGCAACAGCGAGCTCCCTCTCCCAGAGGGCGAGGGGACTAAAGGCAAAAGCAGATTTTGGCTATGCCACAGATCGAGCTCCCTCTCCCTCCGGGAGAGGGTTGGGGCTAGCCAAATCCACCAATACCACTATCGGCAGTTTTTGCCTTGCTGCCACATCCCGTACGCATTGCTTCTCTAGGATGGCCTTCATCTGCTTGATGAGGTGCATCCATGAACCGTTCGACTGCAACCGCTTTGACCCAACCCGGCGTACCGATGACGGTGCGTGACGTGAGCAAGCGCTTTGGCGCTTTCACCGCACTGGATAACGTCTCGCTGGAGGTGGCCGCAGGTGAACTGGTGTGCCTGCTTGGGCCATCCGGTTGCGGTAAAACCACTCTGCTGCGCTGCATAGCAGGCCTTGAACGTCAGGACAGCGGTGTTCTCTATTTGGGCGATCGCGATGTGTCTGACCTGGCTCCGCAGGCGCGCGATTACGGCATCTTGTTCCAGTCCTACGCACTGTTTCCCAATCTGACTGTAGAAGCCAACATCGCCTACGGCCTCGTCGGCAGTCAACGCGAGGTGCTGCGTAAACGTGTGGCCGAGATGCTGGAACTGGTGGGACTGACCGGCAGTGAAAAGAAATTTCCCGGCCAGCTTTCAGGCGGCCAGCAGCAGCGTGTCGCACTGGCTCGCGCCTTGGCACCGGCGCCTTCTTTGTTGCTGCTCGATGAGCCGATGTCGGCGCTCGATGCCCGTGTGCGGGAGCATTTGTGCACCGAGTTGCGCCAACTGCAGCGCAGCCTGGGCATCACTACGTTGATGGTTACCCACAACCAGGATGAAGCCATGTTGATGGCTGATCGTATCGCCGTCATGAACAATGGTCAGGTTGAGCAATACGCCACCCCGCAAGAGATTTACGACAAACCTGCCACACCATTTGTAGCCGAGTTCGTGGGGCAAGGTAATTGGTTGCCTTTTCAACATCGCAACGACACCCACGCCCAGGTCGGTGGCCTGAACATGCGTCTGGCCGCCGATGCCGGGCGAGCGGCGTCGGGTCGCTTGTTTTGCCGGCCCGAAGCAATCAGTGTCAACCCGCAGCACCATGAAGAGAACCTGTTCCCGGCGCGGATTCAGGAAATCACCTTTCTGGGCAATCGTTGTCGCATGAGTTTTGAGCTCAATCACCTACCCGGTCATGCGCTGACCGTTGAAGTGGGCACCCAAGACATGCCGCGTCTTGGCACGCAGGACATCTTGGTTGCCTTGCCGCCGAGCAGCTTGCAGGTCTTCGCTTAAGATGGCCGCTGACAGGGCGCTGCCATTGCCCGGCAGACAGGTCTCAAGGGCTGAACTGGGTGACCGGATATTCGTGGTGGGCGGCAAGCTGCTGCTACTGCTGTTATTGATCGTCGCGGTCTTGATGCCGTTGCTGGCGATTTTCTGGCGCGGCTTCAGCGCCGAAGAGGGCCAGGGGGGTGGCTGGATTGCCGCGCGGGAGTTAGTCACCAGCGACAACTTCCACTGGTTGGTCGGCAACAGTTTGAAAGTGTCCCTCAGCGTGGCGGCGATTGTGGTGCCGCTGGCCTACCTGTTTGCCTACGCCCTGCAACGCACAATGATTCCCGGCAAGCGCATCTGGCGCGGGCTGTCGTTGTTACCGCTGATGGCACCGTCGATGTTGCCGGGTATTGCGCTGGTGTATCTGTTCGGTAATCAGGGCCTGTTGCGCGGGCTGATTGCGGACAACATCTACGGTTTTTGGGGGATCGTGCTGGGCGAGGCGATTTACACCTTTCCCCATGCGTTGATGATTTTGCTGTCAGCGCTGTCGTTGGCCGATGCCCGGTTATTCGACGCAGCCTCAAGCATGGGCGCTGGCCCTTTCAAAGCGTTTCGCAGCATTACCTGGCCGGGCACCAAGCAAGCCGTGTTTGCGGCCTTCTGCCTGGTGTTCACACTGACCATAACCGACTTCGGCGTACCCGTTGTGGTGGGCGGTGACTATCAAGTGCTGGCGCTGGAAGCCTACAAAGCGGTAGTGGGGCAGCAACAATTTGGCCGAGGTGCCTTGATAGGCATGGTGCTGCTGCTGCCTGCGCTGTTCAGCTTCGGGGTTGATGCGTGGTTGCGCCGCCAGCACGGCGACGCTATGAGCGGTCGAGCTCAAGTGTTCAAGCCGCAGCCGTCGAAGGTTCGTGACCGCTGCTATCTGACCATTGTGCTGCTGATTTGCGCCATCTTGCTGCTGGTGTTCGGCATGGCGGTCTACTCATCGCTGGTCAAATTCTGGCCGTATAACTTGTCGTTATCGCTGAGTCACTACCAGTTCAATGACACGGCCGGTGGCGGCTGGCTGGCCTATCGTAACAGCGTAACGATGGCGGTTTGTGTCGCCTTGATTGGCAGCGTGGTGATTTTCACCGGCGCTTACCTGATGGAAAAAACCAACGGCCAGAAGAGCCTGAACCTGGCATTGCGCATGCTCAGCTTTGTGCCGATGGCGGTGCCGGGTTTAGTGCTGGGGTTGGGCTATGTGTTCTTTTTCAACCTGCCGGACAACCCGCTTCATGTGTTCTACGGGACCATGGCGCTGCTGGTGGTGTGCACCATTGCTCACTATTTGACCACCGCTCAGATGACCGCCACCACGGCCCTGCGCCAGCTCGACAGTGAGTTCGAAGCCGCTGCGTTGTCGCTCAAGGCGCCGCTGTATCGGCATTACTGGCGCGTCACCGTGCCGATTTGCCTGCCTGCGCTGCTCGATATTGTGCGCTACCTGTTTGTCTCGGCGATGACCACGGTCTCGGCAGCGATCTTCCTCTACAGCCCCGATACGATCCTCGCGGCGGTGGCAGTACTGAACATGGACGACGCCGGCAACGTGGGCGGTGCTGCGGCCATGTTGACCCTGATTCTGTTCACTTCAGTGGGTGTTTCCCTGCTGTTGGCCTGGGCCTCACGTGGCGTACTGCGTCGCTCCCAAGCCTGGCGTCAGGGCGCTCCTGAGCAATAACTCATAAAAACCCCAAAGGAACCGCACCATGTTCAAGCCACTGGCTCTTGCCGCTGCTGTCCTCACTGCCTTTAGCTTTAATGCGTTTGCTGCGAAAACCGGATTGACCGTATACACGGCGCTTGAAGCCGAGCAGTTGAAAACCTACAAGCAGGCTTTCGAGAAAGCCAACCCGGACATTGAAATCAAATGGGTGCGCGATTCCACCGGCATCATCACGGCCAAATTGCTGGCTGAAAAAGACCGCCCGCAAGCTGACGCGGTCTGGGGGTTGGCGGCGTCCAGCCTGGCTATTCTTGATCAGCAGGGCATGTTGCAAAGCTATGCGCCCAAAGATCTGGGCAAAATCGGCCCTAACTACCGCGATACGGCCAACCCGCCAGCCTGGGTAGGGATGGACGTGTGGGCCGCGACCATTTGCTTTAATACCATCGAGGCTGAAAAGCAGGGGCTGACCAAGCCGGTGAGCTGGCAGGACCTGACCAAGCCCGAGTACAAGGGCAAGATCGTAATGCCCAACCCCGCCTCATCCGGCACGGGTTTTCTGGATGTGAGCGCTTGGTTGCAGACCTTCGGCGAGAAGCAGGGTTGGCAGTTTATGGACGAGTTGCACCAGAACATCGGCCAGTACGTTCACTCAGGTTCCAAGCCATGCAAATTGGCGGCTGCGGGCGAATTCCCGATCGGGATTTCGTTTGAATACCCGGCCGTGCAGCTGAAGCGTCAGGGCGCGCCGCTGGACATCGTGTTACCGAAGGAAGGTTTGGGCTGGGAGATTGAAGCCACGGCGGTGATCAAAGGTACACCGCACGAAGAAGCGGCGAAAAAGCTGGCTGATTTCTCTGCCAGCGCAGCCGCGATGGACCTTTATAAAGAGAACTTTGCCGTGCTGGCGCAGCCGGGGATTGCCAAGCCGCAAACTGAATTGCCTGCGGATTATGAGCAGCGGCTGATCAAAAATGATTTCGCCTGGGCTTCGAAGAACCGCGACAGCATTCTGGCTGAGTGGCGCAAGCGCTATGACGGCAAGTCTGAGAAAGCGGCGCAATAATCACCCTCACCCCAACCCTCTCCCAGAGGGAGAGGGGGCTGGACCGAGGGAGTGACTCAATCGTGTGTACGACCCATATCTGCGCCCTCTCCCTCTGGGAGAGGGCTGGGGTGAGGGTCGTGGTTATTCAAGGACTTCAACATGCCCCACTCGCAATCAATCCTTATCGTTGGCGCAGGCATTCTGGGGTTGTCCCACGCATTCGCTGCCGCCAAACGGGGACTCAAGGTTCAGGTTTTCGAGCGCACCGGTACGCCACTGGGTGCCTCAGTGCGTAACTTTGGCCAGGCATTGGTCACCGGCCAGCCGCCGGGCGAAATGCTCGATCTGGCCCGTGCCAGCCGCAGCATCTGGGCCGAGTGGTCGCGCCACGCGGGCTTTGATCTCAAGCGTAACGGCTCGTACCTGTTCGCCCGCACTGAAGCTGAAGAACACGTGCTGGAGGCATTTTGCCAAGGCCGGGCGCGCGAGTATGACTACCGTGTCGAGCTGCTGCGCGGTGCCGAGCTCAATACCCTTTACGACGGCCGGTTCAATCATCACCGGGCCGCATTGCACGGCCTTGACGACCAACTGGTGTATTCACGCGAAGCCATCCCGGCGCTGGTCCACTACCTGCAACGCGAGCTGGGGGTGGAATTCCACTTCTCGACCCTGGTCCGCGACGTTGAGCCGGGACAGGTTCACACGACGGCAGGCCGCTTCCATGGTGCACAGGTGATTGTCTGTGCAGGCCACGACTACCTGACGCTCTTGGCCGAACCGCTGGCCAGGCTCAACCCGCAGACCTGTCGCCTGCAAATGCTGCGGGTGCGCCCCAAGGTCGAACTGAACCTGCAGCATGCGTTGCTGACCGGGCTTAGTTGCGTGCATTACGGTGCGTTTGCCGACTTGCCGCAAGCAGCGGCCGTGCAGTCGGAAATCCTGCGTGACAGCCCTCATCTGGATCAGCACGGCATCCATCTGCTGGTCAGTCCCACCCCTTATGGTGATCTCATCATCGGCGATTCCCATGATTACAGTCGCGATTCCTCACCGTTCAACGGCGAACAGGTCGATAACTGGATGCTGCAACTGTGTGAAGAGACCCTTGGTTGCGAAGTTCAGGTGATTGAGCGTTGGCAGGGTGTATACGGCGCTCGGGGTGCCAAGCCCTTCACGTGTCTGGACGTTGAGCCGGGGTTGAGTGCTGCGCTGATGCAAACGGGGGTTGGCATGAGTGTCGGGCCTGCGATGGCTGAGGCTCATATCGCTCGCCTGCTGGGAGAAAGCGCATGACGGCTGCGCAGCACGTGGTTGAAGCCGTTTTTGGGTTGTATCAGCAACACGGCGCTGAAGATTACATCGGCGAGCCGGTGTCACAGATTGAGCACATGTCACAGGCCGCGCAGCTGGCGCTCGATGAAGGCTGTGATGATGAAGTGGTGTTGGCGGCTTTTTTTCACGATATTGGGCACTTCTGTGGCGATGAGACACAGAACATGGGCGGATACGGGGTGGTCAGTCACGAGCGCTTGGGCGCGGATTATCTGCGTCGGGCAGGGTTCAGTGAACGGGTTGCCAGACTGGTGGAATATCACGTGCAGGCCAAGCGCTATCTAACCCTGCGGCAACCCGGCTATTACGCGCTGTTGAGTGAAGCGAGTGTTCGCACCTTGGCGTATCAGGGGGGAATCATGACTGAAGCCGAGGCGGATGCGTTCGAGCGTGACCCGTTGTGTGCTATCAGTTTGCGAATGCGGGCGTGGGACGAGCAGGCCAAGCAAGTGCACGTGCCGTTGATTGATCTGCACATGCTCAAGGACAAAGCCCTGCGCCTGCTTACTCTGTAGCCGCAGCCTTCGGCAACGGCTACGCAAAAGTGGCGATGCTATATCTGTTGTGCCAATGCCTCAATCTGCTCCTGTCGCTCGGCCTGACTTAGCTTGGGATGCGGGTTGAGCGACGACCATTGCGGGTGTGCCCTGGCTTTTTTTAACGCCTCGGGCAGTTTGCCTTCGCGCCAGGTTTTGTCCTCAGGCGTAGCCACTTTGATGCTGTCTACCGCCGCATGCCCGCGCGCATTCAGCGCATGCAGCAATTGACGTTGGCGCAGGGCCAGCAAGCGCAGCACGCTGTCGTCCACGGTCAATTCCCGTTGGCCCTTGAGTTTGCCAAGCAGGCGGCTGCCATAACTGCGCGCGGTTTGCAGCGCGCCCCCGGCAATTGCACCCGCCAGTGCGGCGGCGCCCAGTGTCAGACCACCGACCATCAAGTCCACACCCGCGCCAGCAGCGGCACCCGCGGCAACGCCGCTGCCTACACGCACGCCCAATTGCTTGAGGGTTTCAGGGTTGAACAAATCGTTGCCCCAGCGTCCGTCCAGCAATGGCAGGTCGCTAGCCGAGGCGTCATTGGAGCGAAAGCCATAGAGTTTGAGCAAGGCTTCAACACAGCGTTGTTCGCGCTGGCGCACGGCTTCGCGCAGTTGATTGATCGCCTGTTGTTCAATGGCCTTCTCGCTGGCCACGCTGCGGCGACAGGCCGCGCAGTCGATCAACAATTCGGCAATCAGGCGCAAGGCGCTGCGCTTGCGGGCTTCGCGCTGTGCTTCCTGGTCGGTCAGCAAGCGCTGCAAGGCGTCCCGAGAATGCTCCAGCAACAGGGCGAGGCTTTCATATAAACGGCGCTCGCCATCTTCAGGCGGGGCCACGCTGTCAAACCGCACCAGTGCATGCAGGCCCAGCCGGGCCAAGGCGTCACGCCACTCCGGCTCGCGGTGCTGCGGGCTGCTGACGAAGTTGAGCACGGGCAGTAGCGGCTTGCCGCAGCTGGACAACACGCTCAATTCGTCGCGGTATTTAGCCAGCACTGGCTCGCGGGCATCGATCACATACAGGCCAGCATCAGAGGCCAACAGTTGGCGCAGCACTTTGGCTTCTTGCTCAAAGCGCTGACGCGCCTCGCTGCCGTCGAGAAAGCGGGCCACCCGTGCCGGGCCATCAAGCCGCTCGCCGGGGCGGTCGAGGCGTTCCAGATAGTCGAGCAGCGCAATGGCGTCTTCCAGCCCCGGTGTGTCGTAGAGCTCCAGCAGCGGTTCACCGTCCACTGATAGTCGTGCACCCTCAACATGACGTGTGGTGCTGGGGCGATGGGACACTTCACCAAAGCCAACATCACGGGTCAGGGTGCGCAGCAACGAAGTTTTACCAACGTTGGTATGGCCCACCACGGCCAGCGTAAGTGGTTTAGTCATGACCCTTCTCCAACCAGTTCAACGGAGCGCTGGCGGCGTACGGCAGCCCTAGCTGTTCCAGTGCAGTGTGCCAGTCGCTCAGGCGATCAGCGTCCAGCGCCTGGCCGGGCGGGGCTTGCAACAGCCAGACGCGTGTTTCGCTAGCGCTGCGGGCCAGCTCACCCATCAACGCCAGACTGCCGCGGTCCGGTGAGCGGCGCGGGTCGCAGGCGATGGCCAGTCGGCTTGGGGGAAAGCGGGTCATCTGCTCCAGCAGCTTTTGTCGCGATTCGCGGCTGTCGAGGATGCCTGCGTCCTTGACCGTTGCGGGGAGTTGGGGCGGCCACGGGTGCTGATCGTCCAATTCAATGGCCACGATCAAGGCGCCATCGGTTTGCAGGTCACTGCTACCGGCGCTCACGTTATGCAGGTGGTCGGGTGCGATATCGTTGACGCCCAGCCGTTCACTGCTGGGCATCAGGCGCTCGCGTAACGGGCTGTAACCGGGCAGGTTGAGGTCCAGTTGCAGCGCCTGGCGCCCGCTTTTCCAGCGCCACAGACAGAAGGCTGCCAGCAACAGACGGGGCATCACGCCGTATATCAGCACCACACCCACCAACCAGACCGCCCATGCCTGACGCACCACTTCATTGTTGTAGAGGGCGGTGTCATTGCTGACGCGGATCATCTCCACGGTCGGCACGCTGAACCCCAGCCAGTTCGGCAGCGCCCCCAGTGCGCGGGTGGCGGCGACGAAGACGTCCGCACCGAGAATGGTGGTTTCCCAGATAAAGCCGTAGCGCCGGGTCGCCATCAACAAGAGCATCATCACCAGGGCGCTGAGCATCGCCAACAGCCACAGGCCATTGACCAGTGCGCCGAGTGCCCAGCGATTGAGCTTGCGCCGTTGCAGCAACAGTACTAATGCGGGGCCCAATTGCGCCGCCTTGGCGTCACGCGCAAGCTTTTCGCTCAGCCATAACCACAGTCGGCCCAGGCTGGCACCGTGCTCCCCGGCAAACAACACGCCGAGCGCCCAACTGACCAGCAGAATCAGGTTCAAGCCCAGCAAGCTACCCAGCGCCCAGAAGACGTTAACGGGCGCTTTGCCATCGCCCAGCGCAGCAAAAGCCAGCCCGGCACCGCTGACAACGGCCACTATGGCCAACACCAGCAAGGCCAGCCGTGCGCCTTGCAACCAATGCTGCATGGCGTCCAGCAAACCATCGCGTTCGGCCAGCCACAGGGCACGGTTTTGAATACGTGTGGGCAAGTCTGCGCCACTGGCGCGGGCATGGCGATTAGCTTCAAGGTCGTCCAGCGGGCCGGCGTGTTCTTCACGCAGACGCACGGTTTCGGTCAACCAAAGGCGTTGTAATGGGGAGAGTTGAGTCACAGGCCAGTCCATTCAAGTGAGCCATGAGCATAACCGCTGTTAGTCAGGCGGGGTACTGCGGGTGCGGCTGGCTCTGGTATTCTCGCGCCATGAAAAAAACACTCCCTCTTAGCCTGATCGCGGCCCTTGCTGAAAACCGCGTGATTGGCGTCGATAACAGCATGCCGTGGCATTTGCCTGCGGATTTCAAATATTTCAAAGCTACTACGCTGGGCAAGCCGATCATTATGGGTCGCAAAACCTGGGATTCGCTGGGCCGCCCATTGCCGGGTCGCTTGAATCTGGTGGTCAGTCGTCAGACCGATCTGCAGCTTGAAGGTGCCGAGGTGTTTGGCTCTCTGGAAGCTGCCATTGAGCGCGCAGAGGAATGGGCTCTAGAGCAGGGCGTCAGCGAAGTGATGCTGATTGGTGGGGCGCAACTGTACAGCCAGGGTTTGGCGGATGCCGACCGGTTGTATTTGACGCGGGTGGGCCTGAGCCCGGTGGGCGATGCGTGGTTTCCTGAGTTTGATCAGGCGCACTGGACGCTGGTGTCAGAAGAATTGCATGCAGCGGCCGATGGTAAGCCCGCGTTCAGCTTTGAAGTGTGGGAAAGGGCTTAAGCAAAAGCCCCTCGCCCACGGCGCTGTTTTATTTCTGTGTGCCGTCATCGTGCAGCAAGTTGGCCTGGGTCAGGTTGCTGCCTGGGGGCACGCTACGGGTCAGCCACACATTGCCGCCAATCGTCGATCCTTGCCCGATGGTAATGCGCCCCAAAATGGTCGCACCGGCATAGATCACCACATCATCCTCAACAATCGGATGGCGTGGATGCCCCTTCTGTAGTTGCCCTGATTCATCGGCCGGGAAACGCTTGGCCCCTAAGGTCACTGCCTGATAAATCCTTACCCGCTCGCCAATGATCGCGGTCTCACCAATCACGACACCGGTTCCGTGGTCGATAAAGAAACTGCGGCCAATCTGTGCCCCGGGGTGAATGTCGATACCGGTGGCCGAATGAGCGATCTCCGCACTGATGCGCGCCAGCAGCGGCAGCCCGGCACGGTACAGATGATGAGCCAGCCGGTGATGAATCACCGCCAGAATCCCCGGATAGCACAACAACACTTCATCGACGCTGCGCGCTGCCGGGTCGCCGTGGTAAGCCGCCAGTACGTCTGTGTCCAGAATGCTGCGCAGTTCGGGCAGGGCCAATGCAAAGTCCTGAATCAACAGCGTCGCGGTTGCGTCCACGCCATCATCGGGCAGACCGCCCTGACGCGCTACGTAACGCAACTCCAGCCGCGCCTGAATCAGCAACGCATTAAGCGCGACGTCGAGCGTATGGCCAACGTAGAAATCTTCGCTTTCTTCACGCAGGTCAACCGGCCCCAGACGCATCGGAAACAAGGCGCCGCACAGGGCTTCCAGAATGTCTGCCATTGCCGCACGCGAGGGCAACTCACGGCCGCCCAACTCACCGCTGACGCGCCCGTTTTGCGTGCGCCACTGGTTACGTGCCGAGCGCAGTTGGCTGACGATGGTTTGCAATTGCCAAGGATGGGAACGATCACTCACGATGCATACTCCGCACACTGGCGGCTGATTTGAACAGCCGCGAATGGCAATTATTTTACGGTATCAAAGCGTTTCAGGTTGTGACAATTAGTGCTCAGTGCCGACGATGGCGCCACACCCGCCAACTCAGGGTCAGCACCAGGATGACCCCCAGAGCCCCCAAAATGGCCAGGCTCAGGCTGTTGTAACTGAACATAGGCTTCTCGATGCGCACATACCCCGGTTCAGCGAACAGCTCACGCATGGCAACGTTGGCCTGATCAAGGCTGATTGCCTGTAGCTGCTTGGCCGGATCGCTAAAGTGGCCGTCTTCGTAGTCGCCCAGCGAGGCCCAGTAATAATCGGCCAGCGCGCTGTTACCTTGCGACGCCCACGCCTGGCGAGAAACGGCCGCGTTTTTGAGGCGGGCAAATATTTCAGGGTTGAGGCCATTCTTCAGCAGGTTCGCCTTGAGTTGCGCAACGACGTCACGGGCGCGGGGGACATCGTCGCGCTCCAGGTCCGCATTCAGGCTCAAAAAGCCGACCCCTCCGAACACTTCGCGCTCAGCCCAAGGCCCATACGACAGTCCCTGTTTGAGCCTTAGCTCGCTGTACAACGCCCACTCCAGATAATCCCTGAGCAGGTTCCACGTGTCGTCACTTTGGCCCTCAATGACGGGTTCGGGCAGTAACCAGTGGAGTTTGGCGGTATTGCCCACCACCCCACGGATCAGCACCCGCTCGGCATCGGCCTTGGCATCAATCGCCGCAAGCGGTTTGTGCTCGCTGGGTTCCACCGGTTCGAGAGCGCCGTAGGTGCGTTCCAGGTAGGCCGGCAGCAGGCGATCCAGATCACCCACAATGATCAGCGTCATGTTGTTGGGGGCGTACCAGTCTTGACGCACCGCTTGAAGTTGCTCGCGGGTCAGGTTGTGCACTTCGGCGCGCTCGGCGCATTTGAGACCTAACTCAACTGCCAGCTGATTACTGGCGCTGTGGCCCAAGTCCTGTCGATCGAGCCAGCGTTGCAGGTGCGAATAATGGCCACCGTCCTCACGCTCAACCACGTGCTTGGCTTCGATGATGCGCTGCTCTGTCAGCGGGGTACGCGTGAGCAGACCCAGCAGCAGGTCGAGCACTTTTCGTTGGTTTTTGGCCGGTGCTTCAATCACAAAGGTGGTGTCGGCATGACTGGTAAAGGCATTCCATTCACCGCCCAGGGCTTGCATGCGTTCTTCAAGGCCGCCTTCGCCGGTGTCGTCAGTGCCGCTGAACAGCAAGTGCTCCAGCAGATGCGGCAACTGTTGCTCTGCGCAGCTGAAGTCGTCCAGCCCTACGCCGACGACCAACCGGATGGCCACGTGCCCGCGCTCGCTGCCCGGCTTGAGTATCAGTTGCAAGCCATTGGGGAGCTGGTAGCCCTCCACGCTGTAACGATCGAGTGCATAGCTTTTGGCGGTGCCCAGCAACAGGCAAATTAACAGCAGGCAACGCATAAAAAATCCCTGAATCCCTACGGGGTGGTCAAACAGACTGTGCAGGTTAGTCGCTGCTTACAGACTGACAACGTCCCGGCCTGCAACGTTCACGGCGAATGTTGAGTGTCCGCCGTTTCATTAAGCTCCAGCGCGCCGATTTCAGAGGTTTCAAGCACCACATAGGCACTGCCGCAAAACAGCGAGTTAAGGCGCTGCATATCGGCGATCAGTTCAAGATGCACAGAACTGGTCTCGATACTTTGTGTGATTTTTCGTTGCAGGCGACTGACGTGAGCGTGGGCCAAACGCCGTTCTTGTGCACGAAAGCGACGTTTCTCGCGCAGCAGTTGGCGAGCGCTGTGCGGGTCTGAGTTGAGAAATACCGTCAGTCCCAAGCGCAGGTTTTCGATCAAGTGTGTTTGCAGGCCCACCAGCTCTTCAAGCCCGGTTTCAGAGAACGCCCGGCGCTGTGACGTTTTCTGCTGCTGGACTTTACGCAGCATCCGTTCGATCAGGTCACTGGCGAGTTTGAGGTTAATCGCCAGTTCGATAATTTCGGCCCAGCGTCGACTGTCCTGCTCGCTCAAGTCCTCGCGGGGCATTTGCGCCAGATAGAGTTTGACGGCGCTGTAGAGCACTTCGACCTCATCGCTGAGGGTGCGCATTTGCTGGGTGATCGCTGTTTGTTTACCGCGCAGTACGTCGAGCATATTGACCAGCATGGTGTCGATCACGTCGCCAATGCGCAGGGTTTCACGCACGGCGTTGGTGAGTGCCAGGCTGGGTGTGTCGAGTGCAGCGGGATCAAGATGGCGGGGCTTGATGACGCCATTGGTTTGTTCGCGCTCGGGCAGCATCCAGGCGCACAGCCGGGCCATAACGCCAACGGTGGGCAACAACAAAAAGCACCGCGCCGTGTTGTAGAGCAGGTGAAAGCCGATCACCAGCTCTTGGGCGCTGTAATTGAGGCTATCCATCCATTCAACCAGCGGATCAAGCACCGGCATGATCAGCAGTAAACCGATCAACTTGTACAACAGGCTGCCCAGCGCTACTTGCCGGCCCGCCGCGTTTTGCATGTTCGTACTGAGCAGGGCCAGCACGCCGCTGCCGATGTTGGCGCCAATCACCAGGCCGATGGCCACGTGCAAGCTGATCACCCCCGCGCCCGCCAGGGTTGCGGTCAGCAGCACGGCCGCCAGGCTTGAGTAGGAGACCATCGCGAAAAGTGCTCCCACCAAGGCATCGAGCAGCAAGTCGCCGGTGAGTGAGGCGAAAATCACCTTCACGCCTTGGGCGTGGGTGATGGGGCCTGCGGCTTCAACAATCAGTTGTAGCGCAAGAATGATCAGCCCAAGACCGATACCGACGCGGCCCAATTGCCCGGCGCGGGTCTGCTTGCGTGAGAGAAAGAAAATCACCCCGAGAAAAATCAGCAGCGGCGACAGCCATGAAAGGTCGAAAGTCAGCACCCGCGCCATTAACGCGGTACCGACATCAGCGCCCAGCATGGTTGCCAGCGCGGGGGTGAGCGCCATCAGCCCTTGGCCGACGAAGGACGTCACCAGCATGGCCGTGGCGTTACTGCTTTGCACCATGGCCGTCACGACAATGCCTGCGACAAAGGCAAACATGCGTTTGGAAACATTGCGCCCGATGACATGACGCAAGTTGGTGCCGTAAACCCGCAAAATGCCGGTTCGTACGATATGCGTGCCCCAGATCAGCAGGGCCACAGCGGAAAGTAAATTGAGCAGGGTCAGCATGCTGGCTCCCTGTGATGGATGTGTCGAAGGATCAGATAGCTGCGGGGAATTCCTACAGATGTTTCTTAAGATGTAGTAGGCAAACGAGCATAGCGCCAGCTTCGCATAGCTGGCGTGCTCTTGAAACATTTCTGAAATATATTGCCAGTACGACATTCCGTAGCAGCTGCCGCAGGCTGCGTTCGGCGACAGCGTCGCCGTAAAAAAACAGAAGCCTCAGCGTGTCGGTAGAACCGAGCGCTCTGTATTTACGGCCGCTTCGCAACCGAACGCAGCCTGCGGCAGCTGCTACGGGTTCGTGTGGGTTTAAAGCGTACTGAACAATGGAAAGGTGCCCAGCAGCAATGCCGCGACCATGATGCACAGGCACACCAGAATCGCCCATTTGAGGGTAAATCGCTGGTGATCGCCAAATTCGATACCGGCCAGCGCCACCAGCAAGTAGGTCGAAGGCACCAACGGGCTCAGCAAATGCACGGGCTGCCCGACAATGGACGCACGGGCCATTTCGGCGGCGGTAATTCCATAATGACTGGCGGCTTCTGCCAGCACCGGCAATACCCCGTAGTAGAACGCATCGTTGGACATGAAGAAGGTGAACGGCATGCTCACCAACGCGGTAATGACTGCCAGATAAGGCCCGAGCGCGGGCGGGATAACCGCCAGCAAGCTTTTGGACATAGCGTCTACCATGCCCGTGCCGGACAGGATTCCGGTAAAAATACCCGCCGCAAAAATCAACCCGACCACGGCCAGCACACTGCCCGCATGGGCCGCGACCCGATCCTTTTGCTGTTGCAGGCACGGATAGTTGACGATCATGGCAATGCTGAACGCAACCATAAACAACACAGGTAAGGGCAGCAGACCCGCAATCAAGGCCATCATCAAGGCAAGGGTCAGCGCACCGTTAAACCAGATCAGCTTCGGACGGCGTGCATCCGGGAACTGCGAGACGCTGATTTCGCTGTGATCGACGTCATCGCCTTGCAGGTGCAACTCGCCCAGGCGGGCACGTTCGCGCAGGCCATAACACCAGGCGATGGCCAGAATGGCCGCACAGCCCGCGAGCATGGCCGGGATCATGGGTACAAAGATGTCGGATGGATCAACGTGCAGCGCACTGGCAGCGCGCGCAGTAGGCCCGCCCCACGGGGTCATGTTCATCACGCCCCCGGCCAGAATGATTAACCCGGCCATGATCCGCGGGCTCATCCCGATACGGCTGTAGAGCGGCAGCATGGCCGCCACGCAAATCATGTAGGTGGTTGCCCCATCGCCATCCAGAGACACCACCAGCGCCAGCACGGCGGTGCCCACGGCAATTTTCAGCGGGTCGCCCTTGACCAGTTTGAGTATTTTGCGCACGGCCGGATCAAACAGGCCGGAGTCGATCATCAAGGCGAAGTAGAGGATGGCGAACATCAACATCACCCCGGTAGGGGCGAGTTTGGTGATGCCTTCAAGCATCATCGGGCCGATTTTCGGGGCAAAACCGCCGAACACGGCGAACAGGATAGGCACCAGAATCAAGGCGATCAGCGCCGAAAGGCGCTTGGTCATGATCAGGTACATGAACGTAATGACCATGGCAAAGCCAAGGAAGGTCAGCATAAAGTCACCCTTATTATTGTTGTGGGTTTGGCGCTGACTGCGTGAGGCAATGCAGTTCAGGCCGGCCGGTCTTATGCCGGTGATGACGGGATGTTAGAGGGGAATGCTTTCAGCCAGCTTTCGCAGATGAAATATCTGATGCAGTTCAGGCCGTTTTCGATGCGCAAAGGGGCGTATAGCTGCGGCCAGGGGCGGCGGGTGCTTTTAGGCGTGTTCTATGAAGCCATGCCCTTTATAATGCTCGACAGTTTTCCGTCCCGTACAGGTATCCCACATGAAACGTCCAAGTGGTCGCGTTGCCGATCAGCTGCGCTCGATCCGCATCACCCGCAACTACACCAAACACGCAGAGGGTTCTGTACTGGTCGAGTTCGGTGACACCAAAGTCATCTGCACCGTCAGCGTCGAGAATGGCGTGCCGCGCTTTCTGAAAGGCCAAGGCCAAGGCTGGTTAACCGCCGAGTACGGCATGCTGCCACGCGCCACCGGTGACCGGAATCAGCGTGAAGCCAGCCGCGGCAAACAAGGCGGGCGCACACTCGAAATCCAGCGCCTGATCGGCCGTTCCCTGCGCGCCGCACTCGATATGTCCAAGCTGGGCGACATTACCCTGTACGTCGACTGCGACGTAATCCAGGCGGATGGTGGCACGCGCACGGCCTCGATCACGGGTGCCATGGTGGCGCTGGTTGACGCCCTCAAAGTCATTAAGAAACGTGGCGGCCTCAAAGGTGGCGACCCGATCAAGCAAATGATTGCAGCGGTATCGGTGGGTATGTATCAAGGCGTGCCTGTGCTTGACCTCGACTACCCTGAAGATTCGGCAGCCGAGACCGACCTGAACGTGGTCATGACCAGCAGCGGTGGTTTCATTGAAGTTCAAGGCACTGCCGAAGGCGCGCCGTTCCAGCCTGAAGAACTGAACGCCATGCTGGCATTGGCACAAAAAGGCATGAACGAGATTTTCGCTCTGCAGCAAGCTGCATTGGCGGACTGATTGCCCAAGCCTTCAACCCCTATCTGGAGAACGCCATGAACGAGCTGGACCTTTCAAAACCCGAACCGAGCCGCGACGCTCGTAAATGGGCCATGTTTTGTCACTTCTCGGCGTTCCTGGGGATGTGGTTCCCGTTTGGCAGCCTGATCGGGCCGCTGATCGTGTGGCAGCTCAAGCGCGACAGCGACCCCTTCATCGACGACCAAGGCAAGGAAGCCCTGAACTTCCAGATCACTGTGGCGATAGCTTCGGCCATTTGCTACGTGCTGATGTTCGTGCTGATCGGCTTTGCCTTGCTGGGGCTGGTGCTGATTGGCGCCGTCGTACTGGTGGTAATTGCCGGGGTCAAGGCTAATGACGGAATCGCTTATCGCTATCCCTTCACGTGGCGACCGATCAAGTAAAGGTTACTGCGCGGTTCCAGACAAAAAGGCCCACGCAGGGGCGCACTGCTGTTTACTTAAGACACTGACCGAAGTGTTTTGCTGTTCAGTGCTGCGGTGAAGTCCAAGAAAAACGGCGCTTACTCATTTTTGGGTAGGCGCCGTTTTTGCTTTAGTGAACAGCGTTGCACGCTGAGGTGAGCTTATAAGTCAGTAAGAGCAACAACGATTGCTGCCGTTAAACAACGGGCAATGGAGCCTCTGACAGATGTTCCTGTAGAACTGCGCCCGCAGTTGCACGTCCAGCGATGCCCCAACCCCCCCCGCCTCGGTAAATTTCACTTTCCGGCAAGCCTCAGCATCACCTGTTACCCACACGTCCTTGCCGTCTACGACACCTTCAACACTTGTTCAGTCGGCCCGAAAACATCCGAGATTACCTCAGCCAATCAAAGACTTTGCGAGTCAGAAATAACAATACGGATGAACTCATAATTACAATGCCTCCCCATTGCAAAACCACTAACTTCCGCTTGAGCAGAGTGGGAAATAAGCTTATATCCTCAGCACTGGCACGGCCTCTTTTAATGTAAAAGTCAGGAAATGTAAGAACACTCGAAATACTGCCCACAAGCAGTACTCTCCCCCAAAGACTGCCTTGCTTTAATTGTGTCAACGTCGTGACTGTCGAAGAGTTTTCAAGGTGCTTCAACATTAAATTCAAATGTGTATAAGCAATACGAAGTGCAATAACAATCCAAATAATTGCACCTATAACCAGTATTCCACCTAAAAGGCCAAACACTATTTTTTCAATGCTCATTCAACGATCTCATAAATAAGTTCGCCCGCGTCTTCGCCTACCATACCCAGAGTGACACCTTCGGCAAGAAACCCACTCCCAACAACCAGCACACCACAAACCAATGCCCCAACACCAACCGTTGTCACACCGATACCTAGACATAACCCAGAAACGGTTGGTGCTGTTAAATCCGCAATTTGAAGCATTTCAGCGGGACGCGGGGGGCGGAGACCGTCGGGTCCAATCCCAGCCGTTCGCGATCATCTCGACGAATAAGTCTCATGTACATAGCGTATGTCCTTAATAAAGTGCCGGAGACACCGCGACCTCTACAGGCCTAACCGATGAAGTCCGCGGACTGTATCGGGCAGCTTTATTAAGTTGCTATCAGCCATTTCCCTTAATTTGGCAGGCTGTTTCCTGGTATGTAGGCACTGTATCCCTCAACGCCACAGCATGACCGCCGGATCACTCGGGCCCGACAAATTCGGCATACAAAAAAGGCCCGTATCTTCCGATACGGGCCTTTTTTTGACGGCGAAAACACTTAGATAGTCAGTGTCCAGTCGTAGTCAACGATCAGCGGCGCATGTTGCGAGAAGCGTGGCTGACGCGGCAAACGAGCGCTTCTGACAAAGCGGCGCAGGCCCGGCGTCAACAACTGGTAATCGAAACGCCAGCCCAGATTGAGCATCTCGGCCTGTTCGTTATCCGGCCACCAGCTGTACTGGTCGCCTTCGCGGCTGACTTCACGCAGGGCATCGACATAGCCCATGTTGCCGACAATCTCATCCATCCAGGCCCGCTCAGGCGCCAGGAAACCAGGAGATTGCTGGCCGTCACGCCAGTTCTTGACGTCGAGTTTCTGTTGCGCCACATACAGCGAGCCGCAATAGATGTACTCGCGACGTTTGCGGCGCTGTTTATCCAGATAGCGTGCAAAGTCGTCCATTAACTTGAATTTTTGATTCAAGTCTTCATCGCCATTCTGCCCCGAAGGGAGCAGCAAGGTCGCGATGCTGACCTTGTCGAAATCAGCTTGCAGGTAGCGCCCGTAGCGATCCGCCGTTTCGAAGCCAAGCCCCGTGATGACGGCTTTCGGCTGCAACCGCGAATACAAAGCCACGCCACCTTGGGCAGGAACTTCAGCTTCGCAGGCATAAAGAAAGTAGCCATCCAGCTGGTAGGCCGGATCGTCCAACTCAAAGGCGGAGGCGCGGGTGTCCTGCAGGCAAATAACGTCGGCATTCTGAGCTTGCAGCCAACTGAGCAAACCGCGCTCGACTGCCGTCTGAATGCCATTAACGTTCACACTGATGATCCGCATAAATGGCCCCAAAAATCACGTGCGTGTATGATACACGCCGTCATACTAATTAGCTAAATCCGTGGTATCCAGGGCCTTTTTCATGCAAACGTATCAGCGCGACTTCATCCGTTTTGCCATTGATCGCGGCGTTTTGCGCTTCGGTGAGTTCACCTTGAAGTCCGGGCGTACCAGTCCTTACTTCTTCAATGCCGGTTTGTTCAACACCGGTTCAGCGCTGGCTCAACTGGGGCGCTTCTATGCCGCCGCGATCGTAGACAGCGGTATTTCCTTCGACGTGCTATTTGGCCCGGCTTACAAAGGTATTCCTTTGGCGGCGACCACGGCTGTGGCATTGGCGGAACATCACGAACGCGATATGCCGTGGTGTTTCAACCGTAAGGAAGCCAAGGCTCACGGCGAAGGCGGCAGTCTGGTTGGCTCTGCGCTTGAAGGCGACGTGCTGATCATCGACGACGTGATTACGGCGGGCACCGCCATCCGTGAAGTCATGCAGATCATTCAGGCCCAAGGCGCAAACGCAGCAGGCGTACTGATTGCCCTGAACCGTCAGGAGCGTGGCAACGGCGAGCTGTCGGCCATTCAAGAAGTTGAGCGTGACTTCAAAATTCCGGTCGTCAGCATTGTTTCGCTCAACCAGGTACTGGAGTTTCTGGCCCAAGACGCAACACTCAAACAGCACCTCCCAGCGGTAGAAGCCTATCGCGCGCAGTACGGGATCTAACCCGCACAGCAAAACACCGCACACAAAAAAGCCCCCGCCCGGAATGTCCGGACGGGGGCTTTTTTACATGGGTTATGCAGGTTTGCTGTTGGTAATCAGCGTACCGACACCGGTGTCGGTAAAGATTTCCAGCAGTACCGCATTGGGTACACGGCCGTCGACGATGTGCGCGGTGGTCACGCCACCTTGTACCGCCTCCAGTGCGCAACGGATTTTAGGCAGCATGCCACCGTAGATGGTGCCATCGGCAATCAGGTCATCGACCTGCGCGGTGGTCAGACCGGTCAGCACTTTGCCTTCTTTGTCCATCAAACCGGCAATGTTGGTCAGCAGCATCAGCTTTTCGGCCTTCAGCGCTTCGGCAACTTTACCCGCCACCAGATCGGCGTTGATGTTGTAAGACTCACCATTCTCGCCCACGCCAATCGGTGCGATCACCGGGATGAAATCACCCTTGGTCAGCATGTTTAGCAGATCAGTATTGATACCGACCACTTCACCGACATGACCAAAATCGATGATTTCCGGGGTGGTCATTTCTGGCGTCTGGCGAGTCACCAGCATTTTTTTGGCGCGAATCAGCGTGGCATCTTTACCCGTCAGGCCGATGGCGCTACCGCCATGGCGGTTGATCAGGTTGACGATCTCTTTGTTGACGTGACCGCCCAGCACCATCTCAACCACGTCCATGGTTTGCGAGTCGGTCACGCGCATACCGTCGATAAAATGGCTCTCGATGGACAAACGCTTGAGCAGATCACCGATTTGCGGGCCGCCACCATGAACGACCACCGGGTTGATACCCACAGCCTTCATCAGCACGATGTCGCGGGCAAAGCCGGTTTTCAGCTCATCGTTCTCCATCGCGTTGCCGCCGTACTTGATCACCAGCGTCTTGCCGACGTAACGGCGAATGTAGGGCAGCGCTTCGGACAAAACCTTGGCGACGTTGGAGGCGGCATCACGTTCGAGGGTCATTCAGGGCTCCGGTATTACAAAGTCGATCAAAACGGTAGGGAGAGGTCAGGTGCCACACGCTTTAATTGAGCGTGAAAAACATCCTTGATACGTTGCAGTTCGGTCTCGGACTCAGCCTCAAATCGCAGCACCAGCACCGGGGTGGTGTTGGATGCGCGAACCAGGCCCCAGCCGTGCGGGTAGTCGACGCGGACACCATCAATAGAGGTCAGCTTGGCGTCGTCACCCCATTGAGCGTCGTGCAAGGCGTCAATGATGCTGAATTTGCTCTCATCCGTCACATCGATATTGATTTCTGGCGTAGAAATATCGTTCGGGAAGGTCTCAAACAGTTCTTCGGCGCTCATTTGCTGCTTGCTGAGCACTTCCAGCAGGCGGGCCGCGCTGTAAATACCGTCATCAAAGCCGAACCAGCGCTCTTTGAAGAAAATATGCCCGCTCATCTCGCCGGCCAGCAAAGCTCCGGTTTCTTTCATTTTCTTTTTGATCAACGAATGACCGGTCTTCCACATCAGGGGACGGCCGCCATATTCTTTGATCAGAGGGGTCAGAAGACGCGTGCACTTCACATCGAAGATGATTTCGGCGGCCGGATTACGTGTCAGCACATCCTGGGCGAACAGCATCAACAAACGATCAGGGAACACCATCGTGCCCGTATTGGTCACCACGCCTACACGGTCGCCGTCGCCATCGAAGGCCAGCCCGAGATCAGCGTTGGTTTCTTTGACCTTGGCGATCAAATCCACCAGGTTTTCAGGTTTGCCCGGGTCCGGGTGATGGTTGGGGAAGTTGCCATCTACCTCGCAGAACAGCGGTATCACTTCACAATTCAACGCTTCGATCAGTTGGGGCGCGATGACCCCGGCCGCGCCGTTACCGCAGTCGACCACCACCTTCAGGCGTTTGGCCAGCTTGATGTCTTGGGTAATTTCATCGAAATAGCGCGGCAGAATATCGACTTGGGTGATGCTGCCTTCGCCTGAGGTCAAATCATTGGTTTTAAGGCGGGTATGCAGCGCCTGAATCTGCTCGTTGGCCAGTGTGTCGCCCGCGATGACGATTTTGAAACCATTGTAGTTCGACGGGTTATGGCTGCCTGTGAGCATCACCCCCGACTTGCCTGCCAGCACGTTCGCGGCGTAATACAGTGCGGGTGTTGGCACCAGGCCCACATCGCTGACGTGGCAGCCGCTGTCCGCTACACCTTGAATCAAACGCTCAACCAGTTCCGGGCCAGATAAGCGGCCGTCGCGCCCTACCGACACATTGGGTTCGCCCTGAGCCAAGCTCTGGGAGCCGATGGCCCGTCCTACCCAGTAGGCAGTTTCAGCAGTCAACGTGGTCGGCACGACGCCTCGAATGTCGTAGGCGCGAAAGATACTGTCAGGGAACTTCGGTGCAACCGTAGCTGGACTGCTCATTACAGGGGGACTCCATTGTCTTTCAGAGAATTCAATCGACGCGTTGAAACGATCAGGCGCGCTAAAACGACTGGGCGTTACGGCCTGCAATCACGGGGGTGAAGGTAGGCTGTTGAACGCAAACTGAAGGTTTGGACGGTGTTTTGGCGCGAGAGTTCGAGAGGCCATTTGGCATCACTGGGCTTATGGCACAAGGCTGCCATTGAATTCGAGGCTGAAAAAGGTAACCCCATCCGGGCGAGAATCATCCTGAATTAACCCGTCAGACACATCCGCTCAGGCAGGGCGCCCGAGCGGATACTTCACAATCAAAGCTTGCCGGAGTGCCCGAAACCGCCGGCGCCACGTTGGCTTTCGTCAAATGCTTCAACCATCTCAAAGTGTGCCTGTACGACCGGCACCAGCACCAACTGAGCGATGCGCTCACCGATGGTGATGTTGAAGGCGGTCTGACCACGGTTCCAGCACGACACCATGAGTTCGCCCTGGTAATCGGAGTCGATCAGACCGACCAGGTTACCCAGCACGATACCGTGCTTATGGCCCAGGCCCGAGCGCGGCAAGATCAGCGCCGCGAGGCCCGGATCACCAATGTAAATCGACAGGCCAGTGGGAATCAGCAGGGTTTGCCCTGGCTCCAGCACCGTGTCCTGTTTGAGCATGGCGCGCAGGTCAAGGCCCGCGGAGCCGGGTGTGGCGTACTGCGGCAACGGAAATTCGTTGCCAATGCGTGGGTCGAGAATTTTTGCTTGTAAAGCGTGCATACGAGTTAAACCTGGTTCAGACGTTCGGCGATAAAAGTGATCAGCTGGCGGGCAATCTTGCCCTTGCTGGTCTGGGCAAACACAGTGGCGTGCAATTGACGATCAATCACGCTGCACGCGTTCTCTTCGCTGTTGAAGCCAATGCTGGGGTTAGCCACGTCATTGGCGACAATCAGGTCAAGGTTCTTGTCCTTCAGCTTGCGCGCAGCGTAATCGAGCAAGTGCTCGGTTTCTGCGGCGAAGCCGACACTGAATGGACGGTCAGGGCGTGTAGCAATGGTGGCCAGGATGTCGGGGTTGCGCACCATTTGCAGCAACAGGCCGTCACCTTTGGTAGGGTCTTTCTTGAGTTTTTGCGGGGCGACGACTTCTGGGCGGTAATCCGCGACGGCAGCCGAGGCAATAAACACGTCACACGGGATCGCTGCTTCACATGCCGCGAGCATGTCGCGGGCACTGACGACGTCAATGCGGCTCACCCGATCCGGGGTCGGCAAGTGCACCGGGCCTGTAATCAGGGTCACGCGGGCACCGGCCTCAACCGCCGCTTCGGCGAGGGCAAAGCCCATTTTCCCCGAGCTGTGGTTAGTGATGTAACGCACCGGATCGATGTTTTCCTGCGTCGGTCCAGCGGTAATCAGCACGTGTTTGCCGGTCAACAGCTGGCGCTGAAAGCACTCTGCTGCGCAATGCACCAGATCATCGGCTTCCAGCATGCGTCCAAAGCCCACGTCGCCACAGGCCTGGCTCCCGGAGGCCGGCCCAAACACGCGCAAGCCGCGGCTTTGCAGCAATTGAGTGTTGGCTTGCGTGGCAGGATCACGCCACATGGCCTGATTCATCGCGGGCGCAATGGCAACCGTGGCATCAGTGGCGAGCACCAGCGTGGTCAGCAGATCATTGGCCAACCCTTGGGCAAGACGTGCGATCAGGTCAGCGGTCGCTGGCGCGATAAGCACCAGATCGGCCCACTTGGCCAGCTCGATATGACCCATGGCGGCTTCTGCCGCCGGGTCGAGCAAGTCCAGATGAACGGGGTGACCGGAAAGGGCCTGCATGGTCAGGGGGGTGATGAATTCGCTGCCGCCGCGCGTCATCACAACGCGGACTTCGGCGCCTTGATCCAGCAGACGACGAACCAGCTCTGCACTCTTGTAAGCCGCGATGCCGCCGCCGACGCCCAAAACAATGCGTTTTCGATACAGCCGCTGCATAGGCCTGCCTTTTAGTTCGATGATGACTGCGCGGAAAATGGCCAAATGCCACGCAAAAATGATGGGCTAAGATAACACAGCGCCTGCCAGGGAACAGCGGGCGACCACTCACACGGAGGTGTTATGAGTATCAGAGATTGGCCCGCGGCCGAACGACCGCGCGAGAAACTTTTAGAGCATGGATCATCCAGTCTTTCTGATGCCGAGCTATTGGCAATCTTCCTGCGCACTGGAGTCTCAGGCAAAAGCGCTGTTGATCTGGCCCGCCATCTACTCAATGAGTTCGGGAGTCTGCGGGCTTTGCTGGAGGCAGACTTAAGCTCATTTTGCCGACCGCTTGGGCTTGGGCCAGCCAAGTTCACCCAATTACAGGCCGTCCTCGAAATGGGCCGTCGTCACTTGGCTGAGCGCTTGCGCCGTGATTGCGCACTGGAAAGCCCGCAGGCGGTTCGAGACTTTCTCACCTCACAAGTGCGCCATGAACAGCATGAGGTGTTCGGGTGTCTGTTTATGGACACCAAACACAGAATGCTAGCCTTTGAGGTGTTGTTCCGGGGCTCTATCGACAGCGCCAGCGTGTATCCGCGCCAAGTGGTCAAGCGAGCCCTTGCGCACAACGCCGCGGCAGTGATTTTCTGCCATAACCATCCGTCAGGTATTAGTTTGCCCAGCGAGGCCGACCGCACGCTGACTCAGCGCCTCACCGAGGCACTGGATTTGATTGAGGTGCGAGTGCTTGATCATTTTATTGTTGGCGAAGGCCAGCCGCTTTCAATGGTTGAGCACGGCTGGATGTAAGGATTACGGTTTGACGCTGACGGTCGAAAAATCCTGTCTGCCAAACGGGTTCACCTGATAACCCTGTACGTTTTTGCGGGTGAGCGCGTAAGCCGTTGGGTGTGCCAGGGGGAGCCAAAGCGCTTGTTGCTGAATCAGCCCTTGAGCTTTTTGATACAGCGCGCTGCGTTTGTCCTGATCGGTGAGGGTTTTGCCCTCGCTGATCAAACTGTCCAGCGTTTTGTCGCAATAACGCGCAAAGTTAGTCCCGGACTTCACGGCTGCGCAGGAAAATTGCGGTGTGAGGAAGTTGTCCGGGTCGCCGTTATCCCCGGCCCAGCCCATAAACAGCAAGTCATGCTCGCCGGCCTTGGCACGGCGAATCAATTCGCCCCATTCAATCACCCGAATATCAGCCTGAATCCCAACTTTGGCCAAGTCAGCCTGCAATAACTGCGCACCCAGGCTTGGGTTGGGGTTTAGCACGCTGCCTGTTGGGCGTGTCCAGATGGTTGTTTTGAAACCGTCCTTGAGGCCCGCCTTGGCCAGCAGTTCCTTGGCTTTTTTCGGATCGTAAGCGTACCCCGGCAAGTCCTTGGCATAGCTCCAGGTGGTGGCCGGGTAGATGCCGTTAGCCGCCTGAGCGCTGTTTTCAAACACGGCTTTAAGGTAGGTGTCTTTATCGAATGCCAGGTTGATCGCTTGACGCACTTCAGGTTTGTCCAGCGGCGGATGCTGGCTGTTGATGGCCACAAACGCAGTCATAAAAGCGGGGGTCTGAGCGACGCTTAATGCCGGGTCTTTGGAGGCGCTGTCCACGTCCAGCGGTTTTGGCGAAAGGGCTATCTGGCATTCGTTCTGACGCAGTTTTTGCAGTCGTACGTTGGCATCTGGGGTGATGGCGTAAATCAGCCCGTCAACCGAAGGTTTGCCCGCGAAATAATCAGGATTGGCCTTGTAGCGCACCACCGCATCTTTCTGAAAACGAGAGAACACAAATGGGCCTGTGCCAATTGGCTGGCTGTTCATCAGCTCAGGGGTGCCAGCCTTGAGCAGCTTGTCGGCATACTCGGCTGAATAAATCGAGGCGAAACCCATGCTCAGAGCGGGCAGGAATGTGGAGTCTGGATGGCTAAGGGTAAAGCGCACGGTGAGCGGGTCAGGTGTCTCGATTTTTTTGACCAGTGCTGGCAACTGCAAGGATTGCGCGTGAGGGAAACCGCTTTGGGCAACCTTGTGCCAGGGGTTGGCGGGGTCCAGCATGCGCTCAAAGCTGAAACGCACATCTTCGGCGTTCAGTTCCCGGCTTGGGGTGAAATATTTAGTGGTGTGAAATTTGACCCCGGGGCGCAATTTGAAATCGTACACAAGGCCATCAGAGGACACTGACCAGCTTTGCGCCAGCCCCGGCACCAACTTGCCCGTTTGCGCGTCAAAGTCCACCAGCCGGTTCATCAGCACGTCTGCGGAGGCATTGGTGGTGGTAAGCGAGTTGTACTGCACCACGTCGAACCCTTCTGGGCTTGCCTCGGTGCAAACGGTCAATGGGGCCGCGTGAACCCACGGGCTCAAGCACATTGTCAGCAAAAAGGGGGCGGCAGCGAGGCGCATGGTGTGTTTCCTTTGCAAGTCGATGGGGCCCATCTGCGAGTGCAGTCTGGAAAAGTCCTACCGTAGTGTGCAGGTAGACAAATGACTACCGTTTTAACGCGTAATCTGTGGCATCCCTGCGTAGCCAGAATTTACGCAGCACCCTTGGCCTTGCCCAATTCGGACTGAAAACTTTCATCTCGCGACGAGCGGTAGTAGATAGCCGGACATAGGCTTTAGCGCAGATTGGCGCTAGAATGCGCGCTAAATTAATTACAGCAAATCACATCGCTTGTTGTTGCTCTTTAGTCTTTCTGGTATAAAGCAGCGCTCTTTTCTAGGGGCCCGGTTCCTGCGTTTGTAGGTGTAGCCGGTAAGACCCTTAAAGAAACGCGGCGCCTGGCGCCATGACTGAGAGATTAAGCGGCCAACCCATGCCGGGTTGGGCATGTGGTTTTAGAGGGCTGAGGCATGTCGAGAGTCTGTCAAGTTACCGGTAAGGGTCCGGTGACTGGGAATAACATTTCCCACGCAAATAACAAAACCCGTCGTCGTTTCCTGCCGAACCTGCAGCATCACCGCTTCTGGGTTGAAGAAGAGAAACGTTTTGTTCGTCTGCGCGTATCTGCTAAAGGCATGCGTATCATCGACAAGCGCGGCATTACTGTCGTGCTGGCCGAAATCCGCCGTGCTGGCAAGATCTAAGGGAGCTAATCATGCGTGAATTGATCCGTTTGGTGTCGAGCGCTGGTACAGGCCATTTCTACACCACTGATAAGAACAAGCGCACCACTCCGGACAAAATCGAAATCAAAAAATTCGATCCGCGGGTTCGCAAGCACGTGATCTACAAAGAAGCCAAAATCAAGTAATTGGTTTTTCTTCTTACAAAAAAGGCCCGTATCGCGAGATACGGGCCTTTTTTGTGTTTGAAGGGGACTCAACAGCTAAGCCTGCGTCATGCCATTAGCCGCACAGATAGCGCTGCATGATGTTGTTTTTGTCGACGATGACACGCAAGCGATCATCGCGAAATTCTTGCGTGTAATTCTCACCCGGTTTTTCAACGCGTACTGTGGCTGAGCCCGAACGGTTACGGATATCTTCCAGAAACTCCGGCGTGGCCGGGTGCATCATTTTGGTCAACGCAAACTCAAGGTGGCATTTGCCTGCGACCGTCTCCGCTGCGGATGCCTCCAGAGCACCCAAGCCAAGCGCTACCAAGCCGACCAGCGCTGTTGTTTTCAGTTTTATTAACGTCATCGTGTAGCTTCCTTGCATAGATAGATTTTTGATTGATTAAAAGCAGGTATTTGCGGGGGCTTCAGCAGAGAAGTTCACTGCGTTTCCGTGCCCCGTCAAAAAGACCCCCAAGCGCCTTTACCCACACATTTGTTTGATCAACACATTCTCTTCGTCCACCAGCACTCTCAAGCGAAAGGCGTTGAACTCTTTGGTGAAGGCTTCTCCCGGCCGTTCTACGCGAACCTCGCGTGCGCCGTAAGCATGGCGTAACCACTCAACCAGCTCAGGCGTTGCCTCTGGTGCCAAAAAATAGTTGATTGCCATGTTTTTATTGCACAGCCCGTCTTCAGCAGCCATCGATGGCAGTGAAAACGCCGAAATTGCTACACATGCAGCCAGTGCTGCACCTTTAACCACAGTAAAAGTCGACATAAATCATCCTTGTCAGTCATTGAGTATGAGCGGTGAGACTGTCAGTGCCTTCTCGTCCATGAGTGTTTGGCTCCGCAGCTCCTGCCTCCAAAGACTGGCTTAATTTGACCCGCGCGCATTGCCTGAGGTGTTTCGGCGTTTGTGCATTGAGGGGTGCCAGAGCAGGCAATAAAAAGCCCCGCCCTGTCATCAGGGCGAGGCTTTCAAGTGGTCTAAATCAGAGCGTGGGAGGGGTCTGCTCAAATACGACGTAAATCTTCCGACATGGCTCCAGTACTTCCCATGTGCCCCTGAATCCGGCCGGGATTACGAAACGATCACCAGCACGGAGTGTCTTGGCATTCCCTTGATGGTCACGCAGAACTGAAACGCCCTGCATGATTTCGCAGTATTCATGCTCGGTGTAATTGACGGTCCATTGACCTACCGCTCCTTCCCACACGCCAGCATTCATCTGCCCACAAGGACTGTTGTAGTGATTGTGGATGACTTGCTCAGGAGAGCCCTTGAGCACTTTTTCTGGAGCCGGGCTGAAGCGCTCCGTCTGAGTGTTGGCCGTGCTGAAATCGACGATACTTTCGATACTCATGGTGCTTGTCCCCCGTGAATGTGTGATGTGTGGGCTTTAAAGACACAAGATTATGTTTATTAAAACGAACAAGCCAAGCCATTCGCGCCCCATGTGTCAAATATATTGAAAGTTCCAGGGCCACTCGTTAGGGTGGCACTTCCATTGAACAATGAGGAGGACACTCGAATGACCACCCTGACGCGTGCTGATTGGGAGCAACGGGCCCAACAGCTAAAAATCGAAGGTCGTGCGTTTATCAACGGTGAATACACCAACGCAGTCTCCAATGAAACATTCGAGTGCCTCAGCCCGGTCGACGGCCGCTTGCTGGGCAAGGTCGCCAGTTGCGACGCCGCCGACGCCAAGCGTGCTGTTGAAAACGCCCGCAAAACCTTCGAGTCAGGCGTCTGGTCGCGGCTGGCACCTGCCAAGCGTAAAGCGGTGATGATTCGTTTTGCCGATCTGCTCAAGCAAAACGCCGAGGAGCTGGCGCTGCTTGAAACCCTGGACATGGGTAAGCCTATTAGCGATTCGCTGCACATCGACGTACCTGGCGCCGCCGGTGCACTGAGCTGGAGCGGTGAAGCCATCGATAAAATTTACGATGAAGTGGCCGCCACCCCACATGACCAATTGGGCCTGGTTACCCGTGAAGCGGTCGGCGTGGTCGGCGCCATTGTGCCGTGGAACTTCCCGCTGATGATGGCGTGCTGGAAACTGGGGCCTGCGTTGTCTACGGGTAACTCGGTCATCCTCAAACCTTCAGAAAAATCGCCACTGACGGCTATCCGCATTGCTGCACTGGCTGTTGAGGCAGGTATTCCGGCAGGCGTTCTTAACGTGCTGCCTGGTTATGGCCACACCGTCGGCAAAGCCTTGGCCTTGCACATGGATGTCGACACCCTGGTGTTCACCGGTTCCACCAAGATCGCCAAGCAGCTGATGATTTACTCTGGCGAATCGAACATGAAGCGCATCTGGCTGGAGGCGGGTGGTAAAAGCCCTAATATCGTCTTCGCCGACGCGCCAGACCTTAAGGCTGCAGCCGAATCCGCCGCCAGCGCGATCGCCTTCAATCAGGGCGAAGTCTGCACCGCAGGTTCTCGCCTGCTGGTCGAGCGTTCGATCAAAGACACCTTCCTGCCATTGGTGATCGAAGCCCTCAAAGGCTGGAAGCCAGGCAATCCGCTGGACCCTGAAACCACTGTGGGCGCTCTGGTCGACACACAGCAAATGAATACCGTGCTGTCGTACATCGAATCGGGTCACAGCGAAGGCGCCAAACTGGTCGCGGGCGGTAAGCAAATCCTGCAAGAAACGGGCGGGACTTACGTTGAGCCGACCATCTTCGACGGCGTCAGCAATGCCATGAAAATCGCCCAGGAAGAGATCTTTGGCCCCGTGCTGTCGGTCATCTCCTTCGATACAGCTGCTGAAGCGATCCAGATTGCCAACGACACCCCTTATGGCCTGGCTGCCGCTGTCTGGACGGCCGATATTTCAAAGGCGCACCTGACCGCCAAAGCGCTGCGGGCCGGTAGCGTGTGGGTTAACCAATACGATGGCGGTGACATGACTGCGCCGTTTGGCGGGTTCAAGCAATCCGGTAATGGCCGCGATAAGTCGTTGCATGCGTTCGACAAATACACCGAGCTGAAATCCACCTGGATCAAGCTGTAACACCCCGCGTCAAAGCGTGTTGTGCCCGTGCGATTCATCGCGCGGGCACACGTTTCCCTCCTGAAAAAACAGCGGGCGCCGTTCGTGCAAACAGGCGCGCACATTGCTGCCCTTTGCAACCTACTACAGTCACTCTCTGTCACATCTCTATACACGGATGGTAAAGGAGGGTCAGATGGTGCAGTCCTGTTCGATCGAGCGCACAGTTGATGAGCTGCTCGCATGTTTGCCAGCCCATATTCGCCTGGGTACTCCGCTGGGGTTGGGCAAGCCCAATCGGTTGATCAATGCGCTGTATCAGCGGATCAAAGGTCTGCCTGAGCGCCAGTTAACGATTTATACCGCCTTGAGTCTTGGTCGCCCGCCGCTGGGTGATGGGTTGCAGCAACGCTTTCTTGAGCCCTTTGTTGAAAGGGTGTTCGGCGATTATATCGAGCTCGATTATTTGGCTGACCTGCGCCACAACCGTATGCCGGCCAATATTCACATTCAGCAATTCTATATGCAGGCGGGCAGCTTGCTGGATAGCCCGCCAGCGCAGCAGGACTACGTCAGCAGCAATTACAGCCACGCTGCCCGTGACATCAATGCGAGTGGTTTGAACGTGATTGCGCAGTTGATTGCTTGCGACCCGCAGGACTCCAGCCGTTTGAGCCTCAGTTGTAACCCTGACATCACCCTTGATTTGCTGCCCATGATCGCTAAACGCCGAGCCGCAGGCGAAACCATTCTGATGGTGGGTCAGGTTCATGGCGACTTGCCGTATATGCCGGGCGATTCAGAGGTCAATGCCGCTGACTTCGATTACCTGATCGACGACGTTGAGCGCACACGTTTGTTCTCAACCCCCAACATGCCGCTCACCCTGCAAGATCATTTCATCGGCGTGCATACCAGCACCTTGATTCGCGATGGCGGTACGTTACAAATTGGTATCGGCTCGATGGGGGATGCATTGACCGCGGCCTTGCTCGCGCGACAATCCGACGGTGAAGGCTATCGCGCCCTGTTGGACACGATCGATGTAACCCCTTGGCAGGCCCTGATTGAACGCGAAGGTGGCACCCGGCCCTTTGCCCAAGGCCTGTACGGATGCAGTGAAATGTTTGTAAGTGGGCTGATGGTGCTGGTGGATGCGGGCATTGTTCGACGCAAGGTCTACCCCGATGTCGAGCGCCAGAGCCAAGCCAATGCTGGCACTCTGGACGAATCCCTGCACACCGATGGGGTCAGTGTTCATGGTGGTTTCATATTGGGGCCAGACAGTTTTTACCAGCGCTTAAGGGCGTTACCACTCAGCCAGCGTGCTGAATTCAACATGACCGCAATCAGCTACATCAATGAGCTGTACGGCCAGGAAGACCTGAAGCGTTTGCAACGGCGAGATGCCCGTTTTGTGAACAGCGCATTCACCATGACGCTGCTCGGGGCCACCGTGTCTGATCAACTGGAGGACGGTCGAGTGCTGAGCGGGGTGGGCGGCCAATATAATTTTGTTGCCCAAGGCCATGCATTACACGACGCGCGCTCCATTATCCTTCTGCGCAGCTGGCGTGAGTCAGGCGGGGAAGTAAATTCCAATATTGTCTGGGAATACGGTCATTGCACCATCCCGCGCCATTTACGCGACATTGTGATCACCGAATACGGCATCGCGGACTTGCGTGGCAAAACGGATCGTCAAGTGATCGAAGCGTTGCTCAATATCACCGATTCACGCTTTCAGGCCGAACTGATTGCCCAGGCCCAGTTCTTCCGTAAGTTGCCGGAAGATTTTTGCCTTGACCCACGGTTTACGGACAACAGCCCGGAGCGCCTTCAGGGGATTGCCGAACGGCACCCGCATTTATTCCCGGAGTATCCGCTGGGGAGCGATTTCAGCGCGCAAGAACAAGACCTGCTGCGGGCGTTGAACTGGCTTAAAAGCAAATTCAAGCTCACGCAGATCTATGAACTGGGCAAAGCCACGCTGGAAGCGCCCTCACCGCAGGCATTCCCTGAGCACCTCGAACGCATGGGGCTGGAAAACCCAGACGGTCTGCGTGAAGAGCTGTACCAGCGTTTGCTGCTGGCGGGATTGGAGGCAACGCGCAACATCACCCCGTAACCCAGTAGTCGCTGCCGCAGGCTGCAATCAGGGTGCGCTGCGCTGTCAATCGCTGACAGCGGCAGCGACTACAGATCGGGTTTAGTCAATAAACGTGACTTTGCCACCCGCCAGGGATTTAACCCGGGCCAGCGATTCAACGCGGTAGCCCTGGGCGTCCAGTTCAGCGCGGCCGCCCTGGAACGACTTCTCGATCACGATACCCAGGCCGGCAACTTCTGCGCCGGCTTGTTTGATGATCGAAATCAGTGCCTGCGACGCTTTGCCGTTCGCCAGGAAATCGTCGATTACCAGCACGCGGTCAGTGGCCTGCAAGTGGCGCGGCGAGATAGCCACGGTGCTTTCAGTTTGCTTGGTGAAGGAGTACACCGACGCTGTCAGCAGGTTTTCAGTCAGGGTCAGGGACTGGTGCTTGCGTGCAAAAATCACCGGCACGCCCAAGTTCAAGCCAGTCATCACGGCCGGGGCAATGCCCGAGGCTTCGATGGTGACGATCTTGGTGACGCCCGCATCCTTGAACAAGCGCGCGAACTCATCGCCAATCTGCTTCATCAGGTACGGATCGATCTGATGGTTCAAAAAGGCGTCGACCTTCAAAACTTGATCGGAAAGCACGATGCCTTCTTCGCGAATTTTCTTGTGCAGTGCTTCCAACGTAACGTCCTCAAATAGCGCATATGCGCTGAAGGTAGAGTGAAAAATAGTCGATTTTAACGTTTTAGCATGGCGCGTATATCGGCCAATGCCGTATTTCCGCGAACCGCTTTAACTTCGGTAGGGGTGTCATCGTTGCCTTCCCAGGCCAAATCGTCCGGGGGCAACTCATCAAGGAAGCGGCTCGGCGCGCAGTCGATGATCTCACCGTACTGCTTGCGCTTGGCGGCGAAGGTAAACGCCAGCGTCTCACGTGCGCGGGTAATGCCCACGTAGGCAAGGCGGCGCTCTTCTTCGATGGTGTCTGCTTCAATGCTGGAGCGGTGCGGCAGGATCTCTTCTTCCATGCCCATGATGAACACGTAAGGGAACTCCAGGCCTTTGGAGGCATGCAACGTCATCATTTGCACGCCCTCGGCACCGTCTTCCTCTTCTTGCTGGCGTTCAAGCATGTCGCGCAGCACCAGCTTGCCGATGGCTTCTTCAATGGTCATGGCGCCGTCTTCGTCTTTTTCGAGGGTGTTTTTCAACGCCTCGACCAGAAACCAGACGTTGGACATACGGTAGTCAGCCGCCTTGTCGCTGGAACTGTTGGTGCGCAGCCAGTTCTCGTAGTCGATGTCCATGATCATGCTGCGCAGTGCCGCAATCGGATCTTCACCCGAGCAGTGTTCTCGCACACGGTCCATAAAACGTTTGAAACGCACCAGACGATCGGTGAAGCGAGCGTCCAGGTGCTCGCCCAGGCCGATTTCATCGGTGGCCGCATACATCGAAATCTTGCGTTCGGTGGCGTAGTTTCCGAGCTTTTCCAGCGTAGTCGAACCGATTTCTCGGCGCGGGACATTGATAACCCGCAAGAAGGCGTTGTCATCATCCGGGTTTACGATCAGGCGGAAGTAGGCCATCAGGTCTTTAACCTCCTGACGTCCAAAAAAGCTGTTGCCACCCGACAAGCGGTACGGAATTTGATGATGCTGAAGCTTCAATTCAATCAGTTTGGCCTGATAGTTCCCGCGGTAGAGAATCGCAAAGTCACTGTAAGGCCGGTCGGTGCGCAGGTGCAGCGTGAGAATTTCAACCGCCACGCGCTCTGCTTCGGCGTCTTCGTTACGGCAACGAATCACCCGCACTTCATCACCGTGGCCCATCTCACTCCACAGTTGTTTCTCGAAGGCATGCGGGTTGTTGGCAATCAGCACGTTGGCGCAACGCAAGATGCGGCTGGTGGAGCGATAGTTTTGCTCCAGCATGACCACTTTCAGGGACGGATAATCGTCCTTGAGCAGCATCAGGTTTTCTGGGCGGGCACCGCGCCATGCGTAGATCGACTGGTCATCATCGCCAACCACAGTGAACTGGTTGCGCGTGCCAATCAGGTATTTCACCAGCAAGTACTGGCTGGCGTTGGTGTCCTGATACTCGTCCACCAACAGGTAGCGCACCTTGTTTTGCCACTTTTCCAGAATGTCGGCGTGCTCTTCGAAGAGCTTGACCGGCAGCAGGATCAGGTCATCAAAGTCCACGGCGTTATAGGCTTTGAGCGTGCGTTGGTAATGGGTGTAAACAATGGCGGCCGTCTGTTCCTTGGGGTTACGCGCATTTTCCAACGCCTCGGGCGGCAGGATCAGGTCGTTTTTCCACGAGCCGATCATGTTCTTGATTTCATCGACCCCGTCGTCGCCCGAGTATTCCTTTTGCATGATGTCGGCCATCAGCGCTTTGACGTCGGCTTCGTCAAAGATCGAAAAGCCCGGCTTATAACCCAATCGCGCATGTTCCTTGCGGATGATGTTCAGCCCCAGATTGTGGAACGTACACACCGTCAAGCCTCTGCCTTCGCCCTTTTTAAGCAGCGTTCCGACCCGTTCCTTCATCTCCCGGGCGGCTTTGTTGGTAAAGGTCATGGCGACGATGTATTGGGCACGGATGCCGCAGTTCTGAATCAGATGCGCGATTTTTCGGGTAATCACGCTGGTTTTGCCGGAGCCTGCGCCGGCGAGCACCAAAAGAGGGCCGCCGACGTAGCTCACGGCTTCTTGCTGCCGGGGATTGAGTCGGGACATGACGAGTTAGGGGGTCGTGTGTAAAAAGGGCGAGCATTTTAACAGGCTGAGCAGATAATGCTGCCTCTGTGCGACGGTGTGACACGGCTCTTGATCTAAATTTGCCGCTTTTATGCGTTTGTCGCAGGCTACCCCCTTATTTTGCGTCTACCTTACGGTAGGTTCAGGTCGCGTGCTCCAGACAAATGGTCTCTGTGCCATGACCCGCGGGAGCACCATAATGCCCATCACTCCATTAAGTAGAGTCCAGGGAGTTAGCTTGTCTGAGCATGTCGAACCCTTGCGTTTGCTTTTACTGGCTGAAGATCCTTCTTGGGAAGCGTTGGTACGAAAGTGCCTGCTACCGATGGGAGGCTCAGTCATTTTGTTGTGCGCGCCAAACTGGGAGTCTGTCAGCTACCTGTTTGAGAATGATCGAAACGCACTGCTCCTGACTACGCGCACCTTGCAACCTGCCCCGGGTCGTTGCCGCTTGCCCACCGTATTATTACTGGACGCGGAGCCCAAAACCTCACCTCAGGACGTCAGCGACTGGCTGGTCAGGCCGAGTCTGACCACTGATGTGCTGCGACGTTGTCTACGCCATGTGCGTGAGCGCGGCATTCTTGAATACACCTTGCAGCGTCTGGCCGAAGAGGACCCGCTCACCGGTATCGCCAACCGCCAGGGCTTCCAGACCCTGCTGGCCGTACGCCTTGCTGAAAACGAAGGGCGGGGCCTGGCGCTTGGGCATCTGGATCTGGACAACTTCCGTCACGCCAACGATGCGCTGGGGCATCAGGCCGGTGACCGATTGATTCTGCAGGTGGTTGCACGCCTTAAAAGCAGACTTGAAGCCGGTGATCAGTTGGCGCGGTTAGGCAGCGATGAGTTCGCACTCTTGATCGATACCCGGCGAGCGCCGGAGCGTGCCGAATGGATGGCCGAACGTATCATCGAGGTGTTGTCCGAGCCTTACTGGATCGACGGCGAAAGCCTGCTGCTCGGTTGCAGCCTCGGGATTGCCCATGCCCGCGTCAATGCCGGGGCCGACCCCTTGATGTGGCATGCGCACATCGCCATGCAACAGGCCAAAAGCACCCAGGGCTGTACTTATCATCTGTTCGACGAGCGCATCAATCGCAATGCCCGAAGCCTGGCCGACCTCGAAAGTGAACTGCGCCGTGCTTTGCGCTGCGACGAACTGGAGTTGCATTACCAGCCGCGTCTGGATTTGATCACGGGAAATATCGTGGGGCTGGAAGCGCTGGTGCGCTGGCGACATGGCGAGCGCGGATTGCTCGCGCCCAATGAGTTCGTGCCACTGGCCGAGCAAAGCGGGCTGATCGTGCCGCTGGGTTACTGGGTCATTTCGCGTGCCCTGCGTGATATGCAGGCGCTGCGCGAGCGAGGGCTGGCGCCCTTGCATATGGCCGTCAACCTCTCGTTCCGCCAGTTTCAAGACAGTCAGTTACTGTCGACCCTTAGCCGCCTGATCACCGAGCGTGGCGTTGAAGCCAACTGGCTTGAGTTCGAACTGACGGAAACCGCCGTGATGCGCCGCAGTGATTTGGTCAAGCAGACGATGGATGCGCTGGGGCGACTGGGCGTACGTTTCTCTCTGGATGACTTTGGTACGGGTTTCTCATCGTTTGTTCACCTCAACAGCCTGCCAATTGCACTGCTTAAAATTGATAAAAGCTTCGTGGGCGGCATGGAAGACCGTGAAGAAAACCGCAAGCTGGTTTTAGCCATGATCAACCTGGCTCACAACCTGGAACTGGAAGTGGTCGCCGAGGGCGTCGAAACCCCCGAGCAATTATCGTTGCTGCGCGAGTTTGGCTGCGACCAGGTACAGGGCTACTTCATCAGCAAACCGCTGCCGCTGACGGATCTGGTGGAGTTTTTGACGTTGGGGGCTGCGCAGCAGACTGTGCCGCCGGCCTGAAGCGCAACAGGGCAGACCTTGATCACGTCAAGGCACTCACGTTCGCAGCGTTCTCGGCCTTACGCGCGCGCTTGAGCATGCGCCGCATCTTCCATTCAAAGGCCAATGTCAGGCTGATTGACGCGCAGGCCAGCCCCAATGCGAGCCCCCACCAAACACCCGTAGGGCCCCAGCCCAGAGTGAACGCTAATAGCCATGCCATCGGGGCGCCAATGACCCAGTAGCAAAACAGCCCGACCAGGAACGTGGTTCTGGCATCTTTGAGCCCGCGAATGGCGCCCATGGCGATGGTTTGTGCACCATCAAACAGCTCGAACCAGGCGGCTACCGCCAATAAGCTCACGGCCAGCTCGAAGACCGGACGGAACGCCGGGTCGTTGTAGTCCAGGAACAGCCCGATAAGTTGAGTGGGCCAGAACCAGAACACCACTGAAAAACCCAGCATGATCAACGCGCCACAACCGATGCCGACGCGGCCTGCCAATCGTGCTCGCAGTAAATCGCCACCGCCATAATGTTGGCCGATACGCATGGTGATCGCGTAGGACAGACCGGCTGGCACCATAAAAGCTGCAGACACAATCTGAAGGGCGATTTGATGGGCGGCCAGTTGCGTGCTGCCCATGGTGCCCATGCACAGTGCGGCAAACGCAAACAAGCCGACTTCCACGGCATAGGTGCCGCCGATGGGCAGGCCAAGTCGCCACAGTTCACGCAGGTACGTGACATTAAGCCGGGATAATCCTTTGCCGATCGGATACGCATCGTAGGCCGGGTGACGATGGATATGCCACGCAAGCCCCAGCGCCATAGCCGTGGCCACAATCGCTGTCACCAGACCGATACCCATGAGGCCCAACTTCGGAAGCCCGAACATGCCTGTGATCAGTGCGTAATTGAGCAAAAAGTTGGCAACGGTGCCGATCAGACTAATGACCATCACTGGCGTTGCACGCCCCATCGCACTGGTGAACCCGCGCAGTGCCATGAAGGTCATGTAGCCGGGCAGGGCCAGCGGCAGCAGTAGCAGAAACTGACCCGCCGCTTCGACGTTGGTGGGCGTCTGGCCGAACAGCAGCAACAGAGGTTTGATATTCCACAGTGCCACGGCACCCACCAGCGCCAGCGCCCAGGCGAGCCACAATCCGGCCTGGGTCAGGCGGGTTGCCCCTTCTATGTCCCCCGCTCCTTGGCGAATAGACACCAGCGTGCCGACGGCGGCAATGACGCCGATGCAGAAAATAGACACGAATGAGTAACTGGCGGCCCCAAGGCTGCCACCGGCCAATGCCTCGGGGCTGAGGCGCGCCATCATCAGCGTGTCGGTGAGCACCATCAACATGTGAGCCAACTGCGAGGCAATCAGCGGCCCTGCCAGCCGCAGAATGGCCCCGAGTTCGATACGTGCAGGATGCTTTTTGATCATCGGTCAATTGTCTTCAAGTGCGTTTAAAGGCTGAATTTTCGGTGCCCTGACTGATTTAAGCAAAGGGATAAAAATGATTAGTGACATGATTTAAACTCATGCGACTCTTTGCTACTCATCGCCTTGCGCTATCGGAACAACCCTGATGATTCGTAATCTACCGCCGCTCTATGCCCTACGCGCTTTTGAAGCCGCTGCCCGCCATAGCTCGTTTACCCGTGCGGGCGAAGAGTTGTCGATCACCCAAAGCGCAGTGAGCCGGCATATCAAAACCCTTGAAGCTCATTTCGCCTGCCGTTTGTTCCAGCGTAATGGGCGCACATTGCAACTGACCGAGGCCGCCCGGCTGTTGCTCCCCGGCGTACGCGAAGGGTTTAGCGCGCTGGAGCGCGCGTGCACCACCTTGCGCGCTGAAGATGACATTCTTCGAATGAAGGCGCCTTCAACGCTGACCATGCGCTGGCTGTTGGCGCGCTTGAGCCGCTTTCGCCATTTGCAGGCAGGCAATGAAGTGCAACTGACCAGCGCGTGGATGGACATTGATCATGTGGATTTCAATCAAGAGCCTTTCGACTGCGCCGTGCTGTTGAGCAACGGTCACTTCCCGCCCGACTGGGAAGCGACATTGCTGTTTCCCGAGATGCTGATCCCGGTGGGAGCGCCCAACGTGCAAGACGATTTGCCCTGGAATGCCGAACGGCTGGCGGCCACCGAATTGTTGCACCCCACGCCTGACCGTCGAGACTGGCGGCGCTGGCTCGACTGCATGGGGCTGACCGCACAGGTCTCCCTTAAAGGCGGCCAGGTATTCGACACGCTGGAGTTGGGCATGATTGCTGCGGCTCGGGGTTATGGCGTCTCCATGGGCGATTTATTGATGGTCGCCGAAGACGTTGCTCAGGGCCGCTTGAGCCTTCCCTTTCGCACGGCAGTGGCCAGCGGTGAAAACTACTACCTGGTATGGCCCAAAACCCGGCCCGGGGGCGAACGGTTGCGCCGTTTGAGCGACTTTTTGCTGCAAGAGGTGGATGCCATGGAACTGCCACAGGTGGAACGGCTGGGCTGAGTCTGATCTTAGGAGTGGCTATTACAGGTGCCTCATATGGGATCGGGACTCCTTTTGGGGCCATGCTTGTGGCTCATGGAACCAATAATATTTATGAAGGTGTGGGGAATATTATTATAGGTCCAAACAATCAGAGTTCTGTTGTAGGCCCAGTTAAATATCTGTATCAGCAAAGAAGCAACAGTGTATACGAAGGCAATATGGCATATGGTGCAGTGGATCTTATGCTTTAAGGAGGTGGTCTTGTTCGAGCAATCCGCAAAAAATAATCTCTCCAGTTGTTTGTACAAGATTCAATTAATTACGAAATGGCTTACAAGCAAGCCTGCAAGATAGCCTTGTCGTTCGAGGGCGTAGCGGACGCCTTAACGATATATTCAATGAATCGCGAGACCGATAACCGGTGAGCTTGTAGTCTTTGGAATTACCAGATTTTACGTAGTTTTGGAACGCAATATCTAAAGCTTAGAAAGAACAGCGTAGAAAATACTAAGCCTCTTAAAATGAATATAGATTTTGTGCTAAGACTAAACAAATTTTCTGCCCCCCAAACCATGAGCTCAGTATAAAAAGCACATGATGCAATGATTATTAGGTACAAGCCGCATGCTGATAGTCGTAGTTTAAAATGCACTTTATATTCCTTTTTTATAGGGGGTAGGGCACGCAAGCGCATCTACTGAAATGGTACAAGTAATAGATGGCGGTGGTTAATTCAATGAAGTGTCTTTTAGCTATAATTATAAATCTAGTGTTGAACAAATGATGCAGGCTAAAACTTCTGGCGACTAGTATTTCTTGGTGTGCTTAATTCGCATGTTTAGGTTGATGAATGCTTGAGGAAATATCTTACAGCTAATACCTTTATCGACTATTCGGCCGGCAGTGTGACGATTCCATCAATATTTTATGTTTATGCTCGACATGCTCAAGACTCGCCAGTATTCGCGCTATCTACAATAACTAGTATAAATCAATACTTGCGATAACGCTCTACCACACTTTCCTCAGCTCCGGAACTGAGTATCGGATGCTTAAGAATAAAATTATTAGAAATACAATTAGCGTTAATGCCCAATAACTCATGTGGTCAAGCGTAATTATCATTTCTATTCCCCACATCAATAGGGATGTATAAAAAACATCACATGTGATGACCAGTATGTACAAGCTTAATGAATGGAGAAATTTATTTAAATTCATAAATTGCCCGGTTGTATTGCTGGCTAGGAGGCAGTGGTTTGTCATGTTTTTCGCGCAGTCTAGGAATATAAAGGCGCAAGCCTAGATAACAAGTAGATAAATGCACAATTCTATAATAGATGATTTTCAACAAGTTGCCATTGATGAGCCCTGCTTTTTGTAATGGCCAAACGAAAAGCATTGTGTAGAAAATTAAGCAGCTAAACACCGGTAAGGCAACGGCGCAATTATATCTGATTGTTATGAAGTTCATCAGTTAATAATATATTTATGTAGGGATGGCCAAATAATAATCAGTAAATTAGGTGAGGGCAAAGATTTTTTTGTTGGGAGGATGGTTTCTGGGTGAGTGTATAGAATAAGCCTTATTTGTTTAATGAAATCTCCTACAGTTTATAACCTTCACCAACTGTCCGGCCGATACTGCAACGCTTCCGCCAAATGCTTCCTCTTTATCTCTTTTACTTGCTCCAGATCCGCCAATGTTCTCGCGACCTTCAATAAACGATGGGCTGCGCGCAGCGATAAGCTCATGCGCTCACACGCGGTTTCCAGCCAAACGTTATCCACAGCACTGAGCGTGCAGTGTGTCCGTACGCCCTTATCTCAGGCGAGGATATACCAAGATCTCGATAAACATTTAAATATTCATATTTAGGCATGTCTTATCCCTCCATTTTTTTAAGAATAGCGCTATTGATGGCCTTGCGCTACTAATGGTAGGATCATGCTAAGATTTCATCTTGATTCTACGATATGATGAAAGCAGTGACGCGTAGCGATCACCGTATAATTGAGAATTAGTGAGGCTGTTGGTTTTTCTACCGAGCATTGATATTTCTCTGCTCAAGGACGATTTAGGTCAAGGTGCCATGCCAGGAAAAAATCGAGTCGATGATGATATTAAGCCGAAATTTCATACCTTCACTGTTGATGCCGCTCTTTTACGAGAGCTAGGTGAGCGACTGGTTGGCAAACCCTATGTAGCGTTAGCAGAACTTATTAAAAACAGTTACGACGCTGATGCGAGCGAAGTAACCGTTACATTTGAGCGAAATAGTATCACTGTAAGTGATAATGGAACGGGCATGAGCCGTGCCGCATTTATCGCGTACTGGTTGAGAGTTGGTACAACTCATAAGCAAAATCAGAAGCTCACTGGGCGATCTCGTCAAGTTACAGGGTCAAAAGGAGTTGGGCGTCTGTCGGTGCAGTTTCTCGGCGACGAATTAGAAATACATTCTAAAGATGTTGATGGTTCAGAGGCATTTCGAGCAAGTGTAAATTGGGGTGAAGCTCGAGAAGCGAATGATCTAGTTAAAGCTGGAGCAAATATTTACCCAAGCCCTGGGACAAATAAAATTGACGGCCGCTATGAATACGGTACGTCTGTTAAAATTATAGGATTGAAGCATGAATGGCTCGTTGAAGATCTTACCGACTTGGCCGGTGAACTTTGGTTTTTAAAACCACCTTTTGAGTTAATGGACAATGAAACCGATGATGTTTTTGACATCCAAGTTAAGGGGCTAACGGCTGCAGCAAAAGATGCATTCAACAATCAAATGGACAGAGCTTTAGAGAACTGGATTGCCATTATCGAAGGCAAGTTAATATCCGGAAAATCGAATGGCCAAAATGAAGTGGTTGTTACTTTTAAAAATGGTGATGAGTACAAAGCTAATTTCCCACCAACTAGTAGATTGTTGGATGAAGTAAATTTCAGAATTTACGTTTTTAAGCTTTCTGGAAAACAAGCAGGAGGCATAAACGTTCATGAAGCCAGGGATTACTTCAGGAAATTTGGTGGCATACACATCTATGATAATAAGTTTAGACTCCCTTTCTATGGTGGCGATGAGCAGGACTGGTTGGGCCTAGAAATAGACCACTCCCATCGTCTAAACAAGTCAAAACTGCTTCCTGCAAATCTACAAGTTCGAAGCGGCTTGAATGACTTGCCTACAAATGGACGTATTTTTGGTGCCGTAAAGATATCCACTTCGCATGAGCGTACTACTGCAACTGCACCTGAGCTAAATAAAGGAGCATACCTAAACGTTCAAGTTACACGTGACCGTCTAATTGACAATGACGCTTTTGCAGAGCTGCAGTACAGCGTTAGATGGGCCATTGACTTCTACGCAATGCGTTCATTTGAGCGCAGAAATATAGAAAAGGCATCAGCTCGATTAGAAATACCAAAAACCGAGGAAAAAGTTTCTGAAATAAGAAACCAGTTATTTCAACTATCGATGAAGCTCCCTGAGAAACTTGGGGCAGAAGTTGAAGCGGTATCTGCAAAGTTCAAAGAGCTTGAAGACCTTGAGGAACAACGAAGCTCTGCTATTAATGAGGAGCGTATACTTCTTGCGGCCTTAGCAACCTCCGGCATGGCCGCGCTGGCCATGGAGCATGAGCTGCACAAAGAACTCACTGTCCTTACAGATATGCGTAAGCAGTTGACTGACAATGATGCAATATTGGACATGCCAAAGCTTATTAAATCTCTAGATAACTGGGCAGAGAGGACTGCAAAGGCTCGGAAATTATTCTCCCCGCTTATGCATGAGTATGATAGAGAAAAGCGCAATAAATATAATGTCGGAAAGGTATTAAACCGCGTAGTGGTGAACTCCGAGGCATTATTGCGACAAGTCCATGTCGAGTATGATTTTCCAAAATCAATGATGTTGCCTGCCGCGACACTTGCAGCATGGAATGCAGTTTTTCAAAATGTTTTAATAAACGCTGTAAACGCAATGCTTGGATCAAATAAACGTTTGATTTTTGCTTATGGTGAGATTACGCGAAATGTATCCTCCATTATTATTGCAGATACAGGTGTAGGTGTTCGTTTATCTGACAGCATCGACTTATTTAAGCCATTTATAAGAAGGCTAGAAATTCCGGAAGAGCGTAAAGCTTTGGGGTTGGGAGGAATGGGCATTGGTCTTACGATCGTAAAAATGGTCGCTGACTCTTTAGATTGCACTGTTTCTTTTGTGCCCCCTCCAGTGGGTTTCAATACAGCCTTTAAATTAGAGTGGAATCACGATGAACAAAATTAACATATTAATCCTGGATGATGAGTATGAAAGAGCATGTAGCTGGAAGGTTATGCTCTCTCAATTTGTTGATGCGAACATAACAGTCTTTAAACAGGATGAAGTCTCAAATTTCATTACAGAACTGCATAGATCAAGGCTGGCTTCAAGAGCAGGAAACTACTCCCCGGCTATAGGATATGAAGAGTATAACCTTCTCATAGTAGATTATGACTTATTAGGGCTAGACGAAAAAGCATCTGCTGCTTGGTCTACTGGTGCCGAAATAGCATATACTGCGAGGCTAATGTCTAGTATAGGCCCCATCGTTGTCGTTAATCAGTATGGAACATGTAACTTCGACTTAACAATGAAACGAACAGTATCGTCGTACGCCGACTATGATGTGGGAAGTATACAAATAATGGATCAAGGACTATGGAAGTCTTCAGACTTTACCGGTTTTAGACCTTGGCACTGGCCTAATTTACTAACCGAAGTAGAGCGAATCGAACAATTCAGAGCATTTATCCAAGAAAATCTTGACGAGCCCGTCATGAAAACTCTTGGCTTTGAATTAGAAAATACCGATGCTCAAAACTATCTTACATATGATATCGCAGGTGTCCTAGGCGTTAAATCTGGTGGAGCTCGAACATTCCGTGATATCGCTTTAAAAAGCTTAGGATTAAGCGTTTTTAATATATTAGATAAAGACAAACCCATTATTGAGTGCATGCCTCCCGAGCAATTAGCTAGGGTTTCGTGTGCCATAATTTCGCACTGGTTAGAAAAAGTTGTTTTGCCTAATCAGCAAGCTATAGCTGACTTACCTCATATCGTAAGTCGATTCCCTTGGATTCTCAGCAACCCAACAGACCGATCCGCGTGGGAGAGGCTGTCGACTATAGGGTACGCAGATGTTGTTAACCCAACGCTTTCAACATATGCCGTAAAAAATGCTTTCATGTATTCGAGACCATCTTTCTGGGTCGAGGAAGTCAAAGAGGCTTATCCAGTTCCCAGTGATTTTGATATATCTCAAGTCCCCGATTTTGTTTTTTGTGAGGATACATCACGATTTATTGAGAGAGATAAAGCATCTAGTTATCCTAGCGACCTAATTGGGTACGACAATGAGCGTTGGGTAGAAGGCGAGCTTCAATGTAGTGGTAATGATGTTAGCTACGAACCTCAAGCATATCTACTAATGTAATTCGAGTTTTTAATATGGACCATAAACAAGCGGATTCATTAGCGGTACTCTTGAGTAACGGGCATGCAGCTCACCTGAAAACATTGAATAGCCAGCCTAAATTAAAAAAATTCTCACCTTTCAAAGAGACGCGTGCAGCAGCGTCTCGCACGAATATTTCTTTTTTCGACGGTGCTCAACAAGCATTAAGAAATCAACTTAAAGCGTTTATCTTGGCACCAAAGAAAAATAGTTGTACATCGTATATGATAGTAGACATCGACTCGAAATGTGGCTGGTTAAAGCTAATGCGATTTGTCGGTACCAAGAGTGAAGAACTTAACGCTGAAACAGTGTGCTTGCTTATCTCTGGCGAAAAGGATGTAATAAATAGTTTTGGGTTCAGGTTTGAGCATCCAGAACGATTCCATGGAGATAAGCATGGTTTTTTCCATGTGCAACCTATTATTGTAGATAGCACTGCCTCTCAGCTGCCAGGATGTATAACTTGGATGCCAGTCCACTTCCCAACCTTTTATATGTTTGCTAGTTCTGCTTTTGAACTAGTAGTTTTCTCAATTCACTCATTAGCGGGGTGGGAGATATTAAGAGAATTCCAAATAAAAAATAGGGAAGGGAACGGGGTTCTCAAGCACCTTCTTAGAGTGGGTGAGCACGCTCGTCTCCCCTATCCTTTCGAGGCAGTTGCACAGGCTTAGGAGTGGAGCGCTTTTAATATTGAGACATGGCGCGCTTGACCGATTTGAGTACGATATAAACGCTGCCCTATCTATGGCAGCGTGCATCGCTTCATTTGGATACAATATTTATCATAACTGATGCTTACATTCAAAAATCAACGATACGATATAACTAATTACATATATTCTTGGACGTGAGCATTAAGACTTTGCCCTATTACTTCACCCAACCTGACAGGTACTGCATTTCCGATCATTCGCCCAACAGTTCTAAAATTAATCTTATCTTCAGGTAGAAACTCATAACTATCTGGGAATGACTGCAACGTTGCAGCTTCTCTTAATGATATAGCTCTATTTTGATCGGGATGTCCAAATCGTCCATTACCAAATCCATAACATAATGTTGTCATTGTAGGACTCGGTTCAGACCACTTCATACGCCCATAGACACTTGCGTAAGTTTGTCCACTTGCTTTTTTGTGACAATCTGCCCTTAAAGATTCAGGCCAATCCCTCCAGGTTCCACCTTGCTTCGAAAGAATAATTCGGGCCATATTAATAGGCGATAATCTTGCCGCGCGATGAAGTGGGTCCGAAGGATGATGCTCGCCGGCTTGTAGCCTTGCATACTTTTTTAATGCATCCTCAACTGTCACATAGACATCATGCGTCTTGGGTATAAGCTTAATTGGACCTAGTTTAGAGGCTAGCAAAACGTGACGTTGTCTTTTCTGGGGTAAACCATAGTCGGCACAAGCGACCCGGCCAGCCCACACGTGATAGTTTTGTTCTTCCAGAGAGGCAACAAAGTCATGATAAACTTCGTGCTTGGTCACGTCTGGAACATTTTCCATCGTTACAAGCTCTGGCTCGACACCTCTGATAAGCCGCTGAAATGCATAGAGCAAAGGCCACTTTCTATCTAGGCTAGCGTCTTTACCCTGATTATATGTCGAGAAAGGTTGGCATGGAGCGCAACCTGCAAGTAGTCGTATGTTTCCTTCGCCATACCAGTGTTGTACTTCATCGACCGTAACTTCTTGCACATCCTTATTTATAAAACTCGCACAGTTATTTACCGTATATGCGTGTTTGCAATTAGCATCGTTATCATAACCAGCGCGTACATTAACGTTAGCTTTACGCAAACCCGCTGTTAAGCCTCCAGCGCCGCAAAAAAGGTCAACTGCATCAATCATCAAAAAATCTCCTAGATTTTGATAGCTTACCTTGTTTTGAGACTAGGATCGAGGACCGCAGAACGGGATGACTGGGTGACACATGTTGACATGGAGGCCTAAGGCTGAGTTCATCCAAAAACAATACGCCGTGATGCGCCAAGGTGATTTCGCCCGGTTGCGGTTTAGAGCCGCCCCCCACCAATGCGGGGCCAGAGGCTGAATGGTGCGGCTGACGAAAAGGGCGTTGCGGCCAGCAGCTTAACGGCACATGGCCGGCAACGGATTGAATGGCGGCCACTTCCAGCGCTTCCTGCTCGTTCAGCGGCGGCAGCAAGCCGGGCAGGCGGCTGGCTAACAGGGTTTTGCCCGTACCGGGAGGGCCGGTGAACAGCAAGTTGTGGCCGCCCGCTGCGGCGATCAACAGTGCACGCTTGGCTGAGAGTTGCCCTTGTACATCGCTGAGGTCTGGATAAGGTTTGCTGGCGTGCAACAAGCCGCTCGCCACATAGGGTTCAATCACCGAACGGGCAGAAAAGTGCGCCACGACTTGCAGCAAATGTTCAGCGGCAATGACCGTCAAACCTGAAGCCAGGCTGGCTTCTTCTGCATTGGCCATCGGCACAACCAGAGCACGACCCGCCGCACGAGCCACCAGTGCGGCTGGAAGAACGCCCTGCACAGGGCGAAGGTCACTTCCCGCCTGACTGGGAAGCGACCTTGCTGTTTCCCGAGATGCTGATCCCGGTGGGTGCGCCCAACGTGCAAGACGAATTGCCCTGGAGTGCCGAACGGCTGGCGGCGACCGAATTGTTTCACCCTACGCCTGACCGTCGGGACTGGCGGCGCTGGCTCGACTGCATGGGACTGACCGCAGGGGTCTCCCTTAAAGGCGGCCAGGTATTCGACACGCTGGAGTTGGGCATGATTGCTGCGGCTAGGGGTTATGGCGTCTCCATGGGCGATTTATTGATGGTCGCCGAAGACGTTGCTCAGGGCCGCTTGAGCCTGCCCTTTCGCGCGGCGGTGGCCAGCGGTGAAAATTACTACCTGGTATGGCCCAAAACCCGCCCCGGGGGCGAACGGTTGCGCCGCTTGAGCGACTTTTTGCTGCAAGAGGTGGATGCCATGGAACTGCCAGAGGTGGAACGGCTGGGCTGAGTCTGATCATTGCCGGTTTTGTTGAGCGGTTCTTTTGAAAACTTCAGAAAGCCCCTACAAAGCTTGTATCGCCACTCGCTCAAAATGCAGGCTTCAAACCTGATCGTGAGCAGCGCATGGCCAATAACAGTTACATGACCATTAAGGGTGTCAATAACGGCCTGATCTCCGCGGGGTGTTCGACCCCGCAGTCCATGGGTAATAAATGTCAAACCTCACATCTGGACGAGATCATGGTGTTATCGGTGACCCATGGTTTGCTCGCCGGGCAGGTCACCAGCGCGTTCGGTAGCAACGCCAATCACTCCCCTGTGGTGATCACCAAATACATCGACAAGTCTTCGCCACTTCTGGCTAAAGCATTGGATGACGGCGAAAAGGTGAATTGCATTATTCATCTCTACCGGGCGTCACCCACCGTAGGCGAAGAGAAGTACTTCAGAATCGAATTGCGAGAAGCCCGTATTGCCCAAATTGTTCTGCACGTCCCTACCTCGAGTGCAAATGGTCAATCGCAACCGATCGAAACGGTCGCCATTCGCTATGGCGACATCATCCTCGAACATATCGCCGCCCGTACCAGCGCGGGCATGACGTGGCAGGTTCCTCATGAAAGATGAGGCGCAGTGCTCACTCGACGACCTCAACCAAGCCGCCGAGGAGCTTATTGCACTGGGCTGTGCGGCCGGTGCGATGCATATCCATGACGGTGTTGCCCGGTTGGGTTTTCTCGGGGAAGTCTCGGCGTTTGTGGATGAGGTGGTTGAAGATGTGAAAGAGGGCGTTATTAGTGCGGCTGAAGGCGTTGCTGTTTTTTGGGATGAGCAGCAGGAGTTGAGGGATAAGTTGGCTTATTATGGAAGAAATGGGTTTACATTTGCTGGTGGGGTTACTCAAATATATTTAAGTGTTGGAGTAACTGTCGCTACGCGTGGTGCATCGGTGAGTGCAGGAATAATGTACGGATCTCATGGTGTTAACAATATTTATGAAGCATCCATGAATATTTATAATGGTCATGGTGCTACGCCTGCAGAAGGGCCAGTCAGAAAATTTTATCAATATATAGCAAGGGGCGAGTATGAGGGTAATATGATGTATGGGGCTGCTGATATAGGATTGTCTTTAAGAGGTCTCCTTGGGTTGGTTAGAAAGCCAGAAACTTTTCAATTGTTTAGATCTGATCCTTTGAATTACGAGCGCGCATATAAAAAAAATGGGAGTGTTGGCTTTGTTTTTTGAGTCGGTCGTTAATAGTATTACGGTGGAGTCTATGTATACTGACTCCAGTAAACATGAATTCGAACGGCCTGCCTCCCATTGATCTAAGTTGCACACGACCGTTACGGATGCGAATTAAATCATATTGTCCTGATATGCTAATTTCAGCGAGGGGGGAATTTAAAAGTTTGTACAGTTTTCTTTATCCTCCACTCAGAAGCTTTAGCAGGGCTCTAAATTGGAAGCGAAAGCCAAGTAATACCAACAAGCAGTAAGTAGGGATAACAAGGAAAAGAGGTGGTCGTCCTTGAAGTTCAAAAATAAACTTCACTACTCCAAGCAGGAGGGCAGTATAAAAAATTGCCCCTCCGAGTACAGTTAGGCAAGCACTAAAAATAGTAATAAAATCGTACTTACGCATAATGTACAAGCACGATGCATGAGGGTTTATTTTGATTCATAATTAAGCCAGTCGTGTTGCTGGAAGAGGCAGTTGTATGCGTGAATGGTATGTAGCCAATCATATGAGTTTGCTTGTGTGCGCCATTCCTATAGCATATGACTCATTTTAGGGGTGTAGTAAATAAGTCCAAGCATGAGTGGTGTCAGAAAAACCCAATGCCTAATGATTTAAAAAGAACAAGATCGATATCCGCAAAAGAGTCTACTAGGCTCATCATGATGGCTGTATAGAGTCCGCAGAACCGAATAGGGCTAAACTTAAACTGGCAATAGCCTGAATTTCAAGTACATATATTTAATCCAAGGTCGATGCGAGTAATAAATAATATTATAGGTGTTGGGAGATCGTCAATGGCGATCACAATTTACGAGTGACTGAATATTGTTATACCTTCTACCGCATGTTTTCATAGGTGTGATCTTCTAATTGTGGCGTTATTTTAAAAATAAAAGATTAATCCCCGTGTGCTCGCAGAAATTTCCTACAGTAAATAATATTCACCGACTGTCCGGCCGATACTGTAACGCTTCCGCCAAATGCTTCCTCTCTATCTCTTTTACTTGCTCCAGATCCGCCAATGTTCGCGCGACCTTCAATAAGCGATGGGCTGCGCGCAGCGATAAGCTCATGCGCTCACACGCGGTTTCCAGCCAAACGTTATCCACAGCACTGAGCGTGCAGTGAGTCCGTACGCCCTTCAAGTCGAGAAAGGCATTGGCGCACCCCTGACGCTGCAATTGCCGCTCACGGGCAGCCGCCACCTGTTCGGCAGCATTGGCCGTGGTGTCGTTTGAGGCCTGCGCAGGATTAAGCGAGGTGGTTTCGCGCGCCACGGTCAGGTGCAGGTCGATCCGGTCGAGCAAGGGGCCGGACAGTTTGTTGCGGTATCGCTGGATTTGCTCCGGCGTGCAGCGGCAGCGTCCCGTCGGTTCACCCAGATAGCCACACGGACAGGGATTCATGGCAGCGACCAGTTGAAACCGAGCCGGAAAGCGCATGCGGTCGCGAGCGCGGGCAATCACGATAAAACCCGATTCCATCGGTTCTCTTAAAACCTCCAGAACCTTGCGGTCAAACTCGGGCAGTTCATCCAAAAACAATACGCCGTGATGTGCCAAGGTGATTTCGCCCGGTTGCGGTTTAGAGCCGCCCCCCACCAATGCGGGGCCAGAGGCTGAATGGTGCGGCTGACGAAAAGGGCGTTGCGGCCAGCAGCTTAACGGCACATGGCTGGCAACGGATTGAATGGCGGCCACTTCCAGCGCTTCCTGCTCGTTCAGCGGCGGCAGCAAGCCGGGCAGGCGGCTGGCTAACAGGGTTTTGCCCGTACCGGGAGGGCCGGTGAACAGCAAGTTGTGGCCGCCCGCTGCGGCGATCAACAGTGCACGCTTGGCTGAGAGTTGCCCTTGTACATCGCTGAGGTCTGGATAAGGTTTGCTGGCGTGCAACAAGCCGCTCGCCACATAGGGTTCAATCACCGAACGGGCAGAAAAGTGCGCCACGACTTGCAGCAAATGTTCAGCGGCAATGACCGTCAAACCTGAAGCCAGGCTGGCTTCTTCTGCATTGGCCATCGGCACAACCAGAGCACGACCCGCCGCACGAGCCACCAGTGCGGCCGGGAGTACGCCCTGCACAGGCCGAATAGCGCCGGATAACGCCAATTCACCGAGACACTCCACTTGTTCCAGCGCCGCTGCGGGCATTTGCCCACTGGCAGCCAATATGCCCAGCGCTATCGCCAGATCAAAGCGTCCGCCATCTTTGGGTAAGTCGGCGGGCGCCAGATTCAAGGTGATGCGTCGGGCGGGGAAATCAAACCCCGAATTCAGAATGGCGCTTCGTACCCTGTCCTTGCTTTCCTTGACCGCTGTTTCGGGCAGCCCGACCAGTGTCAGCGCTGGCAAACCATTCGCCAGATGAACCTCAACCGTGACGGCGGGCGCCTCCACACCGACTTGGGCGCGGCTGTAAACGATGGCCAGCGACATGACTCATTCCTTGAGCGGGCAAAAGACGCATGGTGCGCGAATCACAGGCCAAGGGCAGGGCGTGAATGGATACGGGATGTGTTTGTACGACGATGCGGCTATCCGCTCTTAGAGCTAAAGATCGTGAGCTAACGCACCGCCGTCGAGCGTTATTCGCCGGGCGGCAACAGCTTGGCTTCAAGCTCCGCGACTTTGGCTTCCAGGCTTTCGAGACGAGCGCGGGTGCGGGCCAGTACCACCATTTGGCTGTCGAATTCTTCGCGGCTGACCAGGTCCAGTTTGCTGAAGCCACTTTGCAGCAAGGCTTTGAACTGGCTTTCGATTTCGTTACGTGGCAACGGCGTTTCGCCACTGAACAAACGGGAGGCTTGGCCACTCAGGGCGTCGAGAAGGTCTTTGGGAGCGAGCATGGGTAAGGTCCTGAAAACTGATGGTGGCGAGTGTAGCACGCAGGCTTTGGGCCCCATGTACACGGCTCGGCGCACAGCTTTCGCGCAGGCTGCTCGCAAGCTGTGCACTGTTTGGGTGCATAAATGCCGTCAGCGCAAGAGCAAAATGCCATCTGTTCATGATAATTGACTGTAATGATTGGTTTTTTCAGACATGGCAAGGTTTCTGCTTAGTTGCCAGTGACTCATGTACTGATGCAGTTGCTGTGACGATGGTAGTGCGGCAGGTGGTTCAGGGAGTGTTTTCGTCACCAGCGATTGATACACGTTGTGTTGCTTGCAACTGGCAACGACGCGTTACAAAGCCAGACACTGCGCTTAGACTTGAGCCGGGTTTGTTTTCCTGGGGCAAGTCCACCAATTCGGGAGAAGTTTCATGAAGCTAGTCACCGCCATTATCAAGCCGTTCAAGTTAGACGACGTACGCGAGTCGCTGTCTGAAATCGGCGTGCAGGGCATTACCGTTACTGAGGTTAAAGGCTTCGGCCGTCAGAAAGGTCACACCGAGCTGTATCGCGGTGCGGAATATGTGGTCGATTTTCTGCCAAAGGTGAAGATTGATGTCGCCATTGACGACAAAGATCTTGACCGGGTTATCGAGGCGATAACCAAGGCTGCCAACACCGGCAAAATCGGTGACGGCAAGATTTTTGTAGTCAATCTGGAACAGGCTATTCGCATCCGTACCGGCGAAACCGATACCGACGCAATCTAAGCCGCCAAACCCCAACGCCCCAGGAGAAAACACAATGACTCTGCGTAAATTCGCAGGGCTCGGAGCCCTGTTGTCTGTCGTAATGCCTGGCCTGGCCATGGCCGCAGACGAAGTGGCCGCTCCAGTCCTGAACTCCGGCGATACCGCCTGGATGCTGACTGCAACCGCTTTGGTGCTGTTGATGACCATTCCCGGCCTTGCGCTGTTTTACGGCGGCATGGTGCGCTCCAAAAATATTCTATCCGTGATGATGCAGTGCTTTGCCATTACCGGGCTGATCAGCATTCTGTGGGTCATTTACGGCTACAGCATTACGTTTGATACGACGGGCATGGAAGAAGGCGTCACCAACTTCAACTCGTTCATCGGCGGTTTCGGCAAGGCATTTCTGGTGGGCGTGACGCCGGCCAGCCTCACCTCGGCCACGGCACTGTTCCCTGAAGCAGTGTTCATCACCTTCCAGATGACCTTTGCCATCATCACCCCGGCACTGATCGTAGGCGCCTTTGCTGAACGCATGAAGTTCTCGGCCATGCTGATCTTCATGGGCGTGTGGTTCACGCTGGTTTATGCGCCTATCGCGCACATGGTCTGGAGCGGTCCTGGCGGTCTGATGTGGGACTGGGGTGTGCTCGACTTCGCGGGCGGCACAGTGGTGCACATCAACGCCGGTATCGCAGGTCTGGTGGCGTGCATCGTACTGGGCAAGCGCAAAGGCTACCCAACCACCCCGATGGCTCCCCATAACCTGGGTTACACCCTGGTCGGTGCCGCCATGCTGTGGATCGGCTGGTTCGGCTTCAACGCAGGCTCCGCCGCCGCCGCTAACGGCACTGCGGGCATGGCCATGCTGGTGACGCAGATTGCCACGGCCGCTGCTGCACTGGGCTGGATGTTTGCCGAGTGGATCACCCACGGCAAGCCAAGTGCCTTGGGCATCGCCTCAGGCGTGGTAGCCGGCCTTGTGGCTATCACTCCCGCCGCAGGCACCGTAGGCCCTATGGGTTCCATTGTGATCGGCCTGTCAGCAGGCGTGATCTGCTTCCTGTGCGCCACCGCACTCAAGCGCAAGCTGGGATATGACGATTCGCTGGATGCGTTTGGTGTTCACGGCATCGGCGGTATCGTAGGCGCCATTCTGACCGGCGTGTTTGCGGCCCCTGCAGTGGGTGGTTTCGGCGCGGTAACCGACATTGGTGCCCAAGTCTGGATTCAGTTCAAAGGCGTCGCCTTTACCATCGTCTACACAGCGGTGGTGACCTTCATCATTCTCAAGGTGCTGGATGCCGTCATGGGCCTTCGAGTGACTGAAGAGGAAGAGGCGGTTGGTCTGGATCTGGCTCAACACAACGAAAGAGGCTACAACTTGTAAGTAGCACTTTTTAAAAATACCCGGCTTGCCGGGTATTTTTTTGTCTCGAATGTGCGTTATCCCCTTCAAGACAATGATTTTTCCTACAGTTTTAAGAAGGATCCCGGCGGGTAAAATTTGTAGGATGAACACTTACCGCACAACTCGACTATTAGCTGCTTTGTTTTTTTCTAGAGCACGCTAGAATGCGCGCCGAGGGCAGCAAAGCTGCTCCCTGTGCAAGATGAAGACGTGGACAATCTCCTGACGTTTCCATGCTTTGCAAGTCGGGCTGTTGCAGATCGTGTCTGTAGGGCAAGGTCGGTGGCAGAAGGCTCGCTGGCACAGTGTTTTTGGACGGGCAGCGTGAATATGACGGTGCTTGTAAAGTCCTCATCACCCTTCGCGGTGAAGAGGCGTAAGCCGGGGATTGACCAGGGCTACTTTTTCGCCACCCGAGGTCGACATTTGTCGCATCTGGTCTATATAAATAATCTGCTTTACGAAAGTCATGAGGTAGAACATGAGCGACGACGATCTGGAAAATGATGACCTCGAAGTAGGTGACGAGGACGAGACCGAAGAGGGTCTTGAAGCCGCTGCCGATGACGTGGCCGACGACGATGGCGAAGATACGCCGGTCCCTGTGGCCAAAGGCAAATCCAAAGCTGCAGTGTCGGTTGATGACCTGCCCAGCGTAGAAGCCAAAAACAAAGAGCGTGATGCTCTGGCTCGCGCGATGGAAGAGTTCCTTTCCCGTGGTGGCAAGGTGCAGGAAGTCGAGGCGAATGTGGTGGCAGACCCACCCAAAAAGCCAGACAACAAGTACGGCAGCCGTCCTATCTAAGGATTGCCACTGGGCTTGAAAAGAAAACCCGCCGTCGCTGCGGGTTTTTTTTGTGGGGTTCGAAAAGTGGTTATTTGAATTGCTTAAGTACCGTCGGCAACTCACTCAAACACCCGATCTCGGCATCAGGAGCCTTGTCGCCGTCCCAGTGCTTGCCGCCAGGGTTGAACCACACCGCCCGCAAACCGGCTTGCTGTGCACCGGCAATATCATCACCCGGATGATCGCCCACATGCACCGCTGCGCCTGCCATCACGGCACCCCGCAACAATGCCTCGTGAAACAGCCGTGCATCTGGCTTGGCGATTCCGATGTCTTCGGCGCACAGCACGAATTTGAAATGATGCCCCAGCCCGATGCGCCGCACATCAGCGTTGCCATTGGTCACCACGCCTAGCGCGTAATCCCGGGCCAGTGCCTCCAGCGTCGGTTGCGCCTGCTCGAAAACCTCTAGTGCATGCCGAGCTTCGATAAATACCTCGAACGCTTCATCAGCCAACTGCTGAGCATTGGCGTAACCCGTGTCTTGAAGCGCGTGAAACAACACGCGACGACGCAGTGCACTGATTCGGTGCTTAAGCTGGGGTTGCTCCGTTAAAACCCGCAGGCGAAGTGCTTGAAAGTCGGCAACATCAAGAGCGCCCGCTTTTGGTGCATGAGTCAACAGCCAGTCACGCAATTGAGTTTCTGCATGCACGATCACAGGGGCGGTGTCCCACAGTGTGTCGTCGAGGTCGAAGGTAATCAGCTCAATCGTCATTCACTGTCCTTGCTGCGTTTGGCCCGTGGGTGGGCGCTGTCATAAACCGATGCCAGATGCTGGAAATCCAGGTGGGTATAGATTTGAGTGGTTTTGATGTCGGCATGACCCAGCAACTCTTGCACTGCACGCAAGTCCTGCGAAGACTCCAGCAAGTGGCTGGCAAACGAGTGGCGAAGCATGTGTGGATGCAGATTCTGGCCCAGCTCGCGCTCGCCTGCTGCTTTGACCCGTAGCTGAATTGCCCTGGGACCCAGGCGTTGGCCCCGCTGGCTGATAAAAACGGCATCATCTTGCGGGTTAGCCAGTGCGCGCAGGGGCAACCACGCCTGTAAGGCCTCACGCGCTTTTCTGCCCACGGGCAACACGCGGGTCTTGCTGCCTTTGCCGAGCACCTGAATCAGGCCATCGGCCAAGTCCAGTTGCTCCAGATTGAGCCCGGTCAGTTCTGACAGGCGCAAGCCCGAGGAATAAAACAGCTCCAGAATGGCTTGATCGCGCTGCGCCAGAAAGTCCTCTTCAACGGCTCCTTCCAGTAACTGAAGGGCTCTATCGGTATCAAGGGTTTTGGGCAGGCGACGTTCACCCTTTGGCGGCGCAAGACCATTGGCCGGGTCGTGGTCGCACAGGCCTTCACGGTTCAGGTAGTGGTAAAGCCCGCGAACGGCTGATAACAGCCGCGCAATGCTGCGTGATGATTGACCTTGCTGGTGCAAGCGCGACACAAGCTGGCGCAGGCGTTGTATATCCAGGGCGGCCCAACTGGCGATGGACGCTTTGTCGCAAAACGCCAGAACCTTATTCAGGTCGCGGCGATAGGCTTGCAGCGTGTGGGGCGACACTTGGCGCTCACTGCGCAAGTGAGTGCAGTAAGCGTCCAGTTGCCGTTCCACAACTAACGTACCGAACGCAGTGCGTGGGTAAAGCGCGGCAACACACGGCCCAAGACTTCGGCGATGTGATTCAGAAACAACATACCCACCGAGCTTTTGTAGTGCTGCGGGTCGCGGCTGGCCACCGCCAGTACGCCGTGCAAGCCCAGATGATTGAGCGCAACCACAGCGGTGGAGCCGATTTCCTTGCGCTGACTTTCGCCGAACAAGAAGTCCAGCTCATGCTCGCGCAAGCTGCCACTCACGGCTTTGCCTTCTGCCAGCAAACCGCCCAGGGCGCGCTGAGCTTCTGCACTGCTGACCCAACGGCCAACAGGCATTGGATTGTCGCCAAACAGCACCAGGCTAACGAACGGCACCTTAAAGTCCTGTCGCAAGCTGTCTTCGACGGCGATCACCAATTCTTCAAGGCTGGTGGCGTCCATCAAGGCCAGGTTCAGGCGACGGGTTTTTTCAAACAGGCGGTCGTTATCGCGTGCCACGTCCATCAGTTGCGACAAACGATGACGCATTTCGATATTACGGCCCCGCAACAATTCCAGCTGGCGCTCTACCAACGAAATGGTATCGCCACGCTGATGAGGTATGCGCAACGACAGCAGCAGTTCGTCGTGCTGGCTGAAGAAGTCGGGATGGGCCTCCAGGTAGGCGACCACCGCGACAGCTTCGGGGCTTTGCTCAGTAAGTTCGAGGTCTGAAGACGGTGGCTGATCGGTCATTGTGTGCGCTCGCTCATAAACGGACTTGTCCTTCGTAAACGCGCATGGCAGGGCCGGTCATGATCACCGAATGGCCCGGGCCGGCCCATTCAATCGACAATCGCCCGCCTGGCAAGTCGAGGATCAAGGGTGAGTCCATCCAGCCTTGGCTGATGGCTGCCACTGCCGCCGCACAGGCGCCTGTACCGCATGCCTGAGTTTCCCCGGCACCGCGCTCCCATACCCGCAATTGCCCGCGCTGGCGATCAACCACGTGCAGAAAACCGACATTGACCCGGGCCGGAAAGCGCGGGTGATGTTCGATCTTTGGCCCCAACTCATGCACTGGCGCGTTATTGATGTCATCCACACGCAGGACTGCGTGTGGGTTACCCATTGAAACGGCTGCCAACTCAACCTTCTGCCCGTCCACATCCAGCTCATAGCTCAACGCTTGAGCGTCGGCTACAAACGGGATGTCTTGCGGGAGCAAGCGAGGTGGGCCCATATCGACACTGATTTGCCCATCGCTGCGAATGTTCAGCTCAATGATGCCGCTTTTGGTTTCAACCTTGATCTGACGCTTGGTGGTCAATCGCTTGTCGAGCACAAAGCGCGCAAAGCAGCGCGCCCCATTGCCGCATTGCTCCACTTCCGAGCCATCGGAGTTAAAGATCCGATAACGGAAATCCACTTCCGGGTTACTGGGCGCTTCAACCAGCAACAGCTGATCAAAGCCGACACCCGTATGGCGATCACCCCATTGCTTCGCGTGTTTGGGCAGGATGTGCGCGTGCTGGCTGACCAGGTCGAGCACCATGAAGTCATTGCCCAGGCCATGCATTTTAGTAAAACGCAGCAACATGGGATTACTCCGGCAGCAGGCTTTCGCCAGCAAACAACTCAGCGACAGTCTCGCGACGGCGAACTTCAAACGCTTGATCGCCATCCACCAGCACTTCTGCGGCGCGACCACGGGTGTTGTAGTTCGAACTCATCACAAAACCGTAGGCACCGGCCGAATGCACGGCCAACAAATCGCCTTCAGCCAGCGCCAACTGGCGGTCTTTGGCCAGGAAGTCGCCGGTTTCACAGATCGGCCCAACGATGTCATAAGCACGGGCTTCAGTGTCGCGTGGGCGTACTGCAGTCACATCCATCCAGGCCTGATACAGCGCCGGGCGAATCAAGTCGTTCATGGCGGCATCGACAATGGCGAAGTCTTTGTGCTCGGTGTGCTTGAGGTACTCGACCTGCGTCAGCAGCACGCCGGCATTGGCCACGATAAACCGACCCGGTTCAAACACCAGCGCCAGATCGCGGCCGTCGATACGCTCACGTACCGCTTTGATGTAGTCACCCGCCAGTGGCGGCTCTTCATCGCGATAACGCACACCCAGGCCACCACCAAGGTCGATGTGGCGCAGGTAGATGCCGCAATCGCCCAGTCGGTCGACCAGCGCCAGAAGGCGGTCCAGTGCGTCGATAAACGGCTCGAGCGTGGTCAGTTGCGAACCGATATGGCAATCCACGCCTACCACTTCGAGGTTCGGCAACTGGGCCGCACGGATATACACATCCTCGGCATCCGCGATGGCGATACCGAATTTGTTTTCTTTAAGACCGGTGGAAATGTACGGGTGAGTGCCCGCATCAACGTCCGGGTTGACTCGCAGCGAAATCGGCGCGCGAACACCCAGCTCGGCGGCCACCACTTGCAGGCGCTCCAGCTCGTCGGTGGATTCAACGTTGAAGCAATGCACACCCACTTCCAGCGCACGTCGCATATCGTCGCGGGTCTTGCCGACACCGGAAAACACGATTTTGTCTGCCGAGCCGCCAGCGGCCAGAACACGTTCCAGCTCGCCACGGGAGACAATGTCAAAACCGGCGCCCAAGCGCGCCAGGACATTGAGGACTGCCAGGTTGGAGTTGGCTTTGACGGCGAAACACACCAGGTGCGGCATGCCATTCAGCGCGTGAGCGTAAGCGTTGTATTGCGCCTCGATGTGCGCACGGGAGTAAACGTAAGTCGGCGTGCCAAAACGCTCGGCGATAGCCGTCAGCGCGACACCTTCGGCGAACAGTTCACCATCCCGGTAGTTAAAAGCGTCCATGGTGCTCCCTTATTATTGGTGCTTGTGCGCTTGCGATTGCGACGACTTCGCTTGCTCATCGGGAGATTTACTGTCATCGGGCAGATACAGCGGACCTTTTTGACCACAGGCAGAAACAAGGCAGGCAACCGCGACGAGCGCAGCAATAGAAGAGATCAGGCGCTTCATGGCGAAATCCTTTGAAAAGCATTAATTGCGCCCGAGTATACCGAGCACCCAGCAGCTTGCCTATGCAGTAGACGGCTCGCGCCAAACGGCCTGTCTGGATAATCAGTATTGCGTCGAGACGCGTCGTCTTAGGGTTTGCAATCGCTCTGGAGCGCCCGTATCTTGCGAGTTCCGAGCATGACTAGATATTACGAGGTTCCACCATGAGTTTGACTCAAGCCCGTTTCCACGATCTGGTCGATGCAACCCAGCAAGTACTGGAAGACATTTTTGACGATAGTGATCTGGATGTAGACCTTCAGAACTCGGCCGGCGTTTTGACGGTCACGTTCGAGAATGGTAAATCGCTGATTTTCAGCCGCCAGGAGCCTTTGCACCAGCTCTGGCTCGCTGCACCAGGTGGCGGTTTTCACTTTGACTACGATGAAAAACTCAGTGCATGGAAATGCGATAAAAGCGACGAACTGCTCAGCGAAATGGTATTTCACCTGACAAAGGATCATTCCGGCGCTGAGCTGGACTTTGAAGAGATTTAATAGTGACTGCTCCTGCTAAACCCGCAAAACCGCTCTACAGCAACGTCAGCCCGGCCGTGGCTTCACCCTGCATCAGCACGTGCCGGCTGGATGAGCACAAAGTTTGTCTGGGCTGCTTTCGGCATGTCGAAGACATCCGCGAGTGGCGCTCGGCAGACGACCAGCGTCGGCGGGTGATTTGTGAGCAGGCCCGGCAACGAAAGGGCTAAGTCTCCAATCGCCGCCTTCGGCAGCGTTTACAGAGTCCTTGCACGGCTTGTGTATTTATTGTGCTGTGGTAGTGTCCGGGTTCGCCTCGCACTACCGAGGTTGGTCAAAACCCCGCCATTTCCCGGCGGGGTTTTGCTTTTTCGTGCAGAAAAAAGGAGTCTGCCAGGTCATGGGTACAGAACCTCAAATCATCCTCACTCGCCTGGACGTTCAGCGTCTGGAGAAACTGATCGACAGCCTGGACGACACGTTGCCGGGAGTGGTTGCCCTTCAAGCTGAACTGGACCGGGCAGAAACCGTGGTTGGCCATGAAGAAGTGCCAGCAGGCGTTGTAACCATGAACTCTCGCGTGCACTGTCGCGAAGAAATCAGCGGCAAGGACTATCACCTGACCCTGGTTTATCCGAAAGATGCCAACGCCGACGAAGGCAAAATCTCCATTCTTGCGCCTGTCGGTAGCGCGTTGCTGGGCTTGCAGACGGCTCAGCACATCAACTGGCCTGCGCCGGGTGGCAAAACCCTTAAGCTGAAGCTGCTCGAAGTTGAATATCAGCCTGAAGCCGCTGGCGACTTCGACCTCTAACCCTGCCCTTTATCGACGGTAGCGCTCAGTTTCGCGGCGCTACCCGAAAGCCTGGGTTTCGGGAGTTATTGCGGGCAAGTTGCCTCAAAAAACGATAACTGAGGCTGAGTTCGCGGGCCACCGCCAGACGCTCCTGACGGGCCTCTTCGGCCTTCCACTGTGAGCAATTGTCGAGCGAAGTCAGCAGGCTTTCGTCCCAGCCCCATTCGGCGGTCAGTCGTGCCAGCAATTGACGCTGCCAAGGCCTGCCACGTCGGGCTGCTGGCCCTGTCAGCGTGCAATTGACCTTGAGGTACAAGCTGCGGCGTACCCGCTCCAGGCGCGGTATTTCGCCCATTGCCTTGAGATACCGCTCAATACGTCGGTACACCATCACGTAAGGGTCCAGCTCATCGAGGTTCAGATGATTGGCGTATATCGCCTGCTTGAAGTCCAGGCTCAAGCAGCTCACGTGCGGATGCTCACTGGCGTACACCTCAATCAGCAACATTTTGAGCAATGATTTGTGGGGTGATTCAATGCCTTTGAATAATTGCCATAACCCGGCTCCCAAAAACTCGCTCGAGGGTATGCGCGCCAGATGACCAAGATCCATGAGGTCATCGCTGCCAATCACATGCTGGTCATCTGTGGCATGGGTGAATTCAGCGTATCGAGATTCTTCGCACACAGGCACGTACCACCACAAGGGTGTGCGCCCTGCAAGCCAGATGGCGGTGCGATAAAACTCATCAAGCAGCAAATGGTGTTGGGTCTTACCGCCATCTTCGGTGCACAGTTGAACCTCATGCTCGCCCTGAGCGAAGCGCTGCGTATCAATTAAAAAGCAATGCGCTTCGAAGCCTTGACTCGCCGCCCACACTTCCAGCCGCCGGCATTTATCCCGCAAGGCTTGTCGCTCGGCCTGCGTTAACTGCGGGCTATGACAAACCCACACGTCCATATCGCTTTGATCGGTCTGAGCCAGAGTGCCGAGGCTGCCCATCAAAAAGACACTGTGGATGGGCTGTCGCCGCTCGGGGCTCGACGCGTAAGTAAATTCACGGGCCACATGTTTAGCTGTGGCGATGACTGACCCATCGGGTTCATAACCGGATACCCCGGCAGGGGTGCAGTCCGACACATAACCTGGCAATGATGGGTGGTTTACATGGAAGAACAATGGCAGCAGGCGAAGGAAGGTTTGCTGATTGGGCGTCAGGCTTTCCATTGCCCGAGCTATTCGTCCTTGATTGACCCTCAAAAAACGCTCACGTAGGTACGCAAGAGACTGCCGGTCGCGGGCGCTCTTTAACGTTGGGCGTTTTTCAAGTAGGTGTGTCATCTCAAACACAAACAAGCTTGCCACGTCAGGAAGAAAGGAAACGTAACAGAAGTTTACAGTTCGTGATGCAAAAGGCTTAGGTGGATGTGTTTTTTGGCGTCAGAAATTTGCTTGCACCAAAAGCGTGCCCGCGGAATCGTTGAGTGTCTGGATCCCGTGGGCATGGCGTGCCCTTAGGCAAGTTCTTTCAGGGGCACTTTAACGAAAGTCTCTGTGGTGAGAATTGAGAGCAGTGTTTTCACGTTTTCAACCGAATCACGACCCAAGCTGGTCAGGTAGCCGCCATCTGTCTGAGTAATCAGATCTTTATCATACAAACGCTTTGCGGCTTCAATCAGTGCAGGATCGGCGGTGTGATGGACTTTTAGGCCCTCCTGTGTGCTGTTCAGGTCAAACAGGGCAAGGACTTTCATTTCGGCAACCATCTCAGGGGTGAACGACATAAAGACTCCAGGCTTTTCAGGAAAAGACGACAGTGGCTCTAAGGTGATCCCACTTGCGCTGACTGTCCAGCGAGATAAAGCATCCTGTCGTGCCTGCCCCGCGCACGCGAGGCAGTTGGAGTGTAGTCACTGTCTTGAATAACGCCTGCGAACCTGCGAAGTCGCTGCACAAGCTTGTAATAAGGTGCGCAAAGCCTCTGATTTAGCCGACACATCGCAGCCTGCGCCAGCGGCAGCAAGGGTGTTCAACGTCAAATGTCATTTCAGTTATATAAACATTCTTAAATAGTATTTTTAAGAATAATCCCGTCTCACTACTATTGCTCCCAAGCCAGCATTCCCTCGGCATTTTATTTCAGGAGCAGCACCATGAGCGCATCTCTGCGTAGCGTTGACGGTCAGGACGAAGCCACCATTCTGCGGGAAATCCAGAGTGCGCTGCGAGATCTGCGTTTTGGCGCTGTGGAAATCACCGTGCACAACGCACAAGTGGTTCAGATCGAACGCAAAGAAAAATTCCGTTTACAAAACCCTGGCCAAAAAAACACCTGACATGTCCTAAGCGCATTCACCTGAGTGCGCTTGATAAAAACTAAAAAGTGCTTTGGAGCCTCACCTATGTCCCTACGCCGTTACGCTTTGGCCGCGCTGGCCAGTGCCATTTTTGCCGGCTCCGCTGTGGCCAAAGATTACGAGTTGTTGAACGTTTCTTACGACCCGACTCGGGAGTTGTACCAGGATTACAACGCTGAGTTCAGCACGTTCTGGAAGCAAAACCATCCCGGCGATACGGTGAAAATTCAGCAATCGCACGGCGGTTCGGGGAAGCAGGCCCGCGGCGTGATTGACGGTTTGCGTGCCGATGTAGTGACCTTGGCGCTGGCCGGTGACATTGACGAAATCAGCAAGCTGAACAAAGGTTCGCTGCCAGAAAACTGGCAAACCCGCCTGCCGGATGCCAGCACTCCGTACACCTCGACCATCGTATTTCTGGTGCGCAAGGGCAACCCTAAAGGCATCAAGGATTGGGGTGATCTGATCAAAGATGGCGTGTCGGTCATTACCCCGAACCCTAAAACCAGCGGCGGCGCTCGCTGGAACTTCCTTGCGGCTTACGCCTACGGTCTGAAAGCCAACGGCGGTGATGAAGCCAAAGCAAAAGAATACGTCAGCCAACTGTTCAAGCACGTTCCTGTGCTGGACACCGGCGCTCGCGGCTCAACGATCACCTTCGTCAACAACGGTCAGGGTGACGTATTGCTGGCGTGGGAAAACGAAGCGTTCCTGGCATTGAAAGAAGACGGCGGCGCCGACAAATTCGACATCGTCGTCCCTTCATTGTCGATTTTGGCAGAGCCTCCTGTGGCCGTCGTTGACAAAAATGCCGACAAAAAAGGCAATGCCGAAATCGCCAAAGCGTACCTCGAACATCTGTACAGCCCGGCCGGTCAGGAGATCGCGGCAAAGAACTTCTACCGTCCGCGTGACGAAAAAGTGGCTGCCCAATATGCACAGCAATTTCCGAAGCTGGACCTTGTGACTATCGACAAAGACTTCGGTGGCTGGAAAACTGCGCAACCCAAATTTTTCAATGACGGTGGCGTGTTCGACCAGATTTACAAGCCGCAATAACCTGTGGAGCGGGGGGTGTTGAGCCTCGCTGAAAGCTAGAACATAAAGCCCGCGACTCCGTTGCGGGCTTCGTGCGTTAACCAAGGATTTCTATGTCACGTCGTATTTCCCCCGTCATACCCGGCTTCGGGCTGACGCTGGGCTACACCTTGGTGTACCTCAGCCTGATTGTGCTTATTCCATTGGCCGCGATGTTTGTGCATGCCGCGCAACTGACCTGGGAACAGTTTTGGGCAATCATTACCGCTCCCAGAGTGTTAGCGGCGTTGCAATTGAGCTTTGGCACCGCCTTTGTCGCCGCCCTGATCAATGGCGTCATCGGCACGGTACTGGCTTGGGTGCTGGTGCGTTACACCTTTCCCGGCCGCAAGGTCATCGACGCCATGATCGACCTGCCGTTTGCATTGCCGACCGCCGTTGCCGGTATCGCGCTCACCGCGTTGTATGCCCCTAACGGCTGGATCGGCCAGTTCGCGGCTGATCTGGGCTTCAAAATAGCCTACACCCCTATGGGTATTACGCTGGCACTGACCTTCGTCACTTTGCCGTTTGTGGTGCGTACGGTGCAGCCGGTGCTGGCGGATATTCCGCGTGAAATCGAAGAAGCCGCTGCATGCCTGGGCGCCAATCCTTTACAGGTCTTCCGCTACATTCTGGTACCTGCCTTGTTGCCGGCGTGGTTAACCGGTTTTGCATTGGCCTTTGCCCGGGGTGTCGGTGAATACGGCTCGGTGATATTTATCGCCGGCAACATGCCGTTCAAAACCGAAATCTTGCCGCTGTTGATCATGGTCAAGCTGGACCAATACGACTACACCGGCGCCACCGCCATTGGCGTGATGATGCTGGTGGTTTCCTTCATTTTGCTGCTGATCATCAACTTGATTCAGCGACGCATCGAAAAGCCGTGAAGGAGGCCTGACATGTCCAATTCAACTCTGAGTGCCTCATCCGTGGCCAACGCCGCCCGCCGTGGCAGCCCGCTGTCGCGACGCTTGCTGATCGGCTTTGGCTGGTTGTTCTTCATTGTCTTCCTGCTGTTACCGCTGCTGATCGTCGTGTCCCAGGGGCTTAAGCTCGGCCTTGGTGCTTTCTTCGACGCGATTCTGGAGCCGGATGCCTTGTCGGCCCTGAAGCTGACCATCATCGCCGTGGTGATTTCGGTGCCGCTGAACGTGGTATTCGGCGTCAGCGCTGCCTGGTGCGTGAGCAAGTACAGCTTTCGCGGCAAAAGCATCCTGGTGACCCTGATCGACCTGCCGTTTTCGGTCTCGCCCGTGATTGCCGGTCTGGTCTACGTGCTGATGTTCGGCGCGCAGGGCTTCTTGGGACCTTGGCTGCAAGACCATGACATCCAGATCGTTTTCGCCCTGCCGGGTATTGTGCTGGCCACCATCTTCGTCACCGTGCCCTTTGTGGCGCGTGAACTGATCCCGCTCATGCAGGAACAGGGCACCCAGGAAGAAGAAGCTGCACGCCTGCTGGGCGCTAATGGCTGGCAGATGTTCTGGCACGTCACGGTGCCCAATATCAAATGGGGTCTTATCTACGGCGTGGTGCTGTGTACAGCGCGGGCGATGGGTGAATTCGGTGCGGTATCGGTGGTTTCCGGGCACATTCGCGGGGTGACCAACACCCTGCCGCTGCACGTCGAAATCCTCTACAACGAATACAACCACGTTGCCGCCTTCGCCGTGGCCACTCTGTTGCTGATCCTGGCGCTCTTCATCCTGCTGCTCAAGCAGTGGAGCGAATCCCGTATTAACCGCCTGCGCGCCAGCGCCGCGGAGGAATAAACCATGTCGATCGAAGTCCGTAACGTCAGCAAGAACTTCAACGCCTTCAAGGCCCTGAACAGCATCAATTTAGATATCCGCAGTGGTGAACTGGTGGCGCTGCTCGGCCCTTCGGGCTGCGGCAAGACCACCTTGTTGCGCATCATCGCCGGCCTCGAAACCCCGGACGAAGGCAACATTGTGTTCCACGGTGAAGACGTCTCGGGTCACGACGTACGTGATCGTAACGTCGGTTTTGTCTTCCAGCATTACGCCTTGTTCCGTCATATGACGGTGTTTGACAACGTGGCGTTTGGCTTGCGCATGAAGCCGAAAAAAGAGCGTCCGAGCGAAACCCGCATTGCCGAAAAGGTCCACGAGTTGCTCAACATGGTGCAACTGGACTGGTTGTCGGATCGCTATCCCGAGCAGCTTTCTGGCGGTCAACGCCAGCGTATTGCCCTGGCCCGTGCGTTGGCCGTCGAGCCCAAGGTCTTGCTGCTGGACGAACCGTTTGGCGCCCTGGATGCCAAGGTGCGTAAAGAACTGCGTCGCTGGTTGGCGCGCTTGCACGAAGACATCAACCTGACCTCCGTCTTCGTGACCCACGATCAGGAAGAGGCGATGGAAGTCGCGGACCGTATCGTGGTCATGAACAAAGGCGTGATCGAACAGATCGGCTCACCGGGCGAGGTGTACGAACACCCGGCCAGCGACTTTGTGTATCACTTTTTGGGTGATTCCAACCGCCTGCACATTGGTGAGGATCAGCATGTGCTGTTCCGTCCGCATGAAGTGTCGTTGTCGCGTCACGAGCTCGAAGACCACCATGCTGCGCAGGTGCGTGACATTCGCCCATTGGGGGCGACCACCCGGGTGACATTGAAGGTAGAAGGGCAGAGCGAGCTGATCGAGGTGGAAGTGGTCAAAGACCATGACAGCCTGACCGATCTGACGCGGGGCGAGACATTGTTCTTCAAGCCAAAGGTGTGGCAGAAGGCTTAAGAGTAAAAGCACCCTCTCCCAAAGGGAGAGGGAGCTGATAGGGGGTGCTGCGCAAATCTGCTTTTTGCCTTTAGTCCCCTCTCCCTCCGGGAGAGGGCTAGGGTGAGGGGCTTTTAACGTTTAAGGCTTTTTCAGCTTCGGATTCGGAAAAAACTGCACTGCTTGCACCTTCGGGTCCGGCGTTTTTTTCAATGCCGATACGTTCACCCGCGTACCCAATTCCTTGGGCACCGACAAACCCTGCTCATTCAACGTATCCGAATAACCGCAGGCCACGCATTCGCGGTGCGGTACGTCGTCTTCGTTCCACATCATCAACTTGTCAGGCTCGCTGCACGCCGGGCAAACAGCCCCGGCGATAAAGCGCTTTTTAGTCACGTTCACAGGGGCCTCACTCATACCGCGGCGTCTTCGGTCAGGCCGCTGTGGCGCAACAGTGCGTCAATCGACGGCTCACGCCCACGGAAGTCCTTGAACAATTCCATCGGTGCTTTCGAGCCACCACGGGCCAGAATGGCCTGGCGGAAAGCCTTGCCCGTGTGCGGGTTGAACACACCTTCTTCTTCAAAGCGCGAAAACGCATCCGCCGACAGCACTTCAGCCCACTTGTAGCTGTAGTAACCCGCCGCGTAGCCACCCGCGAAAATGTGCGCAAAGCTGTTCGGGAAGCGGTTATAGGCTGGCGGACGCATCACCGACACTTCGTCGCGGATGCCATCGAGCACCTGAGCCACGCTGCGACCGTCACCGTGGGTGGCGTGCAGTTCGAAGTCGAACAGCGAAAACTCCAGCTGGCGAACCATCATCAGCCCGGACTGGAAGTTTTTGGCGGCCAGCATCTTGTCCAGCAAGTCTTTAGGCAGTGCTTCGCCGGTTTCGTAATGGCTGGAGATCAACGCCAGGCCTTCAGGCTCCCAGCACCAGTTTTCCATGAACTGGCTTGGCAACTCGACCGCATCCCAGGCCACGCCGTTGATACCCGACACGCCCGCGTGTTCGATTTCGGTCAGCATGTGGTGCAGGCCATGACCAAACTCGTGGAACAAGGTGGTCACTTCATCGTGGGTCAGCAGCGCAGGCTTGCCTGCAACAGCCGGGGTGAAGTTGCACACCAGGTTGGCCACCGGGCTCTGCAACACACCCGCCACGGTGCGACGGCGGTCGCGGGCGCCGTCCATCCATGCGCCGCCACGTTTGTTGGCGCGGGCATACAGGTCAAAGAAGAAACGCCCGATGTGCTGGCCGTTTTCCTTTATTTCGAAGAGGCGAACGTCCGGATGCCAGCTGTCAAAGCCCTTGAGTTCAACGATGTCGATGCCGTACAGCGTATGCACGATGTCAAACAGGCCGCTCAGTACCTTGTCGATCGGGAAGTAGGCGCGCAAGGTTTCTTGCGACACGCTGTAACGCTGCTCGCGCAACTTCTCGCCATAGAAGCCAACGTCCCAGCTTTTCAGCTCCGGGCAACCCTGCTCGGTGGCGTAGGCTTGTAACTGTTCAAGGTCGCGGGCAGCGAAGGGCTTGCTCTTCTTGGCGAGGTCGCGCAGGAAGGTCAGTACCTGATCCGGCGTCTCGGCCATTTTGGTGGCCAGACTCAATTCAGCAAAACTGCCGAAGCCCAGCAGTTTTGCCAGCTCCTGACGCAGGTCGAGAATTTCTTCCATCACCGGGCCATTGTCGAACGTGCCCGCATTCGGGCCTTGGTCCGACGCACGGGTGCAGTACGCAGCGTAGACTTCTTCGCGCAGGGCGCGGTCTTCGGCGTAGGTCATGACCGGGTAGTAGCTTGGGAATTCGAGGGTGATCAGCCAGCCATCCAGACCTTTGGCTTGAGCTGCCGCAGCCATTTGTGCCTTGGCCGAATCGGTCAGGCCCGCCAGCGCGGCTTCATCCGTGATGTGCTTGGTCCAGGCTTGAGTGGCGTCCAGCAGTTGGTTGGAAAACTTGCTGCCCAGTTCGGACAGTTTGCTCTGCACCTGGGCGTAACGCTTTTGCTCGGCCTCAGGCAGGTCAATGCCCGACAGGCGGAAGTCACGCAGCGAGTGCTCAAGGATGGTCAGTTGGGCCTGATCGAAATCAGCCACCTGCGGGCTGTGGGCCAGCGCTTCAAAGGCTTGGAACAACGCGCGGTTCTGGCCCATCTCGGTGGAGTAAGCGCTCAACGCCGGCAGGCAAGCCTCATAGGCTTCACGAAGTTCTGCGCTGTTGCACACCGCATTGAGGTGGCTAACCGGGCTCCAGGCAGCGCCCAGACGGTCGTTCAGCTCGTCCATGGCCAGCACCAGACCCGCCCACGTAGGGTTTTGGCCTTGGTCGGCAAGGATGTTTTGAATGCCGGCGCGGTTGTCGGCGAGGATCTGCTCGATGGCCGGCTGTACGTGCTCAGGACGGATCGCCGAGAACGGCGGCAGGTCATAGGGCTGCAAAAGAGGGTTGTTCTCGCTCACGTTGGCACCTTGGCTGGAAGAAACATTGGGCCATCTTAATTACAATCGTCGTTGCACGCAGCATTGCAACGCCCTATTACGGCTAAAGAAGGAAGCTATTTGTGTCCATTCGTCCATTTCAGCAGCACACACCGGCCTTGGGTGAGCGTGTCTTCGTTGACCGCTCGGCCGTGGTGATAGGCGACGTCGAGATTGGCAGCGACAGTTCGGTCTGGCCGCTGACCGTTATTCGTGGCGACATGCACCGCATCCGTATCGGGGCGCGCACCAGTGTGCAAGACGGCTGTGTGTTGCATATCACCCATGCCGGGCCCTTCAATCCTGAGGGTTTCCCGTTATGGATCGGCGATGACGTGACCATCGCCCACAAAGTGATGCTGCACGGCTGCACCGTCGGCAGCCGTATTTTGATCGGCATGGGCAGCATTGTGATGGACGGTGCGGTGATTGAAGATGACGTGATCGTGGGCGCGGGCAGCCTGGTGCCACCGGGCAAGCGTCTGGTCAGCGGGTTTCTGTATGTAGGCAGCCCGGCCAAACAGGTGCGCGCGCTGAGCGACAAAGAAAAGGCCTTCTTCACCTACAGTGCGGGCAATTACGTGAAACTCAAAGATCAGCATCTGGCCGAAGGCTACGACCAGCCGGTTTAAACGCATTTTTTGGAGCCCTGCATGCACTATCAAAACGTTTTGTTCGACCTCGATGGCACCCTCACCGACCCACGTGAGGGGATCACCCGTTCGATCCAGTTTGCCTTGAGCAAAATGGGCATCGAAGAGCCTGATCTGACCCGGCTGGAGCACTTTATTGGCCCGCCGCTGTTGCAAGCCTTCATGGAATTCTATGCCTTCACTGAAGCGCAGGCGTGGGAAGCGGTGGGGTATTACCGCGAGCGTTTCGCGGTGACCGGGCTGTATGAGAATCAGGTGTTTGAAGGCATTACGCCGTTGCTTGAAGCGCTGAATGAACAGGGCCGTAACCTGTTTATTGCCACCTCCAAGCCGCAGATTTACGCGCGTGAAATTGCCCGTCATTTCGACTTTGGCAAGCATTTCAAGGTCATTTACGGCAGTGAGCTGGACGGCACCCGCACCAACAAGGTGGAGCTGATCAAGCACCTGATGACCCTCGAAGGCCTCGATCCGGCACACACCTTGATGATCGGCGACCGCAAGCACGATCTGATCGGTGCGCGGGACAACGGCATGGACGCGGCCGCCGTGGGCTACGGTTTTGGCAGCTTTGAAGAGTTGAGTTCGTTTGCGCCCACGTATCATTTCGAGACGTTGGCAGACATGCACCGGGCTTTTGTCGCAACCGCTTGAGCCTGACGTTACATTTCTCGCATGACCAGAACCCCCAGCACGTCGCAGCCTTCTTGCAACAACAGTGAGGAGGCCTCGCACACGGCGCTTAAATCGTGGGGGTCGCTGCTGTAAGCGTTTATGTGTGAGAGGCAGCGCAGCAGATTCTTGGCCGCCTGAATGCGCTGTTCTGCGCACGCCAGCAGGGCGTGAAGCGGGGCACGGGTATCGATCAATAAAACGTTTGAATCGGCGGGGTTGTCGGTTTGTGGAAGGTAATGCGACATGGTCTAACTCCTAATAATAAAAAGGAGCCACTTCAATCAGCTTGCACGCAGAAAGTGGGTGGCCGTTGTGCGCGGGTGTGCAAGACCGGTTACCTACCCACCCGGCAGACCCGAGGATCTCCCGCGCACAACTGCCATAACGCAAGTTGCAGGCGCAGAGCCTATCAAGCGTGACGGAAAGTTGAAATTGGTAGGTGCAGGCTTGCACGCCTGATCGCTGATTGTCAGCGACGGCGGACTATAGGCAGGCCGCCTCTGACGCCACAATAGGCCCTACACAGGCCGAGCCGTGTCCCACACAAGTCAGGGAAGGGTCTGTCGCCAGCCCTCACCCTAGCCCTCTCCCAGAGGGAGAGGGGACAGACCGCACGCGGCTACAAGAACACCACTAATCAGCCCCCACTCCCAGAGGGAGAGGGGACTCGATGGGCGAATGGCCAAAACCGTCGGCAATCTGAAGCCCATGCGCTGAATCCCAAAACACATCGATCAGCCCCCTCTCCCTCTGGGAGAGGGTTGGGGTGAGGGAAAGGGGGCTCGATGGGCGAATGGTGAAAACCGTCCGCAATCTGAAGCCCATGCGCTGAATCCAAAAACACATCGATCAGCCCCCTCTCCCTCTGGGAGAGGGTTGGGGTGAGGGTCAGCCGTTACCTCAACGCACCAAGTGCAAGAACTGCATATGCCGCTCGTACTGGTCGAGGATGTCGTTGATGATTTGCTCTTTGGTATAGCCCGTCAGGTCATAGTCCTGACTGCCTTCGGCCAAATGCACTTCCGCCCGGTAATAACGGCGGTTGCGCAGTTGTTCTTTTTTACCAAAGCCACCGCGTGCGAACGACGGTGTGAAGTAACCGCGCATCTGTACCTGGTAGATGAACGGGTGCTCCTCGCCATGACCAATCTCCAGACTGACATTGTCGTTGGCCGGGTCCGGCTGGGTGACAACGCTCAAGCCTTTTTCGCGGAACACCGCGCTCACCTCTTCAATGGCCGGGCGCACGGTGGAGTCCATAAAGCGGTACACCTCGTCACGTGACGGGAAGTGCACGGCCTGGCTCAAGCGCTGACGCCAGCCGCCACGGCGCGAGTGAGACACGGGCGCCAATGAGTGCGTCTGAGCGATTTTCTTCTGCGACTCAAGGTAGAACGCTTTGTGCAGCCCCCACATCATCAGCAAAAGAATCAACGAGAACGGCAGCGACGTCAGCACGACCGCCGACTTAAGCGCGTCGATGCTGCCCGAGAACAACAGTGCACTGGTCACCAGCGCCGTCATTGCGCCCCAGAATACCCGCAGCCATTTAGGGCCGTCTTCGTCAGCATTATTGCCACGCGCCGACAAGGTAGACAGCACCACGGTGCCAGAGTCGGCCGAGGTCACGAAGAACACAAAACTGATGAACACCGTCACGGCGATCACGGTTTTGCTCCACGGATAGGTTTCCAGCAGCAAGTACAGGGTGCGCGACGGGTCATCAATGGCCGACTGGCCCAAGGCAACCATGCCGTGGTTGAGCACTTGATCGATGGCACTGTTGCCGAAGATCGACATCCACGCCAACGTAAAGCCCAGCGGAATCAGCAGCACGCCAAAGACGAACTCGCGGATGGTGCGGCCACGGGAAATACGCGCAATAAACAGGCCCACAAACGGCGACCATGCAATCCACCAGGCCCAATAGAACACCGTCCAGCCGCCCAACCAATCGCTTGGTTTGTTATAGGCATACACATCGAAACTCTTCACGGGCAATGCGCCCAAGTAATCGCCGATGTTCTGGATCAGGGTATTGAGCAAATGTTGGGTCGGCCCTGCGAACAACACAAACAGCAGCAGCGCACAGGCCAGCAGCATGTTGATGTCGGACATCACCCGTACGCCTTTATCGACGCCGGCAATGGCCACCAGAATGGCCGCGCCCATCATCAGGGTGATTAAGCCGACCTGTATCCATTGGGTATGCGGAATACCAAACAGGTAGTCGAGGCCAGAATTGAGGTGCAACACCCCAAAGCCCATGTCCGCGCCCAGCCCGAACACCGTGGCGATGATGCCAAAGCCGTCCACGGCGTAACCGATGGGGCCGTTGATACGTTTGCCAATCAGCGGGTACAGCGCCGAACGCAGGGCCAACGGCAGGTTATGACGGTAGGCAAAGTACGCCAGCGCCATGCCGACAAAGGCAAACACGCCCCAGCCATGCAGACCCCAGTGCAAGAACAGAAGCTGCATGCCCTGGCGTGCAGCTTCTGACGTACCGGCTGGCCCTTGGGGCGGGGCGAGCATGTGGGTCAGAGGTTCAGAGACACAGAAGAAAAACAGCGTGATGCTGATCCCGGCGGCGAACAACATCCCCGCCCAGGACAGGTAACTGAACTCAGGTTCGTCGTGGTCGGCACCGAGCTTGATCTTGCCGTAGCCGGACAAGGCGGTGACGACCACGAAGATCAGATACAGGGTCATCGCTAGCATGTAGTACCAGCCGACCGTATTGGCCGCCCAGTTTTGTGCAGCCAGCAGCCATTCACCGGCCGCTGCGGGCATGGAGATCACCACCACACCGAAGATCAGAATGAACGCGGCAGCAAAGTAAAACACCGGCGGGTTCATGCGTATGACAGACGTCTCAGACGTGCTTGGGGCACTCATTGGATGTGCACCTTGTAAAGGTAAAACGCGGGCAAAAAGAGCAAATTCGGCAAAGGTTAGCCTCCTGTTATGAGCGGGCAGCGGACCACCGGTTTAACTTGAACAAGCATTCAAGTTAAACATAAATGGCTTTTTAGAACTAATCGCTGCCCACGGCTACGCGTCTAATACGTTAGCTCATGGGAGGGTATGACACATGGCCATGATCAACGTTCAGCCGTTATAGGCTGGGGCTATCAGAGATTTGCGGTTGGTAGGGAAAGACGGGCGTTTTACCGGACGAAAAAAATTTTGAAAGGGTGTGCGGCTGGTTAAAAAATAGACAGGTTCAACGGCCGAATCGCACCCATCCAGATGGCATGGTCGGTGTGGTCGAGTAGATCGTGACCGGTTTCAGGGTGCAGGAACACCACCAGCCCATGCCGATTCAGCGCCAGCCACGGCAACATCACGGTGATCAATTCGGGGCCGAAGGCCAGTTGGCAGCTCCAGTCCGGGTGCGGGCCGACCGGGCGCTGGTGGACCCGGCCCTGGGTGACGCCAAAGAGCAGCGCGGCCTCTTCGCACATGGCGCGTGCCTGTTCGAGGGTGGAGGCGTCGAAATAGATGTGCGCGTGGTAACCCTTGATTCGGTGCATGTTCACCTCTGGATCGTGAACCCATACAAGCGTTGGCGCATGATAGGGTTCTGCCTGAATATGTTTAACGAGACCCTTATGGCCTGGCCCAACCGCGCTGACATCCTGCCATTTTTATCGTGGTTGCCCAAGCAAACCCGCGCCAGCGTTGGCCGTGATGCGGTCGTAGGTCTGAGCGGGGCGATTCTGGCGTTGCCGCAATCTATCGCCTATGCGCTGATTGCCGGGTTACCTCCGGAATACGGGCTGTATGCGGCGATTGTGCCGGTGATCATTGCCTGCCTGTGGGGCTCTTCGTGGCATTTGATTTGCGGCCCCACGGCGGCGATCTCGATCGTGCTGTTCGCCAGCGTCAGCCCGATGGCCGTGCCCGGCTCGCAGGATTACATTGGCTTGATCCTGCTGCTGACGTTTTTGGCCGGTATTTTTCAGTGGCTGATGGGCCTGCTCAAGTTTGGCGCGTTGGCCAATTTTGTCTCGCACTCAGTGGTACTTGGGTTCACGTTGGGTGCCGCCGTGGTGATCGCCTTGGGCCAGTTACCCAATGCGCTGGGGCTGGACATACCGGGTAAGGCAACCGCCCTCGACAGCTTGATGACACTGCTTGCCCATATGCGCGAGTTTGATTCGGCTTCGCTGGGATTGGCGCTGGCAACACTGCTGGTGGGGGTGGTGTTCAAGCGCTGGCTGCCGCGCTGGCCGGGCTTAATGATTGCGCTGGTCAGTGCCAGCCTGGTGGTGTGGTGTTGGCCGCAGGTGTTTGGGCATGTACGGCTGGTGCAGTCGTTTGTCGCAAGCCTGCCGCCCTTCAGCCCGTTGCCACTGGATCTGGAGGCCATACTGCGCCTGCTGCCCAGTGCAGTGGCGGTGGGGATGCTGGGGCTGGTGACCAGCTTGTCGATTGCACGCTCGTTAGCCGCGCGTTCGCAACAAATGCTCGATGCCAATCAGGAAATTCGCGCACAGGGTTTATCCAATGTTGTCGGTGCACTGTTCTCCGGGTACCTGTCTTCAGGCTCCTTTACCCGTTCAGGGTTGAGCTTTGAGGCCGGTGCCCGGTCGCCGCTGGCCGGGGTGTTTTCAGCGCTGTGGGTGGCTTTGTTTGCCGTCACCGGGGCAAAACTGATTGCCCATATCCCGATTCCGGCCATGGCGGGCGGTATTTTGTTGATCAGTTGGGGGCTGGTGGACACGCGAGGCATACGTGCTTTGTGGCGGGTAAGCCGGGCCGAGTTCGCGGTCATGGCGCTGACGGGTGTGGCCACCTTGTTGCTGGAGCTGCAAACGGCGATTTATGCCGGGGTGCTGGCCTCGCTGTTTTTCTATCTCAAACGTACGTCACGGCCTCGCATTCAGCGCTGGCGGGAGGGGGATGAAGAGGTATTGCGAGTCGGCGGTTCGATTTTTTTTGGTGCCAGCCATTACTTGCAAGTGCGCCTGCAACGTACCCAGGGCGTGCGGGTGGTGATTGAAGCGCAGCACATCAACTTTATCGATTATTCGGGGGTTGAAATGCTGCATCAGGAGGCCAGGCGACTGCGCGAGACGGGGCGCAGCTTGACCTTGCGAGGCGCACGCCCACAGGTGGTGGAGGAACTGAAAAAGCTGGAAGGCGCTGCGAACTGCCCCATTCTGTTTGAAGCTTGAAAGAGCAGCCCTCTGTCATACAGAGGGCGCGTTTCAATAAGGCTTGATGGCTGCCGGGTTCATCATGCGGGTCAGGCCCATGTTTTTCAGGGCCAGTTGCACGGTGCTGCGAATGACCTGCGGGTTGTCGATGGTCATGACTTCGGCCAGCAATTCTTTCGCCCGGCTCAAACTGACCTGACGCAGCATCCATTTCACTTTTGGCAAGTTGGTGGCGTTCATCGACAGGCTGTCAAAGCCCATTGCCATGAGCAAAATGGCGGCCGCCGGATCACCGGCCATTTCGCCACATATGCTCACCGGCTTGCCTTCGGCATGGGCGTCGCGCACGACTGATTGCAAGGCTTGCAACACCGCAGGGTGCAGGTAGTCGTACAAATCGGCGACTCGCGGGTTGTTGCGATCGACGGCCAGCAGGTATTGGGTCAGGTCGTTGGAGCCCACCGACAGGAAATCCACCTGGCGCGCCAGCTCTTTGGTCTGGTACACCGCTGCCGGGATTTCGATCATCACGCCAATCGGCGGCATCGGTACATCGGTGCCTTCGTCACGCACTTCGCCCCAGGCACGGTGCAGCAAGTGCAGGGCTTCTTCGAGCTCGTGGGTGCCAGAAATCATCGGTAGCAAGATGCGCAGGTTGTTCAGGCCTTCACTGGCCTTGAGCATGGCGCGGGCCTGGACCAGGAAAATTTCGGGGTGGTCGAGGGTCACGCGGATCCCGCGCCAGCCCAGGAACGGGTTGTCTTCCTTGATCGGAAAGTACGACAGTGACTTGTCGCCGCCAATGTCCAGACTGCGCATGGTCACCGGTTGCGGATGGAAGGCGGCGAGTTGTTCGCGATAAATCGCCAACTGCTCCTTTTCGCTCGGAAAGCGCTGATTGATCATGAACGGCACTTCGGTGCGGTACAGACCTACGCCCTCAGCGCCTCGCTGCTGCGCCCGGGCAACATCGGCCAGCAGGCCGGTGTTGACCCACAGCGGCATGCGATGGCCGTCCGGGGTGATGCAGGGCAGCTCGCGCAGGGCGTCGAGCCCCTGGGACAACTGACGCTCTTCTTCGACCACCTCGGCGTATTGCTTGCGCAGCACGTCGCTGGGGTTGGTGTAGACCTCGCCGTGATAGCCGTCGACGATCATCTGAATGCCGTCGACCCGGGAATACGGCAGGTCGACCAGACCCATGACCGTTGGAATGCCCATGGCCCGGGCCAGAATCGCCACGTGGGAGTTGCCCGAACCCAATACGGAGACCAGACCGACCAGCTTGCCTTCAGGCACTTCGCCGAGCATGGTTGCGGTCAGTTCTTCGCTGACCAGAATGGTGTTGTCGGGGTAGACCATGGATTGCTGGCGATCATGTTGCAAATAGGCCAGCAGACGGCGCCCGAGGTCACGTACGTCCGACGCCCGCTCACGCAGGTAGTCGTCGTCCATCAATTCAAAACGGTTAACGTGATCCGTGACCACTTGGCGCAACGCGCCCTGTGCCCACTGGCCGGTCTTGATCACATTTTTGACTTCGCTGCCCAGCGAGGCATCGTCGAGCATCATCAGGTACACGTCGAACAGCGCCTGTTCTTCGGGTCGCAACTGAGTGGCGAGTTTTTTCGACACCGCGCGCATGTCGCTGCGAACGCCTTCGAGGGCCGTTTTAAACAGGGCGATTTCAGCCGGAATGTCGGTAATGGTTTTATCCGGCACCACATCCAGATCGGCGGGTGGCAGCATGACCACCGCCGTACCCACTGCTGCGCCGGGTGACCCCGGTACACCGACAAACTTGGCCTCTTGTATGCCCTTGCCCTGACGCCCAAGCCCGCGAATCGATCCCGTCGCTTCAGCGTGGGCGATCACCCCGGCCAGCTGCGCGCTCATGGTGACGAGGAAGGCTTCTTCGCCCTCATCGAACTGACGGCGTTCTTTTTGCTGGATGACCAACACCCCGACTACACGGCGGTGGTGAATGATCGGTGCGCCCAGAAAGGAGGCGTAGCGCTCTTCGCCGGTTTCAGCAAAGTAGCGATAGCGTGGGTGATCGGCGGCGTTTTCGAGGTTCAGGGGTTCTTCGCGGGTGCCCACCAGGCCGACAAGGCCTTCGTTGGGCGCCATGCTGACTTTGCCGATCGAACGCTTGTTCAAGCCCTCGGTGGCCATCAGAACGAAGCGATTGGTCTCCGGGTCAAGCAAGTAGACCGAGCAGACCTGGCTGCCCATCGCCTCTTTGACGCGCAGCACAATAATGCCCAACGCCGCCTTGAGATCCTTGGCGGAGTTAACTTCCTGGACGATCTTGCGCAGCGTATTGAGCATGGCTCGGGGTCGAACTCCGTGTCAGGCGCGCGTTAAAAGGCGCGGGGCAAGCTCTTTGAGAGCGCGACGGTACACCTCGCGCTTGAATGTCACCACCTGGCCCAACGGATACCAATAGCTGACCCAGCGCCAGCCATCGAATTCCGGTTTACCGGTCAAATCCATCCGCACCCGTTGCTCGTTAGAGACCAGGCGCAGCAAAAACCACTTCTGTTTCTGGCCGATGCACAGCGGTTGGCTGTGGGTACGGACCAGACGTTGCGGCAAACGATAGCGCAACCAGCCTCGCGTACAGGCGAGTATTTCAACATCTTCGCGTTCAAGGCCAACTTCTTCGTTCAGCTCACGGTACAAGGCGTCTTCCGGCGTTTCGTCAGGGTTGATACCGCCCTGTGGAAACTGCCACGCGTCTTGATTGATTCGGCGAGCCCAAAGTACCTGACCAGCATCATTTGTCAGAATAATCCCGACATTAGGGCGGAAACCATCGGGGTCGATCACGGCAACAACCTCGCAAACGCATGTCGCCGCATTGTTCCACAAAGGTTGTTAAAGCAGCAACGCGCCTTCCTGCCTTATGTGCACTCTTATGAAAAGACCGTATTCTTGTGGGCTTTCTACTGACAAGTGCGCGGGTAATTGCAATGCGTCTGGCTTTATTCGACTTGGACAACACCCTTTTAGGCGGCGACAGCGACCACGCATGGGGCGATTACCTGTGCGAACGCGGCATTCTCGATGGTGCGGCCTACAAGGCGCGTAACGACGAGTTTTATCAGGATTACCTGGCCGGCAAGCTCGATAACGAGGCTTACCTCAATTTCAGCATGGCTATTTTTGGCCGTACTGATCGGGCTGAACTGGATCAGTGGCACCGTGATTTCATGCGTGACCGGGTTGAAGGGTTGATGTTGCCCAAAGCCATTGCCTTGCTGGATAAGCACCGCCAGGCGGGTGACACGCTGGTCATCATCACGGCGACCAATCGAGTGGTCACGGCACCGATTGCGCAGAAGCTGGGCGTGGAACATTTGATCGCCACTGAATGCGAAATGATTGAGGGGCGTTACACCGGCAAGGTCACGGATGTGCCGTGTTTTCGCGAGGGCAAGGTGACTCGCCTTACGCGTTGGATGGCTGAAAACGGCCACACTCTGGATGACAGTTATTTTTACAGCGACTCGCTGAACGATTTGCCGTTGCTGGAGCAAGTGACGCATCCGGTGGCGGTTGATCCTGATCCGAACTTGCGGGCTGAGGCCCTTAAGCGCGGTTGGCCAGTGATTTCCTTGCGCGATTAACTGCAAAAGCCCCTCACCCTAACCCTCTCCCAGAGGGAGAGGGGACTAAAAGCGAAAGCAGATTTGCGTACCGCTACTGACTTAAGCCACCTCTCCCGCAGGGAGAGGGGATTAAAAGTGAAAGCAGATTTGCGCAACGCCACCGAGTCAGCCCCCTCTCCCTTTGGGAGAGGGTTGGGGTGAGGGAGGGGCTTTAAACCGGCTTGGCGCCCATCAACCCAGCAATGGCGATAAAGCACAGGGCACAAAACACCGCCAGCACCACGCTAAACCCCGGGTGTTTGGCCACTCGGCCCAGTCGCAGGCGATTAAGCCGCACCACCAGCCACAGCCAGCTCAGGCCGCCCAGCAGGTACAAAACACTCCCGGCCAGCAACCACAGCTGACTCAGCGGCCAGCCCGCCATGTGCACCAGAAACCAGCCGCTGACAGGCAATGCCAGCAGGCACAGCCCCATCAACGCCCATACAAACCCCCACGGACGCCGCAAGGCACCGCCCGCGAGATGTTTATCGCCCGCCCGCCAGCGCCGAATGATCACTATCAATAACGCAAGCGCACTGACAAACAACAGGAGTGTCGAGACGCCGTGCAGCAGCTTCAACGCAGTGAAGGTTTCCATGCGAGTTATTCCTTGAGCCTTTCATTCAGCGTAGCGGCTATCGGCCAAGAAACAGCTGATACGCCGGATTGTCGCTTTCATCCCAATACGGGTAGCCGATATCAGCCAGCGCCGCCGGCACCAGATGACGCTCGTCTGCCGGTACTTGCAGGCCCGCCATCACACGGCCATCTGCTGCGCCATGATTGCGGTAATGGAACATTGAGATATTCCAGCGCCCCCCCAGCTTGTTGAGGAAGTTGAACAGCGCACCCGGCCGCTCAGGGAACTCAAAGCGGAACAGCAGCTCGTCACTGACCTTGGCCGCGTGCCCGCCCACCATGTGACGAATGTGCAGCTTGGCCAGCTCGTTGTCCGTCAAATCAACCACCGGAAAACCCTGCTCCGCCAGACTGCCCAGCAATGCACTGCGTGGGTCAGTGACCGGGTGCGTCTGCACGCCGACAAAAATGTGCGCTTCACTGCCCGTGTGATACCGGTAGTTGAACTCGGTGATTTGACGCTTGCCAATGGCCTGGCAGAAGGCTTTGAAGCTGCCCGGTTCTTCAGGAATGGTCACGGCAATGATGGCTTCGCGGCCTTCGCCCAGTTCGGCGCGTTCTGCTACATGACGCAAACGGTCGAAGTTGACGTTGGCTCCGGAGTCGATAGCCACCAGTGTCTGGCCGCGCACCCCACGTTGCTCAACGTACTTTTTGATCCCTGCTACGCCCAAAGCGCCGGCAGGTTCGGTGATCGAGCGGGTATCGTCGAAGATATCCTTGATGGCGGCGCAGATCTCATCGGTGCTCACCGTGATCACTTCATCCACATGGTTTTTGCAAATGTCGAAGGTGTGCTGGCCAATCTGCGCCACGGCCACGCCGTCGGCAAAGATCCCTACTGTCGGCAACACCACACGTTCGCCCGCGGCCATCGCCGCTTGCAGGCAGTTGGAGTCATCGGGCTCGACGCCGATGATCTTGATGTCAGGCCGCAGGTATTTCACATACGCCGCAATACCCGCAATTAGCCCGCCGCCACCCACAGGCACGAAGATCGCGTCCAGAGGGGCTGGGTGCTGGCGCAGAATTTCCATGGCCACGGTGCCCTGCCCGGCAATGGTGTGCGGGTCATCGTAGGGGTGAACGTAAACGTAGCCCTCCTGTTCGACCAGTTGGAGCGAATAGGCCAATGCCTCGGGGAATGAGTCGCCGTGCAACACCACGATGCCGCCACGTGAGCGCACGCCTTCAATCTTGATCTCGGGCGTGGTTTTAGGCATGACGATGGTGGCTTTGACTCCCAGTACCTTGGCGGCCAGTGCCAGGCCTTGCGCGTGGTTACCCGCCGACGCCGTGACCACACCACAGGCGCGCTCGGCGTCGCTCAGGTGCATCAGCTTGTTATAGGCGCCACGAATCTTGAACGAGTAAACCGGCTGCAAGTCTTCGCGCTTGAGCAAAATCTGATTGCCCAGACGCTCAGTCAACTGATTGGCAGCTTGCAGGGGCGTTTCTACGGCAACGTCATAAACGCGCGAGGTGAGGATTTTCTTAACGTACTGTTCGAGCATCGGAAAGCTTCACTGGGCGGGTTGGCAGGGACCAAGGAGTCTAACCCAGCGTTTGCGCAGCAGACCATACGAAATGGAAGGTTTATGGCAGGAGGGCTCTCACCCTTTCCCGTTATGGAAAGGGGAGGCCTTTAATCCCGTATTAACCCACGGTGCCTTCGAAACGACTCGCGCCCGGCAACTCAAGGATCAACTTATCGCCCACATTCAGCGGGCCGACACCCGCCGGGGTGCCGGTCATGATCACGTCACCGGCTTGCAACGAGAAGCACGACGCCATGTGCTGAATCATCGGTACGATCGGGTTAAGCATCATGGAGCTGTTACCGTCCTGAACGACTTCACCGTTGATGGTCAGGCGAATACCAATGTCAGTGAGGTCAGCGAAGGTGCTGCTTTGCACGAAAGGTGCGAGCACACAGGCGCCGTCAAAGGATTTGGCGATTTCCCACGGCAAGCCTTTGCCTTTGAGCTCGGCCTGCTTTTCGCGCAGGGTCAGGTCCAGGCCGGGGGCGAAACCGGAGATGGCGTCCAGGACTTCTTCAGCGCTTGGGTTATTCGACAGTGGCTTGCCGATCAGCACTGCAATCTCGGCTTCGTAATGCACCGAGCCGCGATCTTTAGGAATGGCAAAGCCACCGTCCAGCGCGACCACACAACTGCCCGGCTTGATAAAAAGCAGGGGTTCAGTCGGGATCGGGTTATCCAGCTCTTTGGCGTGTTCGGCGTAGTTACGCCCGATGCAGACCACCTTGCCGATAGGAAAGTGAATCCGGGTACCGTCGACATACTGGTGCTGATAGCTCATTGACCGACTCCGCTGATGGGTGCTTCAAAGGACTGAACGTGATCTCGTAGCAGCTGCCGCAGGCTGCGTCCGGCGGCGTAGCCGTCGAAATGGGAAAACCGCAGTGGCCTGCCTAACCGTGTTCTCAGGGTGTACGATCGCTGCGCAATCGAACGCGGCCTGCGGCCGCTGCTACGTGATCAGTGTTGTAGGTTAAACCGCAAAAATCTTGCCGGGGTTCATGATGCCCTTAGGGTCGAATACCGCTTTGAGCGCCTTCATGTATTCGATTTCTACCGGCGAACGGCTGTAAGTCAGGTAGTCGCGTTTGGTCATGCCCACACCGTGTTCAGCCGAGATTGAACCGTTGTACTTCTCGACGGTTTCAAATACCCATTTGTTCACCGTGGCGCATTTGGCGAAAAACTCGTCCTTGCTCAAGTTTTCAGGCTTGAGGATGTTCAGGTGCAGGTTGCCGTCGCCAATATGACCAAACCAGACGATTTCGAAGTCCGGGTAATGTTCGCCGACGATGGCGTCAATTTCTTTCAAGAACGCCGGGACTTTGGAGACGGTCACCGAAATGTCGTTTTTGTACGGCGTCCAGTGGGAAATGGTCTCGGAGATGTACTCGCGCAATTTCCACAGGTTTTGCAGTTGGGTCTCGCTCTGGCTCATCACGCCATCGAGTACCCAACCTTCTTCCATGCAGTGTTCGAACGTTTCCAGCGCCGCATTGGCCACTTCTTCCGTGGTCGCTTCAAATTCCAGCAGGGCGTAGAACGGGCAGTCAGTGTCAAAGGGCGAAGGTACATCACCGCGTGCCATGACCTTGGCCAGCGCCTTGTCTGAGAAGAACTCGAAGGCCGTCAGGTCAAGCTTGTTCTGGAAGGCGTGCAACACCGGCATGATGGAATCGAAATCCGCCGTGCCCAAGACCATCGCGGTCAGATTTTTAGGCGCGCGATCCAGGCGCATGGTGGCTTCGACCACAAAACCCAGCGTACCTTCGGCGCCGATAAACAGCTGGCGCATGTCATAGCCCGTGGCATTTTTGATCAGGTCTTTGTTGAGCTCAAGCACGTCGCCCTTACCGGTCACGACTTTCATGCCCGCCACCCAGTTGCGGGTCATGCCGTAGCGAATCACCTTGATACCACCGGCATTGGTGCCGATGTTGCCGCCAATCTGGCTGGAACCTGCCGAAGCGAAATCTACCGGGTAGTACAGGCCGTTTTCTTCGGCCAGATTTTGCAGGTGTTGGGTCACGACGCCTGGCTGGCAAACCACCGTGCGGTCGGTCAGGTTGATGTCCAGCACTTGGTTCATGTAATCGAACGACACCACCACTTCGCCATTGGCCGCCACCGCCGCTGCGGACAAACCCGTGCGCCCGCCCGAAGGTACCAGTGCCACGTCATGAGTGTTGGCCCAGAGCACGATGGCTTGCACTTGCTCGGTGGTTTTGGGGAACACAATGGCCACGGGCGCAGGGGCGAAATGCTTGGTCCAGTCCTTGCCATATGCATTGAGGGAATCGGCGTCGGTCAAAACCTTTCCAGGTTCAACCAGGGTCTTTAGCTCTTCAATTACGGCAGGATGGGTCATCAACAGAACTCTCGAACAATTCATGGTCATCCTGAGAACGCTTCACGTCGCAGGAATGGGTGTTTAGCGGGGCGCTTATGCTAGCATACGGCCCCCGCGCAGAATCGAGCCGTAGGACGATTCTCGGTGCAGGATTCTCGCCGGTCAGGTCAGCTCAGGCTGTCCAATTCCCTGCCATTTTTCTCTGGGACACAGGTTTACGCAGATGAGCAAGACTTCTCTCGATAAGAGCAAGATCAAGTTCCTTCTTTTGGAAGGCGTCCACCAATCGGCTGTTGAAGTACTTAAAGCGGCTGGTTATACCAGTATCGAGTACATCACCAGCTCCTTGCCTGAAGCCCAGCTGAAGGAAAAGATCGCTGATGCCCATTTTATCGGCATCCGTTCTCGTACCCAGCTGACCGAAGAAGTGTTCGACTGCGCCAAGAAATTGGTTGCTGTTGGTTGTTTCTGCATTGGCACCAACCAGGTAGACCTCAACGCTGCTCGCGAACGCGGTATCGCTGTTTTCAACGCCCCTTACTCCAACACCCGTTCGGTGGCTGAGTTGGTGCTGGCTGAAGCGATCCTGTTGCTGCGTGGCATCCCTGAGAAGAACGCATCCTGCCATCGTGGTGGCTGGATCAAAAGCGCTGCCAACTCCTTTGAAATCCGTGGCAAAAAACTGGGCATCGTCGGCTACGGTTCGATCGGCACTCAGTTGTCTGTTCTGGCTGAAGGTTTGGGTATGCAGGTGTTCTTCTACGACACCGTGACCAAGCTGCCGTTGGGCAACGCGACACAGGTCGGCAATCTGCACGAACTGTTGGGCATGTCCGATATCGTGACCTTGCACGTGCCAGAAACCGCAGCGACTCAGTGGATGATCGGCGAGAAAGAAATCCGTGCCATTAAAAAGGGCGGCATTCTGATCAATGCGGCACGTGGCACCGTGGTTGAACTGGACGCGCTGGCCGATGCGATCAAGGACAAACACCTGATCGGCGCGGCAATCGATGTGTTCCCGGTAGAGCCGCGTTCCAACGACGACGTGTTCGAAAGCCCGCTGCGTGGTCTGGACAACGTGATCCTGACTCCGCACATCGGCGGTTCCACCGCTGAAGCGCAAGCTAACATCGGTCTGGAAGTGGCAGAAAAGCTGGTCAAGTACAGCGACAACGGTACGTCCGTATCGTCGGTGAACTTCCCGGAAGTTGCCCTGCCTGCTCACCCTGGCAAGCACCGCCTGCTGCACATCCACGAAAACATTCCGGGTGTGATGAGCGAGATCAACAAGGTCTTCGCCGAAAACGGTATCAACATCTCCGGCCAGTTCCTGCAAACCAATGAGAAAGTTGGCTACGTAGTGATCGACGTCGACGCCGAGTCCTCGGACCTGGCGCAAGAGAAGCTGCAAAAGATCAATGGCACTATTCGTTGCCGCGTATTGTTCTGATTGCGCTTCATTGAAAAAGGGAGACCCTCGGGTCTCCCTTTTTTATGGGCGAAACCTTACTTCACATTAACCGTGATTTTTTCCGACACGATGCTTGGCTTGAAGGGCACGTGAACCTGGTTACCCAGCACCAGCTGCAAGGTGTGTTTGCCCGGTGGCAGGGTCACTTGCGTTTCGGTTTGGGCTTTGCCGAAATGGATGTGGTTGGCATCTGCCGGGATGGGCGCGTTTTCAGCGGGCAGTTGGTCAACGTCGATCAGCAGATGGTGATGGCCTGCGTGCGGGGTGGCTTCGGTGATGGGTGCCAAAGGCATGCCTTCGATGCCGAACTTGACGGTGAAGGTTTGATCAACGGTCGCACCGTCTTTAGGCTCGATGATAAACACCTTGGCACCTTTTGGAGCCGGCTCGGATTCCAGGCCAGCTGCAGTGGCCATGACCGAGGCGCCCATCAGCATTGAAGCCAGCGCAACACGAGACAGTAGAGCTTTCATTTATTTCTCCGGTTTTTTGCGAAATGCGTGGGGGTAAGACAACTTTTTGGCAAAACGCTGTCAAACGCCGCATTCGAACAACATAAAGCAAAGCGCACGCTGAGTGCCAATCGCTGCATCACATTCAAAGGAGTGACCATGCGTTTTCTGTCGGGACTTATGCTTTTATTGCCGCTGGCGAGCCCTTTTGCTCAAGCAGAGTTGATCGACGAGGTGAACGACCGTGGCGAACTGCGTGTTGCCTTGAGCGCCGACCTGGCCCCTTTCAGCTTCAAGCAAGAGGGCCGGTTAACGGGATTCGACGTGGAGCTGGGGGAATTATTGGCCAAAGAGCTGGAGGTTAAACCCTCGCTTCTGATCACGGACAACGATGACCTGCTGTCAGGTGTAGAAAGCGGCAAATACGACGTGGCCATTGTCCCTGCCGCTTTGCCCCCTGAACATGAGGCTCGCTTCGACTTCACCGAACCCTACAGCTACACCTACTTGCAGTCGCAAGTGAACCTGAGCATCCCGTTTCAGAAAGGTAATCCCGCCTTCCAGGCCAGCTTGAACAAGGCTCTGCAGCGCATCAAAGCTGACGGTCGTCTGGCCGCTTTGTCTCAAAGTGGCTGGGGCAGGATTCGACTCAGCCGTGAGAATCATCCGGCGGCAGGGCGTGGGTTTGCCCACTAAGGTTTTAGTGATTTTTGCCCTTGCCCCTGCTGTATGACCCACTGAACCACTTGTGCAGACATCACATCAGCGGCCTGACCGAAGCCGGCTACCACGCTCGGCACTTTTGGATCATTCAACGGCTGGCGAACATCAAATCGTTTGGAGCCGATCACGCGCTGGTCACTGGTGCGCACCAGCCGTGCGTTGTACTGGATCAGTACTTCAGGGTTGTTACCGTTGTAATGGGTCTGGAACGCCAACAGCTCACCGCCTAACTCATAGTCGGCCTGCAAGTTACTGTCATCAGTGCTCAGGCCTTTAATTCGGCCATCCTGCAAAAAGGCATCGAGCAGTCGGTTACGCACCAGCGCCGGTGCGGGGTCGCTCCAGCGTGCGCCCTTGTAATAGCTGACCAGATTGCTCTGCGGTACGACGGCGATGTTCTGGTTGTTCAGCGCCAGGCTGGCCATCGGCTTGTCGAGCCGCAGCGACCAGTTGACTGCACCGCTGCGGCTGGCCACGGGGGCTTGTGCGCTGGGCAGGATGTACTGGTCGACCAGTTGCGGCTTGGGCAAGATCGAACAAGCGCTGAGCAAGCCCAGGCCTACAGCCAAAAACACTGAACCAGCAAGGCGATTGGGACGGATCATGGCGTGAATTCCTTGGTCTGTTCGCGGTTCAGCAAGAAACCGCTTGGATTGGCTTCCAGTCGCCGCGAAATGGCGCGCAACGTACTCAGCGTTTCGCGCAGTTCATTGACCGCTGGGCCAAGCTGGTTAAGCCCTTGCATGCCATTGTTGAGCGAATCCTCGTTGTTGTTGATCAGCGTATTGATGGTCTGAGTGCTCTGCTCCAGCGATTTCATCGCCTGACCCGCGTCGCTGAACATCTGCTGGCCCTTGGTATTCAAAATGCCATTGGCGTTGCGCATCAGCGTGGTGGTTTGCTCCAGCGCTGCCGTGGCCTGCTTGCCAACAAGCGAAAGCTGTTTGAGCGTTTGGGCAATATCGCCACGCTGGCTCGAAATGGCCGACGTCGTCTGTTCAAGATTACTCAGCGTTTTACCAAAGCTGTCGACGTTTTCAGGCGAGAACAGTTTGTTGGCGTTGTGCAGCAACATATTGACGTTGGAAATCACGTCGGTGCCATCGGTGAGCAAGCGCGCAATGGGCGAGGGCGAGGCAACAATCACGGGCAACTTGCCGTCTTTGCCTTTGAGAGGTGGGCTGTTGGGGTCACCCCCGCTGAGCTGGATGATCGAGGTTCCCGTTACACCGGTCAGTGCCAGTTTGGCCTTGGTGTCGACCTTGACGGGCGTGTTGGCGGCCAGGCGAATCAATGCCAAAACCCGACGCGGGTCTTTGTCATCGAGGCGCAGTTCAATGACATCGCCTACCTTGATGCCGTTGTATTGCACCGAACTGCCTTTGGACAAGCCGCTGACAGCCTCGTTGAACACCACTTCGTAGTCCTTGAAGGTGTTGTCCATGCTCGATTTGGCCAACCACAGGCCAAACAGCATGCCGCCCACCACGACCAGAACGGTGAACAAGCCAATCAGTACATGATGGGCGCGGGTTTCCATGTTAATGCTCCTTGCGCTGGGTTGCCGCTTCGTACGCGGCGCGGCCACGGGGGCCATGGAAATACTCATGAATCCAAGGGTCGTCGAAGTTCTCGACCTCGCTGATCGGTGCTGCCACCAACACTTTTTTCTGTGACAACACCGCCACCCGGTCAGTGATGGTGTACAGCGTATCGAGGTCGTGAGTGACCAGAAACACGCTCAAACCCAGCGCATCGCGCAGGGTTAGAATCAGTTGATCAAATGCCGCTGCGCCAATCGGGTCCAGGCCGGCCGTAGGCTCATCGAGAAACAGGATGTCCGGATCCAGCGCCAGCGCTCGGGCCAGTGCCGCACGCTTGATCATCCCGCCAGACAGTTCGGACGGGTATTTATTGGCCGCCACCAGCGGCAACCCGGCCAACGCCAATTTGACCAGTGCCAGGTGTTCGGCGTCAGGGCGGCTCAAACCAGCGTGTTCGATCAAGGGCAGGGCGATGTTCTCGGTCACGGTCAGCGATGAAAACAACGCGCCCATCTGGAATAACACGCCGAAACGTCGCTCAAGCTTGGAGCGCTGTTCTTCGGGCAGGCTCATCAAGTCTTGCCCGAACACGCGCACTTGCCCTTCATTGGGCCGCCGCAGGCCGACAATACTGCGCAGCAATACCGATTTGCCGGTACCCGAGCCGCCGACTACGCCCAATATTTCCCCTTTATACACATCAAGGTCCAGATGCTCGTGCACGCTCTGGGTGCCAAAGCGATTGCACAGGTCTCGTACCTCGATGACCGCCTCGCCGGGCGTTCGCGTTGGACTTTTCACCAGCCCATCTCCATAAAGAACAGCGCCGCTACCGCGTCGAGCACAATCACGATAAAGATCGATTGCACCACGCTGGACGTCGTGTGTTCGCCCACCGACTCAGCGCTGCCGCTGACTTTAAAGCCTTCAAGGCACCCCACTGCCGCGATCAGAAAGGCGAAAAACGGTGCCTTGACCATGCCGACCAGAAAGTTTTTGACGCTGATGTCGGAGTGCAGCATTGAAATAAACATGTCGGGCGAGATGCCCAGCGAGACCACGCAGACCACGGCGCCGCCGATGATGCCGGCCATCATTGCCAGAAAGGTCAGCAAGGGCAGGACAATCAACAGGGCCAGCACCCTTGGCAAAACCAGCAGGTCCATTGGGTCAAGGCCCAGGGTGCGGATGGCATCAATTTCTTCATTGGCTTTCATCGAGCCGATTTGTGCCGTAAAGGCGCTGGCTGTGCGGCCTGCCAGCAGGATGGCGGTGAGCAATACGCCAAATTCGCGCAAGAAGGAAAACGCCACCAGGTCGACGGTAAAAATGCCGGCACCAAAGTTGGCCAGCACCGTAGCCCCCAGAAAGGCCACCACGGCGCCCACCATGAAGGTCAGCAACATGACGATGGGCGCAGCATTGAGGCCAATTTGTTCGATATGCGCAACCACGGGGGTAATGCGCCACTGCGTGGGCCGAAGCAGATTGCGCGCCAGGGTTTGCAGGATCAGACCGATAAAGCCCAGCAGTTGCAGCGTGTCCTGCCAAAGCTTGTAGACGGCGCTGCCAATTCGGCACAACAACTGAGTAATGACATTCTGCTGAACCGTTTTGACCGGCACGCAAAAGTCGCGCATGGACGAGTAAACCGTTTGCAGCAGGGCCCGATCGGCAGCGGGAAGTGTCTGTGCGGTCTCGGTCAATTGACTGACGCGCTCAGCACCCAGCAACTCAACCAGCAATGAAGCCCCGGCGGTGTCGATGTTCGAGACTTCGTCCAGATCAATCGACGTCTGGGCGTCGTATTGGCCAGCGAGTTGCTCGGTTTGCTGTTTGAGGTTGGTGTAATGAGCAAGCGTCCAGTCGCCGCTGAGTCGCAGCCGCGCCGGATTGCTTGAGGTGTCTAGTTGGGCAGTGCCCGCCGTGGCTGTAATGGTCGTCAGCTCCATGCTCAATACGCTTAAACGCAGACTCTATGTAATAGCACAGTCTCGAAAAAGTGCCTCAGTTTGCCTGAGTATCAGGCGCTGGCGATTGATCTGGGTTAACCCTGAAGCGCAAGACCCCAATCATCTGCCCGTCTTCTGTCAGTACCCTCACTTGCCAGCGACCCACCGGGTTGGGCGGGAAGTTCTGCTTGTGGGTCCAGGCGCGATAGCCTTCTTTGCGCCCGCCATGGATGTCCAGCGCAATGCGGTCTACTTCCTGACCATTGAGCTGCCATACGTGGTAAATCCGCTCATTCAGGCCCCGAGGGGCGTTGATTGATGTGTAGGCGTACAACCCGCGACTGCGTAGCTCACTCACGCTGATCTGCTTGATGCTGTCACCCGGTGTGCGGTCTTGCAGTTGCGTGGTTACGGCCACTTCGGTCATCCACAGCGTGGCGGGCGGCACCCAGGAGCGTAGCAGCCAGCCGGTGCTGCCCAGCGCCAATACGATCAAAGGCAGTACCAACCAGCCGCGCCAGGTTTTAAGGGGCAAGCTGACGGCCAAGCTTGGGATTGAAAGCAGTACGGCGGCCCCCAGTGCCAACTTGTAGCTCTCTGAAGTGGTCAGGTTGAGGATGATGGGCAGGGCTGTCAGCAGCGCCGCAAACAGGGCCAGCGTATGCAACGCCAAAAACAGCCAGCGCCGGGGGGCCAGCCATCGGTAATACAGAGGGTCGGTAATGGTGACCAGTGCGCTGGCACCGAGCAGTCCGGTAAACACCAACTGGCCGCTGTTCCAGGTCGTGGTGATGAAGAAAAACGGCAAGACGAAAAACAGACTCTCCTGATGGATCATCTGTGTGGCATAGCGCAGCAGGGGGGGCGGGATTTCGCGCTTGAACACCCGAGTGAACAACTGCGTAAAGGTATTTTCCAGCATGAGCCAAACCCAGCTCACCAACAGGATGACCGCGATCCAGCGGGCCATGCCTTGCTGACGGTCTACCAGAATAAAACTGCCCACGCCCGAGAAAAAGCCGAACACCGCGATCAGCCCTGGATAGCGCTTCATCAATTCAAGGACGCGCTGTACGTAATGGTTCCAGTTAGGCATGGGGCGGTTCACATTCTGCGTGGGAAAAATCCCCTACAGAATAGCGTTTTAGGCAATGCCGAGTGTGGGAGTTTGGTGTCGCTAGTCCTGTAACCGGCAAACCTGTCACACAACTGCAATAATTGCGTTATCTAATGCGCCACAAGACAGTTAAATGACAAGAGGATTAAGGCATGGCTGGCAGGAGCATTTTGATCGTTGATGACGAGGCACCCATCCGCGAGATGATCGCGGTGGCACTGGAAATGGCAGGCTATGACTGCCTTGAAGCCGACAATGCTCAAGACGCCCACGCCATCATCGTTGATCGCAAACCCGATCTGATCCTGCTCGACTGGATGCTCCCCGGTGGTACATCGGGCATCGAACTGGCCCGCCGCCTCAAGCGTGAAGAGCTGACCAACGATATTCCGATCATCATGCTGACGGCCAAAGGCGAAGAGGACAATAAAATCCAGGGCCTGGAAGTGGGGGCTGATGACTACATCACCAAACCCTTCTCACCCCGTGAACTCGTCGCCCGCCTCAAGGCTGTGCTGCGCCGTGCCGGCCCGGCCGATACCGAATCACCTATCGAAATCGGTGGTTTGCTGCTCGACCCCATCAGCCACCGAGTGACCATTGACGGCACTCCGGCCGAAATGGGCCCCACCGAATACCGCTTGTTGCAGTTTTTTATGACCCATCAGGAACGCGCCTATACCCGCGGTCAATTACTTGATCAGGTCTGGGGCGGCAACGTGTACGTGGAAGAGCGTACGGTAGACGTGCACATCCGCCGCCTGCGCAAGGCGCTCGGCGAGGCGTATGAAAATCTGGTACAAACCGTGCGCGGCACCGGTTACCGGTTTTCCACCAAAGCCTGACATAAGCTGCCAGCCGCCTTTCGCCAGTGCCCAGCCTGATGCGGTTGCGCTGTAGGCTAGCAACGAGTAGCTCATAACAGGACGTATGATCTTGAATCAAAAATGGCATAGCACGCTGATTCGTCATTTAGTGCTTCTGATCGGCGGTTGCCTGTTGATCGGGCTTGTCAGCGGCTATTACGGATTGAGCCTGGCTGTGGGCCTGGCACTTTATCTGGGCTGGACCCTCAAGCAGTTACTGCGCTTGCACCACTGGTTGCGCCAGCACAAACCTGATGAACCACCTCCAGACGGCTACGGCTTGTGGGGGGAAGTGTTTGACAGCATCTACCACCTGCAACGTCGCGACCAACGTGCACGGGGGCGTCTGCAGGCGGTCATCGATCGGGTACAAGAGTCCACGGCTGCGCTCAAGGACGCTGTGGTGATGCTCGACAGCGATGGCAACCTTGAATGGTGGAACCGTGCCGCTGAAACCTTGCTGGGGCTCAAGACCCCTCAGGACAGCGGTCAGCCCGTCAGCAACCTGGTGCGTCACCCTCGCTTCAAGGAATATTTTGAGGCGGGTAACTACGTTGAGCCGCTGGATATTCCCTCGCCGGTCAACGACCACCTGCACATCCAGCTCTACATCACGCGCTACGGCAATAATGAACACCTGATGCTGGTGCGTGATGTCACCCGCCTGCACCAGCTTGAACAAATGCGTAAAGACTTTATCGCCAATGTCTCCCATGAGTTGCGCACACCGCTGACGGTGATTTGCGGCTACCTCGAAACCTTGCTCGATAACGTTGATGATGTGAACCCGCGCTGGAAACGCCCGCTGTCGCAAATGCAGCAACAGGGCGAACGTATGCAAACCTTGCTCAACGACCTGCTGTTACTGGCCAAGCTTGAGGCCACGGACTACCCGTCCGATAACCAGCCGGTGGCCATCGACGCCTTGTTGCAGTCGATCAAGGGCGATGCCAAAGCCTTGTCCGGGCAGCGCAACCAGACCATCACGCTGGACGTTGAAAGTCATGCCGCCCTCAAGGGCAGTGAAACCGAGCTGCGCAGTGCGTTCTCCAACCTGATCTTCAACGCGGTCAAATACACCCCGGACGGTGGCAGCATTCAGATCCGCTGGTGGGCCGATGCATCGGGCGCGCACCTCAGTGTTCAGGACTCCGGTGTCGGCATCGACAACAAGCACCTGCCGCGTCTTACTGAGCGTTTCTACCGCGTGGACTCCAGTCGCAATGCCAGCACGGGTGGCACCGGATTGGGCCTGGCCATCGTCAAACATGTCTTGCTGCGCCACCGCGCGCGTCTGGAAATCAGCAGCGTGCTGGGGCATGGCAGCACCTTTACCTGCCATTTCGCTGCCTCGCAGGTGACCAGACCTGCGCTTTCGACAGCCAATGACTAAGCACCTGCGGCTTTTGCCCACTAGGCAAGGGCCGCATCAGCCGCTACATTGCGTTACATCTGTCTGATTAACAGACCTGAACCCCTTCTTTTCTCGAAATAACGGAACCCGTAAAACTCCATCATGGACCCTTCCCCTGGTTTGACCCTCGCCTCACTCTTCGCCGATTTCGGCATGATTCTTTTTGCTCTGATCCTGGTTCTGCTCAACGGATTTTTCGTTGCCGCTGAATTCTCCATGGTCAAATTGCGCGCCACACGGGTCGAGTCCATTGCCGACGTTAACGGCTGGAGCGGCCGGATCCTGCGCATTGTTCACAATCAGCTCGACGCCTATCTGTCAGCCTGCCAGCTGGGTATTACGCTGGCATCGCTGGGCCTGGGTTGGGTTGGTGAGCCGGCGTTCGCCCATATTCTGGAGCCGCTGCTGGGCGCTATCGGTGTCGAATCGCCCGAAGTGATTAAAGGCGTGTCGTTCTTTGCCGCCTTCTTTGTCATTTCGTACCTGCATATCGTGGTGGGCGAGCTGGCGCCAAAATCCTGGGCCATCCGCAAACCTGAGACGTTGTCGCTGTGGACCGCCGTGCCGCTGTACCTCTTCTACTGGGCGATGTACCCGGCCATTTATTTGCTCAACGCCAGTGCCAATGCCATTTTGCGGATTGCAGGGCAGGGCGAGCCGGGTGCCCATCATGACCACGCTTACAGCCGTGAAGAACTTAAGCTGATTCTGCACTCCAGCCGTGGTCAGGACCCCAGCGACCAAGGCATGCGCGTACTGGCCTCGGCGGTCGAGATGGGTGAGCTGGAAGTGGTCGACTGGGCCAACTCCCGTGAAGACCTGGTGACCCTGGACTCCAAAGCACCGCTGAAAGAAATTCTGGCGATGTTTCGTCGTCACAAATTCAGCCGTTACCCGGTCTACGATGCTGAAACCAACACGTTCCTCGGGTTGCTGCACATCAAAGACCTGTTGCTGGAACTGGCCGACCTCGATCACTTGCCCGAGACCTTCAATCTTGAAGAGCTGACCCGCCCTCTGGAGCGCGTGTCGCGTCATATGCCGCTGTCGCAGTTGCTCGAACGCTTCCGCAAGGGCGGCGCGCACTTCGCTCTGGTTGAAGAAGCCGATGGCAAAGTGGTCGGTTACCTGACGATGGAAGACGTGCTGGAAGTATTGGTCGGCGATATTCAAGACGAACATCGCAAGGCTGAGCGCGGTATTCTTTCGTACCAGCCGGGCAAACTGCTGGTGCGCGGTGACACGCCGTTGTTCAAGATCGAGCGCTTGCTGGGCGTTGACTTGGATCACGTAGAGGCCGAAACCATTGCGGGGCTCATCTACGACACCTTGAAGCGGGTGCCGGAGGAAGAAGAAACCCTTGAAGTGGAAGGCTTGCGCATCATCATCAAGAAGATGAAAGGGCCGAAAATCGTCTTGGCCAAAGTCCTCAAAAAGGACTGAGCAGACTCTGCTGAGTACCTATGAAACACGGTACTCAGCAGGGTTCTACACCCTCGGCTCAGCTCAAAAAAAACGGTCCAGAAACGCAAAGTATTCCTCGCGTATCTCAGCCGTCTCATTCGCCAGATGATGCCGCGCGTTCGGCAACACCAGCACCTGCGGCTGCTTGAACTTGGCGTTCAACACTTCAAGGTTGTGTTGCCAATCGACGGTTTTGTCGGCCGAGCCCTGAATGACTATGGGCTGCCGGGTGCAAGGCGGTGCGTTTTCGATACGGGGTATCCAGCGTGCGAGCGCCCCTACCCATGCGGTTGGCAGCCTTAATGGCTGCAAGGGATCGGCTTGAAGAAAAGGCAAGAAGTCGGGGTCATTGGAATTCTCGCTGAAGCGCCGGGCGATTCCTTTGACGAAAGGCCTAAGCAGGTAATAACTGAATTTCGACCAGTTCCAGTCCTTGGGCCTGACCAATGGCGACAGCAATACCACCTGCCCCTGAGCCGGGCTTGAATCGCCATAGCGCAGGACATGGTCCAGCACAATGGCGCCCCCCGTACTCTGGCCACATAGATGCCAGGGCTTAGGTAAATCCAGTGTTTGTGCTTCGATAAACAAACCCTGTAACACCGCCTGATACTGCGCGAAATCATCAATCCTGGCGCGCTCGCCACTCGACAACCCATGCCCTGGCAAGTCACAGGCAATCACCGCGAAACCGTGGTTCAACCCCCACTCGATGACATGCCGGTACAAGCCCATGTGGTCGTAAAACCCGTGGATCACAAAGAGCGTTGCTACCGCACGTTCGGGCCACCAGACTTGGCTGACCAAATCGTAACCTGCCGCACTGAAGCGTCCCAATTGCCGGCGCACAGGTGCAGGTCGTTGGGCAAAATCCAGCCCGTAAAAATGCTGGTACGCCAAACCATCGCTCGAAAGTGGCTGACCTGCGCTCAAGGGTTGCAAGCTGGCGCGCAAGCCATCGGGAGAAAAGGGTGAGGACATAGCAATTTCCAAACAGGCTTTATAGACCGACGATATTCATCTGTCGGCTCAAGCATGGCAAGCTACGCGTCCTTCGAGGACCCGATGGCATGCCTGTGTTCACGTTAAAAAACCTTCTGGCCTGTCTGCTGACGCTGTTATGCGCTGTGGGGTTATGGTGGGCCTACGACTGGTTTCAAGGCCGTTACATTCGCACGTTCAGTGATCAAGCAGTGCTGTTCGCCGGGGACACGCTGCGTTTACCTGCCGAATTGTCAGGGCCGGGCGCCATTCGCGTCGTGCACTTCTGGGACCCAGGTTGCCCGTGCAATGTGGGCAACTACCAGCACTTGAGTGAGCTGGTCGCCCACTACGCGCCACAAGGTGTCGAGTTTTATGCCGTTCAAAGACCCGGCACACACGGCCAACTGCCCATCAGCCTGGGTGCCCTCAAACCTTTGGCCAATGTCCACGGCGCAGAACATTTGAGCGCCAGTCCGGCCATCGCGATCTGGGACCGCAGCGGTAAATTGGCTTACATCGGGCCTTACAGTGAAGGGGCTACCTGCAACGCGAGCAACAGCTTTGTCGAACCTGTTTTGCAAGCCCTGAGCCAAGGCCGCCCGGCAAACGCCACGCATACTCTGGCGGTAGGCTGTTATTGCCCTTGGGCGGGTGCCAATCAGGCTGTTTCATCTCGAGAACAGCCCGAATAAAGAATGTGCGAGCAATATTCGCGGCTGTGAGCCTGTAACAGTGCCGGTTTACCGAGTGCCCGTTGCAGGCCTTGTTCAGGACAATACGTAAAGCAGCCTTGATCACGCTCTATAAAGTTGCTCGAGCTGAAATGACCAAAGCTGGTTCGATCCTCGGTTTGTTTCGAGACCCGATGCAAAATAGCCGATACCGGCGACGGGCAGCGGGCCGTCAGGATTTCCATTGATAAGCCAAAGTTAATCACGAACAGATCTTGTGTGGCGTCAACACGTTCCCAGCGACCACACCGATTCACTTCAAGTCCCTGGCGGGTGGTTCGTAAAATCGTCAGAAAGCCATCATCTTTGTGCGAACTCAAACCCACGGCGTCCAGCTGTGCGCGGTAATGATTGAACGTCAGATGATAGGCGCCTTCTGCGTGAGAACAGCTGCCGCTCCCCCTTAGCCAGACTGAAGGCGGGATGCCCGCAAACTCCAGCGCGGCACAGACTATTTGTTGGGATAAAGCGGTCATTTGTTCGCCGATAAGCGCAATCTCGACGGGGTAGTGACTGCCCCAGAACCTGCGTTCGAGCAAGAATTGCTCTATCTGATCGACCCAGCGATGGAACCCCAGCAAGGCGTCGTCAAATGAGGTAGAGGTTAATGCCTTGAACCCCCCGTACAGGCTGGCGTCCCCTCGATAGAACTCATTGGCGAATTGATCGGCTGCGCCCACATCCAGATCATCGGGAATGTGTAGCAGGAATACACCGTTGGAAAAGGCTTGGTGTCGGTCTTCCTGACTGGAGAAACGCAACCTGCCTGCATCCATGCGAGCACACACCAAGTCAGCAGTTGAACCTGCCGGCTGTGGCACTCCATGGGGTTGGCAAACTTCGCTATAGGGTCGACTTGCGGCGGGAGGGGTCAGGGAACGCAACATCCTTACTCCTTGTCAGCACAGTAACTAAAGATGATAGGCAAAACGGGATGGCGCCAAGAAACATCAGTGCTGAAGTAACTTGTAATAACGTATTACATTTATAGTCCACACTAACTGACATCTACAATGTTTTATTGGGTAGGAAGTTGGCTTTAATATTGTGTGAATTAGCCTACAAATAACCCTGTTTGTTAAGTTTCACGGCACATTAACGTTGTGCAACCCCCTTAAAGTCTCGTTATGAAGTAGGTCGGTTGCAGCCGTCGAGTGCAACACGGCTATTAAATTACATGCCGCGAATCAGGCGCGATCCCAGACATTCGTATAGTTGAATATGTCGCTGGAGGCCGTCATCAAAATTATTTCTCCTACTCAACAATCAAACAAAACCCTAGCGCGATAAGACCCATCCTACATACAGCACCAACACAGCCTTTGCACACTTGCGCACTGATTAGGCCCTGACGTTTTGTTACATCAGGGCGACCGCAGCGTAAGGAATCGAGGATGTCACCCTCACAGCCCCCGTTTCGTTTCAACCTGACCATTGATGGCGAACAGCTCATCAGTACGCCCTACCTCTCTTATTGGCTACGGGTCAGTGACCGATTAGATCTGGATCTGGTGGCGCTGCTGCCCCAACCCGCCTTGCTGACCCCCAACCCAATCAACAGCCCCAAACGCCACGCACCTTTGTGCGAAGAGTGCGAAGGAAGTGTGTGTGACATCTGACCCCCTCGACCCACAGCAATGGCTGACCAAAAACCCGCTGCGTCCCGGTGAAAGCCTGTACGCGGTGATCAGCTCAACCAGTGATGCCGACCCGCTCGCGGCCTACCGCAAACGGTGCGGGGTCGAGCCAGCGATAGCGCTGTGGGCCAACACGCCCTACGCCGATTGGCTGCCTGTCATGCCTTATTTACTGAGCCTGACGCCTGACAGCGGGTTTCTACAGTGGGTAGCTGAAACCGACGCTGACGATTGGGGCTGGCTGGCCGTGTCTACCGCTGCCCCAGAACTGATCACTGAGCATTTACGCGGCCTGACTCAAGTCTTGATGCCTGCCGGCGAGGCCGTGTTTTTTCGGTTCTGGGACGGCCGCCACTGGCTGCCGATTCTTCAGCACCTGAGCACTGCGGCGACTGACGTTCTACCGGTGTTTGACCGCTATTGGATCAACGGCCAGCCCGTGGCAGTAGGCCAGGGTGCGGCGCGCCCGGCTCAATCATTTCCCTGGTGGGAGGTTCCCCAAAACCTGCTCAACACCCTCGCCGACAAGGACCTCACTAACGTGATCAACAATTTGATGCTGTGGCTGAAAGAAACTCGAGCCGAGCTGTATTTCTCCACGCCCGAGTCGGTCTTGCGCCAGAAGGTTGAGCATTTCGTAACGTTTTCGGATGCATCCCAGGACGACGATAACCAGCGATTTATAGCCTACATACAGCAGGAACTCGGTCGATGAGTGCCAACACGCCGACCGGGCACAACAGCATTCTGCCGGATGTGCAGACCATCCTTGTGCAATTCAACGATTGCCTGGTGGGCTATCGCAAACAGACCGAAAAACTCTTTGGCGGCATGCTTGATGTCGAGCAAAAGTTCAGTGCCGGTGATAGCACCATCACCCGTCCTGTTAAGCGCCGTGGCCCGTCCAATAACTACGCCCAGTGTGCGATAGACGGAACCTTGACGCTCGTTCACGCCTTTGAGTCCGCGCATTTTGTACCGATTGGCAACACTCCGGTACGCCTGACTCCGCTGCGTCCTCACCCCCTCAGTGGCAGAAACAAAGGCTTTGAAGAAGCCATCGATGCGCCGGAAATCAACACGTTCATTGATGAAAGCGGCCGCAAGCTGCTGGAGGGCTGCAAACCCAATCAGGAATACCGCGTTACGTTTTTCCCCCAGACGAGCCCGGAGCAGATCGATCGTTTTTTCAATTCCTATCAGGGCTTGCTCAACGAGCTCGGCACTTGGCTAACCACTCAATGGAACACCGAGTATTTACCGTTGTGGCAGAGGTATGAGCAAGCCAGTAGCGCAGGCCGTCTATGGATCAATGCAGAGGCGCTGATCGAGGGCGTTATCAAATCTTTGATGACGTTGTGGGAAAACATCAACAAGCTGCTCCACATCGTGACTCACCCGGAGGAACACCTCAAAAGACTGAGCGCTTTTTTCAGTGCTGATCAACTCGGAAAATTATTAAACGGTACCAAAGAGTCACTCAACCCCCTGTACTTGGTGGCCACTGACGAGCCGCTGTTATGGGCGTATTTCTCAGCGCTTATTGCGTGGCTCAGGTTAATGCCGCCACCCATCCTTAGCGAAATAGTCGGGCTCTTGGCCGGCGAAGCCGGGCTCTTGGCCGGCGAAGCATTCATCAACATTGGCGTCTGCTTGATCCTGACTGGCGGCCTGGGATTGGTAGCAAAAGCTGCGATAACAGCTGCGATAACAGCTGCAGTTGGCGTGAGCAAAGCAGCCAAATCCACGCAGTTGCTGGATGCATTTATCGACATGCTGATGCGCACCAGCAAAGCCCGCTCGACGACCCACACTGAATTCAGCAAACCCATACTCTTACAGGGTGAAGGCGTTTTTAATTCGGCGAAAAAAGGCCTGGTTGAGGTCACTCATCCAGAGAGTGGAGCGGTTACAGAATCCATCGCAGACGCCTCATTAGCCGTTCGCGCAAAACCTCAAAGCTACACCGAAATCGTGCAAGTTCAGCACGTCGACGACGTCCCGGCGCAATCGAAAAACCTCAACGACCAGCCCGCCGAACCGGCTGACAAAACCTGCACCCAAGGCTGCCCGGTCTCGATGGTCACCGGCGAAGAACTGCTGACCCTCACCGACACCGTGCTCGACGGCGTGTTGCCCTTCGAGTGGACACGCCTGTACCGCACCAGCGCCGTCGAAAGCCAAAGCAGCCTGGGTTTCGGTTGGAGCCACAGCCTGAACCATCGCCTGCAAGAAGACGGCGACGAACTGCTCTGGACCGACCACGAAAACCGCCAGACCCGCTTCCCGCGCCCCACAGCACAACGCCCGGCCATCACCAACAGCCTGGCCCGCGCCGCGATCTACCTGGGTGAAAAAGACGGCGAACTGATCCTCGCCCAAGCGGGCACAACCCGCCGTTTCTACCACTTTCAAGACTTCAAACTGATCGCCATCAGCGACGCCTACGGCAACCGCCTGACCATCACCCATCGCGACGGTCGCCTGCACCGCATCGAAGACAAGTTTGAACGCGCCCTGATGCTGCGCTACCACAACAACCGACTGTGCGCCGTCGACTACCAGTACTACGACCACAGCCGCGAATTCATCGAACGCTCCGACGAGCACTACGCCAAACACCGCGTGCGTTTAGAACGCTGGACCACCCTGCACACCCCCGTCTCCTACAGCTACAACGACGCAGGCCAACTGATCGGCGCCACCAACGCCCTGCAAGAAACCGAGCACTACCGCTACGACACCGACCACGTCATCCAGGAGCGGCAACTGGCCGGTGGCGCGACGTTTTACTGGGAGTGGCAACACCGCGGCAAACAAGCGCGCTGCATCCGCCACTGGAACAACTTCGGGCAGATGCACGCCCGCTATGAATGGGACGACGCCGGCACCGTCACCGTCCACCATCAGGACGGCAGCCGACAAATCTACGAACACGACAGCAACGCCCGCCTCGTCAGCCAGACCGACCCGGACGGCGCCACCCATCAAAAAATCTACGACGAACAAGGCCGCCTGATCGCTGAAAAAGACCCCCTCGGCGCGGTGACCGAATACCAGTACAACGAAAGCGGACTCCTCACCGCCCTGATCCCGCCCCAGGACGAACCCACCTACTACAGCTACCTCGACGGCCACGTGCGCAAAATCAGACGCGGCATGGCGCAGTGGTACTACGAGCGCAACGCCCAGGGCGACATCACCCGCCAGACCGACCCCGACGGCCACATCACCCGCTACACCTACAACCCGCAGGGCAAAATCACCCTCATTCAGCACCCCGACGACAGCTACCACAAGCTGGTCTGGAACACCCTCGGCCAACTGACCGGCGAACGACTGCCCGACGGCAACCAGCGCCAATACGCCTACGACGCCCAAGGCCGCAAAACCACCCAGCAGGAACCCGACGGCGCCCTTACCCACTACAAATGGGACGCCGCAGGCCGCCTGAGCCAAATCACCCTTCCCGGCGGCAAAACCCGCGCCTGGAGCTACAACGCCTACGGCAAAGTCACCGCCGAACGCGACGAACGCGGGCACATCACCCGCTACGAATACGCCGACCACCTGCACCTCATCAGCCGCCGCATCAACCCCGACGGCAGCCAGCTCAACTACCGCTACGACAACGCCCGCCTGCTGCTCACCGGCATCGAAAACGAACACAACGAGCACTACCAACTCGACTACCACCCCAACGGCCTGCTGCGACAGGAAATCGGCTTTGACGGCAGCAAAACCGCCTACGCCTACGACCTCAACGGCCACCTGCTGGAAAAAACCGAATACCCCGACACCCTCTCCGGCGACACCCCACCGCTGAAAACCGCCTACCAGCGCGACAGTGCCGGACGCCTGCTGGTCAAAACCCTGCCCGACGGCAGTGAAATCACCTACACCTACGACAGCCTCGGCCGCCTCACCGAAGTCGACGACGGCAAGTGGCCACTCGCCTACGAATACGACCTGCAAGACCGTCTCATTACCGAGCATCAGGGCTGGGCCACCCTGCGCTACCGCTACGACGCCCTCGGCCAACTCAGCCACTGCACACTGCCCGACGGCAACGGCCTTGACTACCTCTACCACCCCGGTGGCGCGCTCAAAGCCATCCACCTCAACGGCCAGCGCCTCACCGGCCACCGCTTTGAACACGGGCGCGAGATCATGCGCCAACAAGGCTCGGTGCTCAGCGAATACCACTACGACGAACAACAGCGCCTCAAGGAACACCGCGTCCACCCCCTCGACCACAACGGCGAAGTCAGCGGCCACTACCACTATCGGCGCAGCTACCAATACGACGCAAACAGCAACCTGAGGTTGCTCACCGACAGCCGCAAAGGCCAAAAAAGCTACGCCTACGATCCGCTTGACCGCCTCACCGAAGTCCTCAGCAACGCCAACAACGTCGAACACTTCGCCCACGACCCGGCGGGCAACCTCCTCGCCCAAAGCTACAACGGTCAGGGCCGCAGCTACGGCAAAATCAAAGGCAACCGCCTGCTCATGCAAGGCGACTGCCACTTCGACTACGACGCCTACGGCAACCTCCTGCGCGAACGACGCGGCGCCGGCCAACGTCTTGTGCGCCACTACCGCTACGACAGCCAACACCGCCTGATCGGCATCACCCTGCCCGACGGCAGCGACGTCGCCTACCGCTACGACGCCTTCGGCCGACGTATCGCCAAAGACATGGACGGCAAAACCACCCAATTTATCTGGCAAGGCGACCGGCTGATCGCCGAAAACATCTACCAAAAAGGTGTTAAGGGCTGGCCGTTGTACCGCAGCTACGTGTACGAACCCGGCACCTTCAAACCGATGGCCCTGCTAAAAGGCCACGGCACCACCAACGAGGTTTATTACTACCAGCTCGACCATTTGGGCACCCCGCAAGAACTCACCGACTCAGGCGGGAAAATCGTCTGGTCGGCGTACTACCGGGCGTACGGCAACATCGTCAAATTCGACATCAACGAAATCAGCAACCCGTTGCGTTTTCAGGGCCAGTATTACGACGAAGAAAGCGGACTACACTACAACCGTCATCGCTACTACAATCCCAACACCGGCCGCTACCTGACCCCCGACCCGATCAAATTGGCGGGTGGACTCAACAGCTACCAGTACGTGCCCAACCCCACGGGGTGGGTGGATCCGTTGGGGTTGAGTTCTTGTCCGGGGGATTTAGGGCGCAAAATCACCGAGCAAAATGGTGAAACGCCGGAACAAAAACTAAATTATATTGGCGAAGACCCAGAAGCGCCTGCGCATAACGAGATCCATTGGACAGCTCACGGATACAAGCATAGCCCGTCAAAAAACATGTCTTGGAAAGCAATTATTGAATCCACTAAAACTGGCCCGGCAAAATACAAGCCAGGAACTGACATAGAAAGCTTAGAAAGAGGGGTTTTTAAGGATGGAAAATCAAGCACCAATGGTAAGCCGTGGAAAGTTAAGGAGTTTGAAAGCGATATCGGTGCCAGCGGTGGCAAAACTAGTAGGTGGATACGTATTGAACTGAGTGCCAAAACCATTCACGGGCATCCGATAACTGAGCAAGAATTCAGGAAGCTTACAAAATGATTGCATTAGACTTTTTAGATGGAAAAATCACCTACGACGAACTTTCAAATATTGACAGTGAAAACTTTAAAAGCGACCTCTTTGTATTAAAAGAAGATATGCTGCAAGTTGAATATGGTAATGACTTGTTAATAGATGCGGGTTGGTATCCTTCTTTCGATATAAATGGACGATTTCAAGTTCGCGTAATCGAAGACCACCATTGGGAGTCACCATTAATTTTGCTCGCCGCGAATACGATCACAGAGCTTCTAAGCAAGCTTCGCGCAGCACAAAACATAGTTAAGAGCAGATTTAATATTGAAGAATCAAAATAATTTCACAGTTAAAAATTTTCCCGTGCGGGAATACTCAAGCCAAATTACACCCTACTAAAACAGTGGCATGTCAACAAATTAATGAATCGCAACAAAGATCAAAGCTGCCAAGTACCGCCATTATTGATAACATAAAAATATGTTTGAATAGCACTAAAAACGCCCATACTTTCTGAAACATATCTTTGATCCTAGCCGCTCCCCCTCGGCTAAATTCATGGGGTGGCTGGATCCGTAGGAGTTGATGAGTGCTTGGGGGGGGATTGTCCGGGTATAAAAGCTCCAGGATAAGTTGCCTATATAGGCGGAAAAACCTGTGTTTATAACTGCATTGTTGATGGCATGGCTCGTTATATTGCAATAGCCTACGATATAGCTAAGCGTGGTCAATCTCACCTCAGACAAAAAGGGATAGTGGTTTCAAAAATCAGAGGGCTGGACAATATATCTCGTGCTGACGCTCGGGCAGTTGAGCAGGCACTGACCACTACCATGGCCTTGGTAAAGATGGCGGCACGCTAATCAATAAAATCAACTCCATAACGTCTATCAAAAACCTGACCAAATATGAACTGGGTTTGATTTGCGGTATTGAGCTACTGAAAAAAGCTGGATATGAAGGATTTTAAATGGCTAAGAAAGTAAAGCTTGGCGACATTTTGCAGGTACTAACCTCGCAAGGCGTTGCATATGCGCAAGTTACTCATAAGCACCAGGAGTTCGGTTTTTTAATTCGCGTTTTTCCCGGATTTCACAATAAGCAACCAAAAGATTTTTCAACGCTAGTTGAGGGTGAGCCACAGTTTTCTGCGTTCCTAGTTGTTCAAAGTGCGGTAAATCAAGGCCTGCTATCCGTCGTGGAAAATATTTCAGTGCCCGATAGGCTAAAAATATTTCCTACATTTCGCTCCAGGAATGGCGGAGCGGGTGGTTCCCTTTGGCTGTGGGATGGTAAAGAGTCTTTTCGACTCGAAAGAGAACTTAGACCTAATGAATTGGAGTATCCGACAGAAGGAATTATCAGTGCGCCATTGCTTGTTGAGCGTATTGAAAATAATTACAGAGCCGAGACTCATGATGTCTGGTGAGTTGTCAACCCGGCGACGGCCCCTAGTAATTTTATAAGTACTTCTACATCTGCTGATGTAGCCATAGATTTCGGAACTGCCTACCGAACAAAACCAGGGCAATTCTATATTCTTAAATTAATACAGGGCCGTAACGTAAATCATGAGCTTGGTACCAAAGTACCGTTGCCAGAAGAAATGGGAATTGCGATCCCCCAATCAAATTCTCAAAGAAGATATATTAGGGGTTACACCAGTCAATGCCGATGGTAGTTACGTTGGTTACTCAATCCCTAATCCTGCAGGAAAGTAAAAGTGGACTTTCGAGAAATCATATTAAAAATAGATAATACATTGGTAAAAGCTGATCTCTCGTATACAACAGATCCACCCTGCATTCATTTGAAAATAAAAAACTCAGATTTCATCTCGACTGGAGACGATCTATACACCTGCTTGGCAAAGCTGCGTGAACAGATGCCGGACATTGACTTCCTTTGTAAAGGATCGAAAATAAATGTTCATCCATCCAGAAGTACAAGACAAATGACTGCCGGGCTCATGGCGTATGAATTAAAAATGGGCGAACAAGCCAGACGTTCAGATTTGGTAAATATTTTTGATTTCGACGACGACAACCTCACAAACTGTCCGAGTAAACAAAATATTTTTTTTAAAGAATGGATTGCATCTTTGAGGTAAAGCACACTCATCATAATAAATTCCAATACCCAATTTTTCTTTCTAACAATGTGGAAGCCTATAAACTTCACCGGCCACTACCTGACCCCCGCCTCGATCAAACTGACGGGCGGACTCAACAACTACCAGTACCTGCCCAACCCCACGGGGTGGGTGGAGACTTTGGGGTTGAATCCGACACGCCCGGGCGGCACCTTACTGGAGGGTGGTTGTTGCACTCATCTTTCGCGGCCGCCTAGTGCACAACGTGAGTGCAGCAGCATCGTGTGGTCAATACCACAGAGCCGCTGCCCCACGGCGCACAGGGGTTACCCCAGCGCGTAATTGAGTACGATGCCGATAAAGATCGCCAATCCCGCCCAATGGTTGTGCAAGAAGGCTTTAAAGCACCGTTGGGGATCGCGGTCTCGCGTGTACCAGAATTCCCACACAAAGCAGGCCGCTGCGGCCAATAAGCCCAGATGAAACCAGCCGCCCAACTCAAAGTGCGAGCCCGCCAACAGCAGGCAAACCAATGCCAAACATTGCAGTGTGAGGATGATGACGCGGTCTGCATCGCCAAACAGGATGGCAGTGGATTTAACCCCGACTTTCAGGTCGTCTTCGCGGTCGGTCATGGCGTAGTAAGTGTCATACCCCACCGTCCACAGCAAGTTGGCGATGTAGAGCAGCCACGCTGCCGCCGGCACGCTTCCGGTTTCGGCGGTAAACGCCATCGGCATGCCCCACGAGAATGCTGCGCCCAATACCACTTGCGGGTAGTAGGTGTAGCGCTTCATGAACGGGTAAGTGGCGGCCAATGCCAGCCCGCCAAATGAGAGCAAGATGGTCGGGGTATTGGTGCACAGCACCAGCAGGAAGCTGGCACCCATGAGCAGGGCAAAAAACACCAGCGCTTCTTTGCTGCTGATTTTTCCACTGACCAAAGGTCGTTGTTCGGTGCGTTTGACGTGACCGTCCACCTTGCGATCAGCAAAGTCGTTGATCACACAGCCGCCGGCTCGGGTCAGGATCACACCCAGCACAAAGATCAGCAGGTTGCTCAGCGACGGTACGCCCTTGGCGGCCACCCACAGCGCCCACAGCGTTGGCCACAGCAGCAGGTAGATACCGATGGGTTTATCCATACGGGTCAGTTGAATAAAGTCCCAGGCCCGAGGGTTCAGGCGGTTGAGCGATTTGAGCAGGCGTACGTACATCAGCTGTTCTCCGGCCGGGCACTCAGGATGGCCCACAAGGGGGGTAAGAAGATTTCGGCCACCAGTACGCTTAATGTGTCGCGTACAAAGCGTGAGCGGCGTGCCCAAAGTTGGTCGGCCCGATCAGCCACCGGTAGCCAGTCGCGTGGGTAGTGGCATACCTGCAACGGGCCGCGCTCAAAGGCGTGGTCGCAAAAAAGCAGCTCCCCCAGTGACCGGGTTCCCAGGTCTTCCAGATTTAGCCCGCCCTGCTCCAGGGCGCTGTGTGCCGCGACGCTGCGGGCAAATACCCACGGTTGCTGGTGCCCGCGCAAATACACTTCGCGCACCCAGCCCCGGCTGCCCTCAGGCAGGTCGAGCGCAGTGCACTCGTCCTGGCGCAACGTCTGCCAGCCCTCAAGCAGCGGCAGCACGCTAAAGGCGCCGTCTGAAAGCGCGGTAAGCCGGCGAGTCAATGAGCCCTGGTCGAACAACCAATCGAGTGTTTGTTCATCAGGGGTGGTGTGTAGGTGGCTTTGTTCAAGCCAGACAGGGGAGATCAGTGGAGACGTCATGTGCGACACGGTAGGTCATAATTGGCAGCCATTGAGGCCCGCGAGCTTAGCACGCTGCCTATTGAATGAGCGCTTGAGCGGTTAGTGGCAGCAATCGTGCTTGCATATCACAGTGGTCATCAGTACAAAACGCCCTGAAAATGACGAGCAACGCAGCAGGTTTCGACAAGTCTGTGGCCTCGTGCGGCCTGAACCCTAGGAAATAATTTCATGAAAAAGTGGCAATGCATCGTATGTGGACTGATTTACAACGAAGCCGACGGCTGGCCGGATGACGGCATTGCGCCCGGTACGTTGTGGCAGGACGTTCCTGAAGACTGGCTGTGCCCGGACTGTGGTGTCGGCAAAATGGATTTCGAGATGATCGAAATCAACTGATTGATCCCTTAACAACCTGATTCAACCCTGGAGTATGGAATGAACGCACCTGTCGTGATCGTGGGTACTGGGCTGGCTGGCTATAACCTGGCCCGGGAGTTTCGCAAGCTGGACAGCGAGACCCCGTTATTGCTGATCACGGCAGATGATGGGCGCTCCTATTCCAAGCCCATGCTGTCCACCGGCTTTGGCAAAAATAAAGAGGCTGACGGTCTGAGCATGGCGACGCCGGAGGCCATGGCCGCGCAGCTTAATGCCCAAGTGCGCATCCACACCCGTATCAGCGGTATTGATGCGGGCCACAAACAACTGTGGATTGGCGAAGAGGCGGTGCCTTACCGCGATCTGGTTCTGGCGTGGGGTGCGCAAACCGTACAGGTGCCGGTAGAAGGCGATGCGCAGGACGCCATCTTCCCGATCAACGACCTGGAAGACTATGCGCGTTTTCGCACTGCTGCAGCGGGCAAGCGCCGTGTGCTGATCCTGGGCGCTGGACTGATTGGCTGTGAATTTGCCAATGACCTGATTGCCGGTGGCTTCGAAGTCGATATGGTGGCCCCGTGTGAGCAAGTCATGCCAACCCTGTTGCATCCTGCTGCTGCGGCGGCCGTGCAAGCAGGTCTGAAAAGCCTTGGGGCGCGTTTGCATCTGGGCCCGGTATTGACCCGCCTGCAACGCACCGCCGATGGGCTGCAAGCACATTTGTCAGACGCCAGCGTGATTGCCTGTGATGTGGTGGTCTCTGCGATTGGTTTGCGTCCGCGCATTGATATGGCTGCGGCGGCCGGCCTACAGGTCAATCGCGGTATCGAGGTTGATCGTCATCTCAAAACCTCTCATGCCAATATTTACGCGCTGGGTGATTGCGCCGAAGTGGAAGGCTTGAGCCTGCTCTACGTCATGCCCCTGATGAACGGTGCACGGGCGTTGGCGCAAACACTGGCAGGCAACCCGACAGCGGTGAGCTACGGCGCGATGCCCATTACGGTCAAAACCCCGGTTTGCCCTCTGGTGGTGTCGCCTGTGCCTCGCGGCTACGAAGGGGTGTGGACTGTGGAAGGCCAGGGTGCTGACATTAAAGCCTTGTGCCGCGACGCGGAGGGCAACTTGCTCGGTTATGCGCTGACGGGTGAGGCGGTTCGCGAAAAACTGGCACTCAATAAAGAGCTACCTGCGCTTTTGGCGTAAATACCGCTGTTTATGTCGCTTATGACATTGCCTTGTCTCAACAAAGCCTCGCCAGAGGCTGGCGCAGGATTTGGCCGCGTGCCATTCTCACACCGGTCTGCCGCAGAGTAGAGCCTGCGGCGCCCTGAGCGCGGCTCCATTAGAGAGCAGCACGGACATAACAACAAAAAACCGTCAAAGAGGCTTCATCATGCGTAAACCAGATCTCGCCGCCGCTATCGCTGACAAGGCTGACCTCACTAAAGAGCAAGCCAGCCGCGTACTCAATGCAGTACTCGAAGAAATCACCAATGCCCTGCACCGCAAAGACAGCGTCACGCTGGTCGGCTTCGGTACGTTTATTCAACGTCATCGCGGTGCTCGCACCGGTAAAAACCCGCAAACCGGCGAGCCGGTGAAAATCAAGGCCAGCAACACCGTGGCTTTCAAGCCGGGCAAGTTTCTTAAAGACAGTGTTAACCCATAAGCCTGGCAATTGCCGCGATTGAAGGTGGCTTAAGGAATGGGCGAGCTGGTATGACAGCGCCCATTTTTGACAATGTTTGAGCCGATTGTGCGGCTATAAGTGGCAAAATCTGCTTATTCTGCGTCTAACACTGCAGAAAAGTGGTGTTCTTTGTTCAAATCGCTACACTGCGCCGGCTAGTTATTACTTCCCGAGGCGCGCACATGAAATTTCGTTTTTTGCTCTGGATGCTGGGCTTGCTGATGGGCAGAGCCAGCCGTAAAAACCCTGCTTTCCAACAGCAACTGGTTGATAAAGACCTGGTTTTCCAGCTGCAAACCCTCGATGGCAAAGTGGCCCGTCACTTCAAAGTCAAAAACCTTCGCATCACCAGCCATTCGGGTCTGTACCCGGAGCCTGCTTTCGCCATTGCCTTCAAAGACGCTGATTATGGCTTTGCCACGATGCAAGCCAAGAACAAGCAATTGGCTTTCATGACCGGCATTCAAGACAAGTCGATTCAGATTAAAGGCAACCCGGCGTTGGTCATCTGGTTTCAGGGCTTGACCAAGTACCTTAAGCCGCGCAAAAAGCCCAAGGCGTGATATCGAATGGTGGAGGGTGGTCAGGCTTTGGCGCCCACTCTCACCCTGCACATTCAGGTTTTTGGCTTATCGAGCTTCTTCAAGAACACGGCCATTTCTTTTTCTGCCTGCTTATCGCCGTGGGCCTGCGCTGCCGCTATTCCCTGCTGCCACACCGTGCGTGCGGCGTCCCTGTTTCCCGCCGCCAATTGCGCCTTGCCCAATAACTTCCACGCTGCGGAATATTTGGGGTCAAACGTGACGCAAGCCTGCAAATGCTCAACGGCTTTGAGGTTATCCCCAAGGTCGAGATAGCCCTTGCCCAGGCCAAAGCGCAGTAACGCGTTATCCACACCCTTGGCCAGCATCTTTTCCAGTGATTCCAGCACGCCAATCTCCTTAGAAGAAACTCAACCCAACGTGGAACAGCTTTTCGACGTCGCGAATATGCTTTTTATCCACAAGGAACAAGATTACATGATCGCCTGCATTGACCACGGTAGCGTCGTGGGCAATCAGCACTTCTTCGTCGCGAATGATCGCGCCAATGATTGTGCCCGGGGGCAAGTGAATCTCACCAATACGACGGCCAATCACCTTGCTCGATTTCGAGTCGCCGTGGGCAATGGCTTCGATGGCCTCGGCTGCGCCCCGACGCAATGAGTGAACGCTGACAATATCACCACGGCGTACGTGGGCCAGCAGCGTGCCGATAGTGGCCAGCTGCGGGCTGATGGCGATATCGATCTCGCCGCCCTGAATCAAGTCCACGTAGGCGGGGTTGTTGATGATGGTCATCACCTTTTTCGCGCCCAGACGCTTGGCTAGCAGCGACGACATAATGTTGGCTTCGTCATCGTTGGTCAGGGCCAGAAACAGGTCGGCATCGGCAATGTTTTCTTCGAGCATCAAATCGCGGTCCGAGGCGCTGCCTTGCAACACCACGGTGCTGTCGAGCGTGTCGGACAAGTAGCGACAACGCGCAGGGTTCATCTCGATGATCTTGACCTGATAGCGGCTTTCAATGGCTTCGGCCAGCCGTTCGCCAATCTGCCCGCCGCCCGCAATCACGATCCGCTTGTAGCTTTCATCCAGGCGGCGCATTTCACTCATCACCGCGCGGATATTGGCTTTGGCAGCGATGAAAAACACTTCGTCATCCGCCTCGATCACGGTATCGCCACGGGGTGTAATCGGACGATCACGGCGGAAAATGGCGGCAACCCGCGTGTCGACATTGGGCATGTGTTCGCGCAACTGGCGTAGCTGCTGACCAATCAGCGGCCCACCGTAGTAGGCCTTGACCGCCACCAATTGGGCTTTGCCGTCGGCAAAGTCGATCACCTGCAAGGCGCCGGGGTGCTCAATCAGGCGTTTGATGTAGTTGGTCACCACTTGTTCGGGGCTGATCAACACGTCCACTGGAATGGCGTCGTTGTCGAACAGCTCTTCACCGCGGGTCAAGTAGGCCGACTCACGTACGCGCGCGATTTTGGTAGGGGTGTGAAACAACGAGTACGCCACTTGGCACGCGACCATGTTGGTCTCGTCGCTGTTGGTCACCGCCACCAGCATGTCAGCGTCATCGGCGCCCGCCTGACGCAGCACATTGGGCAACGAAGCGCGGCCTTGCACCGTACGAATATCGAGCCGGTCGCCGAGGTCGCGCAGGCGTTCGCCATCGGTATCGACCACGGTGATGTCGTTTGCTTCGCTGGCCAAATGTTCGGCCAGTGTGCCGCCGACCTGACCTGCGCCGAGAATGATGATTTTCATGCCGTCAGTCCCTGTTTAGCCGCGAACGGCAGCGATCTTGATCAACTTGGCGTAATAAAACCCGTCGTGTCCGCCTTCTTGAGCCAGCAATTGACGGCCATGCGGCTGCTTGATGCCGAACGAACCGGCAATATCCAGCTCCCGCGCACCGGGGGTTCGGGCCAAAAAGGCTTCGATCACTTCGGTGTTTTCGGTCGGCAACGTCGAACAGGTGGCATACAGCAAGATGCCACCGACCTCCAGCGTAGGCCACATTGCGTCAAGCAACTCGCCTTGCAAGGCGGCGAGGGCGGCAATGTCGTCGGGCTGGCGCGTCAGCTTGATGTCGGGGTGGCGACGGATCACGCCGGTTGCCGAGCAAGGGGCGTCCAGCAAAATGCGCTGGAACGGTTTGCCGTCCCACCATGTGGCGGTGTCGCGGCCATCAGCGGCAATCAACTCGGCACTCAGGCCCAGACGCTCAAGGTTTTCGCGAACCCGCACCAGACGCTTGGCTTCCAGATCCACTGCGACCACGCCGGCCAATTGCGGCTCGACTTCGAGAATGTGGCAGGTCTTGCCTCCGGGTGCACAGCAGGCGTCAAGCACGCGCTGGCCGGGAGCCAGATCCAGCAGGTCAGCCGCCAATTGCGCGGCCTCGTCCTGGACGCTGATCCAGCCTTCGGCAAAGCCCGGCAAGGTGCGCACATCGCACGCTTCGGCCAGCACGATGCCGTCCTGGCTGAAGGTGCAAGGCTGGGCTTCGATACCCGCATCGATCAGCAGTTGCAGATAGGCATCACGGCTGTGATGACGACGATTGACCCGCAAAATCATCGGTGGATGCGCGTTATTGGCCGCGCAAATGGCTTCCCACTGCTGTGGCCAGAAGGCTTTCAGCGATTTTTGCAGCCAGCGCGGGTGCGCGGTACGCACCACTGGGTCGTGTTCCAGTTCGGCGAGCAAGGCTTCGCTCTCGCGCTGTGCATTGCGCAAGACGGCATTGAGCAGGCCTTTGGCCCACGGTTTTTTCAGTTTGTCTGCGCAGCCGACGGTTTCGCCGATGGCTGCGTGGGCCGGAATGCGCGTGTAGAGCAGTTGGTACAAGCCCACCAGCAACAGCGCTTCTACGTCTGCATCGGCGGCTTTGAACGGCTTTTGCAGCAGTTTGTTGGCCAGCGCCGACAGGCGTGGCTGCCAGCGGGCTGTACCGAAGGCCAGATCCTGAGTCAGGCCGCGGTCACGCACCTCGACCTTATCCAGTTGTAACGGCAGCGAACTGTTGAGCGATGCCTTGCCATTCAGGACGGCGGTCAGGGCTTTGGCAGCAGCCAGACGCGGGTTCATTGGGCGGCACCCAGTACTGTACCGACGGCGAATTTCTCACGACGGCTGTTGAAAAAATCGCTGAACGCCAGCGCCTTGCCGCCGGGCAATTGCAGGCGTGTCAGGCACAGCGCGCCTTCGCCACATCCCACAATCAGGCCGTCCTTGCTGGCGGCGAGAATCTGCCCCGGTTCGCCTTGAGCGTCAGCCAGAGTGGCGGCCAACACTTTCAGGGCTTCACCGTTGAGTGTGCTGTGGCAGATGGGCCAAGGATTGAAGGCGCGAATCACTCGCTCCAGCTCCACTGCCGGGCGGGCCCAGTCAATTCGAGCTTCGTCTTTGTTGAGTTTATGGGCGTAGGTCGCCAGGCTGTCGTCCTGCGCTTCACCTTGCAACGTGCCGGCTGCCAGACCGGCAATCGCTTCGATCACTGCTGGCGGCCCGAGATTGGCCAAACGGTCGTGCAAGCTGCCGCCCGTATCGTCGGCGCTGATCGGGGTCACGGACTTGAGCAGCATGGGGCCGGTGTCCAGACCCGCCTCCATGCGCATGACGGTCACACCGCTCTCGCTGTCGCCTGCCTCGATGGCGCGCTGGATCGGCGCCGCACCGCGCCAGCGTGGCAGCAACGAAGCATGGCTGTTGATGCAGCCCAGGCGCGGAATATCGAGCACAACTTGGGGCAGGATCAGGCCGTACGCCACCACCACCAGCAAATCGGGCTTCAAGGCCGCGAGTTCGGCTTGGGCTTCGGGGGCACGCAGCGTGGGCGGTTGCAGGACAGGGATGTGATGCTCAAGGGCCAACTGCTTGACCGGGCTTGGCATCAGCTTTTGCCCGCGCCCTGCCGGACGATCCGGTTGGGTGTAGACCGCGACAATCTCGTAAGGGCTGTCTAGCAGGGCCTTGAGGTGTTCAGCGGCGAATTCTGGGGTGCCAGCAAAGACGATGCGCAATGGCTCAGTCATGAATTACTCACTTGGAATGGGGGGGAGCGCTGGAGTAATCCTTCGAAATACCTGTAGCCGATGACGAGGTACGAAGGCTGCGAACGGCTGCATAGCAGTTGCAAAACCCGGCGATAGAGTACATCAGGCATATCCGTAGAGCGTGGATGAAGGCCGCTTCGCGCCCGATCGCAGCCTTCGTGCCTCGACAGCGGCTACAGGAGCCGCGTCAATAGTTGGGTGTTGGGATCAAGCGTTCTGGCGGTGCAGTTTTTCCAGCTTCTTCTTGATCCGGTCACGCTTGAGGTTAGACAGATAATCCACAAACAGCTTGCCGTTGAGGTGGTCGCATTCGTGCTGAATGCACACGGCCAACAGGCCTTCGGCAATCATTTCAAAGGGCTTGCCGTCACGGTCCAGCGCGTTGATTTTGACGCGTTGCGGTCGATCGACGTTTTCATAGAAACCCGGAACAGACAGGCAGCCTTCCTGATACTGATCCGTCTCGTCGGTCAGGGCCTCGAACTCAGGGTTGATAAACACCAGAGGTTCGCTGCGGTCTTCGCTCAGGTCCATGACCACGATGCGTTTATGCACGTTGACTTGCGTGGCGGCCAGACCAATACCCGGCGCCTCGTACATGGTTTCAAACATGTCATCGATCAACTGGCGCACTTCGTCGTCCACAACCGCCACGGGCTTGGCGATGGTGCGCAGTCGCGAGTCTGGGAATTCGAGGATGTTTAAAATAGCCATAAGTTTGATTGATGCACTGTGTGAAAGATTCAAAAACGGTTGTCAGGTGGTCCTGAGGACTTCGGGCAACCTGTGCAAAACGTCCCCTTCAGAAGACAGCCCGCTCGGGCTCTAGCGTTTCACGCGAACGCACATAATAAAGGGATTCCCCGGCGGATGAAACGACTAGCTGCCGGACTGCATCGGGCATGAGCTCAGCGCGGTCTGTCGCAGTTTGAAACCAACGCGCGATGGTTGCCTGAAACCCTCAACTAAAGTTGGGTTTCCATGCGCGATTTCAAATGCAAGCCGGGTGCTCAAGCTGGGGTTTTTCATTGCTTGGCAAACAACTTGTTCACAGACTTATCCACAGCTTGTTCCGGTCTTGATAGCGCTCTGAACGATCAAGGATGATCACATGCCGTTGCCCGATATTTCCCCTTGCGAGCTTGAGGCCCGTTTGCGTTTGCACCTGTTACCCGACATGGGGCCAAAGCGTTATTACACGCTGTTCAGTGCCTTTGGTTGCGCCAGTTCGGCGCTGGGCGCGCCTGCCAGCGCGTGGTCGGCGCTGGGTCTGCCCGCCACGTGTGCTCAGGCCCGGCGCAGCCCGCAGATACGCGACGGTGCCAGCGCTGCACTGCGCTGGCTTGAGCGCTCAAGCCAGCATCTCTTGTTACATGATCAGGCGAACTACCCAGCGTTATTGAGCGAGTTGTGCGATGCCCCGCCCCTGTTATTCGTGGCCGGCGATCCTTCAATACTGGAGAAACCCCAGCTGGCAATCGTCGGCAGCCGCCGCGCCTCCCGGCCCGGGTTGGATACCGCCGGTGCATTTTCACGCAGCCTGGCCAGCGCCGGATTTGTCATCACCAGTGGGTTGGCATTGGGCGTCGACGGTGCGGCCCACCGGGCAGCCCTTGATGTCGGCGGCCTCACCGTGGGGGTGCTCGGCACAGGGCTCGAAAAACTTTATCCACAGCGCCATCGCGCCTTGGCTGACGCGATGATTAACGGCGCCAGCGCAGTGGTTTCCGAGTTCCCGTTAGAGACCGGGCCGCTGCCCGGCAACTTTCCTCGACGCAATCGAATCATCAGTGGCCTGTCACTCGGCGTACTGGTGGTCGAAGCCAGCGTGGCGAGCGGTTCGCTGATCACGGCCCGGCTGGCCGCCGAACAAGGGCGTGAGGTCTACGCCATTCCCGGCTCCATCCATCATCCGGGAGCACGCGGGTGCCACCAGTTGATTCGCGACGGCGCAACGCTGGTTGAAACCGTCGAGCATATTCTCGAAGGCCTGCGTGGCTGGCGCTCTTTACCGTTAGCCACAGCGGACCTGTTCACCCCCAGCTATCATCCGCTCGTGCAATTGTTGCAAGCGGCGCCTTACACCAGTGAAGGTCTGGTCAGCGCCAGTGGTTGGGAGCTGCCCCGGTTATTGGCCGCCTTGACCGAACTTGAGTTGGAGGGGCGCGTGGTGCTGGAGGGCGGGCGTTGGTTTGCTTGCGCCAGCTAAGTACACTGCGCACAGCACCTATTTTGGAGACATTTGATGATCAGCACCTGGCGCGTCCAGCAAGCAGCAAGAGCAATTCGTGCGGGCGCGGTGATTGCCTACCCGACCGAGGCTGTGTGGGGACTGGGTTGCGACCCGTGGGATGAAGAGGCGGTGGAGCGTTTGCTGGCGATCAAATCACGACCTGTGGATAAAGGCCTGATTCTGATAGCCGACAACATTCGCCAGTTCGACTTTCTGTTCGAAGACTTTCCTCAAGAGTGGCTCGACCGCATGGCCAGCACTTGGCCCGGGCCCAATACTTGGCTGGTGCCGCATCAAGGATTACTGCCAGAGTGGATCACTGGCGTGCATGACACGGTGGCTTTGCGTGTGAGTGACCACCCGTTGGTGCGTGAGTTGTGTTCGCTGGTGGGACCGATTGTATCGACCTCCGCGAACCCGGCCGGTTTGCCGGCGGCACGGACGCGGCTCAAGGTTGAGCAGTATTTTCGTGGGCAGATCGACCACGTATTGGGCGGCAATCTGGGGGGACGTAAAAACCCGAGTCTGATTCGTGATCTGGCAACGGGCAAGGTTGTGCGCCCGGCGTAAAGGTGATCGTAACCCCCGTAGCAGCTGCCGCAGGCTGCGTCCGGCGGCGAAGCCGTCGTAAAACCTGAAGCCACGGTCGGTCAGAAAGACCGAGACATCCGATTTCACGACGGCTACGCCGCCGATCGCAGCCTTCGGCAGCTGCTACGAAGAGCTGAATCAAGGCAACAAGATGGTCGAACCGGTGGTCCGTCGTGCCGACAGCTCGGTCTGGGCCTGGGCCGCATCCTTGAGTGCAAAGCGCTGATTGATATCGACCGTCACTTTGCCGCTGCGAATCATCTCAAACAGTTCGTCCGCCATGGCTTGCAGGTTCTCGGCGTTATTGGCGTAGCTGGCCAATGTTGGCCGGGTCACGTACAGCGATCCCTTCTGCGACAAAATACCCAGGTTCACCCCGCTCACGGCCCCGGATGCATTCCCGAAACTGACGACCAAACCACGCGGTGCGGTGCAGTCCAGGGAGGTCAGCCACGTGTCTTTGCCGACCCCGTCATAGACCACGGGGCATTTTTTACCGTCGGTCAATTCCAGCACCCGCTTGGCCACGTCTTCATGGCTGTAGTCGATGGTTTCCCATGCCCCCAGCTTTTTCGCCAACGCCGCCTTCTCAGGCGAGCTGACTGTGCCAATCAACTTCACGCCCAGCGCTTTGGCCCATTGGCAGGCAATTGAACCGACACCGCCCGCAGCCGCATGGAACAAGATGGTTTCGCCACCCTTGAGTTCATAGGTCTGACGCAACAAGTACTGCACCGTCAGCCCTTTGAGCATCACCGCGGCGGCTTGCTCAAACGAAATATCGTCGGGAAGCTTCACCACATTCGCGGCCGGCAATACGTGCAACTCGCTGTACGCACCCAGCGGCCCGGTGCCGTAAGCCACACGGTCGCCGACTTTGACGTTGTGCACATCACTGCCCACCGCATCGACGATGCCTGCGGCTTCATTGCCCAGCCCGGACGGCAGCTCTGGCAGTGGGTACAAACCGCCACGGAAATAGGTGTCGATAAAATTCAGACCGATGGCCTTGTTGCTCACGCGGACTTGCTGCGGACCCGGCTCTGCGGGTGTGAAGTCGACATACTCAAGTACTTCGGGCCCGCCGTGGGTCCGAAACTGGATACGCTTAGCCATCTGCACTGTCCTCGTTGATTTGACGAAGCCCCTATCCAACGCTCTGGCGTGATCTTCGTCAACTGCGGCGAAGCTTTATGCGGTGATATGCTAGGGTCTGTTCCCGTTTCTTCGCCGCCGGCCCCGCTCTGAGCGGCGTGCCGCGTCGCTTTGCCCGATTTAAGGTGATGTCATGACTACTCGCACCGAGGCCGTTAAAGCCTACCTGCTCGACCTTCAGGACCGCATTTGCAACGCGATGCAGACTGAAGACGGCGGCGCCCATTTCATAGAAGACGCCTGGGAACGCCCGGCAGGCGGCGGTGGCCGTACCCGCGTGATCGCAGACGGCAACGTGATTGAAAAAGGCGGCGTGAATTTTTCCCACGTGTTTGGCAGCGGCCTGCCGCCCTCTGCCAGCGCCCACCGCCCTGAACTGGCAGGCCGCGGGTTTGAGGCTTTGGGCGTGTCACTGGTGATTCACCCGCACAATCCGCACGTGCCGACCTCTCACGCCAACGTGCGTTTTTTCATCGCAGAAAAAGAGGGCGAAGAACCGGTCTGGTGGTTTGGCGGCGGCTTTGACCTGACGCCTTACTACGCCGTCGAAGAAGACTGTGTGCACTGGCACCGCGTGGCCGAGCAAGCCTGTGCGCCGTTTGGCGCTGACGTGTACCCGCGCTACAAGGCTTGGTGCGACAGCTACTTCCACATCAAACACCGCAACGAGCCGCGCGGTATTGGCGGCCTGTTCTTTGATGACCTGAACGAATGGGATTTCGACACCTGCTTCGCTTTTATTCGCGCCATTGGTGACGCCTACATCGACGCCTACTTGCCGATTGTTCAGCGCCGCAAAGCCACCGAATTTACAGCGCAGCAGCGTGAGTTTCAGGAATACCGCCGTGGCCGCTACGTCGAATTCAACCTGGTGTACGACCGTGGCACCCTGTTTGGTCTGCAATCGGGCGGCCGTACCGAATCGATCCTGATGTCATTGCCGCCGCAAGTGCGTTGGGGTTATGACTGGAAAGCCTTGCCGGGCAGCGAAGAGGCGCGTCTGACCGATTACTTTCTGCAAGACCGCGACTGGTTGGCTGAGGAGCGAGCGTGATGGACCGTTACGTCGTTTTCGGCAACCCGATTGCCCACAGCAAATCTCCCGTGCTCCACCGTTTGTTTGCCGAACAAACGGCACAAGCCATGCAGTACGACACCCAGCTGGCGCCTCTGGACGATTTTGCCGGTTGCGCCAAGGATTTTTTTGAAACAGGGCGCGGCGCCAACGTCACCGTGCCTTTCAAAGAAGACGCTTACCGTATGGCGGATGAGCTGACCGCACGGGCGCTGCGGGCAGGGGCGGTCAATACGTTGAGCAAGTTGGCAGACGGCCGCTTGCTGGGCGATAACACCGACGGTGCAGGCCTGGTGCGTGATTTAACCGTGAACGCCGGTTTCAGCCTCAAGGGCAAACGTATTCTGATTCTGGGGGCGGGTGGTGCTGTGCGCGGGGCGTTGGAGCCGATTCTGGCCGAAAGCCCTGCGGCGGTCACCATTGCCAACCGTACCGTAGAAAAAGCCGAATTGCTGGCCGAACTGTTCAGTGATCTGGGCTCGGTGGCTGCCAGTGGTTTTGACTGGCTGCATGAGCCTGTTGACCTGATCATCAATGCCACCTCCGCCAGCCTGGCCGGTGAAGTGCCACCGATTGCCAGCAGCTTGATCGAGTCGGGTAAAACCCTGTGCTACGACATGATGTATGGCAGCGCACCTACGCCGTTTTGTGTTTGGGCTGGCGAGCAGGGCGCGGGCAAGGTCATGGATGGTTTGGGGATGCTGGCTGAACAAGCCGCCGAAGCGTTCACCCTATGGCGCGGTGTGCGCCCTGATACGGCGCCTGCGCTGGCTGAATTGCGTCGGTTGCTGGCGCTTTAGAGGCCAACCCTCTCCCAGAGGGAGAGGGGGCTATTTGGTGTGATTTTATGACCGCGTGCGGTCAGTGCCCTCTCCCTGCGGGAGAGGGCAAGGCGTTTAGGCGTGGGCCAAATCGCCGTGATCGTCTTCTGCCAATACAGCTTTGTCAGTCTCGTGCATGATCTGGCTGGTCACGGTGCCGGCTACCATTGCACCGCTAACGTTCAGCGCTGTGCGGCCCATGTCGATCAACGGTTCGACCGAAATCAACAGCGCCACCAACGACACCGGCAAGCCCATCGCCGGCAGTACGATCAAGGCTGCGAAGGTTGCACCGCCACCCACGCCCGCCACACCGGCCGAGCTCAAGGTCACAATGGCCACCAAGGTGGCGATCCACACCGGATCCAGCGGGTTGATGCCCACGGTCGGAGCAACCATCACCGCCAACATGGCCGGGTACAGACCGGCGCAACCGTTTTGGCCAATGGTGGCGCCAAACGAGGCGGCAAAGCTGGCGATCGAGGACGGGATCCCCAAGCGACGGGTTTGAGCTTCGATACTCAGCGGAATACTTGCCGCACTTGAACGACTGGTGAAAGCAAACGTCAGCACCGGCCATACTTTGCGGAAGAAGCGCAGCGGGTTCACACCGGCGAACGACAGAATCACGCCGTGAATCACAAACATCACGGCCAGGCCGATGTAAGACACCACCACAAAACTGCCGAGTTTGATGATGTCTTGCAGGTTGGACATGGCCACCACTTTGGTCATCAATGCCAGCACGCCGTATGGGGTCAGCTTCATGACCAGACGTACAAGGCGCATCACCCAGGCTTGCAGGGTGTCGATGGCATTCAGCACTTTGCTGCCTTTTTCAGGCTCGTCCTTGAACAATTGCAACGCGGCGACGCCCAGGAAAGCGGCGAATATCACCACGCTGATGATCGAGGTCGGCTTGGCGCGAGCCAGGTCTGCAAACGGGTTTTGCGGGATAAATGACAGCAACAATTGCGGCACATTCAGATCCGCCACTTTACCGGCGTACTCATTCTGGATGATGTGCAGGCGGCTCATTTCCGCAGCCCCGGCCACCAGGCCTTCGGCGGTCAGGCCGAACAGGTTGGTCAGACCGATACCGACCAGCGCTGCAATCATGGTGGTGAACAGCAGGGTGCCAATGGTCAGAAAGCTGATCTTGCCCAGCGAAGAGGCATTGTGCAGGCGGGCGACCGCACTGAGGATCGAGGCAAACACCAAGGGGATTACGATCATTTGCAGCAGTTGCACGTAGCCACTGCCGACCAGATCGAACCAGCCGATGGAGGTTTTCAGGGTCGGGTTATCGCCCCCGTAAATCAGGTGCAGGCCCAGGCCGAACAATACGCCGAGCACCAGCGCCAGCAGGACTTTTTTGGCCAGGCTCCACGCGGTGTGGCGGGTCAGCGACAAGCCGAACAGCAACGCGAGGAACACCAGCAGATTGAGGATCAGCGGGAAATTCATGAAAGCTCCGAGGGGCGACTTGTACCAGTCTTTGGATGCAACAATTGCGAACCAGAAAGCCTAACAGGTTGAAATATCGGCAAATATACCGATGTGGAATGGGGAGCTAGGTTTTGGGAATAAGTGATTACCACGGCCATAAAAAATCCCGGCACGGGGCCGGGATTCTGTTGCTGCGTGAGGTCTTAAGGCACCAGCTTGTCCAGCAAGGCTTTGTCACGTACAGCGCCCTTGTCAGCGCTGGTCGCCAACAAGGCGTAGGCCTTCAGTGCCGTGGTGACTTTGCGCGGACGCACTTCCACCGGCTTCCAGCCTTTCTTGTCTTGCTCTGCACGGCGCGCCGCCATTTCTTCGTCGCTGATCAGCAGGTTGATCGAACGGTTAGGAATGTCGATCAGCACTTTGTCACCGTCCTGCACCAGTCCGATCGCACCGCCCGCAGCGGCTTCCGGTGAAGCATGGCCTATAGACAGGCCTGAGGTGCCGCCGGAGAAACGACCATCGGTGAGCAAGGCACACGCTTTGCCCAGACCTTTGGATTTCAGGTACGAGGTCGGGTAGAGCATTTCTTGCATGCCCGGGCCGCCTTTCGGGCCTTCGTAACGAATGATCACGATGTCACCGGCCTGCACTTCGTCAGCCAGAATGCCGCGAACGGCGCTGTCCTGGCTTTCGAAAATTTTGGCGTTGCCTTCAAACACGTGGATCGACTCGTCGACACCTGCGGTTTTAACGACGCAGCCATCCAGCGCGATGTTGCCGTACAGCACGGCCAGGCCGCCTTCTTGTGAGTAGGCGTGCTCAACACTGCGGATGCAGCCGTTTTCACGGTCGTCGTCCAGGGTTTCCCAGCGGGTCGACTGGCTGAACGCGGTCTGCGTCGGGATGCCGGCAGGGCCTGCCTTGAAGAAGGTGTGCACGGCCTCATCGTCAGTCTGGGTGATGTCCCACTTGGCGATGCCTTCGGCCATGGTCTTGCTGTGAACAGTCGGCAGTTCGGTGTGCAGCAGGCCGCCACGGGCCAGCGAGCCCAGAATAGAGAAGATGCCACCTGCACGGTGCACGTCTTCCATGTGGTACTTCTGGATGTTTGGCGCCACTTTGCACAGCTGCGGTACATGACGTGACAGGCGGTCGATGTCTTTGAGGTCGAAGTCGATTTCGGCTTCTTGGGCGGCGGCCAGCAAGTGCAGGATGGTGTTGGTGGAACCGCCCATGGCGATGTCCAGCGTCATGGCGTTTTCAAACGCCTTGAAGTTGGCGATGTTGCGGGGCAATACCGATTCGTCATTCTCGACGTAGTACTGGCGGCACAGGTCGACGATGGTGCGCCCGGCTTGCAGGAACAATTGTTCACGGTCGCTGTGGGTAGCCAGTGCCGAACCGTTGCCGGGCAAGGCCAGGCCAAGGGCTTCGGTCAGGCAGTTCATCGAGTTGGCGGTGAACATGCCGGAACATGAGCCACAGGTCGGGCATGCGCTGCGCTCGTACTCGGCAACCTTCTCGTCAGAAGCGCTGGAGTCGGCGGCGATGACCATGGCGTCGACCAGATCGAGGCCGTGGCTGGCGAGCTTGGTTTTGCCCGCTTCCATCGGCCCGCCCGACACGAAAATCACCGGAATGTTGAGGCGCAACGAGGCCATCAGCATGCCAGGGGTGATTTTGTCGCAGTTGGAGATGCACACAATGGCGTCAGCGCAGTGGGCGTTGACCATGTACTCCACGGAGTCGGCGATGATTTCGCGGCTCGGCAGCGAGTACAACATGCCGTCATGGCCCATTGCGATGCCATCGTCGACGGCAATGGTGTTGAATTCTTTGGCAACGCCGCCGGCGCGTTCGATCTCGCGGGCCACCAGTTGGCCCATGTCTTTGAGGTGGACATGGCCGGGTACGAACTGGGTAAAGGAGTTGGCAATGGCGATGATCGGCTTCTTGAAGTCGGCATCTTTCATCCCCGTGGCGCGCCACAAAGCGCGGGCACCGGCCATGTTGCGGCCGTGGGTGGAGGTTTTCGAACGATAGTCAGGCATGGAACAACTCCGGGCGGCTAATCAGGTAACAAACAGGGAAGTGAGCTTCTAATGACAGGCGGATCACACAGAAAATGACCACGTATCCGCGAGTTGCCGTAAACACTGCGGGATCGCCGCGTGCTTGGGCTTGAGCTCATAAACCCGCCGGGGATGATTGGCGATGAATGCGTCGATTCTACACGGCTGATAGCTGGAGGGAATGGGGGTAGAGTGCGCAGGTGCTGTTCTTCGAAAAGGATTCACCATGCTGACACTCAACCGTTCTGCCAAAACCTCGCTATCGATAGGTCTGGCACAAGGTTTGTTGCTATGGATGGCCAGTGTTATCGCTGAGCCGGGTATGAAGTTCGCCTTGGTCACGGCCGTGCTGGTGGGCGGCATTAACCTGCTGCTGTTGGGCGACCACATTCGGCGGCGTGGCACGGGCTGGCTGGTGCTAGGGCTGACCGTGGTGATGACGGCGATCAGTGCCTGGGTGTTTTGGGAAGGAGACGATACCGGCCGCCCCGGTAATTGGCTGCCCGGTAGCTGGACCTGTTTTGCAGTGGTGATTGCCTACATTTGCACCGCTTTCATATTGAGCTGGCCCACCCGTGAAGGGCTCGCCCCCCGCTACGAAGATCTGTTCCGCCATGCGTGGGACACCGTTTTTATCGTGTTGCTGGGCTTGCTGCTGAACGCGGTGTTTTGGGCGCTGCTGCTGTTATGGGGCAGTTTGTTCAAGATGCTCGGCATTGTTGCGCTCAATAATCTGTTTTCAAGCGACGGCTTCATATACATCGCATCGGCGATGGTGTTTGCGCTGGGCGTGAACATGGGTCGCGACAATGATCGGGTAATTGGCATGCTGCGCGGCATCTTGCTAACGCTGTGTCGCGTATTACTGCCACTGAGTGCGTTGATCGTCATCGTGTTCACCTTCACTTTGCCCTTTACCGGGCTGGCGCCAATTTGGGCCACGGGTTACTCGACGACGATCTTGCTATGCCTGGTAGCCGCCAATCTGTTTCTGTTGAACGGAGTCTTTCAAGACGGCGCACAGAGCAGTGGTTATCCGGTCTGGCTGCTGCGCTTGGTCGACCTGTGCCTGTTGTGCTTGCCAGTGCTCGTCGGGTTGGCCGGGTATTCCACGTGGCTGCGCATCGAACAATATGGCCTCACTCCGAGCCGCTTGCTGGCGATGCTGCTGGTGGGCGTGATGTTCGCTCATGGTCTGGCGGCGGTGTGGGCGGTGGTTGCGCCACGGCGCCCATGGCTGGAACCTTTACGTGCCAGTAACCCGGCGATTGCGTTGATGACGGTGTTGCTGTTGCTGGTGATTCATACGCCTTGGTTCAGCCCATTACAGTTCAGCGCGAAGAATCAGGTGCAGAGGCTGCTTGAGGGCAAAACCCCGGTTGAAAGCTTTGATGCAGATACCTTGCGAAATCGTATGGGAGCGCCCGGAAGGCTGGCGTATGAGACTTTGCTGGCTCAGGCCGAGCAGGGGCAGGTGCTGACACCGGAGGCGCGGCAGGTATTGCTGAAGCGCCTCAAAGAAGCTGAAACCGGCACCCGCCGCTCGGGTGAACGTGTCGTAGAGTGGATCGGCCCGAAGGTTGAAGGCAGCGAACAATTCGACAGCCCGAAGCTCAGCAACCCTGCGTGTCGCGTTGAAGGTTGTGTGTTGTGGGCGGTGGATCTGGATCAGGATGGGCGGGACGAGGTGTTGCAGGTATCCAAACGTACAGGCTATGCCGTGCCTGAGTTTTTCAAGCGTGACGCACAAGGCTCATGGCAGCGAGCCGGGAGCTATGACAGTGTCGAGAACGCGCAGGCGTTGATCGAGAAGATTCGTCAGGGTGACGTGAAGGTGGTCAAACCACGCTATCAATCGTTGCAGGTGGAAGACGAGATACTCGACCCGAGATAACCGTAGCAGCTGCCGCAGGCTGCGTCCGGCGGCGCAGCCGTCGAAAAGTCGGAGCCTTTGGTTTATCAGGAAAACCGGGAACTCAGACTTTACGATTGCTGCGTAATCGCACGCCCCCTGCGGCAGCTGCTACGGGTTTGAGTTTGCTTTAGCTGTTAGGCAGCAAACGGCAGGTGATGCTTTTGATGTAACGGGTTTCTGCAATGGCCGGGTGCACCGGGTGGTCCGGGCCTTGGCCGCCGCGCTCCAGCAACTGCATGTTGCGATCCAGATGGCGAGCGCTGGTCAGCAGGATGTTTTGCAGGTCATCCTCAGGCAAATGCATCGAGCACGAAGCACTGACCAGAATCCCGTCCTTGTTGAGCAGACGCATGGCTTGCTCGTTCAGGCGGCGATAGGCACCTTCGCCGTTTTTGATGTCTTTCTTGCGCTTAATGAAGGCAGGCGGATCGGCCACGATCACGTCGAAACGCTCTTCGTTGGCTTTCAACTCTTTTAGGGCTTCAAACACGTCACCTTCCATGCAGGTCACTTTCTCGGCAAAGCCGTTCAGTGCAGCATTGCGTTCAACACCGTCCAGTGCAAACGACGAAGCGTCTACACAGAAGACTTCGCTGGCGCCGAAGGCCGCAGCTTGAATACCCCAGCCGCCGATGTAGCTGTACAAGTCCAGAACACGTTTGCCTTTAACGTACGGGGCCAGACGCGCGCGGTTCATGCGGTGGTCGTAGAACCAGCCGGTTTTCTGGCCGGCGATCACCGGTGCTTCGAACTTCACGCCGTTCTCTTCCAGCGCCACCCACTCCGGCACCAGACCGAAGACGGTTTCAACATAACGCTCCAGGCCTTCCGCATCACGGGCGGCTGAGTCGTTCTTGAACAGGATGCCGCTTGGCTTGAGCACTTGAACCAGCGCTGCGATCACGTCAGCTTTGTGCTGCTCCATCGCGGCAGAAGCCAGTTGCACCACCAGAATGTCGCCGAAACGATCAACCACCAGACCCGGCAGCAAATCGGAATCGCCGTACACCAGGCGGTAGAAAGGCTTGTCGAACAGACGCTCGCGCAGGGACAAGGCCACGTTCAGGCGGTGCACCAACAGCGACTTGTCCAAAGGCAGTTTGGCGTCACGCGACAACAAGCGCGCACAGATCAAGTTGTTCGGGCTCATGGCCACGATGCCCAGCGGCTTGCCGCCGGCTGCTTCGAGCACAGCCTGATCACCGGCCTTGAAACCGTGAAGTGGGGTGGCGGCTACATCAATTTCGTTGCTGTAGACCCACAAGTGGCCGGCGCGCAGGCGTCGATCGGCATTGGCTTTAAGGCGCAGGCTTGGCAGGGACATGACGTCGCTCCGGGTATTGAAAAGGGCGCGATTATAGCCTTAGACACGGCCTTCAAGCTCAGTTGATTCGCGGTATTGCGTCGGATTACCTGCCCTCGGGGTCAGAGAATTCCGCTAGAATCGCCCGCTATTCCAGAGTGAGTCCCCATGCCTCCCGAGCTTTCATCCGAACAGATCAGCGTTGCCCTGCAAGGCATCAGCGTACCGCCTCAGCCGCAAATCATGGTGGACTTGCAGATGGAGCAATACATGCCCGACCCTGATCTGGAGGTGATCGCCGGTTTGATCGCTCAAGACCCGGGGTTGTCCGGTGCGCTGATGAAAATCGTCAACTCGCCGTATTACGGCCTGACCAATAAAATTGCCTCCATTCGTCGGGCCGTGACGTTGCTGGGCAGCCGTACCGTGATCAATTTGATCAATGCGCAGTCGATCAAGGGCGAGATGAGTGATGACACCATCGTGACCCTCAACCGTTTTTGGGACTCCGCGCAGGATGTGGCCATGACCAGCATGACGCTGGCCAAGCGCACGGGCACCCAGGCGGTGGATGAAGCCTATGCATTAGGCTTGTTCCACGATTGCGGCATCCCGTTGATGCTCAAGCGCTTCCCCGATTACATGCGTGTGCTGGAACAGGGCTATGCCGATGCCGGGCCCGATAGCCGCGTGGTGGACATTGAAAACAGGCACTTCAACACCAATCATGCCGTGGTGGGTTACTACACGGCCAAGTCCTGGCGCTTGCCTGAACACCTGACGCACGCCATTGCCAATCACCACAATGCGCTGGCGATTTTCAGTGATGATTCGTCACGCCAAAGCCAGCTAAAAAACCTGCTGGCTACGTTGAAGATGGCCGAGCATATTTGTGCCTCGCACCAGGTGCTGGGTAATCAGCGTGATGATCATGAGTGGAACAGCATCAGCCACTTGGTACTGGATTACGTGGGGTTGTCCGAGTATGACTTTGACAACCTGAAAGAAAGTATTCGCGACTTGGGGGTGCATTAAATGCCTGAACTGCCAGAAGTCGAAACAACCCGCCGTGGCATTGCTCCGCATCTTGAAGGGCAGCGGGTCAGTCGGGTGGTCGTGCGTGAAAGACGCCTGCGTTGGCCAATTCCGGAAGATCTGGATGTGCGTTTGTCGGGGCAGAAGATCATCAAGGTCGAGCGCCGTGCCAAGTACCTGCTGATCAACGCTGAGGTGGGCACGTTGATCAGCCATTTGGGCATGTCTGGCAATTTGCGTCTGGTGGAGGCCGGTTTACCGGCGGCCAAGCACGAGCATGTGGACATTGAACTGGAGTCTGGGCTGGCTTTGCGCTACACCGATCCGCGGCGCTTTGGGGCGATGCTCTGGAGTCTTGACCCGCTCAACCACGCATTGCTGGCGAAGCTGGGGCCGGAACCGCTGACCGATCTGTTTGAGGGGGACCGGCTGTTTCAGATGTCGCGCAAGCGTTCAATGGCAGTCAAACCGTTCATCATGGACAACGCAGTGGTGGTAGGCGTGGGCAATATCTACGCGACTGAAGCGCTGTTTGCGGCAGGCATCGACCCGCGTCGCGAGGCGGGGAGCATTTCCAGGGCGCGCTATGTGAAGCTGGCGATTGAGATTAAGCGAATTCTGGCCGCGGCCATTGAGCGCGGTGGTACCACCTTGCGCGACTTCATTGGTGGTGACGGCCAGCCGGGATACTTCCAGCAGGAGCTGTTTGTGTACGGCCGAGGCTACGAGCCGTGCAAGATTTGCGGCACGGAGTTACGCGAAGTCAAACTGGGTCAGCGCGCCAGCGTATTCTGCCCGCGTTGCCAAAAGTAACCGCGTTAGCATTCCACCCCGTAGCAGCTGCCGCAGGCTGCGTCCGATTGCGAAGCGATCGTAAAACCCCAGCTCTCGGTGTGCCTGATAAATCGAAGTCTGCGAATTTACGACGACTTCGTCGCCGGACGCAGCCTTCGGCAGCTGCTACGAAAGCAGGCTGCGTCAGGCTTTACCGGTAATTGCCCGGTATTTGGCCATCAATTGCTCTTCGGTTTCCGGGTGGGCTTCATCCAGTGGGATGCAGTCTACCGGGCACACCTGCTGGCATTGCGGTTCATCGTAATGGCCTACGCATTGAGTACACAGGTTAGGGTCGATCACATAGATCTCTTCACCTTGTGAAATCGCGGCGTTCGGACACTCGGGTTCGCAGACGTCGCAGTTAATGCAATCGTCGGTAATGATCAGGGACATGGGTACTCCGGCCGGGGCAGTCAGCCCGGGCAACTGAAATCGAATGCGCGCAATTGTGCCGCATTGGCGCCCGTAGTGCACGCGGGCGCCGCTTCAGCGGTTACTTCTTGCGAAAGCGTTCGGTCAGGGCGTCAGCCACAACTGGGTGCACAAACTTGCTGATATCGCCGCCCAATGCCGCAATTTCACGAACCAATGTCGACGAAATAAACGAATAGCGCTCAGAAGGGGTGAGAAACAGACTCTCGACGTCCGGCGCCAATTGACGATTCATGTTCGCCAGCTGGAACTCGTATTCAAAGTCAGAGACCGCCCGCAAGCCACGCAAAAACACGTTGGCGTTCTGTTCTTTGGCGAAGTGGGCAAGCAGTGTCGAAAAGCCGACTACCTCAACATTGGGCAGGTGCTTGGTGACTTCACGTGCCAGCTCAACGCGCTGTTCCAAAGGGAATAGCGGGTTTTTCTTGGTGCTGGCAGCGACAGCAATGATCACGTGATCGAACAGGCGCGAGGCGCGCTCGACCAGATCGCCGTGGCCCTTGGTAATAGGGTCAAATGTACCTGGGTACAACACTCGGTTCATCGCGTCGTCCTGGCGGGAATCCGTTGGGGAGTCGGATGGTATCGCAGCCTTACCGGTGGGCCAAGTCGCCATTCGCAGAAGAAAGCACTATAGACGTGGCAAAAAGCCTCCTTTTTCGCAGATTTTAGGGGGCTTATGGGCCGCCAGAGCCGTTGCCGAGAGATTCTGTGCCTAACGAATAAACAGCTTCTGGACCAGTCGCACCCGTTGTCGGTCGTAAGGTGGGTAGGCCGCCATCGAACTGTTCAACCGCTGTTTGATCAACACACCTTTGGCTTTGCTGAACGTTAAAAAGCCTTCATGGCCGTGATAATGCCCCATGCCTGAAGGCCCGACGCCACCAAATGGCAGGTCGTCGATGGCCACGTGTTGCAGCGTCTCGTTGATGCACACGCCACCGGAGTGGGTGTGCTGAATGACGTGTTCCTGTTCCGCCTTGTTGTACCCAAAGTAATAAAGCGCTAACGGGCGTGGTCTGGCATTTATGTAGGCCAGCGCTTCGTCCAGACGGTGATACGTGACAATGGGCAGCAGCGGACCAAAGATTTCTTCCTGCATCACTTGCATGTCGTCGCTGACGTCCAGCAATAACGCATGAGGCATGCGCCGTCCCTGGCCGTGGTCATACAACGTAAGCAACCGGGCGCCTTTACGTTCGGCGTCCGTTTGCAGGCTTTCGAGGCGCGCCACCTGCCGCTCGTTGATGATGGCGGTGTAGTCCGGATTATCTGTCAGGGTCGGATAAAAACCATGAACCGCCGTGCGATAGGCCTCGACAAAGCCTTCGACTCTGTTGTGTGGCACCAGCACATAATCAGGCGCAATGCAGGTTTGCCCGGCATTCAGGGTTTTGCCCCAGGCAATGCGTTGCGCGGCCTCTCTGAGCGGTACGTCAGCCGATACGATGGCGGGGGATTTGCCGCCCAGCTCCAGCGTTACCGGGGTCAGGTTTTCTGCGGCCGCGCGCATCACCTGTTTGCCCACATGGGTAGAACCGGTGAACAGCAAATGATCAAACGCAAGCCCTGAGAAAGCGACGGCCACATCGGCTTCGCCCAACACCACAGCCACCCTGTCCTCGGGGAAAATGCGCCCCAGCAACTCTTTGAGCCAGTGCCCGGTGGCCGGGGTGTATTCGCTGAGCTTGAGCATGACTCGGTTACCTGCCGCCAGCGCTCCCACCAGAGGGCCAATAGCCAAGTACAGCGGGTAGTTCCACGGCACGATAATGCCGATGACCCCTAAAGGTTGATACACCACTTTGGCGCTGGCGGGCTGGAACATTACGCCAACGTGCCGGGGTGAAGGCTTCATCCAGCGCTTGAGGTGTTTGAGGGTGTGATCAATACCGTGCAAGCTTGGCATCAACTCGGCGAACAGGGTCTCGTCCGGGCTGCGGTGGCTGAAATCCTGACTGATGGCGTCAATCAACACCTCTCGCTCATCACTTAATATTTGGCGTAGGCTTTTTAACCATTGCTGGCGATGCTCAAGGGGCGGGTACGGATCAGCGCCATACGCCAGGCGTTGTCGGTCGAGCAGAGTCTGGAGTTCGCTTATAGGGGTAGCAGGCGCTTGATAGAGGGCGCTGACGACAGGCATGGCGTGCTCCAGACTTAAGTAGGCTCGATTGCTTTTAGGTCGTGCTGGCACACTTGTCAAACGGGACGGAGCCTTTGGTTTATCGTGCCCCTCGTTAAGCCGTAAGATGCCTTTCGTAATTCATTGAGATCCGGCTCATGACCTCCCGAATCAAAACCAGCCAGCGTATTGTCGAGACCAGTCTGGAGCTGTTTAACCAGTTGGGTGAGCGCAGTGTGAGCACCAATCACATTGCGGCCCATATGGAGATCTCTCCGGGCAACCTGTATTACCACTTCCCCAATAAACAGGCGATTATCTCGGTGCTGTTCGCTGAATTTGAAGCGTTGGTGCTGGGCTTTCTACATCCGCCGAAAGGGCGCAGAGTCGTCGTTTCCGACAAGCGCGATTATTTGCAGCAACTGCTGGATGCCATGTGGCGCTATCGCTTCATTTACCGGGACATTGAGCATTTGCTGCGCAGTGACATTGAGTTGGCGGCCAGTTACCGCCGCTTTTCATTGGCGTGCCTGGCTCAAGCGCAGGCTATTTACAATAATTTTGTTGAGGCCGGCATCCTGCGAATGAGCTCGCAGCAAGTCGAGTCCTTGACCCTCAATGCCTGGATCATTCTCACCTCCTGGATCGGTTTTCTGTGTGCGACCCGCGAAAACAGCGACTCGCTCAGTGAGCAGGCGCTCAAGCGCGGGGTGTATCAAGTGCTCGAGCTGACTTCAGGATTTACCACCGAACACGCCCGTGCTGAAGTCGATGAGCTCATCAAGGAATTTTACGTCCCGCTTAATCACACGCTGGACGATCATTAACAGCCTTTCACCCACCACAGGAGTTCACCATGCCCATTGCGCAATTGATCAGCCCCCAAGCCCTGAAGGATCGTCAGGAGCAGCCCGGCCTGATTATCCTTGATTGCCGTTTTGCGCTTGAAGACCCGGACTATGGGCGTTGCAGCTATGCCGAAGGGCATATTGAAGGTGCTCAGTACGCGGACCTGGAACGTGATTTCAGTGGTCCTGTGAGCAAAGGTGTCACAGGCCGTCACCCGCTGCCTGACGCTCAGACCTTGCTTGAGCAATTGCGCTCGTGGGGCATCAACGAAGACAGCGATGTGGTGCTCTATGATGACGGCCCCGGCGCTTTTGCTGCTCGGGCGTGGTGGTTATTGATGTGGCTGGGCAAGCGCGACGGTGTATTTATTCTGGATGGCGGGCTCAAGGCTTGGCATGCCGCTGGTTTTCCCTTGAGTATTGACGCCGTGTCACGGCCACGTGGCTCCTTCAATGGCAAACCGGATGACCGTTTGTTGATCAGTGCCGAGCAATTACTGGAGCGCCTGGGCAGTGCTGGGCTGACCTTGATTGATGCGCGGGCTGAGGCGCGTTTTCGTGGTGACGTTGAGCCTATCGATCCGGTTGCCGGGCATATTCCGGGCGCGCAATGCGCAGCCTTCAGCGAAAATCTCGACAGCAACGGGTGCTTCTTGCCTGCCGAGCAACTTAAACAGCGTTTTGCCGAGCAACTGGGTGAGCGTTCGCCAGAGGAGTTGGTGGCCTACTGTGGCTCGGGCGTCACCGCGTGCCATAACCTGTTTGCATTGGCGTTGGCGGGGTATCCGGTAGGTAAGCTCTATGCCGGCTCGTGGAGCGAGTGGATCAACGACCCGCAGCGAGAGATTGCTACCGGAGCTTAAGAACGCTTATGGGGTGATTGTGGTGTGGCGGCGCTATGCCTGTAGCGCGGCCAGCCATTGCGGAATACGTCTTTCAAGGTAGTAAACCGGTTTACGTGGGCTGCCTTCAACAAAGCCCACATGCCCACCCTGGGCATGCAGCTCCAGGCAGCTGGAGGCTGACAGCTCATCAGCGTCAGGGATGCTGTGTTTGAACACAAACGGATCGTCTTCGGCATGGATGATCAGGGTCGGCGTTTCAATCGACTTCAGATAATAACGACTCGAAGCTCGCCGATAGTAGTCAGCCACATTGATGTAGCCGTTAAGTGGGGCTGTCACACGGTCATCGAACTCCCAGAAAGTGCGCATCTTGCCGAGTGATTGCGGCGTTCCCAGGCGGCTCAAGGTCGCCAGATCTTCATGTTTGGCGTCGTGGTGGAACTGGCGTTGTTTTTTTCTCAGGTAGTCCAGCATCTCGCGCATGAAATGCGCCTGGTAGACCTTGGAAAACCCCAGTCCGATGCGGTCGGCACACTGATCAAGACGAAACGGTACGGAAACCGCGACAGCGCCGTGCAGGCCGCTGTCACTGCCACTTTCACCGAGGTATTTGAGCAATACATTACCGCCCAATGAATAGCCGACGGCATACAGCGGTGCCAGCGGATACCGGGCCCGTAATTGCCCCACGACTTCAGCCAGATCTTCGCTGGCGCCCGAGTGATAGCTTCGGGTCAGCAAGTTAGGTTCGCCGGAGCAGCCGCGCCAGTTCAGGGCCGCGCTGGTCCAGCCACGCTTGGCAAGAGCTGTTTGCAGGCCCACTACATAGTGCGACCCCGAAGAGCCGGTGAGTCCATGCAGCACCAGTACCACTGGCGCATAGGCTGTGGGCGTGCCTAACCAGTCCAGGTCGAGAAAGTCGCCATCTTCGAGCCACAGCCGTTCACGTTGATGCTCAACGGTCGGTTTGGTGCGCCACAGGGGGCCCCAAAGTGTTTGTACATGGGGATTTCCGAGGCCAAATGCTGGCGCAAAGGGTTCAAGCGGCGATGTAGGGGTTGCTGATAGGGGCACTTAGGGTCTCATCGGGACGGCGAATTCGGTGTTGTGTAATAAGTTGCCACAAGAGTGGTCGACGCCCAAATTTAGTGTGTTGGCCAAGCGTTGCCCAGTGGTATGTACGTTTTAGCTTGCATTAGAGAGCCCTGCCTGGCCGGGGGTTTATCGCGGGCACCAACGTTGTACCACCGCTGCGAGTACACCACGGCCGCACAGGATCAAGCCTTACGCGCAAATATGTGCGCCACACTCATGCGTTCAGGTGTAAACCAGGCATTGGCTACACGTTGAATATCCTTGGAGGTCACGCTGTGTAACGCCTGGGCTTGGGTGTCAATCAGTTGCCAGGGTTGGCCGATGACCTCGAGGTTGCCAATGATTGAGCCTTGCATTTCGAGAGTGTCCAGGCTTTCGAGATGAGCTAGCGCTTGGGCGCGACCATATTCCAGCGTCTGATCATCGAGCTGAGTTGTTTTCAGCGTTTCAAGCAGGGCCTGTATGTTTTCCTGAATTTGCGGCAGGGGCACCGCGTTGTGCTCGCTGGTGGTCAGGGCAATCAACAGGAGGTCGTCTTCAAGGCGATAGGCTGGCAAGCGTGAAACCACGCTGCTCAGTGCTTCACTGTCTTCCATAAGCAGGCGAGGAATCCAGGCCTCTGGGCCCGAGGTCAGCAATGCGCTGATGATTTGCAGGGCAGGAATATCGAGTGGCTCAGAGGCGGTTGCCAGGCTCGGTGTGTTGATCGCCATTTGCAAGCGTGGAAACGGAGTATCGAGATACTGAGTGATTTTGCGCTCACCTTCGTAAACTGGGGCAGGTATCGGATTCGTTGGTGTGAGAGGGGCGATGCGTGGGGATTTGGCAAAGACTCGCTGGACCAGCGGTTGGATTTCTTCAAGCGAGGTATCGCCCACAATCACCAATACAGAGTTGTTGGGAGCGTAGTGCTGTTCATGCCAGAGCAACACATCGCTCACCGTGAGCTGCTCAAGATCGTCGACATCGCCGAATTTAAACGCCGGGCCTGCGTGGGGGAAAATGAGGGATTCAAATTCGGGCGTGATCCATAAGTCAGAGCTGAAATAAGGATCAGCCAGCTCCATTTCTTTTGTTTTCTGAATACCGACCTTCAGGCGATCTTCTGACAGAACAGGCGGTTGCATTCTGGCCGCCAGCAGTTCCAGCACATGCTGAATGGCGACGCGAGGCGCTTCGAGGCTGTAGGTGCTGACATCGTAGTCGAGCCAGCCATTGGCTAGCGCCCCGATGTTTTGCAGGCGTTGTTTATCCTTGAAAGCGGCGCCCCCGGTGATATACGCCACACCGCGCTGATTCGGTTGTTCGTTACGGGTGCCCGCTTTATGGAAGAGCGTTGCGCAGATCGCAGGCGTGCGGTGGTCTTCACGCACAATGACTTTCAAGCCGTTATCGAGGGTGAACTCGCAGGTCACATTTGGAGTAGATAGCGTCATTTTTCACATTCCGTTGTTCGAGGAAGTGTTTAAACACGTCCGTTTATAGTGAACAGGCAGGATGCGTCAGCGCTTGAGGCGGGGGGCGGTAGATATATAGGGGATATGGACAAGGGCGTGGGAGCTGCTCAGGTCAGCTCCCACGTTGTTTCGGTGTTACTCGGCGATCGGCGACTGCGGCGCTTCGCGCAGCCACAGGGCGTAGTTTACGCCTCCGGCTTTTTGCTCACGGTGCAGGCGCCAGTTGGCAGGCAGGCCCAGCTCAGACGGACGGCGTTCGCTTTCAGTGTAAATCCAGGCGTTGTCCGTCAACCATCCGCGTTGTTCCAGCAAGTCGCACGCCGGCTTCAGCAGTTCCTTGTTGAATGGAGGGTCAAGGAATACGACATCAAATGTGTCGCTCGGAGTTGCGTCCAGAAAGCGCAGCGCATCAGTTTGCTGAACCTCGCCTACGGTGCAACGCAGCAGGCCCATGTTTTCGCGAATGTTGGAAATCGCATCGCGGCTGCTGTCGAGCGCAACGCCTTTGGCAGCACCGCGTGACAGTGCTTCGAAAAACAGTGCGCCGCTGCCCGCAAACACGTCCAGAACCTTGGCGCCAATGATAGTGGGGGCCAGCCAGTTGAACAGGGTTTCACGTACACGGTCCGGCGTTGGGCGCAGGCCTTCTACATGGGGGAAGTCGAGCTTGCGGCTGCGCCATTCCCCGCCGATGATGCGTAACTGGCCTGCACCTGAGTGCGATGTGTTTTTTGGCTTTGCCATTAATGCTCCGGAACCCCAAGAGGTTGCTCTGAAGGTTTATCGGTAGGAGGTGGCAGTGGTTTTTGCGGCACAGTCGGGCCGGCGGTCACTACGACCATTTTGTCGGCGCTCAGGTGCTTGTTCATGGCGTCCTTGACCTGCTCTTTCGTCAGGTCCTGAGACTGCTTCATGAAGGTTTCGAGATAGTCCAAAGGCAAATCGTAGAAGCCCATTGCGCCCAGTTGGCCGACGATGGCTGCGTTGCTGGCGGTGGACAGCGGGAAGCTGCCAGCCAGTTCACGCTTGGCATCGTCGAGTTCTTTTTGCGTCGGACCTTCTTTCAGGTAGTCAGACAGAATGTCTTGCACCAGCTTGAGCGTGCCTTCACTCAATTCGGCACGTGTTTGCAGATTGATCATGAACGGGCCGCGCGCTTGCATGGGGTTGAAGCTGGAATACACGCCATAGGTCAGGCCGCGTTTTTCACGCACCTCAGTCATCAAGCGGGTGCCGAAACCACCGCCACCCAGGATGCTGTTACCCAATGACAGGGCCGCATAGTCGGGGTCATCACGGTCGATGCCCAACTGCGAGAGCAGCAAGTGGGTTTGCTTGGACGGGAATTCAATATGGGTCTGGCCCGCTTTGGGCTCTGTCGGTTCTGCTGTTTTGGCAGCAGCAGGGCCTTTGGGCAGTGCGGCAGATACTTGAGCTGCGATGGCCTCGGCCTCTTCGCGAGACAAATCACCCACGATGGCAATCACGGCATTACTGGCGGTGTAGGCCTTGTTATGAAAAGCCTTGAGCTGGTCGATGGTGATTGAGGTGATGCTTTCGGCATTGCCATCACTGGAGTGCGCATACGGGTGGTTGCCGTATAAACGCTTGAACAACTCGTTGCTGGCCAGTTTTCCGGGGTTCTGCTTTTGGTACTCAAAGCTGGCGAGCAACTGGTTTTTAATCCGTGCCAGAGAATCGGCCGGGAAGGTGGGCTTGCCAACCACTTCAGCAAACAGGTTCAGTGCGGGGGTGCGTTTATCCACATCGCTCAGGCTGCGCAGTGAAGCAACGGCCATGTCGCGGTAGGCACCATTACTGAAGTCGGCGCCCAAGCCTTCAAAACCTTGAGCGATAGCGCCGACGTCTTTACCTGCTACGCCTTCATTGAGCATGGCGTTGGTCAGCAAAGCCAGACCGGGCGTGTTGTCGTCCTGGCTGCTGCCGGCTGCAAACGTCAGGCGCACGTCGAACATCGGTAGTTGCCGCGCTTCAACGAACAGCACTTTAGAGCCTTCGGCGGTTTTCCAGGTTTGAACATTCAGGGCGCGATGGCTAGGAGCCTTGCCGTCCAGTTCAGCCAGAGATTCGAGCTTGTGCTCGGTTTTGGCTTGATCGAGGGCTTGGCTGGCAACCGACTCACCGGGGTTGGCGAAGTAATAACCAAGCACCCCGACCAGAATGGCGGCGCTCAGGCCGAGCAGGGCGTAGCGTGGACCTTTACGCTCACTCATGGGTTTTCTCCTCAGGCAGTACATGCGCAACGCTGAGGCGCTCGCGAGTGAAGTAAGTGCGGGCCGCTTGCTGGATATCGGCTGGCGTCACCTTTTGCAGGTCTTGCAGTTCGGTGTCCATGAGCTTCCATGACAGACCGACGCTTTCGAGTTGGCCAATCGAAGTGGCCTGGCTGTTAATCGAGTCTCGCTCGTAGACCAGCCCGGCAATGACCTGGGCACGTACACGCTCCAGCTCTTCGGCCGTAGGCGGGGTTTTCTTGAGGTCATCGATCAAGCGCCACAAGCCGGCTTCAGCTTGGGCCAGGGTGACTTTTTTCTGGCTGTTGGGCATTGCCGAAAGCATAAACAGGCTGTCGCCACGGGTGAATGCGTTGTAATTGGAAGATGCACCGGACACCAGTTCTTCGCCGCGCTCCAATTGGGTCGGCATGCGGGCACTGTAGCCGCCGTCCAGTAGCGCCGAAATCAGGCGCAAGGCATTGGCGCTCACCGGGTCTTTGGCGGTGGCAATGCTCGGTACGTTGAAACCCAGCATCAGGCTTGGCAGCTGAGTCTGTACGTGGATCTTGAGCAGGCGCTCGCCGGGGGTGGCCAGCTCCAGGGGGATTTTAGCAATAGGGATGTCACGCTTGGGGACAGTGCCGAAGTAGCGCTGAGCCAAGGATTTGACTTCGTCCGGCGTCACGTCACCTACCACTACCAGTGTGGCGTTGTTCGGTGCGTACCATTCTTCATACCAGGCGCGCAGTTCACCGACGCTCATGCGCTCCAGGTCAACCATCCAGCCGATGGTCGGGGTGTGATAACCGCTGGACGGAAAGGCCATGGCGGTAAACAGCTCAAAGGCTTTGCTCATCGGTTGATCGTCGGTGCGCAGGCGGCGCTCCTCTTTGATCACTTCGATCTCGCGTTTGAACTCTTCTGGCGGCAAGCGAAGGCTGGCCATGCGGTCGGCTTCGAGTTCAAAGGCGACGCCCAGTCGGTCGCGGGCCAGTACTTGGTAGTAAGCGGTGTAGTCATCACTGGTGAAGGCGTTTTCCTGAGCGCCGAGGTCGCGCAGGATCAGCGAGGCCTCACCGGGGCCGACCTTGTTGCTGCCTTTGAACATCATGTGCTCAAGTGCGTGTGACAGGCCGGTCTTGCCCGGGGTCTCATAACTGGAGCCCACTTTGTACCAGACCTGAGAGACCACCACAGGGGCGCGGTGGTCTTCGCGCACGATGACTTTAAGGCCGTTGTCCAGACGAAACTCATGGGTCGGCTGTGGTTCGGCCGCGATGGCCGAAAGCGATACTAAAACTGTGCTGAACAACAGGCCAGCAGCGCGGCGGGCTAGAGCATTCATTCGTTTTTAAACCTGTTGGGCTGTCCGCTTGGCCTTAGCGTCGGCGGGTGAGGAGGTGCTAGGATACTGATCCGTTTTACTGGCGGCCACGCCTATCAAGCTTTTGACGATCAGGCGATGTTTGATCGGGCAGTATAGGAGCTTGTCCAGAACTGTGGGGGGTATGCAGGGAAGTTGCGGTTTTTTGCCGATTTTCCCCCTGAATATCCGCGTTAGAACGAAATTTCAGAGGTGTTTTTTCCCCTCTGAACTTGTTTTGTGCGAACAAGCTGACAAATAAATAGTCTTTGTCACACCCATTATTATTTGCCGGGGCGCCACAGTGGCGCGTCGCTACGATGAGATAGCCGTCCTCCATGTTTGGTTCCAATGACGACAAGAAGAACCCAGCTGCGGCTGGTGAGAAAAAAGGCCTGTTCGGATGGCTGCGCAGAAAGCCGCAGGAAACCGTCGTCGAACAGCCTGTACCTGCCCCCGAGATCACGCCTGAGCCGTTGATCGAAACCACTGAGGTGGTTGTCGAGACGACGCCTGAAGTGGTTGAAGTGACAACGCCTGCCATCGAGCAACAGCCGTGGCCGCCGTTGCCAGTGCCTGAAGAGCCTGTTGCACTGGTTGAGGACGTGCAGGCGCCGCATATCGTGCCGCCAATCCCTGAACCTGTGGTTGAGGAGGCGCCGATATTCGTTGAGCCTGTCGCCCCAGAGCCAGAGCCAGAGCCAGAGCCAGAGCCAGTTCCTGTTCCTGTTCCAGTTGCTGTAGTCGAGCCTGTGGTGGTGCCAGAGCCCGTTGTGGTTGCGCCTGTTGTCGAGTCGCCAGCCCCCGTGCCTCAGGTGGCTGCTGAAACCAAAGTCGGATTCTTTGCCCGCCTCAAACAAGGCCTGTCGAAAACCAGCGCCAGCATTGGCGAGGGTATGGCCAGCCTGTTTCTGGGCAAAAAGACCATTGATGACGACTTGCTGGACGAGATTGAAACCCGCCTGCTGACGGCAGACGTAGGCGTTGAGGCCACATCGGTCATCATCAAGAATCTGACGCAAAAGGTTGCCCGCAAGCAATTGACCGACGCGGATGCGTTGTACAAGTCCTTGCAGGACGAACTGGCCGCCATGCTCAAGCCGGTCGAGCAGCCACTGAAAATCGCATCGCAGAACAAACCGTTCGTCATTTTGGTGGTGGGCGTCAATGGTGCAGGTAAAACCACCACCATCGGCAAACTGGCTAAGAAACTTCAGCTCGAAGGCAAGAAAGTCATGCTGGCGGCGGGTGATACCTTCCGTGCTGCGGCCGTTGAGCAATTGCAGGTATGGGGTGAGCGCAACAACATCCCGGTCATTGCCCAGCACACAGGTGCTGACTCGGCCTCCGTTATTTTTGACGCAGTGCAGGCCGCCAAAGCTCGCGGCATTGACGTGTTGATCGCCGACACCGCCGGGCGTCTGCATACCAAAGACAACTTGATGGAAGAACTGAAAAAAGTTCGCCGGGTCATGGGTAAGCTGGATGAAGACGCGCCGCACGAGGTGTTGCTGGTGCTTGACGCCGGTACGGGCCAGAACGCGATCAGCCAGACCAAGCAATTCAACCAGACCGTGGCGCTGACGGGGCTGGCGCTGACCAAGCTCGATGGTACGGCCAAAGGCGGGGTGATCTTCGCGCTGGCCAAGCAGTTCAATATTCCAATTCGTTACATCGGTGTCGGCGAAGGCATTGATGATCTACGCGACTTTGAGTCCGAGCCCTTTGTCCAGGCTCTGTTTGCGGAGCGGGAGCGCCCATGATTCGTTTCGAGCAGGTCGGTAAACGCTATCCAAATGGACATGTGGGCCTGCACGAACTGAGTTTCCGGGTTCGTCGCGGTGAATTTCTGTTTGTGACCGGTCACTCCGGCGCAGGTAAAAGTACGTTGCTGCGACTGTTGTTGGCGATGGAACGCCCGACCAGCGGTAAGTTGCTGTTGGCGGGTCAGGATCTTGGCCAGATCAGCAACGCACAGATTCCTTTTCTGCGTCGTCAGATAGGCGTGGTGTTTCAGAACCACCAACTGCTGTTTGATCGCACGGTATTCAATAACGTCGCCTTGCCGCTACAGATTCTCGGCTTGTCCAAGCCCGAAATCGCCAAACGCGTTGATTCCGCGTTGGAGCGCGTAGCGCTGTCGGATAAAACCGATCTGTACCCTGGCGACTTGTCCACAGGCCAACAACAACGTGTCGGGATTGCCCGGGCCATCGTTCATCGTCCAGCATTGTTGCTGGCCGATGAACCCACCGGCAACCTGGACCCACGTTTGGCGGCAGAAATTATGGGCGTTTTTGAAGACATTAACCGTTTGGGCACCAGCGTGCTGATTGCCAGTCACGATTTGGCCCTGATCGCCCGCATGCGTCATCGCATGCTGACGTTACAGCGCGGGCGTTTGATCGGTGATGGGGAGGCTGCGCAATGAGTGCGACTCGCAGCCCCAAGGTTTCCGAGCGCGTGGCGCCAAAGGCCGCAGATCCGCAGCCACCCAAGAAAAAGCATGACGAGGATGATGGTCCCGGTTTCAGCATGCTGTTCAGTGCCTGGATTGAATCCCATCGTGCCAGTTTGCTGGACAGTCTGCGCCGCTTGGGCAAGCAGCCGATTGGCAGCTTTTTTACCTGTTTGGTGATGGCTGTTGCACTGAGCTTGCCCATGGGGTTGTCGCTATTGCTCAACAACGTGGAACGCTTGGGAGGTTCCTGGCAGCGTGCGGCGCAGATTTCGTTGTATTTGCAGATGGATGCGAGCAACGACCAAGGCGAGCAACTGAGTAATCAGATAAAAGGTATGGCTGGGGTAGCTGACGCTGAATTTATCAGCCGGGACAAAGCCCTCGAAGAGTTCCAGGCCCAGTCCGGCCTGGGCGAAGCGCTGAAAGAGCTCCCCGACAACCCGTTGCCGGGTGTGGTTCTGGTGACCCCGGATGAGGTCGATAAAGCCGCCCTTGAAGCCTTGCGTACACGACTTTCTGAGTTGCCTAAGGTGCAACAGGCGCAACTTGATCTAGTCTGGGTCGAGCGCCTTGCGGCCATTCTGAAATTGGGTGATCGCTTTGTGTTTGGTTTGACGGTGCTGCTGGTCTCGGCCTTGCTGCTGGTGATCGGTAATACGATTCGTCTGCATATCGAGAATCGTCGTATTGAAATTGAAGTGATCAAGCTGGTCGGTGGCACTGATAGCTATGTTCGTAGGCCGTTTCTTTATATGGGTGCGCTGTACGGCCTTGGCGCTGGGGTGCTTTCCTGGGGCGTTTTAGCATTTGGCTTGAACTGGCTTAACGACGCGGTTGTCGGTTTGGCTGGGCTGTATGGCAGTAATTTTGCTTTGGCAGGAGTGCCGGTGGCCGATGGTCTATCTCTCTTGCTTGGCGCGGTGCTGTTAGGGTATATCGGTGCATGGATTGCAGTCGCGCGTCACTTACGTGAGCTTTCGCCCAAGTAGTTTCTTTTACACCTGTTGACTTTTTCAGCTTTTTTTGGGAACTTTTTTTCAGGTTTCCGGTCAACTTTCGCAGTGCTGAACTGCACGAGTTATGTGAGACGGAGGTTTATTCGTATGACCACTTCTTTGCAACCTGCGTATGCGTTGGTCCCCGGTGCGAACCTCGAGGCCTATGTCAATACGGTGAACAGCATTCCATTGCTGACACCTGAGCAGGAGCGTGAACTGGCCGAGAGTCTCTACTATGAGCAGGATCTTGGGGCGGCTCGGCAGATGGTGCTCGCCCACCTGCGTTTTGTTGTACACATTGCCCGTAGTTATTCGGGCTATGGCTTGGCTCAGGCTGACCTGATCCAGGAAGGCAACGTCGGCCTCATGAAGGCGGTCAAACGCTTTAACCCTGAAATGGGCGTGCGTCTGGTTTCGTTTGCTGTTCACTGGATCAAGGCTGAGATTCACGAATTCATCCTGCGCAACTGGCGCATCGTGAAAGTCGCGACCACCAAAGCCCAGCGCAAACTGTTTTTCAATCTGCGCAGCCAGAAAAAACGTCTGGCTTGGCTGAACAACGATGAAGTGCATCGTGTGGCTGAAAGCCTGGGTGTAGAACCTCGCGAAGTGCGAGAGATGGAAAGCCGCCTGACCGGTCATGACATGGCGTTCGACCCGGCTGCTGAAGCTGACGACGACAGTGCTTTCCAGTCGCCGGCCAACTATCTGGAAGATCACCGGTATGACCCGGCGCGTCAGCTCGAAGATGCTGACTGGACTGACAACTCCACCAGCAATCTGCATGAAGCGCTGGAAGTGCTCGATGATCGCAGTCGCGACATTTTGTATCAGCGTTGGCTGGCTGAAGACAAAGCCACGCTGCATGACTTGGCGCAGAAGTACAACGTATCCGCAGAACGGATTCGTCAGCTGGAAAAAAGCGCGATGAACAAGCTTAAACTGTCGATTGCCGCCTAAACCGGCCCGACCAAAAAACGCCCCGATCGGGGCGTTTTTTTTTGGGTGAATTAAGTGCCCCTCACCCTAGCCCTCTCCCAGAGGGAGAGGGGACTGATTGGGGATACTGGAAATAATGGGGGTTCCAGGCAGTGCGCTAAAGCCACAGACACCTCGGTCTGTCCCCTTTCCAAGAGGGAGAGGGGACTGATTGGGGATACTGGAAATAATGGGGGTTCCAGGCAGTGCGCTAAAGCCACAGACACCTCGGTCTGTCCCCTTTCCAAGAGGGAGGGGGAGCTGATTGGGGCTACTGGAAATAATGGGGGGTTCCAGGTAGTGCACTAAAGCCACAGGCACCTCGGGCTGCCTCCTTTCCAAGAGGGAGGGGGAGCTGATTGGGGCTACTGGAAATAATGGGGGTTCCAGGTAGTGCGCTAAAGCCACAGGCACCTCGGTCTGCCCCCTCTCCCCCTGGGAGAGGGTTGGGGTGAGGGGCTTTTGACCTGCCCAGTCACTGCGCCCAAGGCGCCTTGCGTGAGTCATTGATCGTATCGAGGTAACTGTCCCCGCCCAATTGGCGAATTTGCTGGCGGATCCAGCTGGCTCGTCGGCTGACATACGGGCTTGGATGGCTGGCGCTCCAGTTACGCGGATTAGGCAATACAGCCGCCAGCTGACTGGCCTGCTGGCGCGACAGGTTTTTCGCACTCACGCCGAAATGATGCTGCGCCGCCGCTTCTGCACCAAACACCCCGTTATCCCATTCAGCACTGTTGAGGTACACCTCAAGAATCCGCTGCTTGGGCCACAGTATTTCAATCAGTGCCGTAAACCAGGCTTCGAGCCCTTTGCGCAACCAGCTGCGCCCCGACCATAAAAACAGGTTCTTCGACACTTGTTGGCTCAAGGTGCTGGCCCCGCGCAGCGTGCCACCTTTTTCGTTATGCACAAAGGCCGCCCGTATCGCACTGAAATCAAACCCCCAGTGCTCGGCAAAATGCTGGTCTTCCCCGGCAATGACCGCAACTTTCAATTCGTTGGATATTTCATCCCATGGCCGCCAGCTGCGCTGCAGGTCAATCGGCTGCCCATCAAGCCAGGACTCAATCTTGCGTTCGACCATCAGCGCGGTGCCAGGCGGCGGCACCCAACGCAGAATCAGCACCCACACAACGCTGCCCACTGCGAACCAGAGCAGGGCTTTAAGAAAGCGGTGAACGATAATACGCAGCATAGATGGCTTGGCCGAACCCGTTGAGCGGGCCATTATACAGACCCTGCGTCATTCGATGATCTAGACAGGAGGTACCCATGTTGCGTGTTTTTTTGATGCTGGCTGCGTTCTTCGGCTTTACCGGTGTAGCGCTTGGCGCGTTCGCGGCTCATGGTCTGAAAAACCGCCTGACTGAGCAGTATTTGGCTATTTTTCATACAGGTGTTACTTACCAACTGGTTCACACCTTGGCTTTGTTTGGTGTTGCCCTGTTACTGACTCATTTGCCGGGTCGCCTGGTGGTATGGGCAGGAGCCTTTTTCGCATTGGGTATCGTGCTGTTTTCCGGCAGCCTGTACGTGCTGACCCTGACCGGCATTAGCAAGCTGGGGATTATTACGCCCATCGGTGGAGCCGCCTTTTTGGCCGGCTGGCTGTGCCTGGGGCTTGCCGCCTGGCGCTTGGGTTAAGCCCGCAAGATGAATGGCTTGGGTCGGCCTGACCGACTGGGCTAGAATGCTGGCCCCTTAAAACGAAGGCAGCGTCGCGCATGCTCATTCAGTTGAACGGTGAACCCTTTGAACTGCCGGACGGTGAAACCGTCGCGGGTCTGCTGACGTGTCTCGACCTGACCGGGCGCCGCGTGGCAGTCGAACTTGATCTTGATATTGTCCCGCGCAGTCAGCATGCCGAGACCGTACTCAAAGAAGGCAGCAAGGTTGAAGTGGTGCATGCCATCGGTGGCGGTTAGTCGTCGGGCTTGTGCTTCATACCTGTTCCACAACGCACATATTTGAAGAGGATTCCCGATGAACACTGTTCGCAGCGACAAGCCATTTGTATTGGCTGGCCGTACTTACCAGTCACGTCTGCTGGTGGGTACCGGCAAGTACCGTGACATGGAAGAAACCCGCTTGGCTATCGAAGCCTCAGGCGCTGAAATTGTCACTGTCGCTGTGCGTCGTACCAACATCGGTCAGAACCCTGGCGAACCGAACCTGCTGGATATTTTGCCACCCGATCGCTACACCATCCTCCCGAACACCGCGGGTTGCTACGACGCGGTTGAAGCGGTGCGCACCTGCCGTCTGGCCCGTGAACTGCTTGATGGTCACAACCTGGTCAAACTGGAAGTGCTGGCCGACCAGAAAACCCTGTTCCCGAATGTGATCGAGACCCTCAAGGCGGCCGAAGTGCTGGTCAAGGAAGGCTTCGACGTCATGGTCTACACCAGTGATGACCCGATCATCGCTCGCGAACTGGAGGCTATGGGTTGCATCGCCGTGATGCCATTGGCCGGCTTGATTGGTACAGGGCTGGGGATCTGCAACCCCTACAACCTGCGCATCATTCTTGAAGAAGCAAAAATTCCGGTGCTGGTGGATGCGGGTGTAGGCACAGCCTCCGACGCCACTATCGCCATGGAAATGGGCTGCGAAGCGGTGCTGATGAACTCTGCCATCGCCAATGCCCAGCATCCAATCATCATGGCCCAAGCCATGAAATACGCCATTGAGGCGGGCCGTCTGGCCTATCTGGCCGGGCGCATGCCGAAAAAACTCTATGCCAGCGCCTCTTCGCCGCTGGATGGTCTGATCAAGTAAGAGCCACTGATGACTGAATCACTCGACACCCCAATCACGGAAGAAGGCGACGATCGCCAACACCGTCGCATCAAAAGTTTCGTGATGCGTGCCGGTCGCATGACTGAAGGCCAGCAACGCGGTCTCGATCAAGGTGCTCCGCTGTACGTACTGCCACTGGCCGATGCGCCGGTCGATTTCGATCAGGTGTTTGGTCGTTCTGCACCGCGTACGCTGGAAATCGGCTTTGGCATGGGTCACTCCCTGCTGGAAATGGCCGCAGCTTCACCTGAGCAGGATTTTATCGGCGTAGAGGTTCACCGTCCGGGTGTGGGGGCGCTGCTCAATGGCGTGCTGACCCAAGGCCTGACCAACCTGCGGGTTTACGATTGCGATGCGATTGAAGTCCTGACGCGTTGTGTTGCGGATAACAGCCTTGATCGCCTGCTGCTGTTCTTCCCGGACCCGTGGCACAAAAGCCGTCACCACAAGCGTCGCATCGTTCAAGCGTCCTTTGCCGAGCTGGTGCGCTCCAAGCTTAAAGTGGGCGGCGTGCTGCACATGGCCACCGACTGGGAACCCTACGCGGAATACATGCTGGAAGTCATGAACGTCGCGCCGGGTTATCGCAACCTGGCAGAAGACGGTCGTTGCGTCCCGCGTCCACCTGAGCGCCCAGTGACCAAGTTCGAGCGCCGTGGCGAACGTCTTGGGCATGGCGTGTGGGATTTGAAGTTCGAAAAACTGGCGTAAACGGTTTTTCAGTGACCGGCCTCCCCCTGCCTGGAGGTCGGTTGTTACAACATGTAGTAGCAACTACCCTCGACGATCCGCCACTACCCCGATCAGTACCAGCACCACCAACAACACCGGCGCCAGGCTGTAGTTGTTGAACTGGCTCAGGCCGCGCTCCACCCACGGTGTGGCATAGATGAGCGCTGCGCCACTGCCGATCAAGCACAATGCCGCCATGACCGGGATGCGCAACGCGCCTGCGAAACTGCCCAAACGCTGCTCGACCCACCCTTTGAAGTCCGCACCAAACAACACCAACAAGCAACCAATCAGGGCCAGAGAGATCTCCGAGAGGTGGCTGCGGCTCCAGCGCGATACGGTGGCAAGCAGGTCGAGTACCAAGTCCATTCGAGTTCCTTAGATCAAAAAATGCTGCAACAGGTCGTTGAGAAACAGCTGGCCTCTAGCGGTTGCCGCCAGGCGTGTCGGTTCGACCTGCAATAGGCCACTTTGTTCTGCCGCTGTGCGCCCAGCACTTAAACTCTCAAGCGATAAACCGGTGCGCTCTGGGTACAGTGATGAGTCGACACCGTCAGTCAGGCGCAAGGCGTTCATTAGAAACTCAAATGGCAGCTCTTCGGCAGTCAGAGTTTTCTCACCTGCTTGAAAGTTTTTGGCTGGATTCAAGTAGTCCTTAGGCAGTCGGGTTTTCCAAGTGCGCACGATACGGCCATCAGGATGGCTCAATTTCCCGTGGGCGCCAGCGCCGTTACCGATAAAGTCGCCAAAGCTCCAGTAGTTAAGGTTGTGCTGCGCTGCTCGGCCGGGTTGCGCATAGGCAGACACTTCGTATTGGCTGTAACCATGCTCGGCGAGCAGCGCTTGCCCAGCTTCTTGAATGTCCCACAGGGTGTCGTCTTCAGGCAGTTCAGGCGGCTTGTTCCAGAACACCGTGTTGGGTTCGAGTGTCAGCTGATACCACGACAGGTGGGTCGGCTTGAGCGCGATGGCTTGGCGCAGATCGCTCAGGGCGTCGTCCAGCGACTGATCGGGCAACCCGTGCATCAAGTCCAGGTTGAAGTTGTCAAAGCCCGCCTGACGCGCCATGCCGGCGGCACGTACGGCCTCGTCACCGTTATGGATGCGACCCAGCGCCTTGAGCTTCTCTTGCTGAAAGCTCTGGATGCCAATTGACAGACGATTGATGCCCAGCTTCCGGTAGGCCACGAACTTCTCTTGCTCGAAGGTACCGGGGTTGGCTTCGAGGGTGATTTCAATATTGGTGGCAAACGGGATGCGTGCTTCGACGCCTTCCAGCAGTCGGCCCAGCGCTTTTGCGCTGAACAGGCTTGGCGTGCCGCCGCCAAAGAAAATCGAACTCAACTCGCGGCCATAGACGGCATGCAGGTCTTGATCGAGGTCCGCCAGCAGCGCGTCGACATACTCCTCTTCAGGCAGTACGGGGCTTGCGGTGTGGGAGTTGAAGTCGCAGTACGGGCATTTGCGCACGCACCACGGAATATGGATGTACAGCGACAGCGGCGGCAGTTGCGTCAGTGGCGCGCGCGGCGCCTGCTGAGTAAAGCCGGCCTCACTCAGATAGAGCGGTTGTGGCGGGGTATCGTGGGTCATTTCAAGCCCAGACGCTGACGCAGCAAGGCCATGGCGCGGGCGCGGTGGCTGAGTTGGTTTTTTTCGGCCGGGCTGAGTTCGGCGCTGGAGCAGTTGCGCTCAGGCACCCAAAACAACGGATCGTAACCAAAGCCGTGCTCGCCACTGGCCGCAGGCAGAATGCGCCCGTGCCACAAGCCTTCGCAAATAATCGGCAAAGGATCATCAGCATGGCGCACCAGCGCCAATACGCACACAAACTGGGCGCCGCGCTCCGCTTCCGGCACGTCTTTGAGGGCCTCAAGCAGCTTGGCATTGTTCGCCGCATCGCCTTGCCCCTCAGCGTAACGCGCGGAGTAAATACCTGGTGCGCCACCGAGAAAGTCCACCGCCAGCCCGGAGTCGTCGGCCAGCGCTGGCAAGCCCGAAATACGCGCCGCGTTACGGGCTTTAAGAATGGCATTTTCAACAAACGACAAACCGGTTTCTTCCGGTTCGACCTGGCTGAATTCGCCTATCGAGCGCAACTGCACCGACTCGCCGAGCATGGCCTGAAGTTCTTTGAGTTTGCCGGCGTTGTGGCTAGCCAGTACCAGTTGCGTGAAGTTGATCATTGGATTGGAGCGATCTCTTGGGAAAATTCGATGTCTTTCGTCTCGCCATTGATTTTGAGCTGAATGTCAAAAACATAATCCTGGGACGGTTTGACTGGAAATTGAGCAAAGTAATCAATGGCGCCATTGTCATTGATTACTTGTTTGAACGTGAGCGGTTTGGCTTTTTTATCGCCAACCTCACGGTAAGTACCGCTGACCGTGCTGGCTATTTTTTGCTCAGCCCTGGACAGGTTGATATTCAGCGCACCCAGGTGTGGGCTGCGCTGCAACCCGTATTTTTCGGTGATCGCAGGGCTCAAGAAGTTCGACATGAAGGCGTTGTAATTAACCGCCGTACCGCTGACGTCGACAGCGCCAGCAGCGAGTGCTTGTACGGTGAAGCACATCGACAGCAGCAGTAATCCGATACGACCCATGTCTTTCTCCTTGAACCAAACGTTTAAACCGCGATGTTGTGATCCTGAAGGCCCGGACTGCTGACTCGGTAAATGCCAATCTCGCCCAACAGGTTAGGCCATAACTTACTCGCCCACCCGTGTCGGTGTTGTTGATCCATGGCAAGGCGGTTGATGACTTGGGCATCACGCTCGCGACACAGCTCTTCGAAGTCTTCGAACGTACAGAAGTGGATGTTCGGCGTGTTGTACCAGGTGTACGGCAGAAACTCGGACACCGGCATGCGGCCCTTGCTCGCCAGATACCAGCGGCAGCGCCAGTGGCCGAAGTTCGGAAAAGTGATGATGCACTGGCGGCCCACGCGCAGCATTTCGTCGAGAATCCGGTCGGGGTAGTGCACGGCTTGCAGCGCCTGGGTCATGACCACGATGTCGAAACTGTTGCTGGCGAAGTTGCCCAGCCCTTTGTCGAGGTCTTGCTCGATGACGTTGATGCCTTTGGCGACGCACTCGGCGATGTTGTCCGGGTCGTTTTCCAGGCCATAGCCGGTGACTTGCTTGTTATCGCGCAGCCAGCTCAGCAGTTCGCCATCACCACAACCCAGGTCGAGCACGCGGCTGCCGGCGGGGATCCAGTCTTGGATGATTTCCAGGTCGGCTCTCATGGCGTTCTCACAGTTCTATGCGGTTCATGTAGTTGCTGAAGGCTTGCAGGTAACGCGGGATCGGAATCAGGAAGGCGTCATGGCCTTGCGGAGCATCGATTTCCAGGTAGCAGACGTCTTTCTTGGCGGCCATCAAGGCATCCACGAGCTCCCGCGAGCGAGCGGGCGAGAAACGCCAGTCGGTGGTGAACGACATCACGCAAAAGCGTGCCTTGGCATTGGCGAAGGTTTTGGCCAGGTCGTCGTCAAAGTTTGCTGCCGGGTCGAAGTAGTCCAGTGCTTTGGTCATCAGCAAGTAGGTATTGGCATCGAAACGCCCGGAGAACTCTTCACCCTGATAACGCAGGTAGCTTTCGACCTGAAACTCGACGCTGTGGAAGTCGTAGTTGAGGTTTTCGTTTTTCAGACCACGGCCGAATTTCTCACCCATCGAGTCATCGGACAGGTAAGTGATGTGGCCGACCATGCGCGCGAGCATCAGACCGCGCTTGGGGATCACGCCTTTTTCCTGGAACGAACCGCCGTGGAATTCGGGGTCGGTGAGGATGGCTTGGCGAGCGACTTCGTTGAATGCGATGTTTTGCGCAGACAACTTGGGTGCTGAGGCAATGGCCAGGCAATGGCGAAGGCGCTCCGGGTAGCTGATGCTCCACTGCAAGGCCTGCATCCCGCCCAGACTGCCGCCGATGATGGCGGCCCATTGGTGGATGCCCAGACGATCGGCCAGACGGGCCTGGCTGTGCACCCAGTCTTCTACGGTCAACACTGGGAAGTCGGCACCAAATGGGCGACCCGTTTCAGGGTTGATGCTGCTCGGGCCGGTTGAGCCATTGCAGCCGCCCAGGTTATTCAGGCTGACGACGAAGAACTTGTCGGTGTCGATAGGCTTGCCGGGGCCGATGCAGCTGTCCCACCAGCCGGGCTTGCGATCATCGACGCTGTGAAAACCAGCGGCATGATGATGGCCCGAAAGCGCGTGGCAAATCAGTACGGCATTGGTGGCGTCAGCATTGAGCTGGCCATAGGTTTCGTAAATCAGGTCATAGGCCGGCAGTGAACGACCGCAGGCTAGCGCCAGGGGTTCGCTGAAGTGCGCCATTTGCGGCACAACCAGACCAACGGAATCGGGGGGAAAGGCAGCTGGCATCGACCCTGCTCTCATTTAAATGAGGCGTAAGTCTAATGAGCGGGGGGCAGAGCAGCAAGCAATGGTCTGGGATGATTTCGCATACGACGGCTTTGCCGCCGGACGCAGCCTGCGGCAGCTCCTACGAATGCAGGGGTTTTACCAAATCCGGTAAATCAGGCAGCTTTTTCGGGGCTTGAAGGCGCACGCGCTTCTGGCGATTGAGTTCGCCGCTGATCAGGCTCACCTGACTTTTGGAGATGCCAAACGCCTTGGCCAGAAAGGCCATCAGGTGGGCGTTGGCTTTGCCTTCGACCGGCGGGGCGGTGAGGCGAATCTTCAAACGGTCACCGTGCAGGCCAGCAAACTCGTCGCTGCTGGCTTTGGGTTGCAGGTGGCAGTCGAGAATCAGGTCCTCACCGTCCCAACGGAAATAGCTCATCAGATCAGGCCGAACAGCTCAAGCGGCATGTTGACGCTCATGGCCAATGGCGGGATGACAAAGCTCTGGAACAGTTGGATCACCATGAACGCCAGGATCGGCGAGATGTCCAGGCCGCCCATGCTCGGCAGAAAACGACGAAACGGTGCCAGTGCAGGTTCGGTGATCTGGTTGACCAGTTCTGCGCCCGGGCTGGTGCTGCCGGGTGCAACCCAGGAGAGGATCACGCTGATGATCATGGCGTAGAAGAACACGTTCAGGAACAGCTTCAACACGCCAATAATGGCCCACAGAAACAGGCCCAGCACGGTGAACGGGATGTAGCTGAGCATCAGTACGACGGCGAAAATCACCATTTGTACGATGATGGCCAATACCAGCGACGACATGTCCAGGCCGAACATGCTGGGGATCACGCGGCGCAGCGGCTTAAGCAGCGGCTGTGTGGCTTTGACGGTGAACTGGCAGATCGGGTTGTAAAAGTTCGCCCGCACCAGTTGCAGGATGAAGCGCAGCAAAACGATCAGCAGGTAGAGACTACCCAGGGTTTGAATTACAAAAATGGCAGCGCCATTAAGTCCAGACATCATGTGCTCCTTATTGACCCAGTTGTTCGGCCATTTCGGCCGAGCGGTGCGCAGCGGCACTCAATGCTTTTTCGACCGTGGCGGCAAAGCCGTCGGCCTGGAATGATTTGATCGCCGCTTCAGTCGTGCCGCCCGGTGAGGCGACCTGGCGGCGCAATTCTGCGGCATCGACATCGCTGTCAATGGCGATCTGTGCAGCGCCCAAGGCGGTGTGTTCGGCCAGCGTCTCAGCCATTTCGCGGGTCAGGCCAAGCTTCACGCCGGCTGCGGTCATGGCTTCAATCAGCAGGAAGAAGTACGCCGGGCCACTGCCGGAGACGGCGGTTACAGCATCCAGTTGGACCTCTTCGTCTACCCAGAGCGCAATACCGACGGCGCTCAGTAGTTGTTCAGCCTGCTGGCGTTGTTCAGCGGTGACATCGGTAGTGGCATATAGACCGCTAGCGCCTTTTCCCACTAGGGAAGGTGTGTTTGGCATGCAACGAACTACCGGTTGTTCACCGACCCAATTACGCAGGCTGGAGCACGTAATGCCTGCCGCCACGGAGATGATCAATTGGCCGGGCTTGAGGTTTGAACGCAAGGTTTGGCAGACGTCTTTCATGAGCTTGGGTTTAACCGAAAGCACAATGACGTCAGCGTCCTTGATCGCTTGCGCGTTATCGGCAAAGGCTTCAATACCGTGCTCAGCCGCTACTTTGGCGCGCGTCTCAGGGCTGGGTGCGCTGGCGCAGATCTGTGAGGTGCCAAACCCTTTGGCCAGCAGGCCGCCGATCAGGCTGGAAGCCATGTTACCGGCCCCGATAAAGGCAATACGCGTTTTGCTCATTACAGATCCTTATAAAAATTGAGGTCGGTCTGCTCAGGCCTGACCGTAATCTCGGGCGCCAAATAATGCAGTACCAATGCGCACCCATGTTGCCCCTTGGGCAATGGCTGACTCCAGGTCGTGGCTCATGCCCATGGAAAGTGTATCGAGCCCCATGTTCAGGCTTTCTTGCAGTTGGCGAACGGTCGCAAAGGCAGCGTCCTGTGCCGCCCGGTCTTCGGTGGGCTCAGGAATCGCCATCAACCCGCGTAACTTCAAGCGGGGCAGTGCACTGATCGCGGCTGCCAGCGCTGGCAAGTCGTGTGGGGTGCAGCCGGATTTGCTGGCTTCACCGCTCACATTGACCTGAATGCAAATGTTCAGCGGTGGCAGTTCTGCCGGGCGCTGTTCACTCAGGCGCTGGGCAATTTTCAAGCGGTCTACGGAATGCACCCACGCAAAATGCTCGGCGATCTCACGTGTCTTGTTCGATTGAATGGGGCCGATGAAGTGCCAACACAAGGGCAGATCGGCTAATTCGACCTGTTTGGCACGGGCTTCTTGCAGGTAGTTCTCGCCAAAGTCGCGAAGACCGGCGGCATAGGCTTCACGTAGCGCAGCCGCGGGTTTGGTCTTGCTGACTGCGAGCAAGTGAATGCTGGTTACATCACGTTGCACAGCCAGTGCCGCGGCACGGATGCGAGCCTCAACTTCGGCAATGTTGTCAGCTATCGTGGACATTCGTTTGAGCCCGCCGTTGTGAAAGTCTGCGGCATTCTACTGGAATTGGGAGGGCGGATGGATATCGCCGAGTTGTTGCTGTCAGGTATCAAACTGGGGGCTTCGGATATACACCTGTCAGCGGGTGTGGTGCCGATGTTTCGGATTGATGGCGATATGCATCGCAGTGAATGGCCGGTGTTGCAGCCGGATCAGGTGCGTGCATTGATTCACAGCGTTATGAGTCAGGCTCAACGCACAGCCTTTGACGCCACGAATGAAGCAGATTTTGCCTACGAGCTAGTCGGGTTGGGGCGGTTTCGAGTCAATGCATTTGAACAGTTGCGAGGTGCGGCGGCCGTATTTCGCGCTATTGCTGCTGCGGTACCAAGCCTTGAATCGTTGGGCCTGAACGCATTTTTCGAGCGGTTGTGTCAGCAGCCGCCCGGCCTGGTACTGGTCACGGGCGCGACGGGGTCGGGCAAATCCACCACTTTGGCGGCGATGGTCGATTGCCTTAACCGAACGCGTCAGCAGCACATCCTGACCATTGAAGACCCGATCGAGTTTATACACGAGTCGTGTCAGTCCCTGATTAACCAGCGCGAGGTGTACAGCGATACCCACAGTTTTAGCGCCGCCCTGCGTTCGGCGTTGCGCGAAGACCCCGATGTGATTGTGCTGGGTGAAATGCGTGATCTGGAGACCGTCCGGCTGGCCTTGAGCGCCGCAGAAACCGGGCATTGGGTGTTCGCCACCCTGCACACGACGTCAGCGGCGAAGACCGTTGATCGAGTGGTCGAGGTGTTTCCAGCTGGCGAAAAGGCGCTGATTCGCACGATGTTGTCCGAGTCCTTGCAGGCCGTGATTTCACAGGCGCTGATCAAGAAAGTCGGCGGTGGACGGGTGGCGGTTCACGAAATCATGCTGGCGACGCCGGCGATTCGGAATCTGATTCGGGAAAACAAGACAGGGCAGATGGTGTCAGCCATCCAGACCGGTGCAACGTTTGGCATGCAGACGCTGGAGATGAGCCTGAACAGGCTGGTAGAGAAGGGGTGGGTAGAACGTATGTAGTTGCTGCTGCAGGCTGCGATGGGCCGCGTAGCGGCCCCCTCTACAGGCCGAAGGGCTTCAGGCCCTTGTCGCAGCCTTCAGCAGCGACTGCAGGTTTAGCGTTGAACAACCTGCAAATTGGCTTTTTCTTTCGGCAGGACGCGCTTTGCAACTACGTAGTGGCTCTGCCAATACGGTTTTTTGAGGGTGTCGATGGTCACCGATTTGCCACGGCGGGGTGCGTGAATAAAGCGGTCGTTGCCCAGGTAGATGGCGACGTGGTTGACCCTGCGGCTTTTGATGTTGAAGAACAGCAAGTCACCAGGTTTCAGATCCTTGCGCTCGACCTTTTGCCCGTGGCCGCTGGCCATTTCGCTGGAGGTGCGAGGCAGATCAACCGCAGCTACATCATTAAAGGCGTATTTGACCAGCCCGCTGCAGTCGAACCCTTTACTTGGGCTGCTGCCGCCCCAACGATACGGGGTGCCCAACACATTTACAGCGCGGCTCAGGACCGTGCTGCTTTGCTTGTTGGCAGCCGCCAGTGAAGCCGTCGCTATTTTGCCGGGGGCTTTGCGATGGGCTTTACTGGACGCAGGACGTGCTACGGTTTTAACCGTTGTCTTGCTGTTGGTGGCAACAAAAGCAGCACTCGCAGATGATTTTGCGGTGTAGCCAGTGAAGCCAGAAGGAAGATGTTGCTCACGATTGGTGGCGTGGGCGGCCAGTGGCATTAATAGGCAAATAGTTAGCCATGTCTTGAATATAGGACGCATTCGGCAGGGCTCGATGGTGGTTAGCGCGAAACTTTATAACAGCTTTTTTGTCCTTTCTCAGTCCGTTTGTCGATTGGACTTGGGGGTCAAAAAACGCGACAGAGGTGACAAACTGTCACCTAACTGCTGTGCAGGTCAGGTGTGACAAGGCTTTGCGCCAAATCTTGTAAGACACTTTTACCTGTTGCGCGACAGTAAAAAAGTCACAAAAAACTTCAGTATTTTTTTCTATCGACGGCAAAGAGGGTATTTATGAGCGGCTATCGAGAAGATACGCACAGCAAAGTAATGGGTTATTTGCTGTGGATATTTGGTTTTCTGGGGGCACATCGTTTCTATTACGGCAAGCCGGTGACCGGGACGATCTGGTTTTTTACATTGGGCTTGCTGGGTATCGGCTGGGTGATCGACTTTTTCTTGATCCCGAGCATGGACCGTGAAGCTGACTTGCGGTTTACCTCTGGTGATACGGACTACAGCGTTGCCTGGATTCTGTTGACGTTTCTCGGGGTATTTGGCGTGCACCGCATGTACATGGGCAAGTGGATCACGGGGCTGATCTACCTGTTCACTGGCGGTTTGTTCTTGATTGGTATTCTTTATGACTTCTGGACGTTGAACGAACAGATTTCGATCAAGAATGCAGAGCGGCGGTAGATCAAAGTCAAAAGCCCCTCACCCTAACCCTCTCCCGGAGGGAGAGGGGACTAAAAGCTACAGCAGATCTTCGCAATGCCATGGATCAAGCCCCTCTCCCGGAGGGAGAGGGGACTAAAAGCAACAGCAGGTCTTCGTAACGCCATGGATCAAGCCCCCTTTCCCGGAGGGAGAGGGGACTAAAAGCAACAGCAGATCTTCGCAACGCCATGGATCAAGCCCCTCTCCCGGAGGGAGGGGGGACTAAAAGCAACAGCAGGTCTTCGCAACGCCACAAATCAAGCTCCCTCTCCCCCTGGGAGAGGGTTGGGGTGAGGGTGCTCTTAGCCTTCGTAGCTGATCCGGCCGTCGACCAACGTGTAACGCACGGCACTCGGCAGGCAATGGCCCAGGAACGGGCAATTCTCGCCTTTGGACAGCCATTTCTCGCCCGCCACGGTCGACGACGCCGGGTCAAACAACACCAGGTCCGCGGGTGAACCTACGCTCAACCGACCCGCAGGCAAACGCAACGCATCAGCCGGGCCCGCACTCAGTCGTGCCAGCAAGGTGGGCAAATCGAGCAAGCCGTCTTCCACCAGGGTCATTGCCAGTGGCAGCAGTAACTCAACGCCACTCATGCCTGGCTCGGTTGCACCGAATGGCGCCAGCTTGGCATCACGCTCGTGCGGCTGATGATGGCTGGAGATGGCTTGCACCACTCCCGATTTCACCGCCTCACGCAAACCGTCGCGGTCTGCACGAGTGCGCAGCGGCGGTTGCACGTGGTACACACTGGAAAAATCCACCAGCGCTTCATCCGTCAGAATTAATTGATACAGCGCCACGTCAGCCGTGACTTTCAGCCCACGCGCCTGAGCCTGAGCAATCAGTTCTACACCGCGCGCACTGGTCAGTTGGCTGAAATGCGCACGCACGCCGCTTTGCTCTACCAGCAACAAATCACGCGCCAACGCCACGGTTTCAGCCGTTTCCGGAATGCCCGGCAAACCACGGAAAGCCGCCATCGGGCCGTCATGTGCCAAACCACCTTCAGCCAGGTCGCGATCCTGTGAGTGAAAAATCACCGTCAGATCAAAGGTGGCCGCGTATTCCAATGCCCGGCACAGGGTGCGTGCATTGGTGAAGCTGTTTAGGCCGTTGCCAAACGCTACGCAACCCGCATCGCGCAGGGCAATCAACTCGGCCAGTTGCTCACCTTCCAGCCCTTTGCTCAGTGCGCCAATGGGGAACACTTTGCAGTTACCGGCCTCACGGGCGCGGTCAAGGATCAGCTCGGCCACGGCGGAGGTATCCAGCACCGGCTTGGTGTGAGGGGGGCAGCACAGGCTGGTCACGCCGCCGGCGGCAGCTGCACGGGTTTCGCTGGCGATGGTGCCTTTGCGGCTGTAACCCGGCTCGCGCAAAGCGACGTTCAGGTCGACAAGCCCCGGTGCAGCCACAAGGCCTTTGGCGTCGATGGTCTGGGTTGGGCTGAAACCGGCTGGTGCAGCCCCAACAGCAACAATTTTGCCCGCTTCCAGATGCAGGTCAGTCACTTGATCCAGTTGACTGCTGGGGTCAATGACGCGGGCGCCGAGAATGCTGAGCTTCACTGTGCTTTCTCCTGTTCGAATTGACGCTGGGCCGTTTGCCCGCTCATGGTCATTGACAAGACCGCCATGCGCACGGCGATACCGTAGGTCACTTGGTTGAGGATGACCGAGTGCGGGCCGTCGGCCACCGCCGATTCAATTTCCACGCCCCGGTTGATCGGGCCGGGGTGCATCACGATGCAGTCCGGCTTGGCGCCGGCCAGCCGTGCGGTGGTCAGGCCGAACAGGCGATAGAACTCACCTTCGCTCGGCAGCAGGCCACCGGACATGCGCTCGCGTTGCAGGCGCAGCATGATCACCACGTCGACGTCTTTCAGGCCTTCGGTCATGTCGGTGTAGACCTTCACGCCGTATTGCTCGATGCCGATGGGTAGCAAGGTTTTCGGTGCGATGACGCGAATGTCCTTACAGCCCAGGGTCTTGAGCGCAATCATGTTCGAGCGCGCCACACGCGAGTGCAGAATATCGCCGACGATGGCGACTGACAGGTTTTCAAAGCCACCCTTGTGACGACGAATGGTCAGCATGTCGAGCATGCCCTGGGTCGGGTGCGCGTGACGTCCGTCGCCGCCGTTGATGATCGCCACCTGCGGGCACACGTGTTCTGCAATGAAGTGCGCGGCGCCGGAGTCGCCGTGGCGCACCACGAACATGTCGGCAGCCATCGCTTCAAGGTTGCGCAGGGTGTCGAGCAGGGTTTCACCCTTGCTCGCCGACGACGTGGACACATTGAGTGTGATTACGTCAGCGGACAGCCGCTGGGCCGCCATCTCAAAGGTCGTGCGGGTGCGCGTGGAGTTTTCGAAGAACACATTGCACACGGTCTTGCCGCGCAACAACGGTACTTTTTTCACCGCTCTTGCGCCGACTTCAAGAAACGAGTCGGCAGTGTCGAGGATTTCTGTCAGCAGTTCGCGGGACAGGCCGTCGAGCGACAGAAAGTGGCGCAACTGGCCCTGATCATTGAGCTGCAGCGGGCGCTTGGCGTCTGTAGGCGTCATCGCAATGGTCTCTTATTGGGCAGGGTTTACGGATGAATCTTGCAGTTCCAGAGTCAGCGGCGCGGGGCCGGACAATTTGATCCGCTCGTTCGGTTTGAGTGGCAATGTCGCGCCCACGACGTCCGGGCGAATCGGCAATTCAGCAGCGTCCAGGTCCAGCAGGCTGACAAGTGTTACGCTGGCCGGACGACCATAGTCGAATAATTCGTTGAGTGCGGCGCGAATGGTACGGCCGCTCATCAGCACGTCGTCGATCAACACCAGGTGCTGGCCGTCGATTTCGAAAGGCAGATCGGAGGGACGTACTTGCGGGTGCAGGCCGTTCTGGCTGAAGTCGTCGCGGTAAAACGACACGTCCAACGTGCCCAGTGGTGCATCGCTGTTCAGGGCGCGCAGCAGCGCTTGAGCCACCCAGATGCCGCCGGTGCGAATGCCGATAAAGCGCGGTTCGGTGATGTTGCGACGGGCCAGATGGGCTTTGAGATCAAGCGCCATCTGAGCGATCAGTTCAGTCGGGACAGGCAGGATCATAGTGGCTCCTTAAACGCTGCGCGCGGCAAAACCGGCCGCGGCGGGCGCAAACAATGGATCGCGTCATAATTACAAACGCAGTATCAGGCTCAAGATTCAGCCGGGTGCTCGTCGAGCCAGCCTTGCAACACCAGCTTGGCGGCAATGGCATCGACGGGGTTATCGCGGTAACTGCCTCGCTGGCCGCCCTGGGCCCGGCGTTCGCCTTTGGCCTCGAAGGTGGTCAAGCGTTCGTCATGGGTAAACACGGGCAGATTGAAACGGCCATTGAGGCGGTTGGCAAACTTTTGCGCACGGGCGCAGAACTCGCTCGGTGTGCCGTCCATGTTCAAGGGCATACCCACGACCAACGCGTCGGGTTGCCACTCTTTGATCAGCTTTTCGATCTCTTCCCATTTGGGAATGCCGTTTTCGGCTTTCAGGTTGCACAACTCGCGTGCCTGGCCGGTGATCATCTGGCCGACAGCAACACCAATGGAGCGTGTGCCGTAGTCAAAACCCAGCAGTAAACGAAGGCTGGCCATCAGGAGTGGCCTGCTTGACGGGTTAACAAATTGAGATCGACTCCGAGGTGTTTGGCGGCAGCGTCAAGGCGCAGTTCGCAGGGTGTTTCAAAGAGGATATGCGCCGCGTACGGGCAGGTTAGCCACGCGTTGTCGGCGAGTTCGGCTTCAAGCTGGCCGGCGTCCCACCCGGCATAGCCCAGGCAAATAAGGCTGCGTTGCGGGCCGTGGCCGTCAGCAATGCTGGACAGCACATCGGCCGAGGTGCTGAGGGCCAGTCCGTCTTCAAGCTCGACGGTTGCATCAAATGCTTGGCCGGCAGGATGCAGTACAAAGCCCCGATCAACCATCACCGGCCCGCCGACGTAGATCGGTACATGCTGGCATAAAGGCGAAGGTGTTTTGTCTGGGCGCAGTTGCTCCAGAATATCGGCCAGCGTGAGGTCTGAAGGCCGGTTGATCACCAGCCCCATCGCCCCATTGGCAGTGTGCTCGACGATGTAGGTCAAGGTCTGGGCAAAGTCCGGATCGTCCAAGTGCGGCATGGCGATCAGAAATTGGTGCTTGAGGTAAGTCGGGGCGTGGTTTTTCATGAGCCTTAGTGTGGCGCTGGCAGCGTGAACTGACAAGTTGGCGGATGATAAAAGCCTTGTCTGCTAATTACTCGATAACCGGTCGCCCTGGGTAAACTTCCAGGTGCGGATAATCTCCAGCCGGTCTATGTCTGCCAGGTCGCCGGTGAACGGCGCAAATGGTGCTGCCAGCCTGACGATGCGTTGTGCGGCTTGATCCAGTAGCGGTTGCCCGGAGGACTCAAGCACCAGCACTTCGTGCAGCGAGCCGTCGCGATTGATCGACACCAGCAACCGCAGGGTGCCGTAGATTTTCTCGCGACGTGCCTGTTCCGGGTAGTTCAGGTTGCCTATACGTTCGATTTTCTTGCGCCAGTCCTCTTTGTACCAGGCACCTTTGTCGCGCATGGTTGAGGCTGCACTCATGCGGTAAATCTTGGGGCGCTTGGCATAGAGCTGCTGGTCATTGGCCAGTTCGGCTTCGAGGCTGGAAATCTCGCTGGACAGTTGAGAACTGTCAAACGTGGGAATGTTGGCTTTGGGCGCCGCTTCGGTTTTGACCTTGTGCGGTTCGCTGGCGGCTTTTTTCGGCTTGGGGGCCACGGTGGTCACTGACGGCTTGGGCGCGGCCTGGGGTTGCTCCGGCTTGGCTGCCGGGGGCGGCGTAACCTTTTTCACGGTGTTGTCCTGGAACGGCGCAACTTCGGTGGTTTTAGGTACCGCTTTCTTGTCCAGAGTGCCGCTGCCTTGCTGATTGTCCTGGGCCAGAAAGTCAGCTTTTTCCGGGGCTTTGTCGCTCTTAAAGGTCGAGAGGGTGATTTCCAGGGTTTTGCTGATCTGTTTAGGCTCGCTCATGCTGAAGCCCACTCCCAGAAGCACGGCGATGTGAATCAGCGCCGCGACAAACAGGGTAAAACCCAGTCGGTCAGCTGCGCGCACGCCGCTTTGGCTCAGTTCAGGGGGCAGGTCGCTGGGGAGTGTCATAACAGAAAGACCAACATCGCGTTGTTCACGGGTTGCGCATGATAGCGCAATGTTGGTCCTGTTCTTACGTGTGCAGATCAGCGTGCGGCGAGTTTGCGCTCGATCGCATCCATCAGCAGGGCGCCGATGTTGGTACCGAAGGCGTTGTCGATTTCGCGGATGCAGGTCGGGCTGGTGACGTTGATTTCGGTCAGGTGCTCACCGATTACGTCCAGGCCGACGAACAAGAGGCCTTTTTCACGCAGGGTCGGGCCAACTTGTGCGGCGATCCAGCGGTCTTTTTCGCTCAATGGCCGGGCTTCTCCACGACCGCCTGCCGCCAGGTTGCCACGGGTTTCGCCCTGGGCCGGAATGCGCGCCAGGCAGTAATCCACCGGTTCGCCGTCGATCATCAGGATGCGCTTGTCGCCGTCTTTGATCGCCGGCAAGTAGCCTTGAGCCATGATTTGCTGTGTGCCGTTGGCCGTCAGGGTTTCAAGGATAACCGACAGGTTCGGGTCGCCGACCCGGTGGCGGAAAATCGAGGTGCCGCCCATGCCGTCCAGCGGCTTGAGGATCACGTCACCGTGCAAGGCGGCGAATTCACGCAAGACATCGGCGCGGCGGCTGACAACCGTGGGTGGTGTGCACTGAGTGAATTGCGTGGCGAACAGTTTTTCGTTGCAGTCGCGCAGGCTCTGCGGTTTGTTGACGATCAGCACGCCGTCGCGCTCAGCCTGTTCGAGCAGATAGGTGGAGTACACGAACTCCATGTCGAAGGGCGGGTCCTTGCGCATCAGGATGACGTCCAGATCGCTCAGGGCGGTGTCGGTCTCGTCACCCAGCTCAAACCATTTTTCAGGGTTGGCGAACACGTTAAGCGGCTTCATCCGCGCCCGGGCCTTACCTTCGTTCAGGTAGAGGTCTTGCTGCTCCATATAGAACAATGTCCAGCCGCGGTCCTGTGCGGCCAGTAGCATGGCCAGCGAGCTGTCCTTCTTATAGGAGATGCCCGCAATAGGGTCCATGACAATCCCGACTCGAACGCTCATGGCAAATTCCTCAAGTAAATAGTGGGCGCAAAGGCTTTGAAAAGTGGCGTCAGAGTGGCGCTGAGCGCGGGCTCGGTCAAGAAAAAAACGCCTGCTCCAGCCTGCTCGGGCCGCGTTCATGGATTGCCGGTAGAGACTGTGCTAAAAAGGCTCGCACAGTGCTTACAGCCCTTGTCCATCAAGGAGTTGGGGTTTTAAGCCGAACAGTTGTAACGAATTGGGTCGCTGTGGCGATGGTAGAGCACATATGGAAATACATTCCAGCATCTTGAAGGTGATGGTGATTGACGACTCGAAAACCATCCGCCGCACGGCTGAAACGCTGCTGAAGAATGTCGGTTGTGAGGTCATTACGGCCATAGACGGTTTCGATGCGCTGGCCAAAATTTTCGACCATCATCCGCATATCATTTTTGTCGACATCATGATGCCGCGTCTGGATGGCTATCAGACCTGCGCGTTGATCAAAAACAACCGGGCGTTCAAGTTGACGCCGGTCATTATGCTGTCGTCCAAAGACGGACTGTTTGATAAGGCCAAGGGACGAATAGTGGGCTCTGATCAATTTTTAACCAAGCCTTTCAGTCGGGATGAACTGCTGAGTGCCATCAAGGCCCACGTACCCGGTTTTAACATCGCTCCAGGCACGCAATGACCCTCGGCCGTTGGCCGCTCACCTGATAAATGGGGAACACCATGGCTCGCATTCTGATCGTCGATGATTCGCCGACTGAAATGTATAAATTGACCGCCATGCTGGAAAAGCACGGTCATGTCGTGCTCAAGGCAGAAAACGGTGCCGATGGCGTCGCGTTGGCGCGACAGGAAAAACCGGATGCGGTGTTGATGGATATCGTGATGCCGGGCCTTAATGGTTTTCAGGCCACTCGCCAGTTAACCAAAGACTCCACTACCCAAAACATCCCGGTCATCATGGTGACCACCAAAGATCAGGAAACGGACAAAGTGTGGGGCACCCGCCAAGGGGCGAAGGGCTATTTGACCAAGCCGGTCGAAGAAGAGGCCTTGGTCAAAGAGGTCAACCGCGTTTTATCTCTGACCGAGTGATTGCGTCTTTATGCCCGGTTCACTGACCGCTTACGAGCTGCTACTTGAGATAGACCAGCGCTGCCGCTCACTGGCCGCTGGCCTGGTGCCTGCCCAGGCACAGGATAATATCTGGAGCGGCATCGGTTTTCGCATCGGCGAGTACACGTGTGTGGCGCCGATCGCTGAAATCGCCGAAATCCTTCATGAGCCGCGTTTCACCGCACTACCGGGGGTCAAGCCCTGGGTTCGGGGAGTGGCCAATCTGCGCGGGCAATTACTGCCGATCATGGACTTGTGCGGCTTTTTTGCCATTGACTCGTCACAGGTCCGTAAGCAGCGCCGCGTGCTGGTGCTGGAATACAAGGATGTGTTTGTCGGCTTGCAGGTTGATGAGGTGCTGGGCATGCAGCATTTTGCACAGGCCGATCTGGATACCACTGCGCAGGTATTACCTCCTGCACTGCTTGCTCCCTATGTAAAAGGGCATTTTGCCGGCGAGACCACGTGGTGGGTATTCAGCCCGTTTGCCTTGGCGCAGGCACCCCAATTTTGGGCGGTAGCCGTGTGAGTGGCCCACCCGCTTTACCTTTTGTTTCAACCTTCGGGGCTTGATCGATGACCACCACCCGTAGCGTCAAACCCTTGGAAGGTTCACGCAGTCGTGCGCAGATCATGGTGCTGTTTGTTGCCCTGATCGTCTTTATCATGCTGTTGTTTGCCAACTTTGCTTACCTCAATACCCAGACCAATTACGACAAGCAGTACATCAGTCACGCCGGTGAGTTGCGTGTGCTGTCGCAGCGCATTGCCAAAAACGCCACTGAAGCCGCTGCAGGCAAAGCGGCTGCCTTCAAGTTACTGAGCGATGCGCGCAACGATTTCAGCCAGCGCTGGGGGTATTTGAAGCATGGTGACCCTGCCACCGGCCTGCCCCCTGCCCCCTCTGCCGTTCACAAAGAGATGCAGGCCGTTCAGCGTGACTGGGAAAATTTACTCGACAGCACCAACGCAATTCTTGCCAGCGAACAAACCGTGTTGTCCCTGCATCAAGTGGCCGCCACATTGGCTGAGACCATCCCGCAGTTACAGGTCGAGTATGAAAAGGTCGTAGAAATTCTTTTGCAGCGGGGTGCGCCTGCCGGTCAAGTAGCGCTGGCACAGCGTCAAACCCTGTTGGCCGAGCGAATTCTGGGGGCCGTGAATACCGTGCTGGCTGGCGACGCGAATGCTGCGCAGGCCGCCGGTACCTTTGGGCGGGACGCCAATCGTTTTGGCCAGGTGTTGAACGGCATGCTGGAAGGCAATGAGGGGCTGCGGATTTCCGAAGTTGAAGAGAAGGATGCTCGCGCCCGCCTGCTGGAGATTGCCGAACTGTTCCAGTTCGTCTCAGGCTCGGTGGACGAGATTCTGGAAACGTCGCCGCAACTGTCCCATGTGCGCGCCGCCGCCGACCAGATTTTCAACCTGTCGCAGACCCTGCTCGATGAGGCCTCGGTACTGGCCAATGGGTTTGAAAACCTGGCCAACAGCCGTTATCTGGACATTATTGGGGGCTACGTTCTGGGGCTGCTGGCGCTGGCGTCTATCATCCTCATCGGGCTGGTAATGGTGCGCGAGACCAATCGGCAACTGCGTGAAACCGCCGAGAAAAACGAGCGCAACCAAAACGCGATCATGCGCTTGCTGGATGAGATTGAGGACTTGGCTGACGGCGATCTGACCGTAACCGCTTCGGTCACGGAAGATTTCACCGGCGCTATTGCGGACTCGATTAACTATTCCATTGACCAACTGCGTGAGCTGGTGGCGACTATTAACCTGACCGCTGGCCAAGTGGCCGGTGCGGTGCAGGAAACCCAGGCCACCGCAATGCAACTGGCCGAAGCCTCAGAGCATCAAGCCCAGCAAATTGCCGAAGCATCCGGGGCGGTTCAACAGATGGCCCACTCCATTGATCAGGTGTCAGCCAACGCCTCCGAATCCTCTGCGGTGGCTGAGCGTTCCGTGGCCATTGCCAATAAAGGCAATGAAGTGGTGCACAACACCATTCACGGTATGGACAACATTCGTGAGCAGATTCAAGACACCGCCAAACGCATCAAGCGCTTGGGTGAGTCATCTCAGGAAATCGGCGATATTGTCAGCTTGATTGACGACATTGCCGACCAGACCAATATTTTGGCGCTTAACGCGGCGATTCAGGCGTCTATGGCGGGCGACGCCGGGCGCGGATTTGCCGTTGTGGCTGACGAAGTGCAACGTTTGGCCGAGCGCTCGTCAGCAGCCACGCGACAAATTGAAACCTTGGTCAGGGCGATCCAGGCGGACACCAACGAGGCGGTTATTTCCATGGAGCAAACCACCACCGAAGTGGTGCGCGGTGCCCGTCTGGCCCATGACGCGGGCGTTGCGCTGGAGGAGATTGAAGGCGTTTCGCAGAACCTCGCGGACCTGATTCAAAGGATTTCCAACGCAGCACAAGAGCAAACCCGCTCGGCGGCGCAGATCTCCCTGACCATGAACGTGATTCAGCAAATCACTAACCAGACCTCGTCTGGCTCTACCGCCACCGCTGACAGCATTGGTAATTTAGCCAAAATGGCCCGCCAATTGCGGCGCTCGGTGTCGGGCTTCACCTTGCCGCCTACCCCGCCCCGTGAGCCACAGTAGTTCTGACTGGAGTCGTTATGGTTGACCGGCACGATTACGTGGCCCTCGAATGGGTTAAAGGCGAAATTTGCGACACCTTGAAGCAGGCCCGTGCATTGCTGGACCGCTATGCCCAACAGCCCGGCGACGACCTGTTGGCGCAGTGTCTGGAGTGCATCCATCAGGTGCATGGCAGCTTGCTGATGGTCGAGTTCTACGGTGCGGCGTTGCTGGCCGAAGAGATGGAGCAGTTGGTGATCGCGATGCAAGCGGGCCGTGTCAGCCAGCTTGACCAGGCCTTGCCCCTGTTGCAGCAAGCATTCAGTCAGTTGCCGGTTTACCTGGAGCGTGTGCACAGTGCCCGTCGGGACTGGCCGCTCGTGGTTTTGCCATTGATTAATGATTTACGCACGGCTCGCGGTGAAACCCTGCTGTCTGAGACCAATCTGTTCAGCCCGCCCTTGCATGTACTGCCTGAACTGGACCAGGCCGCACTGGCCCGTTTGCTGCCAGCGCAGTGGCCGCGTCAGTTGCGCGTATTGCGCCACACCTTGCACACCGCGCTGCAGAATGTGCAGGACGAACACGACGTGCCAGCCAACCTTGAGCTGATGGCAGGTGTTTTCGCCCAGCTTCAGCACGTCTGCCATAACGCGCCGCTTAATGCTTTGTGGCAAATAGCCTCGGCTCTGGTTGACGGCATGCTCCGTGGTCGGGTGCCCAACAGCCCGGCCTTGCGCAGCCTGTTTCAAGACGTCGACAAAGAGCTTAAGCGCTTGCTGGAGCAAGGCATTGATGGCGTGAATCAGCCCGCGCCCGAAGAGCTGCTCACCAGCTTGCTGTTTTACATCGCCAAAGCTGAAAAGCCGACGGCCAAAATGCTGGCGCTGAAGAACCGCTACGAGCTGGATGACGCCATGCCGGATGCGGCAATGGTCGATGAGGAGCGGGCGCGTCTGGCAGGCCCGGACCGTGATGCCATGCGTTCAGTGGTCGCGGCGTTGTGCGAAGAACTGGTGCGGGTCAAAGAGCGTCTCGACCTGTTCGTGCGCAGCGACCGCCAACATGTCTCAGACCTGAGCAGCCTGATGGCACCCTTGCGCCAGATTGCCGATACTTTGGCCGTGCTGGGTTTCGGGCAGCCGCGTAAAGTCATCATTGACCAACTGGCGGTGTTGCAGAGTGTCGCTCAAGGCCAGCGTGACCCTACCGATGCAGTGTTGATGGATGTCGCCGCGGCGCTGCTTTATGTCGAAGCCACCCTGACCGGCATGGTTGGCAATGTGGAGCCTTCACAGCGCGAAGAAAGTCGTTTGCCTACTACCGACCTGTTGCAGATCCATCAGTTGGTGATCAAGGAAGCCCGTGTGGGCCTTGAAGAAGTTAAAGACTTGATCACCGATTACCTGGAGGCGGGCCTCGACAGCCAACTCTTGCAGCCCGTGCCGCAGTTGTTGACGCAAATTCGTGGTGCGTTGGCCATGATCCCGCTGAGTCGTGCTGCGGGGCTGCTTCAAGCCTGTGGCGATTATGTAAGCGAGCACTTGTTGCTTGGCACTGAAGCGCCTGCGACGAAGCAGTCGGATCATCTCGCCGATGTGCTGATCAGCCTTGAGTACTATCTGGAACGTATTGCCCAGGACCCTGGAGCGGCCAGCGAACAAGTGCTCGACCGTGCTGAAAACAGTCTGATCGAACTGGGTTACGCGCCTAAAGAGCGTCAGGTCCCCGTGCTCAATGATCGCCTGAGTCCCATTGAATTACTGGTCATGCAAGACCTGCAGGCGCTGGACGATCCAGACGTGGTGCACACGTTGGCCGATGTGTTGGCCCGTCCTGTGTCAACGCTCAACCCGCAGGCGCAACACGTCCCCGAGAGTCTGTTGCCACCGCCAGTGGGTGAAGAGGCAATCGAAGAAGAGTTGCTGGAGGTCTTTCTTGAAGAGGCCAATGACGTGCTGGTCACGTTACATGACTACCTGCCGCAATGGGTCGCCAACCCTGCGGACAGCGCCGCGCTGGCTGAGCTGCGGCGCGGGTTTCACACCCTCAAAGGCAGTGGGCGCATGGTGCGCGCGTTGGTGTTGGGTGAACTGGCCTGGGCGGTGGAAAACCTGCTTAACCGGGTGATTGAGCACAACGTCGCACCAGGGCCGGGGATCTATCAACTGTTGGATGACACCTTGGTGATACTGCCTGAACTCATTCAGGAGTTTGCCGAGCAACGCCAGCGGCAACGCGAAGATATTGATCAACTGGCGGCGCGAGCGCACAGCCTGTCCCGGGGTGAGCCTCAGCCTCTGCTGATCGAGCAGCAAAATACCGAGATCGACCCGCAACTGCTGGATATTTTCCGTCAGGAAGCGCACACCCACCTTGCCCGCATTGAGCGTTTTCTGGATCAAGCTCTCCAACAAGTGCCAGTTTACGCAAGCGATGATTTACAACTGGCCATGCACACCCTCAAAGGTAGCGCGTCTATGGCGGGCGTGTTGCCCATCGCCCGGCTGGCGACGGCGCTGGATTATCTGGTACGTGAGCACAAGGCCCACCATCTTGCGCTGGAACGCAGTGAAATAGATTGCCTGCGCGAAGCTGCGCGCTTGCTCCATTGCGGCCTGCAGCAACTGGACACAGACCCGTTGGCCGAGATTGATGGCGCGCGTGCGTTGGCCGACCGTGCCGAGCACTTGATTAACGAGCGTCTGGCTACCTTGCTCGACAAGCCGGTGAGCGACGTGGTGACACGGCGAGATCCCCAGCGCATCGCCGAATTCCTGGGCGAGAGCATGGACATTCTGTTCGATGCCGAAGACTTGCTGCTGCATTGGCGTGATCATCCCCATGAGCGGCAAGGTCTGGATATGCTGCTGGACCAGCTGACCAGCCTGGCAGAGTCTGCGCACTTGCTGGACTTGCAGCCCATTGATGCGCTGTGTGAAGCCCTGCTCGACGTGTATGGCGCGGTTGAAGAGAGCAGCCTTGCGGTCAGCGAGCGTTTCTTTCATGAGGCCAATATGGCCCATGAAGCCCTGATCAACATGCTGGATCAATTGGCGGCAGGCCAGGAAATCGAGCCGCAACCGACCTTGATTCAGACCTTGCATGACCTGTTGCATGAAGGCCTGGCACCAGACGCCACTGGCCTGATTCGCCGCGATGGCGGGCTTAGCATCACTGAGTTGAGTGCGGCTACGGCGCAGTTGGGCGCTGAACAGAGCATCGATACCGATCCCGAGATGGTGGCGGTTTTCCTTGAAGAGGCGGTGGACATTCTGGAGAGCTCGGGGGCGGCGTTGTTACGCTGGCAAGCCGACCCGCAGAACCACCTTGAAGTCGAAAACTTGCTGCGCGACTTGCATACCCTCAAAGGCGGTGCTCGGATGGTTGAAGTGGGTGCCATTGGTGATTTTGCCCACGAACTGGAAACCCTCTTTGAAGAAATCTCGGCAGGCTTTCTCGTGCCCTGCACAGACCTGTTTGTGTTGTTGCAGCGTTGCCATGATCAACTGGCGCAAATGCTCGACGCCTTGCGCAGCGGCCAGCCGATGCCTTCACCACAAGCGTTGATTGAGCGTATCCGCCAAATCGAACGCAGCAGTCATGAAGCCCAGCCGGTGGCCCCGGCAAACAAGTCGGAACCCGCACCGCCGACCCCGCAGGTTGAGGGCGAGCGTACGGGGCTGGACACCGTCAAGGTGCCGGCTGAGTTACTGGAAGACCTGTTGAATTTGGCGGGTGAGAGTTCAACCATTCGCGGTCGCGTTGAACAGCAAGTCAACGACGGCAATGTTGCCCTCAACGAAATGCAAACCACGCTTGAGCGCATGCAAGATCAACTGCGCCGGCTCGACAGTGAGACCCAGGGCCGGCTGCATAGCCGCCTGCATACCGAAGCGGACGGCGTGGCTTACGATGAATTCGATCCGCTGGAAATGGACCGACATTCGTTGCTGCAACAGCTGTCTCGCGCTTTGTCCGAGTCGGCGTCGGACTTGCTCGACCTCAAGGCCACGCTGTCGGCCCGGATTCAGGACGCGCATGGGTTGCTGCAAAAACAGGCGCGCATGAACACCCAGCTTCAAGAAAGCTTGATGGGCACTCGCATGGTGCCGTTCGAGCGCGTGCTGCCACGCCTCAAGCGTATCGTGCGGCAAGTCGCCAATGAGCTGGGCAAGCAGGTTGAGTTCAATGTCATCAATGCCGAAGCCGAAGTCGACCGCACGGTGTTGGAGCGCATGGTCGCGCCCCTCGAACACATGCTGCGCAATGCGGTTGACCACGGCCTGGAGCCTGCTCACATTCGCCATGCCAGTGGCAAACCTGAGCAGGGGCATATCACCCTGGAGCTGTCCTATGAAGGCGGCGACGTGGTGTTCGACATGCATGACGACGGTGCCGGGATACCCCTCGAATCGGTTCGGCGCAAAGCCATCCTGCGTGGCTTGCTCGACCCCGACACCCTGATGTCTGATCGCGAGGTGTTGCAGTTCATCATGCAGCCGGGGTTTTCAACGGCTGAAAAGATCACCCAGATTTCCGGCCGCGGTGTGGGCATGGACGTGGTGCACGAAGAGGTGCGTCAACTGGGTGGCAGCATGACCATCGACTCGGTGGCGGGGCAGGGTGTGCATTTTCAGATCCGCCTGCCGTTCAGTGTCTCGCTCAATCGCGCGTTGATGGTGCAGTGCGCCGATGAGCAATATGCGATCGCGCAAAACAGCGTCGAGCGCATCGTGCGGGTCATGCCCAACGAACTTGAGGGGTATTACCAGCACAACCCGCCGCTGTATCACTACGGCGGAGAGACCTATCAATTACGTTATCTGGGCGAGCTGCTGCAAACCGTCGGCAAGCCCCGGACGGGGGGCGAAAACGAAGCGCAACCGGTGCTGCTGGTGCACTCTCAGGATCAGCGTGTGGCCCTGCACGTTGATGCGCTGGCCGGTTCACGGGAAATCGTGGTGAAAAGCCTCGGCCCGCAATTTACGGCCGTGCAAGGTGTATCGGGCGCCACCATTCTGGGCGATGGCCGCGTGGTGCTGATCCTTGACTTGCTGGCCTTCCTTCGCGCCCATCAGGTGCGGCAACCCATCGTCGGTGCGCCACCGGAGGCTACTGGAGCATTGGAGTTCATTCCCGCCGAGCGCCCGTTACTGGTGCTGGTGGTGGACGACTCCGTCACCGTACGCAAAGTGACGAGCCGGTTGCTGGAGCGCAACAGCATTAACGTCATCACCGCCAAAGACGGCGTCGATGCCATGAGCGTGCTCGAAGAACACACCCCTGACCTGATGCTGCTGGACATCGAAATGCCGCGCATGGACGGCTTTGAGGTGGCCACCCGTGTACGCAATAATCCGCGCCTTAAAGACCTGCCGATCATCATGATCACTTCGCGCACAGGGCAAAAGCACCAGAACCGGGCTATGGCCATCGGCGTCAACGACTATCTGGGCAAACCTTACCAGGAGAGCGTGTTACTGGAGCGCATCGCCTACTGGAGCACACTTCATGCTTGATCATCGCGTGGGCAGCCTGACGAGCTTATTGCTGCCGCTTTCGGACCGCTACCTGCTGCTGCCCAACGTGGCGATTGCCGAGCTGATTGACTGGCAGCACGGTGAACCCAGTCGGGATACCCCGCCCTGGCATCTGCGCACTATCAACTGGCGTGACCACACCGTGCCACTGATCAGCTTCGAAGTTGCGTGCGGTAGCTCGCTGGTGATTGGTGAGCGGGCGCGCATCGTCATCCTCAACACCTTGGGCGGCAATCCCGACTTCAAATTCATCGCCATAGTGGTGCAGGGCATTCCGCGCTCTTACAAAGTGGACAGCCAGTTGAGTTTTGTTGATGTGCACCTCAGCGCGTTGGAACTTGCCGCCGTGCAAGTCGGTGATCATGTGGCGAAGATTCCGGACCTGGAGGCGCTGGAAAGGTGGGTGATGGGTGGCGGGCTGGCTCAAGCTCGGGAATGAGCGCATAGACCTTGAGCGTTCAGCCAATTAGCCAGGTGAGGGGCATCGCTGGATTTCTATAACGGCGGAAAAGGCCGCCCGCTGCCCTCGACCATCGGCGCATTGCCCTTTGATGTCGCAACCCTGACCCTTATATAGTTACAAAGTGACACAGACGCACTATCAGTTCTTGAGGATGTTGCACATGTATCACGGCGAAAAATTGAACGCCTGGACGCATTTGGTCGGGGCAGTGCTGGCAGCAGCGGGCAGTATCTGGTTGTTGGTTATGGCGGCGTTGGATGGCAGCCCGCAAAAGATCATCAGTGTTGCGATCTATGGGGTCACGCTGGTGTTGCTGTACACCGTGTCGACTGTGTATCACAGCGTGCGCGGGCGCTCGAAGGTGATCATGCAAAAGTGCGATCACCTGTCTATTTACTTGTTGATTGCCGGTAGTTACACGCCATTCTGTCTGGTCACTCTCCACGGGCCGTGGGGTTGGACGCTGTTCGGGATCGTCTGGGGCATGGCAGTGATTGGCATGTTGCAAGAGATCAAGCCGCGCTCCGAAGCGCGTATCTTGTCCATTGTCATCTACGCACTGATGGGCTGGATTGTGCTGGTGGCCGTCAAACCGTTGCTCGCAGCGCTAGGCACCGCCGGCTTTGTCTGGTTGGCGGCGGGCGGGGTGATGTACACCGTGGGGATTATCTTTTTTGCCCTTGATCATCGTCTGCGCCATGCCCACGGCATTTGGCATCTGTTCGTGATTGCCGGCAGCCTGCTGCATTTTGTGGCCATCGCGCATTACGTGATCTGACTCAGGGCTGCTGACTGTCCGGTTCAGGTTTTTGGGTGTCGCTGCGAATCTGTGCGTGGCTGATCAGGGCGAAGATAAAACTGCCGCCGATGATGTTGCCGGCCAGCGTCGGGCCGGCAAAGATCAGCCAGAAGTCTTTCCACGGCAGTTCGCCGGCAAAGACCAGGTACGACACTTCGGCCGTACCGACCACGATGTGAGTGAAGTCGCCCAGTGCCATCAGGTAAGTGATGAGGATGATGATCCACATCTTGGCGCTCTCCATAGACGGGATCATCCACACCATGGTGGCAATCATCCAGCCTGAAATAATGCCCTTGGCGAACATCTGACTGACGTCGTTTTCCATCACTTTGTGGCCGATTTCTAAAAAGGCCTTGTCGGTCTGCGTATCAAAGATGGGCAGGTGAAGCATCACGTAGGCCACCAGCAAGGTGCCCATGAGGTTACCGACCAGCACCACCGTCCATAGCCGGAATAATCGGCCGACATTCTTGAGTGTGGGTTTGCTCATGATCGGCAACACGGCTGTCAGGGTGTTTTCGGTAAACAATTGCTGACGAGAAAGAATGACCGCCAGAAAGCCCGCGCAATAGCCGAAGCTGGCGATGACCTTGAAGGCTTCGCCGCTGGGTAAGCGTGAGTTGAGCAGGCCCATGGCCATAAGCGACAGGCCCATGGTCAGCCCGGCGGCCAGTGCTGACCAGAACAGGGCAGCGATGCTGCGCTCCAGTTCCTGATCGCCCTGCAAGCGAATAATTTCGTGCAGAACGGCGGCCCGTGGAGGTTGGTTTTTGGTGACGTCGTGCTCTTCTTCAGCCGACAGGTTGGGGGTTTTGCCTGACTTTTGCGCGTCCATAAGGCTCCAGAACCATTAGCGTGTGAATGTACGACACGTATGGACTGTAGCTGTTCATTTGTTGCCCTGTAGCCGCTGTCGCAGGCTGCGATAAGGGCCGAAGGACCTTCGCGTTACCCTGCGACAAGCGGGGCTGCCTCGTCAGCGGCTACACCGGGAGCATCACGCCTGATTGTCATCCTGGAACTGGTCTTTGACGTACTTGATCTCGGTACGGCCGTGAGGCGCTGGCAAGCCATCTTCGCCCAGGTTGACGAAGACCATTTTGTCGACGGTCAGAATGCTTTTGCGGGTGATTTTGTTGCGCACTTCGCAGGTCAGGGTAATGGACGTGCGGCCGAACTCGGTGGCCGTGATGCCCAGCTCAATGATGTCGCCCTGACGCGAGGCGCTGACAAAGTTGATTTCAGAGATGTATTTGGTCACCACGCGCTGGTTGCTTAATTGCACGATGGCGTAAATCGCGGCCTCTTCGTCGATCCAGCGCAGCAGGCTGCCACCGAACAAGGTGCCGTTTGGGTTGAGGTCTTCGGGTTTAACCCATTTGCGGGTGTGGAAATTCATATTCGCTCCTGACCGTCTTGCCTTAGATGGCGACCATGATGTCAGACCATGGCGCATAGCTCTATTAGGCTTGGACTATGGTCTCGATAAGGCAAAAGAAAAAGCCTTGGGAACCGTTGCCTTGATGGCTATAATCACCCCCGCTTCAAAACGGTCATTTTTACCCAGTACCGTTCCCGCCACCTGTCCGAGGGGCGCTGCAGCAGGTTCAACCTGTCAGGCTCGGATGGGGCGTTGTTTGTTCAGGTCTCCCTGGGCAGGCACTAAACGCACAACGGCGCCCATTCGCGATTAAACGAATGGAGGCTCTTGATGAGCGCTGTAAACACGCCTGCTGGTTTTGCCGACTTTAAAGTCGCTGATATGTCCCTTGCCCAATGGGGCCGCCGCGAAACCTTTATCGCAGAGTCCGAAATGCCAGCCCTGATGGGCCTGCGTCGTCGGTATGCCGCAGAACAACCGCTCAAGGGCGCGAAGATTCTGGGTTGCATCCACATGACCATCCAGACTGCCGTACTGATCGAAACCCTGGTTGCTCTGGGTGCCGAAGTGCGTTGGTCGTCGTGCAACATCTTCTCGACTCAAGACCAGGCCGCTGCCGCTATCGCTGCTGCCGGTATCCCGGTATTTGCCTGGAAAGGCGAAACCGAAGAAGAGTACGAGTGGTGCCTGGAGCAAACCATCCTTAAGGATGGCGAGCCGTGGGATGCCAACATGATCCTCGACGACGGCGGCGACTTGACCGAGCTGCTGCACAAGAAATACCCGGCCATGCTGAAAAAGATCCACGGCGTGACCGAAGAAACCACCACCGGTGTACACCGTCTGCTGGACATGCTGGCCAAAGGCGAGCTGATGATCCCGGCGATCAACGTGAACGACTCGGTCACCAAAAGCAAAAACGACAACAAGTACGGTTGCCGTCACAGCCTGAACGATGCGATCAAGCGTGGTACTGACCACCTGCTGTCCGGCAAGCAAGCGCTGGTGATTGGCTACGGTGACGTGGGCAAGGGCTCGGCTCAATCGCTGCGTCAGGAAGGCATGATCGTTAAGGTTTCCGAAGTTGACCCAATCTGCGCCATGCAAGCGTGCATGGACGGCTTCGAAGTGGTTTCGCCGTTCATCAACGGCCAGAACGACGGCACTGCTGCCAGCATCGACGCTGCGCTGCTGGGCAAGATCGACCTGATCGTGACCACCACCGGTAACGTCAACGTGTGCGACAAAAACATGCTGGCTGCGCTGAAAAAACGCGCTGTGGTGTGCAACATCGGTCACTTCGACAATGAAATCGACACCGCTTTCATGCGCAAAAACTGGGCATGGGAAGAAGTGAAGCCACAGGTTCACAAGGTTCACCGTACTGGTCTGGGCGAGTTCGACCCACAGAACGACGACTACCTGATCCTGCTGGCTGAAGGCCGTCTGGTTAACCTGGGCAACGCTACCGGTCACCCAAGCCGCATTATGGATGGCTCGTTTGCCAACCAGGTACTGGCTCAGATTTTCCTGTTCGCACAGAAATACGCTGACCTGCCAGCTGAACTGCAAGCTGAGCGTCTGACCGTAGAAGTGCTGCCGAAGAAACTCGACGAAGAAGTAGCCCTGGAAATGGTTCGCGGCTTCGGTGGCGTGGTCACGCAACTGACCAAGCAACAGGCTGACTACATCGGCGTTACCGTCGACGGTCCGTTCAAGCCAGAAACCTACCGTTACTGATTAAAGAAAGGCGGCCAGGCTTGTACTGACCGCCTTTTTTTTGTGTGTGAGTTCAGCGTCAGGGGCCATCACTGCCTCTTCGCGTACGCAAGGGTATCTCCATGTCTCAAGACCGTCGTTTCAGCTTCGAGTTCTTCCCGACCAAGACCGATGCTGGGCATGAAAAACTGATGAACACGGCTCGCCAACTGGCGACCTATAACCCGGATTTTTTCTCCTGCACCTACGGTGCCGGTGGCTCGACCCGTGACCGCACGATCAATACCGTGCTGCAACTGGAGAGCGAAGTAAAAGTACCTGCGGCCCCGCATTTGTCGTGCGTGGGTGACAGCAAGGCCGATTTGCGTGGCCTGCTGGACCAGTACAAGGCGGCGGGCATCAAGCGCATCGTGGCGCTGCGTGGCGACCTGCCTTCAGGTATGGGCATGGCCAGCGGCGAACTGCGTTACGCCAACGACCTGGTGAGCTTCATTCGTGAAGAGACCGGCGAGCACTTCCACATCGAAGTAGCTGCGTACCCTGAAATGCACCCGCAAGCGCATAATTTCGAAGACGACATCACCAACTTCGTGCGCAAGGCTCAGGCTGGCGCCGACAGTGCGATCACCCAATATTTCTTCAACGCCGACAGCTACTTCCGTTTTGTCGAGCGTGTACAGGCGGCGGGCGTCACGATTCCTGTGGTGCCGGGCATCATGCCGATCACCAACTACAGCAAACTGGCGCGTTTCTCTGACGCGTGCGGCGCTGAAATTCCGCGTTGGATTCGTAAGCAGCTGGAAGCTTACGGCGATGATGTGCAGAGCATTCAGACGTTTGGCGAGCAGGTGATCAGCGAGATGTGCGAGCGCCTGCTGGATGGCGGCGCACCGGGGCTGCACTTCTACACCCTGAACCAGGCCGAGCCGAGCCTGGCGATCTGGAACAACCTGAAGCTGCCGCGGTAAAAATAGCGGCGTCTTTCTTTGGCGGGATTTTTCATGCGTCTTTCAAGGCAGCATGAGACTTCTCGTCATTGGATTTACCTGTCAGTTAACTGAACTCAATCAGGTTATAAATACCATCATTGCTGAGAGTAGGAATGTTTGAAGGTTGATTTAATATCAAAAATTCAATAATTACCTACCGCCAGAGTGAAGATATGTCTAATTTGATTGTGAATGGTGAATTTACAGATTTTGGTGATAAGTGGACCCACTTGGGCGCTACGTTTGATGGCCGTACGGCCACTGTTAAATATATATCCAAGCCAGGTTATATTGAGCAAGAGGTTGTTTTAGAAGCTCCGCTCAAAAAAAACGATGCGGTGCGGGTTAAGTTCAAGGTTTCTGATTTGATAGCGTCCTTTTCCGTCACTCTAGAAGGTGTTGGGAATCGAGTTTTTCTTTCAGGCGGTGATTACGATATCGCATTCGTACTGCCGGCCGATATGGTCTCAGACCGATTGGCACTCAAATTCGAAGCCCCTAATTCTTTAGTGCTAGATGACGTATGGCTTGAGGTTGAGAATAAGGTATGCACGCCGAAGGATGTAATCAAAAATGGTGATTTTTCAAGCCGTGATGAGTATTGGACCTATGACGGATTTACTACGTTCGTCGATGGCAAAGCGAATATCGCGGGCGTGGGTCATATCAAACAGACCGTTACTCTAGATCGACCACTTAATACAGCAGACATTGTTAAAGTTAATTTTACCCTTTCAAATGTTTATGGTGATGTCACCGTTTCTGTGGGCGACAGCGCTCATCAAGCAATCAATAAAAGTGGGGTCTATACACTGGCGATACCTATTCTTTCAGACCACGCAGACAATAATGTGGTTGTGAGATTTCAAGCAGAGAACGCGTTCGACATAGATGATATTTCTGTGATTGTCTGCCTGTAAATTCTTAGGATTTTAGGCTGCCGTGTTGGAGGATGGTAAGACTCATTTGTTCTCCACCAGATCCGTAACCCGAACAAGAACATGTATTTGAAGCGCACCGGCTTTTGCCTTTGGCTCAGACGCCTGCTCGTCGCGCTTCAAATCTTCTCTCGATGCCAGCGATGATGGCCCGTCCTGACCGCCAACCCCTGAAGTGGCTGCGCGACCGCTTGTGGGCTGAGGCATTAAAACCGTTCAGCTGCATGAAATCGGCGCGCCGTGATTGCTCTGTTATACTCCGGGTTTTCCGCCAGGCTTACGCCCGGCCGCTCGTCCTTGTACAAGGCATTCAACCTCCCGTTACGGCGCAGCTTACAGCCAGCGCGAGCGGCATGAATGGGCCTTCAGGACTGGAGCAGGACCGGACGGGATTGCGTCACCTTAAACGCGATTCACGCCAGGCAAGACTATCCCTTTGGGCCAAGCCCTAACTAGAACAGGATTTCTCATGTCCTTTGCTTCCCTCGGTCTCTCCGAGGCTTTAGTCCGTGCCATTGAAGCTGCGGGCTACACCGAGCCTACTCCGGTGCAACAGCGGGCCATTCCCGCCGTGTTGCAAGGTCGCGATTTGATGGTTGCGGCTCAGACAGGTACAGGCAAGACAGGCGGTTTCGCGCTTCCTATCCTGGAAAAGCTGTTTCCCAACGGCCACCCCGACAAATCCCAACGCCACGGCCCACGCCAACCCCGCGTGCTGGTCCTGACCCCGACTCGCGAACTCGCCGCCCAAGTGCACGAAAGCTTCAAGCTTTATGCCCGCGACTTGAAGTTCGTCAGTGCGTGCGTCTTCGGCGGTGTGGGTACCAACCCGCAAGTTCAAGCGCTGTCGCGCGGTGTTGACGTACTGGTTGCCTGCCCGGGTCGATTGCTCGACCTGGCCGGTCAAGGCAGTGTTGACCTGTCCCACGTTGAAATTCTGGTGCTTGATGAAGCCGACCGGATGCTCGACATGGGCTTTGTCCATGACGTGAAAAAAGTACTTGCGCGTCTGCCTGCCAAACGCCAAAACCTGCTGTTTTCGGCGACGTTCTCCAAGGACATCACCGACCTGGCCGGCAAGTTGCTGCGCAACCCGGAACGTATTGAAGTTACCCCGCCGAACACCACGGTTGAGCGTATCGAGCAGCGTGTTTTCCGCCTGCCGGCCACTCACAAGCGCGCCCTGTTGGCTCACTTGATCACCGCAGGTGCCTGGGAACAGGTGCTGGTTTTCACCCGTACCAAGCACGGCGCAAACCGTTTGGCCGAGTACCTGGACAAACACGGCCTGAGCGCTGTGGCCATCCACGGTAACAAGAGCCAGAACGCTCGTACCAAAGCACTGGCCGACTTTAAAGCAGGTTCGGTACGCATTCTGGTAGCCACTGATATTGCAGCGCGCGGTCTGGACATCGACCAACTGCCGCACGTGGTTAACTTCGAACTGCCCAATGTTGACGAAGATTACGTTCACCGTATCGGTCGTACGGGCCGTGCCGGTCGTTCCGGTGAAGCGATCTCGCTGGTTGCTCCGGACGAAGAAAAACTGCTTAAAAGCATTGAGCGCATGACCAAGCAGAAAATCGCCGATGGCGACCTGATGGGTTTTGACTCAAGCGCTGTTGAAGCTGAGAAGCCTGAAGTGCGTGAGCGTCCGGATGTGCGTAACCCGCGCAACGCGCCACGCGGCCCGCGTGGTGATGGCCCGGGTAACGGCGGCGGTGGTGGTCGTAAAGACAAAGGCAAGGACAAAGGCAAAGAAAAGCCTGCCGCAGCCCGTGGTGAGCGCCCGGCGCGTGAGCAAAAGCCTCGTGAAGCGCAGCCAGCTCGTGAGCAGCGCCAGCCGACGCCTCGTTCAGATGCCAATCGTGCGCCGGACGAGTTCCGTGATGACGACGTGGATAACTTTGGTAACCGCGCTGATTACGTCAGCCCTTACCAGAACAAGAACAATCAGAGCCGTGGTCGCCGTCCAGGCGCTCCGGCAGCGGCTACGGGTTCTGCACCTGCCCGTACGGGTGGCGCTTCGCAAGGCCGCCAGAATGGCCCGCGCACTGGCACTGGCGCCAGCACGGGTACACCGCCTGCCAAGCGCAGCGGCCCGCGTAGCGGCGCTCCGCGTGACGGTCAGGCCCGTCGCGATAATCGTCCGGCCCGCGATGATTCACGTCAAGAGCCAGCGGTGAAGGGGCCTCGTGAGAATCAGCCGAAGATCATGCACAAAGAGTCCAAGAGCGATCGCTTTCTGACCCCGGAGCAACTCGATCAACTGCCGAACCGTCCACGTGGTGAAAAGCCAGCGTTGCTGACTCGTAATCGCTGAGTGAGTAGTGCTTGAAAAGCACCCTCACCCCAACCCTCTCCCTTTGGGAGAGGGCTAGGGTGAGGGGCTTTTGATCCGCACACAAAAACGCCCCGGCTTTCACAAGCCGGGGCGTTTTTTGTGGGCCATCTAAAAGGGTTATTACTTGGCTTTCACGCCTTCCAGCGAGATGTCCAGGTCCAGGGTCTGAGAAGTCGGACCAGGGCCTTTGATGCCAAAGTCATTCAGGTTGAGGGTAGTGGTTGCGTTGAAGCCTGCACGCTCGCCGCCCCACGGATCCTTGCCTTCACCGTTGAATGTCGCTTTGAACGTGACCGGTTTGGTCACGCCGTGCAACGTCAGATCACCTGTTACATCAGCTGTTTTCTCGCCCGTTGGCACAACCTTGGTCGACACAAACTTGGCGTCCGCGTATTTGTCGACGTTCAGGAAATCCTTGCTGGCGATGTGCTTGTCACGCTCAGCGTGGTTGGAGAACAGGCTGGCTGTTTTCACGGTTACGTCAATTTTGCTGTCAGCAGGCTTGGCCGCATCCCACGAGAACGTACCGGTCCAGTCCTTGAATGTACCGTGTATAAAGCTGTAACCCAGGTGGCTGATTTTCCAGTCGATAAAGGCGTGCTGGCCTTCTTTGTCGATGGTGTAGTCAGCGGCCATAACCTGGCCAGCGGTCAGCAGTGCAGTACCGAGTGCCAGTGCAGCGAGCGTCTTTTTCAACATGCGTTCCATTCCTTTTGAATTGAGGTTGAACATCAGGCTTTGCGACCCAGCATGCGGGTCAGGGTCACATCACGATCGATAAAGTGGTGTTTCAACGCAGCCAGACCATGCAAACCGGCGAAAATCACCACGGTCCAGGCCAGCCACAGGTGTACAACGCCGGCAACATCAGCCTGATCGGGCAGGTTGGAGATCAGTGCCGGTACTTCAAACAAACCGAAAACAGGAATACCAACGCCTTCGGCTGTTGAGATCAAATATCCCGCAATCATTAGGGCAAACAAGCTGAGGTACAGAAACGCGTGGCCAAACTTGGCGCCTATACGGGTCGCACGACTGTAGCTTTCAAGCGCTGGCGGCGCCGGGCTGATGAAACGCCATACAACGCGGATCAGCATCACGGCCAGTAACGTCAGGCCAATGCTTTTATGCAGGTCAGGTGCTTCCTTGCGCCACGGGTCGTAGTAGTCCAGGCCGACCATCCACAAGCCCAATGCGAACAACCCGAACACCGCCAATGCAACAGACCAGTGCAGGACAATACTGACGGCACCATAGCGAGAAGAAGAGTTACGTAGCTGCATTGCCAACATCCTGTGGGAACTTGAGCCTAAGACTAATGATTTACCTATCGAAAGAAAGCGCATTTTTTTGCTGCAAGGTATCGATAAATACGATCTGGAGACTGAGAGTCAAACGTTAAGCAAATGTTAAGTGTTTTTATGTCGCTCTTTTATGCCCGTGAGCGTCTCTAAGTACAACCCCAAGTCGGGTTTAAGCGTAATGGGTTGTTACAAGCCTGCGCATTGCTTAGGCTTGCGAGCTTGTTTGCCCGCACACGCCGGGAGCCACCGCCAGGAGAGTGAAAATGGGCCTCAATAATCAGTGGATGCAGCGCGACCTTGCCGTGTTATGGCACCCCTGCACCCAAATGAAAGATCACGAGCAGCTGCCGTTAATCCCGATCAAGCGCGGCGAAGGCGTGTGGCTGGAAGACTTCGAAGGCAAGCGTTATCTGGATGCCGTGAGCTCCTGGTGGGTTAACGTTTTTGGCCACGCCAACCCGCGTATCAATCAGCGCATCAAGGATCAGGTCGATCAACTGGAGCACGTGATCCTTGCCGGTTTCAGTCATCAACCTGTGATTGAATTGTCCGAGCGACTGGTCAAGATGACGCCCGAAGGGCTCACGCGCTGCTTCTATGCCGACAATGGTTCGTCGTGCATCGAAGTCTCATTGAAGATGAGCTTTCACTACTGGCTCAATCGCGGTCAGCCAAATAAAAAGCGCTTCGTGACCCTGACCAATAGCTACCACGGTGAAACCATGGCGGCGATGGCAGTGGGTGATGTGCCGCTGTTCACCGAAACCTACAAAGCGTTGCTACTCGACACGATCAAAGTGCCTAGCCCGGATTGCTACTTGCGCCCCGAAGGTGTGAGTTGGGAAGAGCACTCGCGCACGATGTTTCTGGCGATGGAACAAACCCTGGCCGAGCATCACGACAGTGTCGCGGCAGTGATTGTCGAACCGCTGATTCAGGGCGCCGGTGGCATGCGCATGTATCACCCGGTTTACCTCACGTTGCTGCGTGAAGCCTGTGACCGTTATGGCGTGCACCTGATTCTTGACGAAATAGCAGTCGGCTTCGGCCGTACCGGAACGATGTTCGCCTGTGAGCAGGCAGGCATTACGCCGGACTTCCTGTGTTTGTCCAAAGCGTTGACAGGCGGCTATTTGCCCTTGGCCGCCTGCGTCACGACAGAGGACGTCTACAGCGCGTTCTACGACGACTACCCGACCTTGCGCGCCTTCCTGCATTCTCACAGCTATACGGGTAACCCGCTGGCGTGCGCAGCGGCGTTGGCCACCCTGGATATTTTCGAAGAAGACAACGTCATCGAGAACAACAAGGCCCTGGCTCAACGTATGGCCAGCGCCACCGCGCATCTGGCGGACCATGCCCATGTTTCGGAAGTGCGCCAGACTGGCATGGTGCTGGCCATAGAAATGGTTCAGGACAAGGCCACTAAAACGGCTTATCCGTGGCAGGAACGACGGGGTCTGAAGGTGTTCGAGCACGCGTTGAAACGAGGCGCTTTGCTGCGGCCGCTGGGCAGCGTGGTGTATTTCTTGCCGCCTTACGTGATCACCCCGGAACAGATAGACTTTCTGGCCGAAGTGGCCAGCGAAGGCATTGATATTGCGACCCGTAGCGACATCAGCGTGGCCGTGCCGGCGAATTTCCACCCTGACTTCCGCGACCCCGGCTAAAGACACAAACCCTGTGGCCGCTGCCGCAGGCTGCGATGGGCGGCGCAGCAGACCTGCTTTAAGGTCTTTGTTGCAGCCCTCGGCAGCCGCTACACATAGCCCTATTCAGAGAATTTAAATGAGACTGTCCCGCTTTTTTATCGATGCGCCTTTGAGCATCGGTGAACATGAATTGCCTGAAGCACAGGCGCATTACATTGGCCGCGTCCTGCGCATGGCCGAGGGCGATGCCCTGCAAGTGTTCGACGGCTCGGGCCATGAGTTCTCAGGGCATTTGCTGGAAGTCGGCAAAAAACGCGTCCGCGTGCTGCTCGACGCCACTTTCGCCGGACAAGTCGAGTCACCTTTGGCAATCCATCTGGGGCAGGGGTTGTCCCGGGGCGAGCGCATGGACTGGGCAATTCAGAAAGCCACCGAACTGGGCGTGAACGAAATCACCCCAATCATGAGCGAGCGTTGCGAGGTCAGGCTTAAGGATGAGCGGGCTGACAAGCGCCTGGCACATTGGCGCCAAGTGGCGATCAGCGCCTGCGAACAATGCGGCCGTTCGCGTGTGCCGGTCATTCATCCGCCCGTATTGCTGGCTGACTGGATCAAAACCACGGACGCTGAACTCAAGCTGGTGTTGCATCCCGTTTCCGAGCCTTTGGCCAGTCACGCCAAGCCCGCACGTCTGGCGTTTTTGATCGGCCCCGAAGGCGGGCTGACCGATAAAGAAATTGATCAGGCCCAAGGCGCCGGGTTCCAGCCTGCACGACTTGGCCCACGGGTCTTGCGTACTGAAACCGCACCGGTTGTGGCCCTGGCGGTAGCCCAGCAGCTGTGGGGTGATTTTTAAGCCGGCAGCATCGCCGAAAAGTGCATCCGAAATTGCTGTGGCGAAACGCCCACGCGGCGCATAAATACACTGCGCATGTGGTGGGCATCGCGAAACCCGCATTCATAGGCCACAGTTTTAAGTGCCATCGAGGTGCTTTCGAGTCGCACGCGTGCGGCATCCACCCGTGCGCCCTCCACGAATTGCGCCGGGGTGACTCCGGCCTCTCGGGCGAACACCCGGCTAAAATTCCGCGGGCTCATCATGGCCGCTTCAGCCAGCTCGTTGATGCTCAGGTCTGCGCGCAGGTTTGCTAAAACATGCTGCTGCACTTTCGCCACTGGCGAACCCGCCTCGTTAGCGTTGGTCAGAAACGGGCTGAACTGTGATTGCCCGCCTGAGCGCTGGGTAAACACCACTAGCCGCTTTGCCACATTGAGCGCTACATGTGGGCCGTTATCCTGACTCAGCAGGTACAGAGACAGATCAATCCCCGCGGTCACACCCGCCGAGGTGTAGAGGTTGTCGTCTTGCACAAACAGTCGATCCGCATCCAGTTGTGCACTGGGGCACAGGCTGGCGAGGGCAGCCGCATCGCTCCAGTGCGTAGTGACCCGCCGCCCCTCCAGCAGTCCGGCCCGCGCCAGTAAAAATGCACCGTTGCAGATCGAACCAAAGCGTCGGGAGTGACGGCATATTGAGTGCAGCCATGTGTTGAATGCCGGGCCGAAATCCTTAGTGGGCAAAGTGGGTCCGCCTGCGCATAACACCAGATCATAAGACGGACTGGCTTGAGAAAAATGCCGGTGAGCCTGGATGACTAACCCGTTGGAGCACGTCAGCAAGCCGGTATGCAATCCCAGTACCTCAACCTCATAGCGCATTTGCGGGGCCAGAAAGGCATTTGCCTCGGCAAATACATCCATAGGGCCGGTCACATCCAGTGCCTGCACGCCGGGGAAAACAATCAACGCTACAGTCTGTGTCATCGGGTTTGCCGTCAGGGTGATAGAAGATGAAATACCGCAGAGGGTGGTAACCGGCAAGCGTGCCTGGCGAGATGGCCGTGTCTGCACCCTGAATGGCACGAATCGCCCTTTCAGTATGATTGTTGCCAGCCGGGCCTGTGCGCACACTGAAGATACCAGCGCCACCCTAGCGCTTGATCGAGGAGATCGCCATGAGTCATACCATTGCAGGCATCGTCATTCCGGACAGCGCCTTGGCTAAAGCCACCACCGAATACATCCGCGACGTTGAATCAGACTTGCTCTATCACCACTCGCGCCGGGTGTTTTTATTCGGCGCACTGAGCGGTCAGCGCAAGCAACTGGCCTACGACCCTGAACTGCTTTACGTGGGGGCCATGTTTCACGACTTGGGGCTGGTTGAGGGGCATCGCACGCAGAACGAACGCTTCGAAGTCGACAGTGCCAACAGCGCTAAAGCCTTTATGCGGCCATTTGGTTTGAGTGACGATGATGTCGAGCAGGTGTGGTTGGCTATCGCTTTGCACACGACGCCCGGTGTGCCACATCATTTGCGGCCGAACGTGGCGCTGGTGACGGCTGGGGTAGAAATGGACGTGCTGGGTATCAACTATGGGGCGTTTGCAGCAGAGCAGCGCGAGGCCGTGGTGCATGCCCACCCACGTGGCGAGGGCTTCAAGGAATGCATTTTGTGTGCGTTTGCCGACGGCTTCAAAGACCGTCCCGATACCACTTTTGGCACCGTTAACGCCGATGTTCTGGTGGATAAGGACCCGACCTTTAAACCGCTGAACTTTGTCGACATCATTCGCACTTCACCTTGGGTGTCATGAGTGGGCTTCTACTTATTCAAGGCCCGTTTGTCGTTCAGTTGTTTCGGCCGGGTAGGCGTCTATTGACTTGTCAGTGACTGAAACTACGATGGGATATACACGAAACATATCCCTGAGGTGAGTCATGGAGCAAGGTTCAGTGTTTCACAATAATCGCAGCCAGGCCGTTCGTTTGCCTAAAGCAGCGGCATTGCCCGATGATGTCAAACGCGTGGATATTGTCGCCATTGGCCGAGCGCGAATCATTACTCCTGCGGGTGAGTCGTGGGACAGTTGGTTTGAAGGTGAAGGGGTAACGGATGACTTTATGGTGCATCGCGAACAGCCCGATGATCAAAATCGGGAAGATTTTTGATGCTCAAATTCATGCTTGATACCAATATTTGTATTTTCACCATCAAGAACCGTCCCGAGTCTGTACGCAGGGCTTTCACTGCACATCACGGTCAGTTGTGCATCAGCACGGTAACGTTGATGGAATTGATCTACGGTGCAGAAAAGTCATCCAGTCCTCAGCGAAACCTGACTGTCATTGAATCTTTTGCTGCGCGGCTGGAGGTCTTGAATTACGATCAGGACGCTGCTGTTCATACGGGCCAACTTCGCGCCGAGTTGGCCCTTTCAGGCAAACCGATAGGTCCCTATGACCAGATGATTGCCGGACATGCAAGATCGCAGGGCCTCATCTTGGTCACTAATAACTCCCGCGAATTTGAGCGCGTCCCCGGTTTACGCATCGACGATTGGGTCTGAACCTTACTGCACCGGATCACTCACCGGCTTGGCAATGATCTGCTTCAGCTCGGCGGTCATCGGAAACTCCAGGTTCAGGCCGTTGGGCGGGATGGGCTGTTCGAACCAGCGCTGGTAGATACTGTTGATTTCACCGGACTGATACAAATCGGCCAGCGTTTTGTTGACCACGGCCAGTAACTGCGGGTCGTCTTTGCGCACCATGCAGCTGTAGATTTCACGTGATTGCTCAGCCCCGACCACGTTCCAGTTGTGTGGGTCGCGGGCTTTGGCGCGTTCACCGTAGAGCAGCGCGTCGTCCATGTAGAACGCTGCGGCACGGCCGGTTTCAAGCATCTTGAACGCTTCGCCGTGATCCTTGGCGCTGATGACGTTCATGTCCATTTTGTTGTCTGCGCTGTAACTCTTGATAAAGCGCTCATTGGTGGTGCCTGCGGTGGTCACGACGTTTTTGCCGCGCAAATCATCAAAGCCTTTGATGCCGCTGTCTTTGGCGGTCAGTAGCTGACCTTTGACGTAAATAAAACCGTAGGAAAACGCCACCTGCTTCTGTCGCTCGGCGGTCACACCGGTTGAGCCGCATTCAAGGTCAACGGTGCCGTTTTGCACCAATGGAATGCGCGTCTGGGAGGTCACCAGGTTGTATTTGACCTTCAGCGGCTGGCCGCCCACCTGTTGCTGAATGCGCTCGACGATTTTGTTCGCCAGTTCCACGGAGTAGCCCATTGGTTTGCCACTGTTATCGCCTACGTACGAAAACGGCACTGACGCATCGCGATAACCCAAGGTAATAGACCCTGAGTCGGCGATCTTTTTCAGTGTGCCCTCTAAAGGGGCTTCGTTGGCCTGAGCGGCCTGGCTGAATAACAGGCCGAGCGTGCAACTGATCACAGTCAGCTTTTTCATTGTTGTATCCCCCTAAAAAGATTAACGACGAACAGCAATCACACTGATTTCTACCAATACCTGAGGTCGCGCCAGCTCAGCTTGCACGGTGGTGCGGGTGGGCGCTTTGCCGTCCGATAGCCAGGCCGACCAGACGGCATTCATGGCGGCAAAGTCGCGTCCTATGTCTTGCAGATAAATAGTGGCGTTAAGAATATGGTCTTTATCGCTGCCCGTTTCAGCCAGCAAGGCGTCGATCTTGCTCAGCACCTCTTGCGTCTGTGCGGTGATGTCCTCGCTGTGTGTCGGCACTTGGCCAGACAGAAATACCAGCGCCTCGAACGTTGCGGCTGCGCTCAACCGCTCATTGCTGTTGATACGTTGAATCGTCATGGAGCCTTCCTTTTTATTCAGCGTGGCATCGTCAGGCGGCATAGGGCGCCAAGCCTTGTAGGTCGATGGATGTTTTAGTCCGGGCAATCAGTTCACTCAGCAAGCGTGCGCTGCCACAGGCAAGGGTGAAGCCCAAGGCACCGTGGCCCAGATTGAGCCACAGGTTGCGGTAACCGCTGGCACCGAGAATGGGCACTCCGGTAGGGGTTGCAGGGCGCATGCCAGCCCATTCGATCGCGTCGTGATAATTTCCCGCATCGGGGAATGTGCTGGCGGCCAATTGGCGCATCTGAGCCAGACGTTTAGGGTCCGGGGAGGGATCGAAACCGACAATGTCCACCATCGCCGCGATGCGCAATTGCTCGCCAATGCGGGCATAAACAATTTTTCGATCGTAGTCGGTGATGCTCACCTGCGGTGCTTTTTGCGGGTCGCTACGCGCCAGCGTGAGGCTATAGCCTTTGAGTGGGTACAGCGCCAGATTCAAGCCCGGCAAGCGCAGAGCCGGGCTGTTGTGCCCCGCCGCCAGCACCAGTTGGTCGACAGCCAGAACGTCATTGCCCATTTCCACGGCTTGCACGGCACCGTTTGCGTGGTGAATACGGGTCACGGTCTTACCCAGCAAAAACGTGCAACGGCCACTGGCCTGTAAACGGGTGGTCAGTTGTTGGCAGAAGGCATGGCAATCACCTACTTCTTCGCTGGGGGTGTAGATACCCCCGACAAACGCGGAGCCTTGCAGGCCGGGCTCCAGGCGGGCGCACTCACTGGCGCTTAAGGGCTGCTGAAATGAGCTGTGGATGACTTTTTTGCGGGCTTTGTCGAAGTTCGCCTGCTCCCGGAATGCCACCAGCTTGCCGTTACGTTGCCAAGCAAAGCCGTCCAGATGATCGTCCTCACGCCATTGTTGCATCGTGGCCTGACTGAGCAGCGCCAAACGCAGCAGATGTGCGCCATTGCGTTGATTGACCGACCCTCGGCACGCCGCCATAAACGACGCCAGCCAGCGCCATTGAGCCGGGTCCATGCGCGGACGAAGCTTGAGGGGTGAATCACCGCGCAGCATCCAGCCCATCGCTTGCCAAGGCACCCCAGCATCGGCCAGAGGGGCGACATAGCGATAAGACAACTGGCCGCCGTTGGCGAAGCTGGTCTGGCTGCCCAAGGTGGGTTGAGCTTCTATCACGCTCACCTCGAACCCGTCGCGCACCAAGGCGTACGCTGTTGCCAGTCCGATTACGCCGCCGCCTATGATGCAAACCCGCTGTGTCATGTCTGTCCCTTACCCCTGTTGAGCGGGCTTCAGGTTAGGGGCAGGTGACAGGCGCCGAACAATGAATAAAGATGGCTCTCCCATAAACAAAGGTTATGGACTGCCGCCATGCGCTTGCGTCATATCGAAGTGTTTCAAGCGATTCGCCAAACCGGTTCTGTCAGTGCCGCGGCGCAGCTACTGCATGTGTCGCAGCCTGCCGTCAGTAAAGTGCTGCAGCACGCCGAGCAGCGATTGGGTTTTGCCTTGTTTTTAAGGGTGCGTGGCAAGCTGCAGCCAACACCCGAAGCACTACTGCTGGAACGCGAAGTCAACAAAGTGACCGAAAGCCTGCAGGGCGTTCAGCGGCTGGCAGAAAGTTTGCGCCGAGCGCCGGGGCACCGCCTGCGCATCGGCAGCACCCCGGCTTTGGCCTTGTCGCTGATGCCTCCGGTGATCAGCGAGTGGACGCAGCGCTATCCCGACATCCGCTGTGAGTTGGCCAGCGCCCACACACGAGAGCTGATTCAGAACCTGCTGATGCGCGAACTGGACGTGGCGCTGACCTTCAAGTTGCCTGACCATCCCGGCCTCAAGGCGCAGGCACTGGCCCACGGTGTGCTGGTGGCGCTGGCACCACGCGGGTTCTGGCCGGATGAAAGTGAGGGAGTACCGCTGGCGCTGGAACAACTGGCTGATGCGCCACTGATTGGCCTGAGCAGTGCCGACCCGCTGTTTGCGCATCTGGACAGCTACCTCAAGAACATTGAACCGCCGCCGCGTATCAGCATTGCGGTGCAGACGTATTCATTAGCGCGGGCGATGGTGGAAGCAGGGGCGGGATTGACGGTGATTGATCCGTTTACCGCGTTGGGCGCGTCACGGGCGAGCACCTTGATTCGGCCCTTGAGCCCGGCGCTGCCAATTACGTTGTATGCGCTGACCCGAGCCGATGAAGCCCCGGCGCATACCCTTGAGGGGTTGCTGCAACTGTTTGCTGAGCGGGCCAGCGAACAGTTGCAGCAGCTTTAGCGTGAGGTGTCGCCGCTGCTGAACGCTGCGGCTACGGGTTAACTCACTTCGGCAAGGCGTACACCACCACTTGATCGCCTACTTGATCTTTCATGATCGAGTTGCCGCCTGCCACAAACGCCACGTATTGACGGCCTTTGTATTCATACACGGCCGGGTTGGCGACAGCGGGAGCCATGACTATGTCAGACCACAGTTCTTTGCCGTCCTCCAGTGAGTAGGCGCGCACTTTGGCGTCCATCGATGCTCCGATAAATACCACACCACCCGCCGTCACAGCAGGGCCACCAATGGTAGGTGAACCCATGTCTTCAGGCATGTACCAGCCCCACTGCTGCACAGCACCCATCGGACGACGCCATTTCACATCACCGGTGTGCATGTCGAGTGCCACCAGTTCACCGAATGGCGGTGCCCAGCACGGCATACCCGCCCAGTTCTGCGCGTTGAGCAAGCTCATGCCGTAAGGCGCGCCGATTTGTGGGTAGAAGCCGTTCTCGTTGCCCGCTTCTTTAGGTTGCGCATCGTAAGCGGCACGGTCCCACAGCTTGATCATCTGCACGATGTGCGAGGTGTTGACGATGGCTACCTGGCTGACCGGGTCAAACGCTACACCGCCCCATTGCACGCCACCGGCGCTGTCTGGATACGCCAGTACGCCATTGCCTTTTGTTGAAGGTGGCGAGTACATGCCGTTGTATTCCAGGCCGTCCCACATTTTCGAGCACTGGCCAAAACCGACGATGTCAGCAATTTTCCAGATAGCAGGTTTTTTGGACTGGTCGAGCAACGGTGCAGGCTTGGTCGGGAACGGTTGGGTCGGTGAATACACCTCGCCTTGCGCATCGCCTTGCGGTACCGGGCGCTCTTCAATCGGCCACACGTCTTCGCCGGTACGGCGGTCAACCGTAAACAGGAAGCCCATTTTGGTCGCTTGCATCAGCGCGGGAACAGGTTTGCCATTGACGGTGATGTCCATCAGCGTCGGGGCGGAGTTGATGTCGTAGTCCCACAAATCGTGGTGAACCCACTGACGAGACCACACCACTTTACCGGTATTGATATCCAGTGCGGTTGTGGAAGTACCTAGTGGAATTGGCTGAGTACGATTGCCGCCCCAATAGTTGGGTGAAGGCGAGGACACGGGGATGTACAGCAAGCCCAGTGCAGGGTCATAGGACATTGCGGTCCAGATGTTGGCCGTTCCGGTTTTGCCTGCTTCCGAGTCCGGAATCGGTTTGAATTCCCATTCCAGCTCGCCCGTACGGGCATTCAGGGCAAACAGTGAACCCGGCGATTCGACTTCGTATTCCCAGTCTTTACCGGCCCAGCCGACAATCAGCTTGTCGCCGATGACAGTCGGTGGTTGCAGTTGCGACAGTGGCCATTTGGCGTTGACCTTGTTCCATTGGTTGACGTCCACCACACCGTTTTTGCCGAAGCCTTCGCAAGGCTTACCGGTGTCGGCGTCTACCGCATAGAGTTGCGCGGTCATGTTGCCCAGATAAACCATCTTTTGGCAGGCCACACCTGGCTGCGGGTTTTTTTCCTGCCAATAAGAAACACCGCGAGATTTCAGCGCGGGCTGTGTTTCAGCGACCAACTGTGACTTGGTGTCGTAGGTCCATTTCTCTTTGCCGGTCTCCGGTTCAAGGGCAATGATCCGGTAAAAAGGCGTGCCGACGTACAGCGTGTCGTTGGCAAAAATAGGGGTGGCGGACCACACCGATGGCGGAATTTTACCCGTGCCCGATGACATGTCACCGGTGAAATACTGCCAGACCTTGGTCAGTTTACCGACGTTGTCCTTGTTGATTTGGGTCAGGGGGGAGTACTTCTGCGCGCTCAACTGGCCGTGAAAACTGTCCCACTCTTTGCCTGAAGGCAGCGGGATTTTGGCCTCTTCGGCAGAGATGTTGGCGGGTGCCAACAAGGGCGGCGGCACCGTGTAGGTGTCTTGTGCGTAGGCATTGGACAGTCCTGCCAGCGCACACAGCGCCGGGGCGGCCAACAGATGCTTTTTGATCCTGTTCATATCACGCGCTCCTTGTTGGCTTGCCGCCAAACGTTTCGATGACGACACCCACAGCGCAGATGGCCAGTACCACGGCCGTCAACCAGCCGTGCAGCAGGCACACGGCAATGAACGTACCGATCACCCCGACCCAGCTTAAAAACAGCCAGAAACAGCGCAACCCTCCAGGTTTGGTCTGCACCAGCAGTACGCCTAAAAGAAACATCACAAACTCGGCAAACATGGCGACCATCGCGCCTCCGGAGTCTGTCACGCCCGACAAGGGAGTGAAAAATCGCCAAGCGGTGATGGCCAGAGCGACCAAGGCTGCGACGATCATGATGTAGGCACCAAGGTGGCGCCTGGGCGGTGTATAGACAGCAGAAGTACTCATCCCTTTCCCCTTTCCATGTCATGCCTCAAGGCATCAGGAAATTCAGTGTAGTCAACACACTAAAAAGTGGTGGGTGAGTCTGGAAAACTGAGCAGGGATTTTTGGCTGTTGCTGGTCAGAGGGGAGTACGAGTCATCTTAGTCGCTGACCAGGAACGAAGGCTGCGATCGGCCGCGAAGCCGCCTTAGAACCTGGCACATCCAAGTGTCCCGTTTTGCGACCGCTGCGCGCTCGATCGCAGCCTTCGGCAGCGGCTACGATGAGCGGGAGGGGCTGAACTAGCGTCTGGACACTTAATGCCCGTGGTCGTTGTGCGCCTCAACCGGCGCATCTTTGGTTACATGCTTGACCAGCTTGCCGATGGTCAGGCCCTGGAACAGGATCGACGACAGCACCACGATGTAGGTGATACTCAAAATCAGGTCGCGTTCAGGGCCCAACGGCAGTGCCAGCGCCAGCGCCACAGAAACACCGCCGCGCAAACCGCCCCACGTCAGAATACGAATCGTGCCGCGCGGCACTGTCCGCCAGCGACGCAACAGCACAATGGCGGGAGCCACGGTGAGCAGGCGAGAAAGCAAAATGGCCACGGCCAGCACACTGGCGGCCAGCAAATGCAGCCACGAGAACGGCAACAGCAACAGTTCCATGCCGATCAACGCAAACAGCAGCGCATTGAGCATGTCATCCAGCAGTTCCCAGAAACCGTCCATGTAGCGACGGGTCATTTCGTTCATGGCCTTGTTGCGGCCCAGATTGCCAATAATCAAACCGGCTACAACCATCGCAATCGGTGCCGACACATGCAGTTCACTGGCCATGGCCGAGCCGCCAATCACCAGAGCCAGTGTCAGCATCACCTCGATTTGGTATTGCTCAATGCTTTTGATCATCCGGTAGACCAGATAACCGATCAGCCCGCCGAACACCACGCCGCCAATCGCTTCATGGGCGAACAACATGGCCGTCGCACTGATACTCGGGGTTTCGCCCAATTGCACAATGCCCAACAACACGGTGAATACCACAACGGCGGTGCCGTCATTGAACAGCGATTCGCCCACGATGGTGGTTTTAAGCGGTTTGGAGGCGTTCGCGGTTCGCAGCACACCGAGCACTGCGATCGGATCGGTCGGGGAAATCAACGCACCGAAGAGCAAGCAGTACAAGAAGCTCACATGCCAGCCGAACAGGGCGAAAATCCAGTACGCCAAACTGCCGATCACCGTGGTGGCGATCAGCACACCGACAGTGGCCAGCAGGCCAATGGGCCACCGGTAACTGCGCACATCATTGATGTTCACGTGCAAGGCACCTGCAAACAGCAGGAACGACAGCATCCAGTTCATCAGCAAATCGCCAAAGTCGATCTGGCCGATCAGCTCTTGCACGCGCTCTTCAAGGCCCGGATACCCGAGAAAGCTCAGGCCCTGCAACAGCAGCGAAAACATAAGGGCGGTGACCATGACGCCAATCGTGGGTGGCAGGCCAATGAAACGGAAGTTCACATACGTCAGCAGTGAAGTCAGGCAGATAAACGCAGCAACAAGTTCAAGCATTCGGGATCCTGTGGAAGTGGCAGAGAGGGGTAGGCTGATCAGGTCAGGCCACTTATTGGATGCACCCCCCTGCGTCAGGGGCACATCGCAGGGGCGTGACAAACGGGCGCAATGGCTGGCAATCATTGACCGTCTTGAAGGCGGATGGTTGCAGAGCGTTGGGAATTAGCGATGTTAGCGGCTGATCAACCTGTCGAGTGACGTGTCGACACACGACTGGGCCACCTCAATCAGGTGCATCACCGAAATCAACTCTTCGTTGGGTAAGCCATGCAGGGTACCCCCGGCTTGACGCAACACCTGCGACGCATGAGCGAGCGTTGCTTTTAGCTTGACGCCATCGTGGCTCGCAATGATGGCCGATGTCATTTTAGCTAACGGTGGCGTGTCAGACAGGTAGAAGTCCAGTGCGCGATTGGCGGCGTCGCGGTCGAGCAACAAGGCGTCATGGGTCATAGCCGAAATGTCAGTTGACGTTATAGAGGGGCGGCCAACGTGGGAAGTCTCGGTACCGGTCGTTGGCGATATTGTTTTCAAATTTTGCATGCTCTTCCTTGGGTATGAGTGTCTGTCGGCAAAAGTGCTTGAAGTGATGCTGTCATTTATCAAAGAAATAAACATGTGCATAAAAGAATGATTAATTGTTTTGAGCAATTAAAAGTTTATAAAAATTAATTCTGTTTTTGTAAGGTGGGTGAGTGGTGAGGAAAAATTCCTACACTAATTTGTGATTATGCCTTGCTGCAATGAGTAGTGCGTGATGTATAAAATGTTTTGGTTTAACGGGTGCAGTAATCCGGTTGATGTTTTGTTTTTAATACTGTTGCGTGTGCGGGGGGCTTGGGAGGGGATGTACAGGCGTGGGCACTGAGGGTTTGCAAATGCACCGCAGAGAAAAAAATGAACACCTGAAAAGCAATATTCGTTATTTGATTAAAAGTCGTGGCGAGACCCAGCTGTCACTGTGCAACGCCAGCGGTCTAACTCGCACGACTATTTACAATATTCTAGAGGGCAGAGTTACAAACGTTCAGCATTCAACGGTGCGCAAAATATCGGATTTTTTCGGCGTTTCTTATAAAGAAATTGAGCAGGTTGATTTTGAAGAAAAAGAAGCTGTTGATCAGAGTATTTCTTTTGCAGGCAATATGAATCCGGCAGCAGTGCCGATTGTTCCGGAAGATCAGCTAATCAATTGCCTGGGCAAAACAGTGGGGGAGTTGGTCACGTTATATCCACTCACTTACTATTTTGGTCGAGGTCATAACGTGCTGGCTGTGTTGCTAAAGCATGCGCTTGTGGAAATTAATGAGCCTGGCGACATGTTGATCGTTCATAAAGGAGTATTCGAAAAAGGGGGCGATAATCTGGCTTACGATTCCCAAACACTTAAGTTGTGTGTGCTGAGGGAGTTGGGCGATGAAGAAAGTGGCAGGTGTTTGATCGGGCGTATTATCGAGGAACGATTCAATGATCTGTAAGTGTGCGGGCGATAATATCAGTTACAAGTTGCTGGGCTTCGAAAATGATAAAAATATAGCGATTGTGATGATTGTCGCGACGGGCAAGTTGATGAAGATCAAATTGTCGGAGTTGATGCGCAGTGAGGTCATGAGCGATCTTAATGCGACGGAAGTCAAAGCGATTCATAAGAAATTCTATTCTCAGCAGGGCGCTGTAACGACTTATGACTTCAAAGACCGCCATGAAAGGTCTTGGATGATGTACGTTGCTTTAAACATGCTCCTGTTCACGCTCTATTTATTTACCAATATAGCAGCCCTTAAACCTATTTTTCTTGAGTGGCCCGGCATTGTGGTCACAGCGGGTACGTTTCTTTACCCACTGACTTTTTTGGTGGTCGATATATTGAATGAGTTCTATGGGCTAAGGCTGGCAAGAAGAGCCATAGGGTTCGCGTTTTTCAGTAATGGGTTGATCATTGTGATGCTCAGTGCAACAACCAGCCTACCTGGGCTAGCCGGTTGGGCATTGGATGAACCGTATACTCAAGTTATTGGAAGTCTCTCTGCCGTATTAATTGCTTCGTTGGTCTCTTTTCTTGTGTCTGAATACGTAAATACGTACCTCCTGTGCAAAATTAAAGAGTTGACCAATTCTAAGTACCTCTATGTTCGTGTGTTTTTGAGTACGTTCTGCGCGGTAATAATAGACAGTGTGCTGTTTTGTTTTTTAGCATTTTACGGTGTTATGGAAACCGATGATTTGGTGGGTATGCTGGTTGTTCAAATACTCATCAAAGTCATATTTGCGTTTGTGAATGTCCTGCCTGCTTATGGCGCAAGGGCGCTTTTTAAGCGGTATGTATTTTCTGAGGGGGCGAGATAAGGCAATCAAGGCGAGCTATCAACACACGGAGTGTTAATAGCTGTTCAATCTTTATCAAGCCATGTTTAGTTTTTTATGCAAGCTGTCGCGTACCGTCTGTTTGTTTTCCAGAAAATACTGCAAGCCTTTGGCCCTCAGGTCGCATGCCGCACAGTTACCACACCCGCTTCCAATAATGCCGTTATAGCACGTCAGCGTGTGTTCACGGATCAAGTCCAATTGGTTGTAATGATCGGCCAGGGCCCATATTTCGGCTTTGTTTAACGACATCAAAGGTGTTTCAATCTGTACGTTGTATTCCATGCCTGATTTGATCGCATGGTTAAGCGATTTTACAAATTCGTCCCGGCAGTCCGGGTAGCCAGAGAAATCCGTTTCACACACGCCTGTGATCACTGTTTCTGCTTGAACTTGGTAGGCATAAATCGACGCCAACGTCAGAAATAAAATATTGCGGCCAGGCACAAAGGTATTGGGTAAACCCTTTGCTTCTGACTGATTTGTGTCCGGCACAGGTATGTCATTGCGGGTCAGGCTACTGACCGTTAACGCATTGAGAATGGATGCATCCAATACAGTATGTGCGGTGATACCCAGTTGACGCGATAACGCTAATGCGGTCTCTATCTCTGCCCGGTGGCGTTGGCCATAGTCAAACGTGATGCAATGGATTTCTTCAAAGCGGGGCAGAGCATGCAATAAGCATGTTGTTGAATCTTGTCCGCCGCTAAAGACGATGACAGCTTTTCTATTCATTTCGCTCGCTCGTTCGTTCGTGGCTGCAAGGTTGTTGCGATATTTATTTAAGCGGCGAGACTATTCCCCGGTTGTGACAGGTACAAGCGAGTGGCGTTTTCTAGGAAGCTTCCAGCTGTTATAGCGATTAGTCCTACGGACTGTGCTAAAACTACTCGCTATGAAACGTTAAAAAGGAAATTCCAATGACGGTTGCCTTCTGGTGTGTACTGATTGCCCTTTGCTTGCCCTACGTATGTACCGGCATTGCGAAATTCAGTGGGGGCAAGTTCGGGCCTCGGCAAAATCACGACCCCCGATCTTTTCTTGAAACTCTGGACGGTTTCGCCAAGCGCGCCCATAGCGCTCAGCTCAACAGCTTTGAAGTGACACCCGCGTTTGCCGCTGCAGTGATCATTGCTGACATCGTGGGCAACGCCCAGCCAGTGACTATCGATGTACTGGCCGTGTTGTTTATCACCAGCCGCCTGCTGTACATCATTTGCTACCTGGCTGATTGGGCGATGATGCGCTCCATTGTGTGGTTTATCGGCATGGGGCTGATCGTCAGCTTCTTCTTTGTGTCTATGTAAATGCATGAATATGTAGCCGCTGCCGAAGGCAGCGACTACATCGTTTACACCCTGTTATTACTGTGGCAACGCTGCACCCTTAGGCCACAGCAACCAGATATTACCTTTCTGCTTCATGTCGCCTGCAATTTGCCCGGCTTCAGGGCCCGTACCGACAAAGAAGTCAGCCCGAACTTCGCCGGCAATGGCGCCCCCTGTGTCCTGGGCCGCTACTGGGCGAACAATGGGCTGGCCGTCGGCCTGGGTTGTTGACAGCCAGAGCAAACTGCCCAGCGGGATGACTTTGCGATCCACCGCCACGCTGTAGCCCGCCGTGAGCGGAACATTCAGTGAGCCGCGGGGCCCTTCGTTGCTGTCAGGGTTTTGGGTGAAGAACACGTAGCTCGGATTGCTGGCCAGCATTTCGTGAACCCGTTCTGGATGAGCCATTGCCCAAGCGTGAATCGTGCCCATGGTCACGTCTTCTTTTTTCAGCTCGCCCTGCTCAACCAGCCAGCGTCCTATGGGTTTATACGGATGGCCGTTTTGGTCGGCATAACCAATTCGCAGTTGGCGGCCATCGTCCAGTTGTACGCGGCCGGAACCCTGAATTTGCAGAAATTGCAGGTCCATCGGGTCTGTCAGCCACGCGAGTACGGGGGCGTTCAGGCCTTTGCCATTGATCGTTTCAGCCGTGTCATATGGCTTGAGTACCCGGCCTTCAAGGCGGCCACGCAGTCGTTTGCCCTTGAGTTCGGGGTAGATGCTGTCCAGATTAACCACTACCAGATCGGACGGTACGCTGTAGATCGGTACATTAGCGGTTTGGGTCGGCTTCAGGCTGCCGGGGTAAACCGGTTCGTAATAACCGGTGATCAACCCGTCGCTGCTGCCTTCTGCGGAGCGCAGGGTGTACACATCCAGATGGGCCTGCAAAAAATTGCTGATTTCAGGCACGCTCGGGCTGGCCGGCAGGTTGGCAGCATCGCTGCACACGCTGCCCCAATTAGGATCGGCCTTGAGGCGGGTACACGCGCTGCGCCAAGAAGCAAAGCCACTTTGCAGATCATTACCTGTCACTTGCGGCAACGCGTTCCAGTCGGCTTTGCTGTAGGTGGTGTGAGGTTCTGGTTTTACCGTGTCTTTGTCGGTGCCGTTGCAGCCGGCCAATAACAGGGCAGTGGGCAAGACCCAGGCGAACGGCTTGAAAAATAGGTTCATCAGCAAAATTCCTTCAAGGGTTGCCGAGGTTTAATTCCCTTCAAGGCAAACCCTATATTCAATAGGGGTATTGGTGTTTGCAGGGTGCAAGAGGATACTGGCGGCCGATTTCTGCGACGTGAAACCACTCTGATGTTTATACGACGGTCTCTACTAGTGCTTGCCTGCGTGATGTTATCGGCGTGTGGTGGGGTTGATCCCCATTCGCCACTGGGCCAGCGTAAAGCGATTTTCAAACACATGCTCAACACCAGTGAAGAACTGGGTGGCATGTTACGTGGCCGTCTTGCGTTCGATGGCCCTCGTTTTAGCGAAGGTGCGGTCAAGCTTGATGCGTTGGCCCATGAGCCGTGGAAGCATTTTCCTGAGGTTAAAGAATCTGATCAGACCAGCGCGACCGAAGAAGTCTGGAAAAATCAGGCACGTTTTCAGGCATTGGCCCGACAGTTGGAAGCGGCTACCGGTGAATTGGTGGTCGCCAGTCGGGTGCAGCCTTATGACATCAGTCGCCTGTCGCCCGCCGTACAACAAGTTGAAGACACGTGCAGCGGGTGCCACAAGGTATTTCGTAATCATTGAATGAAGCTGAAAGCCAAAGCCCCCTCACCCTAGCCCTCTCCCAGAGGGAGAGGGGACTGACCGCACGCTGAGTTGAAATCACTGCCTATCAACCCTCTCTCCCAGAGGGAGAGGGGACTGACCGCACGCTGACTTGAAATCATTGCCTATCAACCCTCTCTCCCAGAGGGAGAGGGGACTGACCGCACGCTGAGTTGAAATCACTGCCTATCAACCCCCTCTCCCGGAGGGAGAGGGGACTGACCGCACGCTGACTTGAATCACTGCCTATCAACCCTCTCTCCCAGAGGGAGAGGGGACTGACCGCACGCTGAGTTGAAATCACTGCCTATCAACCCACTCTCCCGGAGGGAGAGGGGACTGACCGCACGCTGACTTGAAATCACTGCCTATCAGCCCCCTCTCCCTTTGGGAGAGGGTTGGGGTGAGGGGCTTTACAGCCTTACTTATCCAGTTGATCCAGCGCTTCCTGCAGTTCTTTACGCGATTCAGCCAGCTTGGTTTTGCGCTTGTCGATTTTCTCCGGATCGCCTTTTTTCATGGCCTTGTCCAGATCTGCCTGGCGTTTGCTGACTTCGTGCTTGGCGTCCAGCACCTTGTTTTCGCGTTCTTTCTTCAGGCTCGCGTCGGTGCAATGGGCATCCACTTCGCTCAGGGCTTTTTCCAGACCCGCCACTTGAGAACTGTTGCCGTGAGCGCGCGCCTGCTCAAGTTGTTGGGAGATTTCGTGCTTCTTGGCCGCACAACCAGTCAGTTCAGGCGCCTGTTCGGCAGCCATCAACGGTGCAGCCAGCAGGCCGCAGACAGTAAACAGGGCGAGGGGTGAAAGAAGTTTCATAAAGAGCTCCATGACAAAAGATGACAATAAACACGATTTAAAAGGCAATGCTGCGGGTTGATGCGCGTCTAGTCAAAGCCGGCAATTCCCGCAGCCCGTAATTGTTCACTTAAAGCCAGTACGTTCGGGTCACGCAAAAATGCACTCAGTTGCGCCGCACGCTGGCCTCCTATGCCCGGGTGTGCCTGCCAGGCCTGTTCATCGCGAGCCACCAGCGCTCGCCATGACTGGCCCAAGGGGACGTCGCCAGTGGGTGGCAGGCCGATTGCTTTGACCCAGCGCTCGAACGGTTGTTGGCGTGCTTGCTGCAAACTGTTTAGCAGGCGGGCAATGCGGCGCTCGCCCAAGCCGTCAATGTTAGCAAGCTGTGCGGCATCGAGTGTCAACCAATCCAGCAAGTGGGTGATTCGGCCTGTCTGAATCAAGGTGTTCCAGGTGCCCGGTCCGACAAATGGCAGGGCCAAACCTTTTTTACTGCTGAGCCAGTTCAACCGCGCCACAAACTGGCTTTCACACCCTGGCGTAGCTTGCCAGCAGCTCAGTGCGTGATAATTATTGGGGTCGGGCGCCAGCACTTCAATGCGCTCGCTGGCGCGCATGACAACACTGTCCAGCCGGGGAATAGTCAGGCCAGCAAGGCTGATGGCCACTTGATCGCCAGGGCGGATGTCCAGGCTCTGCCAGCGTTGTAGCGAACCGGCACTGATACGTCTGATGGTGCGGTCGTCGAGTCGCACCGGTGTTAGCTCAAGCATTGGCGTGATGCGCCCGGTACGGCCGATGTTGAAGGTGACGTTGCGCACTTCGCCCAGGGCCTTGGCATGGGGGTATTTCCAGGCGGCGGCCCAGTTCGGTGGTTTTGCCTGCCAGCGTTGCGCAAGGGGGCGTTGGCCCTGGCGTAAAACTACGCCGTCGCTGGCAAACGGCAGAGCGGTGGTGTACCAGCGTTCGCGCCAGAGTTTGGCGTGTTCGATATGTTCGATGGGCTGGCTATACGCCAGGCTGTCAGCAAAGCCCAGCGTGCTCAGGTGATGCAGTCGTTCGGCGTGTGTACCCTGGCCGTCGGGCCAGTCCCAAACAAACAGGCCAATGCCTTGACCTTGTTCGGCGCTCAGATGTTGGCGTGCCATAAGGCCAGCCACAGTGCTGCGGGCATTGACGCTGCCTGCAACCGCCTGAATATGACCGGGCAAGCGCCAGTACAGTTCGCCTTGCAGCACGATGTCCACAGGCTGCGGCAACTGTTGGGGGATGGCGTTGATGGTACGCGCCGAGCGCTCCCAGTTTTGACCCCGAACGCCATCGCCCCGGCTGATGACCTGCTGCAAACGCCCTTGGCGATAGACCAGCGTGACGGCCACGCCATCCACCTTGGGTTGAATCCACAGGTCCTGTCGGCCTTTGAGCCAGGCTTTCACTGCCTTGTCATCCGCCAGTTTGGCCAGGCCGGTTTGCACCACGGGGTGGGTCATTGGTCCGCCTGCGGTGAGCAGCGGGTTATCCACAGGTAAATCTTTAAAGCACGTTTGCCACTGTTCAAACCGCGTGCGTGAGGCGTCGTAAATCGCATCGCTGACCTGAGATATGCCGAGGCGATGATAGCTGTCGTCCCAATTTTTAAGCTGTTGTTGTAGCGTTTGGTATGTGGCCTCGTCGGGGCATGGCTGAGCCTGCGTATGAAAGGTTACAAGGGCGAGCAACAGCCCGCAGAGAGAAGAGAGTCTGGCCAACATGGTGAGCGTCCTTGCCCGGAGTAAACGTTTAAGGCTAGTGAAGGGTTTTTGGCATAGGCGGGGAGTGCATTGCACCGTGTTTCGGGGGCATGAAAAAAGCCCCGGACAGTTGCCTGTCCGGGGCTTTTGGGTGCAGCAGGGTTACTTACAAGCCAGCCGCAGAACGCAGCTCTTCAGCGCGGTCGGTGCGCTCCCACGTGAACGTGGTGAAGGTGTCATTGCCCACTGTCTTGGTTTGCGGCGTGCGACCGAAGTGGCCGTAGGCTGCGGTTTCCTGATACATCGGGTGCAGCAGGTCCAGCATGGTGGTGATGGCGTATGGACGCAGGTCGAACACGTCGCGTACCAGCTTGATGATTTTCTCGTCAGAGATTTTGCCGGTGCCGAAAGTGTTCAACGAAATCGAAGTCGGTTGAGCGACGCCGATAGCGTAGGAAACCTGAATCTCGCAGCGCTCAGCCAAACCGGCTGCCACGATGTTCTTGGCCACGTAACGACCGGCGTAGGCGGCCGAACGGTCAACCTTCGATGGGTCTTTGCCCGAGAACGCGCCGCCGCCGTGACGGGCCATGCCGCCGTAGGTGTCCACGATGATCTTGCGACCGGTCAGGCCGCAGTCGCCTACCGGGCCGCCAATGATGAACTGGCCAGTCGGGTTGATGTGGAACTGGGTGTCTTTGTGCAGCAGTTCAGCGGGCAGCACGTGCTTGACGATCAGTTCCATCACGCCTTCACGCAAGTCTTTGTTGGAGACTTCCGGGTTGTGCTGGGTCGACAGTACGATGGCGTCGATGGCTACAACCTTGCCGCCTTCATAACGGCAAGTGACTTGCGACTTGGCATCCGGGCGCAGCCAAGGCAGCAGGCCGGATTTACGGGCTTCAGCCTGGCGCTGAACCAGTTGGTGCGAGAAGGTGATCGGTGCTGGCATCAGCACGTCGGTTTCGTTGCTGGCGTAGCCGAACATCAGGCCCTGGTCGCCGGCGCCCTGATCTTCAGGCTTGGCACGGTCAACACCCTGGTTGATGTCTGGCGATTGCTTGCCGATGATGTTCATCACGCCGCAGGTTGCGCCGTCGAAGCCCACGTCGGAACTGGTGTAGCCGATGTCAGTGATCACGTCACGAACGATTTGTTCCAGGTCAACCCAGGCCGACGTGGTCACTTCGCCGGCGATGATTGCTACGCCGGTTTTCACCAGAGTTTCGCACGCCACACGGGCGAACTTGTCTTCGGCAATGATAGCGTCCAGCACCGCATCAGAAATCTGGTCGGCGATTTTGTCCGGATGCCCTTCAGACACGGACTCGGAGGTGAAAAGGGAGTATTCGCTCATCTCGACGGTTTCCTAATATTTACCGATGGTGAGTGTCGCCAGCTGGCCGCTGAAAGTGGCGGACCTGAATCTGGAAACCATTACGTAAGCCTACATAGAGGCTTTCCCCGGGAACGAGTCCCGCAGCGGTGGCCCAACGGGCCAGATCATCTTGTTCAAAACCAAGCCAAAGGTCGCCGCAGGCTTCGCGGGCCCACGCCTGATTATGGCTACACAACTCTGTTACCAACAGGCTACCGCCAGGTTGCAGCAGGTTGGCCAGTTGCCTGAGTGCTTCGGCCGGTGCGGCGAAATGGTGCAAGACCATGTTCACAACGACGCAATCGGCGTGGATCTGTGCATCCTGCAACGCGTCGGCCAGGATCAGCCGGACGTTCTTCAGTGACTCGCGTTCACATAGCTGGCGGGCCAGCTCAAGCATCACAGGGCTGTTGTCCAGTGCCGTGACCTGATGAAAGCGACGGGCCAGATCGGGTAAGAAACTGCCATCCCCGGGGCCCACTTCCAGGGCCGTAGCCGCTGGGTTGAAGCTCAGTTTATCCAACAAGGCCAGAACGCTATCCCGGTACTGTGGCAAACCTGCGATCAAATCCTGTTGAGCGCGAAATTTTTCAGCGATGCGTGAGAAAAAGTCCTGACTGGCCGCTGCCCGTTGCCCGTGTACGGCACTGATGCGCGCGAGAACGTCGGTGGGCAGGGTCAGATTGTCGACTTCTTCGAGCAGGGCCGCGTGCAGTTTGCCGCCCAGTTGATCCGTGTGGGGCAGGGCGCGACGATAAAAAATCGCATTGCCTTCACGCCGTGTCGCAACCAGCCCGGCCTGGGACAACACCTTGAGGTGGTGGCTCATGCCGGACTGGCCGGTTGCAAAAATGTGCGTCAGTTCCAGCACACCGAACGAATCGTTGGCCAGAGCACGCAGTACATTCAGTCGCAGCGGGTCGCCACCGGCCTTGCACAGGGCGGAAAGCTCATCGCAATCGTCATGACGGATTGAAGGTACGCGTAGGTTCATGGGGCCGCAGTCTAGTTACCCGGTTCGTCGCTCGCAAGTTCAATATCAAAACTTTTTGATATTGATGCGTGAAGGGTGCGTTTGTCGGGATACGTGAGTGAAATGACGAAATGAAATGTCCGATCCTTAACAGGTGGAACGGTTAAGCACAGGAAAAACGCCTCAAGCGACTATCTGTCATTGCCCAGCGGCAGTGGGTGAGGGAAAATGCTCGCCTTTTTTCCGTTTCGTTTTATTTATTAAATACCCAGGAGAACAGCGATGCCCAGCCGTCGTGAGCGTGCCAACGCCATTCGTGCACTCAGCATGGATGCCGTGCAAAAAGCCAACAGCGGCCATCCAGGTGCCCCTATGGGTATGGCGGATATCGCCGAAGTACTGTGGCGCGATTATCTGAAGCACAACCCGAGCAACCCGTCGTTCGCTGACCGTGACCGCTTTGTGCTGTCCAACGGTCACGGTTCGATGTTGATCTACTCGTTGTTGCACCTGACCGGCTATGACCTGTCGATCGACGATCTGAAAAGCTTCCGCCAATTGCACAGCCGTACCCCGGGTCACCCGGAGCTGGGCTACACGCCGGGCGTTGAAACCACCACTGGCCCATTGGGTCAGGGTTTTGCCAACGCAGTGGGTTTTGCACTGGCTGAAAAAGTCATGGGTGCACAGTTCAACCGCCCAGGCCACGACATCGTTGACCACCACACCTATGTGTTCATGGGTGATGGCTGCATGATGGAAGGTATTTCCCACGAAGTTGGCTCACTTGCCGGCACGTTGGGTCTGAGCAAGCTGATCGCGTTCTACGACGACAACGGCATCTCCATCGACGGCGAAGTGGAAGGCTGGTTCACCGACGACACGCCAAAGCGTTTTGAAGCCTACAACTGGCAAGTGATCCGCAACGTTGACGGTCACGATCCGGAAGAAATCAAAACGGCCATCGAAACCGCCCGCAAAAGCGACAAGCCAACGCTGATCTGCTGCAAAACCACAATCGGTTTCGGTTCGCCGAACAAGCAGGGCAAGGAAGATTGCCACGGTGCTCCATTGGGCAACGACGAAATCGCCCTGACCCGTACTGCGCTGAACTGGAACCACGGTCCTTTTGAAATCCCGGCTGATATCTACGCCGAATGGGATGCCAAACAAGCCGGTGCTGCGGTTGAATCCGAGTGGGACAAACGTTTTGCTGCCTACGCGGCCGAGTTCCCGGAGCTGGCGGCTGAGTTGTCCCGCCGTCTGAGCGGCAAATTGCCGGCTGACTTCGATGCCAAGGCCACTGCCTACATCAATGAAGTTGCGGCCAAAGGCGAGACCATCGCCAGCCGTAAAGCCAGCCAGAACACCCTGAACGCCTTTGGCCCGCTGTTGCCAGAGCTGTTGGGCGGCTCGGCTGACCTGGCCGGTTCCAACCTGACCCTGTGGAAAGGCTGCAAAGGCGTTTCGGCGCAAGACGCCAGCGGTAACTACATGTACTACGGCGTACGTGAGTTCGGCATGAGCGCCATCATGAACGGCGTCGCGGTTCACGGTGGTCTGGTGCCTTACGGCGCAACCTTCCTGATGTTCATGGAATACGCCCGTAACGCTATCCGCATGTCGGCCCTGATGAAGCAGCGTGTGATCTATGTGTTCACCCACGACTCCATCGGTCTGGGTGAAGACGGTCCGACGCACCAGCCGGTTGAGCAACTGACCAGCCTGCGTACGACGCCGAACCTGGACACCTGGCGTCCAGCCGACGCGGTGGAATCCGCAGCGGCCTGGAAATTCGCACTGGAGCGCAACGACGGCCCTTCGGCGCTGATCTTCTCGCGTCAGAACCTTAACCACCAAACCCGTGATGCCGGTCAAATTGCCGACATCAACCGCGGTGGTTATGTGCTGAAGGACTGTGCAGGCGAGCCTGAGCTGATCCTGATCTCGGCGGGTTCCGAAGTGGGCCTGGCTGTTCAGGCTTGGGAAAAGTTGACTGAACAAGGTCGTAAGGTGCGTGTTGTGTCGATGCCTTGCACCAGCGTTTATGAAGCTCAGGACGCGGGCTACAAGCAGTCGGTTCTGCCGCTGCAAGTCAGTGCCCGTATTGCCATCGAAGCTTCCCATGCGGACTACTGGTACAAGTACGTCGGTCTGGAAGGCCGCGTGATTGGCATGACCACCTACGGTGAGTCGGCGCCTGCGCCAGCGTTGTTCGAAGAGTTCGGTTTCACTCTGGAAAACATCCTGGGTCAGGCTGAAGAACTGCTGGAAGACTAAGTAAGTCTCTCTGTAGCCGCTGCCGCAGGCTGCGATAAGGGCCGCGCGACCTTCGTTTCAAAAAGGTCGCTGCGCAACCCATCGCAGCCTTCGGCCGCGGCTACAGGGTTTTGCATTGACTGCCCGCCCTGATAAGAGAACCCCATGCCTCAACCGCGTCCTTACAAAGTTGCACTCAACGGCTATGGCCGGATTGGCCGTTGCGTCTTGCGTGCGTTGTTTGAGCGAGGGGCTGCTGCCGGGTTTGAAATTGTTGCACTCAATGATTTGGCCGATATGGCCAGTCTCGAATATTTGACGCGTTTCGACTCCACTCACGGCCGGTTTCCGGGCGAGATACGGATCGAAGGCGACTGCCTGCATATCAATGGCGACTGCGTGAAAGTGTTCCGCAGTGCCACTCCTGAAGGGATCGACTGGGCCTCGTTGGGCGTTGATCTGGTGCTGGAATGCTCCGGCGCATACAACACCCGCACCGATGGTCAGCGTTTTCTCGACGCCGGGGCACCTGCTGTATTGTTTTCGCAACCGATGAGCAGTGAGGCGGATGTAGACGCCACCATCGTGTTCGGCGTGAACCAGCAAAGCCTGACCGGCCAAGAGCGTCTAATCTCAAACGCGTCCTGCACCACCAACTGCGGTGTACCGCTGTTGCGTTTGCTGGACCAGGCGTTCGGTCTGGAATACGTGTCGATCACCACCATTCACTCGGCGATGAACGATCAGCCAGTGATTGATGCATACCATGATGAAGATCTTCGTCGTACACGTTCGGCGTTTCAGTCAGTGATTCCGGTGTCCACGGGCCTGGCTAAAGGTATTGAGCGATTGTTGCCGGAACTTGCTGGCAGAATTCAGGCCAAAGCCGTACGGGTGCCGACCTTGAATGTGTCGTGCCTCGACATCACCCTGGTCACGGCGCGCGACACTGACGCCGCAGAAGTTAACCGCGTACTGCGCGAAGCCGCCACGTGCGGCCCGCTCAAAGGCTTGTTGGCGTATACCGAATTGCCGCACGCCAGTTGTGATTTCAACCATGACCCGCATTCGGCGATTGTTGATGCCAGTCAGACCCGTGTTTCCGGCCCCCGGCTGGTGAACTTGCTGGCCTGGTTCGACAACGAATGGGGTTTTGCCAATCGAATGATCGATGTGGCAGAGCACTATCTGCACGTTACTCAACCTCAATCTGCTCCATAACATTAGAAACTCAGGAATTGCGACCCATGACCGTGTTGAAGATGACCGACCTCGATCTGCAAGGTAAACGCGTACTGATCCGTGAAGACCTCAACGTTCCGATCAAGGACGGTGAAGTCACCAGCGATGCGCGCATCCTTGCTTCGCTGCCGACCATCAAGCTGGCGTTGGAAAAAGGCGCGGCGGTCATGGTCTGCTCGCATTTGGGGCGCCCGACTGAAGGTGAGTTCTCAGCTGAAAACAGCCTCAAGCCAGTGGCTGAGTACCTGAGCAAAGCATTGGGCCGTGAAGTGCCGCTGGTGAGCGATTACCTTAATGGCGTAGACGTTAAGCCCGGCGACATCGTGCTGTTCGAGAACGTGCGCTTCAACAAAGGCGAAAAGAAAAACGCCGACGAACTGGCCAAGCAATACGCCGCCCTGTGCGACGTATTTGTGATGGACGCTTTCGGCACGGCTCACCGCGCTGAAGGTTCGACCCATGGCGTTGCCAAGTTTGCCAAGGTGGCCGCTGCGGGCCCATTGCTGGCGGCTGAACTGCACGCGCTGGGCAAGGCACTGGGGGCTCCGGCCAAACCGATGGCTGCTATTGTTGCCGGCTCCAAGGTGTCGACCAAACTCGACGTGTTGAACAGCCTGAGCCAGATTTGCGACTTGCTGATTGTGGGCGGCGGTATCGCCAACACTTTCCTAGCCGCTGCCGGTCATCCGGTGGGCAAATCGCTGTACGAGCCAGACTTGCTGGACACCGCTCGCGCCATCGCAGCCAAGGTCAACGTACCGTTGCCTGTTGACGTGGTGGTCGCCAAGGAGTTCGCTGAAAGCGCTGCTGCGACGGTCAAGCTGGTCGCTGATGTGGCCGAAGACGACATGATTCTGGATATTGGCCCGCAAACTGCAGCCAACTTCGCCGAACTGCTGAAATCCTCGAAAACCATCCTGTGGAACGGCCCGGTGGGTGTTTTCGAGTTTGATCAATTCGGTAACGGCACTAAAGTATTGGCCCATGCCATTGCTGACAGCTCGGCGTTCTCTATTGCGGGCGGTGGCGACACCTTGGCCGCCATCGATAAATACGGTGTGGCGGATCAAATCTCCTATATCTCGACTGGCGGCGGGGCGTTCCTTGAGTTTGTCGAAGGCAAAGTGCTGCCTGCTGTTGAAGTGCTGGAAAGCCGCGCTAAAGGTTGAATGTGATGCAGGCCCTGAAAGGAAGCATGGACATGGTCAAGGCGTTACCGCTGTTAATGATTGCGGGCTTTTTGGCCGGTTGTGCCGGTTCACCAGAACCGTCGCCCGAAGCGGCTACGCCCGAAGAGAGCGGCTGCTACCAGGCAGACTGGCAGGCGCAGAGCGTGCCACTGGTCAATAAGCGATCAGGGCCTGAAGCGCTGGAAAAATACGAGACACCCCAACCTTCCAAAGAGCGCGGGTGTCCGTAACGCCTTAATACCGGTAGCCGCTGGCGTAGGCTGCGATCGAGCCCGCAGGGTTCGCGCTTTTGAAAAGCGAAGGTTCTGCGAACCTATCGCAGCCTTCGGCAGCGGCTACAGATGATGAATGCCCGCAGTCGGCTAACCCCCGATCTGCAATAACTTGAATAGCAGCCGCCGCTACGGCAGGCTTGCACGATTAACGACCCTCGTCCGGGAGAGATACGTACCATGGCACTTATTAGCATGCGCCAGATGTTGGACCACGCCGCCGAATTCGGTTACGGCGTTCCAGCTTTCAACGTCAACAACCTTGAGCAGATGCGCGCCATCATGGAAGCCGCTGACAAGACTGACTCTCCGGTGATCGTTCAGGCCTCGGCCGGTGCGCGCAAGTACGCAGGTGCTCCTTTCCTGCGCCACTTGATCCTGGCTGCCATCGAAGAATTCCCGCATATCCCGGTGTGCATGCACCAGGACCACGGCACCAGCCCTGACGTGTGCCAGCGTTCCATCCAACTGGGCTTCAGCTCGGTGATGATGGACGGCTCGCTGGGCGAAGACGGCAAGACCCCAACCGACTATGACTACAACGTTCGTGTGACGCAGCAAACTGTTGCTCTGGCGCACGCTTGCGGTGTATCGGTTGAAGGCGAACTGGGTTGCCTGGGTTCTCTGGAAACCGGCATGGCTGGCGAAGAAGACGGTATCGGTGCCGAAGGCGTTCTGGATCACAGCCAGATGCTGACCGACCCGGAAGAAGCCGCTGACTTCGTCAAGCGCACCCAAGTGGATGCTCTGGCGATTGCCATCGGTACGTCGCACGGCGCTTACAAGTTCACCAAGCCACCTACTGGCGACGTGTTGGCCATCGACCGTATCAAAGAAATCCACAAGCGTATTCCGAACACTCACCTGGTGATGCACGGTTCGTCTTCGGTGCCACAAGAGTGGCTGAAGATCATCAACGAATACGGCGGCGACATCAAAGAAACCTACGGTGTGCCGGTAGAAGAAATCGTGGAAGGCATCAAACACGGCGTGCGTAAGGTCAACATCGACACTGACCTGCGTCTGGCATCGACTGGCGCCATGCGCCGCCTGATGGCCACCAACCCAAGCGAGTTCGACCCACGCAAGTTCTTCGGCGCAACCGTGACTGCCATGCGTGACGTGTGTATCGCTCGTTATGAAGCGTTCGGCACCGCAGGCAATGCTTCGAAGATCAAGCCGATCTCCCTCGAAGCCATGTACCAGCGTTACCTCAAAGGTGAGCTGAACGCCAAGGTCAACTAAGACCTGGCGCTTCAAAAAAACCCGCAGAGATGCGGGTTTTTTTGTGGCTTTCAGAAAACCCCTCACAACGCCTCTCCCGGAGGGAGAGGGGACTCAGCGAGTTGTAACGTTCATCCATGACAAACATGGATTCAGTGGCCAATTCAGCTATTGCTAACAAGCGTCAATATCCCCCAATCAGTCCCCTCTCCCTCTGGGACAGGGTTAGGGTGAGGGCTGTTGTTGCGGGTCTATGCCGTTGCCCCGGAGCAAGGCATTCACCAGTGAGCGCGACATCTCTACCGAATGCACCAGCGACCACACCAGCCCGCGCTCCAGACCGCTGCCCCGCTCGGTGATTTCATCGGACACTTCTTCGGCGCTTTTAAGCAGGATCGAGATGTGCTGCAAGGCCGCCAGAGCACTGACATCCGCCAATACGGCAAAAGGTGATTGCACACCGACGGGCTGCGCTTGAGTCGGTAGGAGCGTATCAATGCGAGGAGGATTGGCGCTCAGATCATCCAGAATGCGCCGAGTGGCTTCATCGTGTTTATGATCATCGCGCCGAGGGCGTTTTGGCTTGGAAGCTTTCATGTGTTCTCCACGGGGATCATCATTTGAGCCAGAGGCCACGGCGACTCCAGAAGATAGCCCCGTGACTTTCCATGCCGCAAGCCGAGCTTGAGGTGAACGCACTTTCTCGGAAGCATCCTGCTTTTTTCAGGATAAACGTCTGACTTTGCTGCGCGTTTCTCAGAGTTTGTTGTGGTCAATATCCAGTTTGCTGAACGTGACCTGCGCGCCTTCCCTGCTGTTTCCTGTGTTGTCCTGCACGTAAGCGCCTGCCTTGAAGTAAAGCGGTTTGGTACGCCAGGTTGCACTGATATCCCGTGCCCACAGTTTATTGGCGGCCTTTATCTTCAAGGTGCCACTGGGGGTGAGGTTGATCACGTAGGTAAAGCTTTTGCCCAAGGGAACATTTTCGGCGATGGTCACGACGCGGGAGTTTTCATGGGGACGAAGGCGTACTTTGGCGACCAGACTGCCACTGCCTTTACTGGCCTTGTATTGGTATTCAAGCTTGAGCATGGGTTGTGTGCTCTGGAAGGCATGAATTTGCCCGATAACCACTTTGCCCGAGGAGGGCACCTGATTGACGGTCAGCGTGGCATTCAAAAAGTTGTCGGAGGCGGTGTAGAGCCAGTTACGCAAGGCGCCGTCCGAGCGGGTTTCACGTAATTCGCTGCGCGGGTAGATGGCATTTTCGGTTTTGCTGCCGGTCACGGGAGCCCAGAAAAACAAGGTGCCTGTGTGTGAATGGAAATAGTTGTTTTTGTAACCGTTGAGCAACTGCGGGGTAGTGATGGTCGCGGGAGGATTGCCGACAGGAACGCTTAAATTCCAGGTAGCCAAATCGATCATTACGAGCCTCAAATTATGGGCACTTACAGGCATAAAACCCATTCGAAGGGTCTAAACCAAGGCTTGGAAGGGACTTCTTTATAAAACGTAGCGGGAGCCAGTAACAGTAGTGGCACCACTTAAATCTCAAATTCGCTACACTGTCGACCTTTTACGCTGTAGCGTTGCGTCTCATGAATGCCCTCAAATACCTTCAGGCTTATCCCCAGACCTTACAGGATCAAGTACGCCAATTAATTGAGCGCGATCAATTGGGCAGTTACTTGAGTGAGCGTTATCCACAACGTCACGCCGTGCAAAGCGACAAAGCCTTGTACGCCTATGCGCTGGAACTTAAACAGGAACACCTGCGTAACGCGCCCTCTTTCGATAAGGTGCTGTTCGATAATCGCCTTGACCTGACTCATCGCGCGCTGGGGCTGCACACCACCATTTCGCGGGTACAGGGTGCCAAACTCAAATCCAAGAAAGAGCTGCGCGTGGCATCGTTATTCAAAGACGCCGCGCCCGAGTTTTTAAAGATGATCGTTGTCCACGAGTTGGCGCATCTCAAAGAGTCGGACCACAACAAGGCGTTTTATAAACTGTGCGAATACATGCTGCCGGGTTATCACCAGCTGGAGTTTGACCTGCGGGTGTATCTCACGTGGCGGGATATGCAAGGCAAATAGTATTCATAGGGAGCGTGTGATGGACGTCAGCAAAACCAAAAGCAGTTTCTACCGGCGTTTGTATGTGGCCTGGTTAATTGATAGTCAAATCGCCAGCAGTGTACCGGCGCTGACCGAGGTCACCGGTATGCCGCGCCGCACAGCTCAAGACACCATTGCCGCATTGGCCGATCTGGATATGGTCTGCGAGTTCGAGCAGCAGGATGGCGCCCGTAATCATGCCGGACGCTATCAAATTCGCAGCTGGGGCCCGATTGACAAGGCCTGGGTGGGCGAACATGTCGCCCAGATCAAGCAGGTCCTGGGTTATCCCTGAATCGTCTCGGCACGGCGCATGCCGATGTGCTCAATGCCATCTTCAAGGTAGGGATCGCCGGCAGTGACGAATTCGTAGCGCTCATAGAACGGCGTCAGGTACGTTTGAGCGGACATGAAAATCGGCATCCCCGGCCAGTACTCTTCGATGTTTTCCAGTGCTTTGGACATGAGTGTATGCCCCAGCTTTTGCCCTCGGCCATCGGGGGCAACGATCACGCGGCCAATGACCACGTCACCGCCCTGTGATTCCGGGTCGAGCAGGCGTGCATACGCCACCAGCTCATCTTCTTGCCAGCCCATCAGATGCAGGGTGTCGCCTGTGAGGTCTTGCCCGTCAACGTCTTGATACGCGCACTTTTGTTCAACCACAAAGACTTTTGAACGCAGTTCGAGGATGGCATAGAGCTGCTCTTTGCCCAGGTCGTTGTGGTGTTTGCACAGCCAGTCGGTCTTCACAGTCTTATCCTTGTTATAGAAACGATGACTGCGATAGTAGGCGTCATCTTTGTTCTCGCCAAGGTTTAAGGCGCTTTGATCAAGTGCGCTGCAAGTGTGCGTAAGGGGCCAAGCTGGCGGCAAATCAGCGCCAGTTGGGTTTGCACCAGACGCTGGTTTTCATCGATGTCATCGGGCATTTGCTCAAGTTCGTTGGCCAACGCCTCTTCGTCATCACTTTGTACGGCAACAGGGTGTTTGGTGTTCAGGCCGTGCGCGATCAGGTCGATGCTGTCGGCAATTTTACGTCCGGCGCCTTCGATCAGGTGCTCGCGAACCTCCGCTGGCAACTGGGCGTCACGGTGCGCGCCCAGGCCGGACAGGTAATTGAGCAGCGTGTGCGAGAGCACTAAAAAGCGAAAGCCCATGTCGGCATCCTTACGGAAGTGCCCTGGCTCCATCAGCATATTGGCCAGTGTGGTCGACAGCGCCGCGTCGGCGTTGTGGGCGTTGCGTCGAGCCAGTCGATAGGCCAGATCGTCACTTTTTCCTTGCGCGTATTGATGCATGATCTGACGCAGATACTGACTGTTACAACTTAAGGTATTGGCCAGCACCTTGTTCAAGCGGCGCCCTTGCCAGTCGGGCAGGAACAGGAACACGGCGGCTGCGGCAATGACGCTCCCTACCAGAGTGTCGAACAGCCTTGGCAGAAACAAGCCGTAACCATCGCCCACCTGATTGAAGCAAAACAGAATCATCAGCGTGATCGCCGCGGTGCTCAAGGTGTAGCGCGTGGTGCGGTTGATGAAGAACACCACCCCGGCCACCACCGCAAACATTGACTGCACCAGCGGGTTGGGGAACAGGTCGAACAGCGCCCACCCCACGGCCAGGCCGATGGCGGTGCCGATGATGCGCTGGCTGAACTTGCGCCGTGTCGCGCCGTAGCTGGGTGAGCAGACAAACAGGGTGGTCAGGATGATCCAGTAGCCCTGGCTGGGGTGAATCCAGTGCACCATCGCAAAACCGATGCTCAGGGCCAGTGGCAAACGCAGCGCGTGGCGAAAAATCAGTGAGGTGGGTGTCAGGTGCTGACGCAAGCGCGACCAGACATCCTTCAGGTTACGCGGTGAGCGATCCAGCAGGCTGCTGTCGGTGGCATCAGCCAACGTGTCGGGATTGCTTGCATCGCTGAGCAACCGGTCGAGGGTTGCGAGGTTTGCGGCCAGCGCCCGCAGCGAACGCAACAGCCCGCGCCAGGCCGGGTTGCTTTGAATGCGCAAGTGTTCGAGCGAGGCGTGCAAGTCGCCCAAGGCTTCGGCAAAGCTGTCGTCATAGACGAAGGGCTGGCGCAGCTTGATCGACTCCGACAGTCGCTGGCAGGCGACGCCTTGCTGGCGCAGCAGGCGCTGGCAACGGAACATCACATCGCTGTGGAAAAACGCATCGGCCAGCGCGTTATACGGGTAATGCGACGAACTGGCACGCTCGTGGATGTCCTGGGCGAGGAAGTAAAGCTTGAGGTAACGGCTCAGCTTGGAGCCCGGCCGCGAGTTGCCGACGCGGTGCAAAATGATTTCTTTGGCGGTATTGAGCGCAGCCACGACTTTGCCGTTTTGTTGCGCCAGCTCCAGTCGTCCGGCCTCGATATCCATGTTGCGGATGGGCTCAAACAACGAGGATTTGATTTTCAGGTACAGGCCCAGTTCCCAGAACAACCGCGCCAGGCTTTGCTGCACCGGCTGATTGGAGAACAGCGCTTGCCACAGCACTGACAGCAGCCCGTACCAGGCGGCCCCTGCCACCAGCAGCAGCGGCTCGTGCCAAAAATCGGTGACTTGCCCACCGCGCTGATCGACCCCGATCATGGTGTAGACAGCCAGAATCAGGGTGGCCGAGGCAATCGCACCATAGCGTTCGCCCACTGCACCGAGCATGGTCAGGGCAAAGGCGGCCAGCGCGAGTGCGCAAACCATCAGCAGTGGATAAGGGAAGAGCAATTCGACCGTAAACGCCGAAGCACTGAAACACACCAACGTGACCAGCAATGCATTCAGGCGGCCTTGCCAGCTGTCATCAGTCTCGGAAAGCGCGCTGGCGATGATCCCCAGAAACAGTGGGATCAACAGCGACATCTCGTCTTGATACCAGCAAAAAGCCATGCTGCCGGTCAAAGCGATAAACACACGAACGCTGTAACTGAACTTGTCCCGCGCCCACAGGCGGCGCAGGGAGTGACTAACGCTTTTCGATGACATGAAGTGGCTGTGCCTTGCGAGTCGATTCGCTAAATTGAGCCAGTTATGACGACAGTGCAATGACACTGTTCACATCCGCTGCAAAATATTTTTGGCTATTACAGGATGTTACACAAACTGTGCGGCGGCGTAGCCCGAGGCCCATGCCCACTGGAAGTTAAACCCGCCCAGATGCCCACTCACATCCAGCACTTCGCCGACGAAATACAAACCGGGGCTTTTGAGCGACTCCATGGTCTTGGACGACACCTCGCGGGTATCGACCCCGCCCAGTGTGACTTCGGCCGTGCGGTAGCCTTCGGTTCCGGCGGGCACAACGTTCCAGCACGCCAGTTTGTCGGCAACCTCAGCCAGTTCAGCCGGTGTGTACTGCTTCATGGGCTTGGACACAAACCAGTGCTCAGCCAACAGGTTGGCCATTTTCTTGGTGAAAATTTCACCCAGCAGGGTTTTAAGCTCGCTGTTCGGGCGCTCCGCCTGCTGAGTGTGCAGCCACTCCAGCGCATCCAGGTCCGGCAGCAGGTTGATTTCAACCGTATCGCCCGGATTCCAGAACGACGAAATTTGCAAAATCGCCGGGCCGCTTAACCCGCGGTGGGTGAACAGGATGTTTTCGCGAAAGCTCTGATCGTTGCAGCTCACCAAGCAGTCCACCGAGGTGCCGGAGAGTTCGGTGCAGATCTCTTTGAGCTGGTCGGTGATGGTAAACGGAACCAGTCCGGCACGCGTGGGCAGCACGCTGTGGCCAAACTGGCGAGCCACCTGATAGCCAAAACCGGTCGCGCCCAAGGTCGGAATCGATAGACCGCCGGTGGCGATTACCAGTGACTGGCAATTCAACTGACCCAGCGTGGTGTTAAGGCGATAGCCCGTGTCGGTTTTTTCGATCTGCTCAACCGAGGTGTCCAGGTGCAGGCTGACGCCCGCCTGTTTGCACTCATCGAGAAGCATCTCAAGGATGTCACTGGATTTGTTATCGCAGAACAGCTGGCCCAGTTTCTTCTCGTGATACGGCACACCATGCTTGGTGACCATCTCGATAAAGTCCCACTGCGTATAGCGGGCCAGGGCCGACTTGCAGAAGTGCGGGTTCTGGGACAGGAAATTGTTGGGCTCTGTGTACATGTTGGTGAAGTTACAGCGACCGCCGCCCGACATCAGGATTTTTTTCCCGGCCTTGTTGGCGTGGTCGATCAGCATCACCGAGCGCCCACGTGCGGCGGCGGTCAGCGCGCACATTAAACCTGCGGCGCCTGCGCCAATAATCACAACGTCGGTGGTACGCAAAGCAATGTCCTCGGTAAAGCTGCCCTCACCCCAGCCCTCTCCCTAAGGGAGAGGGAGCTTGATTGAGGTGATTTCGAATGTTGTGTAAATCAGCCCCCTCTTCCTAAGGGAGAGGTAGCTTGATTGAGGTGATTTCGAATGTTGTATAAATCTGCCCCCTCTCCCTCAGGGAGAGGGTTGGGGTGAGGGGGCGTTTAAAGCGTCTTACAAAACCCGAACGCGCAACACGCGGCCTTTGATTTTGCCTTCGCTCAAGCGCTGGGCGGCCTGTTTGGCCACGGTGCGGTCAACGGCAACATAGGCCTGGAAATCAAAGATCGCAATTTTGCCGACCTGAGCGCCGGGGATACCGGCGTCGCCAGTCAGAGCACCGAGAATGTCGCCCGGACGCACTTTGTCTTTACGACCGGCACCAATCACCAGCGTGCTCATGGAAGGCAGCAGCGGCGCGCCACCCTGAGATTTCAGGGTGTCCAGCGTTTCCCAGTTCAGAGGCGCTTTTTGCAGCTGTTCAATGGCCTGAGCGCGGTGCGCTTCCGACGGTGCAACCAGGCTGATGGCGATGCCTTTTTCACCGGCACGGCCGGTACGGCCAACACGGTGGATGTGGATTTCCGAATCACGCGCCAGTTCGACGTTGATCACCATGTCCAGTGCGTCGATGTCCAGACCACGTGCCGCCACGTCAGTGGCGACCAGGACGGATGTCGAGCGGTTGGCAAACATTGCCAGCACCTGATCGCGGTCGCGCTGTTCCAGATCGCCATGCAGGCCGACTGCCGAAATGCCTTTGGAGGTCAGGTGGTCGACCGTTTCTTGAACCTGCTGCTTGGTGAAGCAGAAGGCCACGCACGATTGCGGACGGAAATGCGCGAGCACTTTGGTCACGGCATCCATGCGTTCTTCTGGGGAAATCTCGTAGAAGCGCTGTTCGATCTGGCTGTCGGTGTGCATCGCTTCCGCTTTAACTTGCTGCGGGTTGCGCATGAACTTGGACGACAGCTGTTTGATGCCGACCGGGTAAGTGGCCGAGAACAGCAGGGTCTGACGACGCTCCGGGGTTTGACGGATGATGTCTTCGATGGCGTCGTAGAAACCCATGTCGAGCATGCGGTCGGCTTCATCGAGCACCAGCGTGTTCAAGCCGTCCAGCACCAGCGAGCCTTTGCGCAAGTGCTGCTGGATACGACCCGGTGTGCCGACAATGATGTGCGCGCCGTGTTCCAGCGAGCCGATTTGCGGGCCGAACGACACACCACCACACAGGGTCAGTACTTTGATGTTGTCTTCGGCACGGGCCAGACGGCGAATTTCTTTGGCGACCTGGTCGGCCAGTTCGCGCGTCGGGCAGATGACCAGCGCCTGGCAACCGAAGAAGCGCGGGTTGATCGGGTTCAGCAGGCCGATGCCGAAGGCGGCAGTCTTGCCGCTGCCGGTCTTGGCCTGAGCGATCAGATCCATGCCTTTGAGGATCACCGGCAAGCTCTGCGCCTGAATCGGCGTCATCTGGGCATAACCGAGGGAGTCGAGGTTAGCCAGCATGGCGGCGGACAGAGGCAGAGTGTTAAAAGCGGTGGCAATGGTGGTCACGAGACTGGCCTGCAAAACAAAATGTCGCGCAGTGTACCAGTCCCGTGCCCTTCGCCAGAAGATTCTGGACGAGATGTCATCCAGATCGCTTCAAAAAACCGCTTAATGTTCCAGTTCATGCTCTGAGTTGGCTTTGGGTTTGCGTCCGTCCTGCGGTGACAGTTGCAGGAAAATCGCCGCCGCCAGCATGGCCATGACCCCTACGGTCAGGAAGGTCAGCTGAAAGGCCCCGAGCACAGTGTCAACACCATCCCCGCCACCGCCGCCGGTGAATCCGCCCAACAAGGCACCGGCACAGGCCACCCCCAGACTCAGGGATAGCTGCGCCACCACGGACAGCAAACTGTTGCCACTGCTGGCGCTGGCGTCATCGAGGTCGATCAGGGTCACGGTGTTCATCGCCGTGAACTGCAAGGAGTTGATCGCGCCCAGTACCGCCAGCATCCCCAGCAGCAACGGGTACGGTGTGTGCTCAGTGACCAGCCCCATGCTGGCCAGCATGATGCCCAGTGCGAAGGTATTGACGGTGAGCACGGTGCGATACCCCGCCCGCTCAATCAGAGGGCGCGCCACCCACTTGGCCAGCATTGCCGCGCCAGCCAGCGGCAACATGCTCATGCCAGCCTGGGACGGTGAATAGCCCAGCGCCACCTGCAACAACAACGGCACCAGAAACGGCAAGGCGCCGCTGCCGAGACGGGCGAACAGATTGCCCAGAATACCCACGGCAAAGGTTTTGGTCTTGAACAGCACGGGGGAGAACAGCGGGTTACTGATATTGCCTGCGCGCAACCAGTAAGCGGCCAGGCAGGCCATACCGGCGAACAACAGCAGCATCACTCGCAAATGCGGTAAATGCAGCTCGCCCAAGCCCTCCATGGCAATGGTGATAAACACCATCGCCGCGCCAAACAGCACAAAGCCCAGCGCATCGAAACGGGTACGCTCGTTGCCGCGCAGGTCAGGGATAAAGTGCCACACCGCCCAGCACCCGAATGCCCCCACGGGCAGGTTGATCAAGAAAATCCAGTGCCAGCTCAGGTACTGCACCATCCAGCCGCCCATCGTCGGCCCGATCAGCGGGCCGAGCAGGCCGGGGATGGTGATAAACCCCATGATGCGCACCAATTCCGAGCGCGGGTACGCCTTGAGCACCACCAGCCGCCCGACCGGTAACATCAGGGCACCGCCCAGCCCTTGAATCACCCGAGCGCCGATCAGTTCATTGAGGGTGCCGGATACGGCACACAATAAAGAGCCAAGGCTGAACAGCAAAATGGCGCTGAAAAAGATTTTTTTGGTGCCAAAACGATCGGCGATCCAGCCGGAGGCCGGGATCAGCAAGGCCACGGTGAGCATGTAAGCAACGATGACGCCTTGCATGCGCAGCGGGTTTTCATCGAGACCGCGGGCCATGTCGGGCAGGGCCGTATTGAGGATAGTGCCGTCAAGCGACTGCATGAAAAACGCGATGGCGACCACCCAAGGCAACCAGCGAAGGGTTTCAGGACTGAGAACCGGACGTGCGGGCATAGGACCTCTTTGTTATTGGAAATACCTGATTGTCGTAGCCGCTGAGGAGCGGAGCGAGGCTGCGTTCGGCGGCGTAGCCGTCGTAGGGCCAGATTGCACGGTGTATCGGTGCAATCGCGTGCTCAGGATTTACGATCGCTTCGCAATCGAACGCAGCCTCGCTCCGCTCGTCAGCGGCTACGGGACCGGATTACAACGTCAAGGTCAGCTTCTTGATCAGTGCCCCCGGCAGCAGGTTGGAGGCAGTCTGGCGTTGGTCGTAGGTGCTTGCCGACAGCAGTAACTCGCGTTCGGCCGTCAGGGCTTCGAGTTGCGACCCCAGCAGACTATAGACGCTGTCATCAAAGCGCATGGTATTGACCGGCGCCTTGATCTCGCCGTCCTCGACCCAAAAGGTTGCAAAGCGAGTCATGCCGGTCAGGCGTGCCGCGGGCTGGTCAGAGTAGTTCAAGTACCACAGGTTGCTGATGTACAGCCCGGTGCCCAATTGCTTGAGAATGTCGGCCTGTTCCAGTGTGCCTGCACCCATCGCCAGTGCGCTCGGTGCTTCACCCTCCGGAGCACCGTTGACTTGCAGGCCGTACTCGGCAGCACTGCGCGAACCGACGAGTTGCTGGTTGGCCTTACCGTGTTTAACCAGGGACAAATCCTGACGCGGATAGCCTTCGCCGGAAAAGGCCGGGCTCAGCGACTGGCTGACCTGTTCATCGAATGACACCAGCGGGCTTAACTGAGCGTCCCCTGCATAGAGTTTTTGCAGCGAGCTGGCTTTACTGGCCAGCGCCTGTGCCGAGAAGCTGCCCAAGCTCAGCAGGCTCATCACCTCTTCCAACGCCGCCGGGGCCAGGTAGGCGCGGTACTCACCGGGCGCCAAGGCTTTCACCGGGCGATCCAGAAACGCCAACTGTTCGCGCGCCAGTTGCATGCGTTGGGCGAAGCGCTGGCTGTCCCAGTCGGCGCCGGCGTAGCTGGCTTTGACGGCTTGGCCATTGCTATGGAACAGGCTCCAGTCGAAGTTGAAACTGTTGGCCTGATGCCAGCCGAATGCGCCTTCGGAACTGGCGTAGCCATAGCAGATGGGTCCGCTGGCATAGAAACCGACCAAATCGACGCCGTCAGCGGCGCGACGAATATCGTCCAGCACGGCAGCGGTATCGGGCAGCGGCTGATCCTGAACCTTGTGGCTGTGCCAAGGTTCAGGGTTGAGCAGCAGGTACGGGTCGGTCGGCAGCAGCGGCAAGGTCTCGCGCAGTTGTTTGAGCGCTTGGGCCAATCGCAGTTGATCGACCGCAGGGTTACCGCCCAGGGTGATGGTCACGTCAGCATGACGGCCCTCGTTGATCAGCTTGAGGCTCAAACTGGCCTGCTGCACCTGACCGGCTTGCCGCACCTTGGCCTTGTTGAAGCGGATAAATTCCGACGACTCGGCGTCGTAGCTCAAGGTGAACTGCTCTGGTGCCTTGATCGCAGCGCGTAGCCACTGCACCAGCGCCTCGAACTGCTCGGCCTGACTCTTTAATGGATTCATCAGGCATCGCCTCCAAATACGTCGATTTGACTGAACACACACGCCGGGGACGCATGCCCCACACGGATCACCTGGTTAGGCTCGCCCTTGCCGCAGTTCGGCGTACCGAGCACCTTGAAGGTGCTGGCGTCGCCCACGGCGCTGAGGTTTCGCCAGAACTGCTCGGAAATGCCCCGGTAGTTGGGGTTTTTCACCACGCCTTTGAGCTCACCGTTTTCGATGAGTTGGCCCCACTCACAACCGAACTGGAATTTGTTGCGCGCGTCGTCAATTGACCATGAACGGTTGGTGGCCATCAAAATGCCGTTTTCGATACCGCCAATCATCTGATCCATCGATTGATCGCCCGGCTCGATGTTGAGGTTGGCCATGCGGTCAATCGGCGGTCGGTTCCAGCTGCTGGCGCGGCTGTTGGCCACGCCTTCGAGGCCCGAGCGGAACTGCGACAGGGCGCTGCCCAATGGTCGCAGCAATACCCCTTGGCGAATCAGGAATTCTTTGTGCGCCGGGGTGCCGTCATCGTCATGGCTGTAACTGGCGAGTTGCTCCGGGATGTCAGGGTCGAAGGTCACGTTCAGCAGGCTGGAGCCGTATTGCAGGCTGCCAAAGTCGCTGGTTTTGACAAAACTGGTGCCCGCGTAATTGCGCTCGTCGCCCAGGATGCGGTCCAGTTCCAGCGGGTGGCCGATGGATTCGTGGATTTGCAGAATCATCTGGTCGGGCATCAGCAGCAGGTCGCGTTTGCCCGCTGGCGTATTGGGCGCCAATAGCAATTGCAGGGCCTGATCGGCGACGTTCGGGGCAGCGCCGATCAAGCCGCAGCGGCTGATCACATCTACGCCGCCTTGCTGGCCAAAGTTGTCGCGGCCCAAGCTGCGTGTCTGACTGTCTTGTCCGTCATAGCCGGTGACTGTCATGCCGGGGTAAACGAAACGCTGCGCCTGACGCAACTCGGCGCCCGCGCTGTTGAGGTAGATCTGCTCGACGGTGTTGAGGCCCAGCGATACGACCCAGCTCACCAGACGCTCATCCTTGGGCACCGCAGCGGACTCGCTGGCCAGCAAATCAAAGCAGTGGTTCAGCGACGGGAAGGCTTGATCGAGGTTGGGTGAAAAATAGTCGGCGCGCTCATGGGACACCGGCTCCTGGCTCAGGTTGAGCAGGGCATGTGCGGCAATCAGTTGCGCCTGCGCTTCGGCGCGATCCAGTGCGGCTTGCAGGCCGGTTTGGGACAGGTCGTTGGTGGCGGCATAAGCTTCAATGCCGCGCAGGCGAACGGTCAGCATGGCGCCTTGGTCGTGCTTGAAGGCGGGAGGTTCTGCGACGTTCTTGCGCACTGACAGGTATTGCCCGGCTTCGCTGACGTAGCGAAGGGAGAAAAACTCGGCCCGGGTGCGCAGTGCGTCAAAGCGCTGTTTGAGCTGAGGGTAAAAGTCGAACATGCACAGACCTCCTTGTTAGAACCAGAAGCCCCTCACCCTAGCCCTCTCCCAGAGGGAGAGGGGACTACAAGCGGAAGCAGATCAAAAGCCCCTCACCCTAGCCCTCTCCCAGAGGGAGAGGGGACTACAAGCGGAAGCAGATCAAAGCCCCCTCAGCCTAGCCTTCTCCCGTAGGGAGAGGGACTAAATGCGGAAGCAGAAACGCGCAACGCCACTGATCAGCTCCCTCTCCCTCCGGGAGAGGGTTGGGGTGAGGGGCTTGCAGTTAAACCGGGCAACCCTTGGCGCGCAAAATCGCGTCAAAACGGTCAGGGTCCAGCGTGCCCGCTTCAATGGCTTTAAGCGTCGCCTGTTCACGGGCCAACAAATCATGGCAGCGCTTGAGCAATTCCGGCAGTTCACTGCGCGACGCTGCGACCACGCCGTCACCGTCGCCAATCATCAAGTCACCCGGCATCACCAACATGCCTGCACACGAAATAGGCACGTTGATTTCACCGCCACCATCCGTACTCGGGCCACGGTGTACGCCGCCGATGGCGTAGGCCGGCAGTTCACCGGTTTGCCACTCGTCGAGGTCGCGCAGGGCACCGTTGATCACCACACCGACAATGCCGGCCTTGAGCGCCATAGCGCGCATGATGCCACCGAACACGGCACGGGTCAGGTCGGCACTGCCGTCAATCACCAGCACATCGCCGGGGCGAGCCATTTGCATGGCTTTAAGGATCATCAGGTTGTCGCCGGGGCGAACCCGTACGGTCAGCGCGCTGCCCAACATCGGGCGCGTGCCGTGGAACGGCTTGAGACCCAGCCCACCTACGTTGCGGCCCAGACAGTCACTGACGGCGGCGGCAGGGATCTTGCTGAATTCGGTGAGCCATTTTGGATCGAGAGGTTCTGCGTTTGGATTAATCAGAAAGCCGGTCGGCCATTTGCTGGATGAGACAACATCAAACATAGAAAACCTCTTGGCCAGGCAAGGCTGGCATGTCGGGTGGGGCGGGGGGGTGTTACGCGAAACGAGGCACTAGATTAGGCCTGCGCTCAAGCGGGGGCAAGCAGGGGAAGATGAAAGTAAAAATTACACAAAATTCGTAGCAGCTGCCGAAGGAACGAGGCTGCGTTCGGTTGCGAAGCGACCGTAGACCAGAGAGCGCGATTCATCAGAGGAATCGCGTCAGCTGAATTTACGACGGCTGCACCGCCGAACGTAGCCTCGCTCCGCTCGTCAACTGCTACGCAGGTTCCTTATTGCACAGCACGCAGCGGTTTGCCACGTACCGGTGCATCGCCTGCCACGTAGTAGTCGGCAGTGCTGCGCGGCAGCGGTTGGCGACCACGGATCTTGTCGGCGATTTTCTCGGCGATCATGATTGTCGGCGCGTTCAGGTTGCCGGTGGTGATCAATGGCATGATCGAGGCATCCACCACACGCAACCCCTGCATCCCGTGAACACGGCCTTCGCCATCCACGACAGCCATCTCATCGGTGCCCATTTTGCACGAGCAAGATGGGTGGAACGCGGTCTCGGCATGCTCGCGAATGAAGGTGTCGAGCTCTTCATCGGTTTGCTTGTCGATGCCGGGGCTGATTTCACGGCCACGGTAAGCGTCCAGCGCCGGCTGCTGCATGATTTCGCGGGTCAGGCGGATGCCGTCACGAAACTCCTGCCAGTCCTGCTCGGCAGCCATGTAGTTGAACAGAATGCTTGGGTACTCACGCGGGTCTCTGGATACAACATTGACCCGGCCACGGCTTGGCGAGCGCATGGAACCCATGTGCGCCTGAAAACCGTGCTCTTTCACACCATTGCTGCCGTTGTAGTTAATCGCAACGGGCAGGAAGTGGTACTGAATGTTCGGCCACTCGAACTCTTCGCGAGTACGGATAAAACCACCGGCTTCGAACTGGTTGCTCGCGCCAATGCCCTTGCCCAGGAACAACCACTCAGCACCAATTGCAGGCTGGTTGTACCAGAGCAGCGAAGGGTACAGCGACACCGGCTGAGTGCAGGCGTATTGCAGGTACAGCTCAAGGTGATCCTGCAAGTTCTGGCCCACGCCCGGCAGGTCATGCACCACAGGAATATCGAGGCTGTTCAGTAGCTCTGCCGGGCCAACACCGGAGCGTTGCAGCACGGTCGGTGAACCGATGGCGCCGCTGCACAGCAACACTTCCTTGCGCGCTTTGGCTTCAATGCGCACGTGGTTGTCGCCGATCATGTAATGCACGCCAACCGCACGCTTGCCTTCAAACACAATCTTGTCAGTCAGGGCGTGGGTGACGATTTTCAGGGTCGGGCGCTGCTTGGCCGTGTCCAGATAACCGCGTGCGGTGCTGGCGCGACGGCCGTTAGGCGTCACGGTACGGTCCATCGGGCCAAAGCCTTCCTGCTGATAACCGTTCAAGTCTTCGGTACGTGGGTAACCGGCTTGCACGCCCGCTTCAACCATGGCGTGGAACAGCACATTGTTACCAGGTTTTGGCGTGGTCACGCTGACCGGGCCATCGCCACCGTGGTAATCGTTGGGGCCGATGTCACGGGTTTCGGCTTTGCGGAAATACGGCAAGCAGTCCAGATACGACCAGTCTTCGAGGCCAGGGTTTTTTGCCCAGCCGTCGTAGTCCATCGCGTTGCCACGGATGTAACACATGCCGTTGATCAGCGACGAGCCGCCCAGGCCTTTGCCGCGGCCACATTCCATGCGGCGGTTATCCATGTGCGGTTCTGGATCGGTTTCAAAAGCCCAGTTGTAACGGCGGCCTTGTAACGGGAAGGCCAGCGCCGCCGGCATTTGAGTGCGGAAATCGAAACGGTAATCCGGGCCGCCTGCTTCAAGCAGCAGCACGGTGACGCCTTCGTCTTCAGTCAGACGGGCTGCCAGGGTGTTACCGGCAGAGCCGGCACCAATGATGATGTAGTCGTATTCAGTCGTCATGCTTCCTCCAGCGGGAAGTTACACGCTTCAAGCTGCAAGTCAGAGCAGCGAGCGTTGTCAGTGAGAAAGGATGGGCAAGTTAAAGCCGTTTTTAATCTGGCTTTAACTTGCCGCTTGCAGCTAAAAGCATGCCGCTATCAAAACACCGAAACGTAATCGCCCAACTCGACCTGCACCGATTTGATCTGGGTGTATTGCGCCAGCGAGCTGATACCGTTTTCACGGCCAATGCCCGACTGCTTGTAACCGCCCACCGGCATTTTCGCGTCGGATTCGCCCCACGCATTGATCCAGCAAATGCCCGCTTCCAACTGATGAATCACGCGGTGGGCGCGGCTCAAGTCTTTGGTCACAAGGCCTGCCGCCAAACCGAACTCGGTGTCGTTGGCGCGGCGGATCACTTCTTCTTCGGTGTCGTAGGTGAGGATGCTCATCACCGGGCCAAAGATTTCTTCTTTAACGATGGTCATGTCATCGGTGCAGTCGCTGAACACGGTCGGTGCCACGAATGCGCCTTTGCCCAGTTCGCCTTCCGTCAGACGCTGGCCGCCGCACAGCAGGCGCGCCCCTTCTTCCTTGCCCTTGGCAATGTAGCCCAGCACGCTTTCCATGTGAGCAAAGCTGACCAGTGGGCCGAAGTTGGTGTTTTCATCTTCCGGATTGCCGATGCGGATGCGAGCAACGCGCTCCACAATCTTGGCTTCAAACGCGGCTTTGAGCGCAGTCGGGATAAACACGCGGGTGCCGTTGGTGCACACCTGGCCCGAACTGTAGAAGTTGGCCATCATCGCGGTATCCGCTGCACGATCCAGGTCGGCGTCGTCGAAAATGATCAGCGGCGACTTGCCACCCAGTTCCATGGTCACTTCTTTCAAGGTCGATTGCGTGGCGCTGGCGGTTACTTTCTTGCCGGTTTGAACGCCGCCGGTGAACGAGATTTTCTCGATGCGCGGGTGCTCGGTCAGCCAGGCGCCGACTTCACTGCCACTGCCCGTCAGCACGTTGAAAACGCCGTCTGGCAGGCCGGCTTCAGTGAAGATTTCCGCCAGTTTCAAGGTGGTCAGCGAAGTCACTTCGCTGGGTTTGAAGATCATGGCGTTGCCCGCGGCCAGTGCCGGTGCGGATTTCCACAGGGCGATCTGGATCGGGTAGTTCCACGCGCCGATACCGGCGACCACGCCCAACGGCTCGCGACGGGTATAAACAAACGAGGTGTCACGCAGCGGGATTTGCTCACCTTCGATGGCAGGCGCCAGGCCTGCGTAATACTCCAGCACGTCAGCACCCGTGACGATGTCAACGTAGCGGGTTTCAGAATAGGCCTTGCCGGTGTCCAGCGTTTCCAGCGCGGCCAGCTCATCGTTGCGCTCGCGCAGGATGTCGACAGCACGACGCAGAATGCGTGAACGCTCCATGGAAGTCATGGCGGCCCAGATTTTCTGGCCTTTTTCGGCGCTGACTACAGCACGTTCAACATCTTCTTTGGTGGCGCGTTGCACTTGAGCGAGGACTTCGCCGTTAGCCGGGTTGATGGCATCGAAGGTAGCGTCGCTACCGGCGTCGGTGTAGCCACCGTCGATGTAGAGTTTTTGCAGTTCGAAACGGGCCATAAAATCCTCGCAAGTGCATAAAGTGGTTGGCGTTGGTCGTGAAGCCGGTTGCCATCTAACTGGGGCAACTCAACGTCACGACAGTTCAGGGGTTAAGCGTTTATTGAGGCCTAACTCACCTGTTTCGCCAGTTGTAGATCCATATATTCGTAGCAGATGCGTTGTGCCTGATCGGTGTCGAAGCCATCACCGGAAAGGGCACCCCGCAACCATAGACCATCAATCAATGCCGCCAGACCGCGCGCCGCACTGCGGGCCTGGGCCTGGGGCAGTACACGTCGAAATTGGCAGCACAGATTGGAATACAAACGGTGGTCGTTGATGCGCTGCAATCTGTGCAACGACGGCTGGTGCATGCTGGCGGCCCAAAAAGCCAACCAGGTTTTCATTGCCGGGCCATTGACCTGGCTGGCGTCGAAGTTGCCCTCGACGATGACCTGCAAATGAGCCCGCGGGCTGTCGTCACTCAGCGCCTGACGACGTTCGGTGACGTTGTCGATCAAGACGTTCATCAAGTACCGCATGGTGGCGGCAATGAGTCCGTTCTTGTCTTTGAAGTAGTGACTGATGATGCCGTTAGACACACCGGCCAAACGGGCAATCAGCGCAATGCTGGCATCCGCCATCCCGACCTGATCGACCGCCTGTAACGTGGCTTCGATCAACTGCTGACGGCGTATGGGTTGCATACCGACCTTGGGCATTTCGTGCGTCTCCTTGGGCCGGCGAGCAGTGCAATTGAATCACTGAACGACGGCCAGTCTATTTTGTTTTGATTGAACGTTCAATCAACAAAGAATAAGCTCTGCGACAATTCGTCGCGATTCATGCCGTTTTCCTACGCGTGAATGGCGCAAAACGGCACTTTTAATTCCCGGTAACCCCTGTGGGCGCCTACGCATACGACAGGGTGAATCAGGTTTTTTAGCGGTGCCTTTATATCACCCGACCGTTGGTCGCTATCTAGGAAGATGGTCGGGTGGCGTGCTGCCTCAAGTTTTCTCTCGCGCTGCCTGGAGCATCCGTGCCATGAGTTCTGCTTCTCTAATAAAGACCCCACCGCAAAAGGTGACGGTCAACGGTTGGGTGTTTTACACCTCCACTGCCTTGATACTGTTGCTCACTGCCATTTTGATCGCGGCTCCCGAAGAAGCGGGCCGTATTCTGGGAGTTGCCCAGCAATGGCTGTCGCGCAGCTTCGGTTGGTACTACATGGTAGTGATCGCCGCTTACCTGATTTTTGTCGTCGGGCTGGCGTTCTCTTCCTACGGTAAATTGAAACTGGGCACCAAACAGGACACCCCCGACTTTAGCTACGGCGCGTGGGCGGGGATGCTGTTTTCGTCGGGTATCGGTATTTCGCTGTTGTACTTCGGTGCTTCGGAGCCGCTGGACCACTACTTCAATCCGCCCGAAGGCGTATCGGGCAGCCATGAGGCCGCACGGCAAGCCTTGCAGCTGACGTTTCTGCATTGGGGCCTGCATGGCTGGGCGATTTACGCGTTGGTGGGGTTGGCGGTGGCGTACTTCGCCTACCGTCACAACCAGCCGCTGGCCTTGCGTTCGGCGCTGTACCCGTTGATGGGCGAGCGTTGGGTCAAAGGCGCGGCGGGCCACGCAGTGGATGGTTTTGGCATGTTCGTGACGTTGCTCGGGTTGGTGACCAACTTGGGCATCGGCTCGATGCAAGTGTCGTCGGGGCTTGAGAACCTGTTCGGCATGGAGCACAGCAACACCAACTTGCTGATCGTGATTATCGTGATGAGCACCGTGGCTACCATCGCGGCAGTCTCGGGGGTTGAAAACGGCATCCGTCGGCTCTCCAACCTCAACATCGTTTTGTTCAGTGGTTTGCTGATTTTCGTGTTGCTGTTTGGCCCCACCCTGCACCTGCTCAATGGCCTGGTGCAGAACACGGGTGATTACCTGAACGGCATCATCATGAAAACCTTCGACCTTTACGTGTACGTGGGCGATACGCCGAGAACCGAAGGCTGGCTGGGCCTGTGGACCTTGTTCTACTGGGCGTGGTGGATTTCCTGGGCACCGTTTGTGGGCATGTTTATCGCGCGTATTTCCCGTGGTCGTACGGTGCGTGAACTGGTGGCAGGTGTGTTGCTGATCCCGCTGGGCTTTACCCTGGCGTGGCTGTCGATCTTCGGTAACTCGGCGCTGGAGCTGGTGGTGAATCAAGGGGCGGTCGAGCTGGGTAAAACCGCGCTGGAACAACCGTCGATGGCCATCTATCAACTGCTTGAGCATTACCCTGCGTCGAAAATCGTGATTGGTGTGTCGATCTTTGTCGGTTTTGTGCTGTTCCTTACCCCGGCGGACTCTGGCGCGGTGATGATGGCCAACCTGTCGTGCAAAGGCGGTGACGTTGATGAAGACGCCCCGCACTGGTTGCGTATCTTCTGGTCGGCGGTGATCACGCTGGTGACCATTGGCCTGTTGTTCGCCGGTAACTTTGCGGCCATGCAAACCATGGTCGTGCTGGCGGGCTTGCCGTTTTCGGTGGTGTTGGTGCTGTTCATGTTTGGCTTGCACAAGGCCATGCGTCAGGACACCCAGATGGAATTGGAACAGGCTGAACTGGCGGCGCGTGGTCGTCGCGGATTCAGCGAGCGTTTGACGGCCCAAGACCTGCAACCGACGCAAGCGGTGGTGCAGCGTTTCATGGATAAACACGTGACCCCGGCCCTGGAAGAAGCCGCCGTACAACTGCGCAGTCAGGGGCTGGACGTGCAAACCCTGTTGGGCAGTGCCAAGCGCTGCATGGGCTTGCGGGTGGAGATGGACGAAGGTAATCCGTTTGTCTACGAGGTCAGCCTGGACGGCTATTTGGCGGCACCGAGCGACTCGGGTGACGATGAAGTGCGCAGTCGTTATTACCGGGCCGAGGTGTACCTGCACAACGGCAATCAAGAGTACGACCTGATGGGCTTTACCCAAGAGCAAATCAGCCGTGATGTGCTCGACCAGTTTGAAAGCCATCGCCAGCTCCTTGGTAGGGTTTATAGCTGAGGAGTGCCAAAGCCCCTCACCCTAGCCCTCTCCCGGAGGGAGAGGGGACTGATTGGGGGCTATTTGACTGGACGCAGTTGAATTCACGCACGACGCGGTCGGTTCCCTCTCCCTCTGGGAGAGGGTTAGGGTGAGGGGCTTTTCAGCTAACCCAGATTCTTGCCCAACAACGCGTGGTACAACTCGGTATCCCCCAATATCCCCACCACTTTCTGGTTGTCATGCAACACCAGCTTGTTGCCCGTCTGATAACGAATCTGCAATGCATCGCGCATGCCAATGTTGCTGTCCACCAGCGTAGGACCGCGTCCTAACCCTTCTACCGCCTGCCCGCTGCGCCAATGTTGCAAGTCCAGCGCGCCCGCACCCTGGCGCACCCCTTTGATGGTGTTGCCTTCAGCCAGGTCGATCCACGAATCATCCCCCGGATCAATGCACACCGAGCCATTGACGCGTTTGCAGTTGTCCAGCGTGCGCATCAGGCTGCGGCCACACAGCACGTTCAGTGGGTTGGTATGGGCGACAAAGGTGCGCACGTAATCGTCTGCCGGGTTGAGCACGATCTCTTCCGGCTTGCTGTACTGGATGATCTTGCCGTCTTTCATGATCGCAATACGGCTACCCAGCTTGAGCGCTTCGTCGAGGTCATGGCTGACAAACACAATGGTCTTGCTGAGCTTTTGTTGCAGCGCCAGCAACTCGTCTTGCAAGCCTTGGCGGATCAACGGATCAAGCGCTGAAAACGGCTCGTCCATCAACAAAATATCCGCATCCATCGCCAGCGCCCGGGCCAGTCCGACCCGTTGTTGCATGCCGCCGCTCAGTTCGTCCGGTTTTTTATTCCGCCATTGGGTCAAGCCCACCAACTCCAGCTTTTCGTCCACCAGCGTGCGCCGTTCCTTTTCCGGGCGGCCCTGCATTTCGAGGCCAAAGCTGATGTTTTCACGCACCGTCAGCCACGGCATCAAGGCGAACTTTTGAAACACCATCGCAATGCGTTGGGTGCGCATCATTTTCAGCTCGGCAGGCGTGCATGAGGCGATGTCGATTTGCTTGCCTTCATGCTCCACAAATAACTGACCGCGGCTCACCGTGTTAAGGCCGTTGATACAGCGTAAAAGGCTGGATTTACCGGAGCCCGATAAGCCCATCAACACACAGATCTCACCTTTGTCGATGTCCAGGCTGGCCTTTTCGACGCCGACAATTTGCCCGGTTTTTTTCAGGATCTGATCCCGCGACAAGCCTTGATCCAGCAGGCCAAGCGCCTCGCGCGGGTCTTTGGCGAAGATAACGTCGACCTTATCGAAACGAATAATGCTCATGCGTCGGCTCCTGCTTTGGCGTCGGGCTGTTTGCAGATCCGGTCAAGCATGATGGCCAGCAACACAATGGCCAGCCCGGCTTCAAAGCCCAAGGCAATATCGGCCGTGTTCAGGGCATTGACCACCGGCTTGCCCAGCCCGTCAGCGCCCACCAGCGCGGCAATCACCACCATCGACAGCGACAGCATGATGCATTGGGTGATCCCCGCAGCGATGCTCGGCATGGCGTGGGGCAATTCGATGCGGGTGAGCAACTGGCGGCGCGAGCAACCAAATGCCTTGCCCGCATCAAGCAATTCATGGGGCACGTCGCGAATGCCCAGATAGGTCAGGCGAATCGGCGCCGCAATCGCAAACACCACCGTTGAAATCAGCCCCGGCACCACCCCAAGGCCAAACAGAGTCAGCGTCGGAATCAAGTAAACAAAGGTCGGCACGGTCTGCATCAAGTCCAGAACCGGGCGCATAAAGGTGTAAAACATCGGTTTGTGCGCGGCGAGAATCCCCAGCGGCACGCCAATGATCACGCACACAAAGGTGGCGAACAGCACCTGCGCCAGGGTTTCCATGGTCTCTTGCCAATAGCCCAGATTGAGGATCAGCAGAAACGACAGGGCCACAAATACCGTGAGCCCCCACTTGCGCTGGATCACATGAGCCAGCAGGGCCACCAGCCCGATAAAGGCAAAAGGGTTGAACCAGGTCAGCGCAAACGTCACGCCGTGGATCATCGTTTCGAGGGTGCTCGCGATGGCATCGAAGGTGCTGGCGCCGTGTCGCGTCAACCAGTCAACGAAGCCTGCGATGTACTCGCCCAGCGGGATTTTTTGATCGATCAGCATGGTTGTGAACATCCGCATGCAGGGGGAATTGAAACGGCACCAGACGGGCAGGCCGCCTGGCACCCGCGATTACTGCGCGAGGCTGGCTTTTACGGCCTCGGCGCCCGGCTTGCCATCAACGGTGGTCACGCCCGCCAACCAGGTGTCTAGCACCTGCGGGTTTTGCTTGAGCCACGCGCGGGCGGCCACGTCCGGTTTGACCTTGTCATCCAGCACCTTGCCCATCAGGGTGCTTTCCATGTCGAGGGTGAACACCAGGTTTTTCAGCAGTTGGCCCACGTTCGCGCACTCTTCGGTGTAGCCCTTGCGCGTGTTGGTGTAGATGGTTGCCTGGCCGTAGTTGGGGCCGAAAAACTCATCACCGCCGGTGAGGTATTTCATCTTGAAACGGGTGTTCATCGGGTGCGGCTCCCAGCCCAGGAACACCACGTCGGTGCCCCGGCGTTGAGCGCGATCCACCTGCGACAACATCCCGGCTTCGCTCGACTCGACCACCTTGAAACCGGCGTCCTTAAGGCCGAAGGCGTTCTTGTCGATCATGGTCTGAATCATACGATTGCCATCGTTACCCGGCTCGATGCCGTAGATCTTGCCGTCCAGCTCCTTTTTGAATTTCGGCAGGTCGGAGAAGTCCTTCAAACCCTTGTCATACAGCGCTTGTGGCACGGCGAGGGTGTATTTGGCGTTCTCAAGATTGGCGCGCACCGTTTCGACAGTGCCCGCATCACGGTAGGGTTTGATGTCGTTTTCCATGGTCGGCATCCAGTTACCCAGAAACACGTCCATGTTCTTGCCATCGGCCAGCGACTTATAGGTAACGGGCACTGAAATCATGGTGGTTTTGGTTTTATAGCCGAGGGCTTTGAGCACCTCGCTGGTCACGGCGGTGGTGACGGTGATGTCGGTCCAGCCGACATCCGAGAAATTGACCGTGTTGCATTGCTCCGGCTCTGCAGCCTGGGCAGAGACGTTCAGACTCAGCAATGCAGCCAACAACAACGGTGAGGAATGTTTCATGGAACGACTCCTGAGTGTCTAAATGGCGGTCTTCGATACGAAAACCCGCCCGTAACAGTTGCGGTTGGGTGATGCTCGGCACGCTGAAGCCCGCGCATCTTGCAATCGAGTCGAGACTGATCATGTAACAGCGAAAATCAAACGCCTACAGGGGGCGTCGCATCCAGTACAGGTAGGGTCGTATCTGATGCCAGCCAGGTCGTATCTGGACGTTTATGCGCCAAAAAGTGATGGATTCGCCTGTCAGCACCGGCAAAAACGGCCAAGGCGCTGGCAGGCAATAGCGGGTCGTAGCTGGACGTTTTGGCGCGCCACAAAGAGCCGATGATGCAGGCAATCACTGTCGAGGTTCCTGTTCATGGCTATCAGCGTGTTTGACCTGTTCAAGATCGGCATTGGCCCTTCCAGCTCCCACACCGTGGGCCCGATGCGGGCGGCGGCGCTGTTTGTGCAGGGGTTGCGCGAGCGAGGCCAGTTGCCTCAGGTGCGCCGCGTTGAAGTGCAACTCTATGGTTCGTTATCGGCCACCGGCATTGGCCATGGCAGTGACAACGCCGTGATCATGGGCTTGATGGGCGAGTGGCCGGATGCCATCGACCCGGCCTGCATTGGCCCACGCATTGCCCAACTGCGTGAGCGTCGAACGTTGCTGCTGGACGGTCATTTGCCGATTGCCTTCGAGTGGTCGCAGGACATGCGCCTGATTGACGAGAACCTGCCTTTCCACCCCAACGCCATGACCTTGATCGCTGAAAGTGCGCAAGGCGAGTTATATCGCGACACGTACTACTCCGTCGGGGGTGGTTTTGTGGTGGACGCCGCCCAAGCGGCCAGTGGCGTACTGGACATGGACCGCACGGCCTTGCCCTATGACTTTTGCAGTGCTGCGCAATTGCTGCAGCTGTGCCATGAACATCATCTGAGCGTCGCTGCATTAATGATGGCCAACGAACGTATCTGGCGCAGCGAAGACGAAATCCGCTGTGGCTTGATGACGCTCTGGCGCGCCATGCAGGACTGCGTGGATCAAGGCCTCAAACACGAAGGCATCCTGCCCGGCGGCTTGAACGTGCGCCGCCGTGCTGCACGCCTGCACCGCAGCTTGCAGGAGCTGGGTAAACCCAACGTCATCGGCTCAACCTTGAGCGCGATGGAATGGGTCAACCTGTTCGCCCTGGCGGTCAATGAAGAAAACGCGGCGGGCGGGCGCATGGTCACTGCGCCCACCAACGGCGCGGCGGGCATCATCCCGGCGGTGCTGCACTACTTTATGAAATTCAGCGATGACGTCAGCGAAGCCCACGTGGTGGACTACTTATTGAGTGCGGCGGCGATTGGCATTTTGTGCAAAAAGAACGCCTCCATTTCGGGGGCCGAAGTGGGGTGTCAGGGCGAAGTGGGTTCTGCCTGCGCCATGGCGGCAGCGGGGCTTGCGCAAATCCTCGGCGCCACGCCGGAACAGCTGTGCAACGCGGCCGAAATTGGCCTGGAACATAACCTGGGCCTGACCTGCGACCCGGTGGGCGGGCTGGTGCAAGTGCCGTGTATCGAGCGCAACGCCATAGCGGCTGTTAAAGCCATCAACGCCGCGCAAATGGCCCTGCGCGGCGACGGCCAACACTTTATTTCGCTGGACCGCGTGATCCGCACCATGCGCGACACCGGCGCCGACATGCACGACAAATACAAAGAAACCTCACGCGGCGGGTTGGCGGTGAGTGCGGTGGAGTGTTGAGGGCGGATTAGTTTTTTTCGCGCGGTACCCAAATATTGCCGATGGAGAGGCTGATGAGATAACGCTCCTCATCAGGGTGCCTATCGTCCTTGAATCGGTGCAGGCTTAGCATGGTCTGGTAGGTGTCATCGGCCTGCCAGAAAGTGGTCCCGCCTTTGTTTATGTCGCGTAACCGCGCACGCCACTCGGGCGTGTCGGCAATAGCGGGGTCCATGTTGGGTGAGGTTAATTCCCAACCTTGGCGACGCCATTGGTCCTGTAAATCCAGCACAATCTTCAGGGCATCATCGAGCAAAAGAGGCTCGATTTGCGGGGACATGCGGATGCTGGATACTCGCTCGTCTTTAAAGCTGATGGTGAAGATTAACAGCGCTGAGAGACCTTGCGAGTACGGTCTTTTAGTCAGAACGACCAGTAGGCAGACGGTGCCCTCGGGAGCACGCTCGTTGCACTTTCCTACTTATCTCGAAGCCTGCCCATGTTGACTCATCATTACCGATACGACCCGTTGAATCGCTTGACTCATTCGGCAAATACTCAGCGTTTTTATCATCACTCACGCATGACGACTGAGATTCAGGGCACGGTGCGCTACAGCGTTTTTCAAAGTGGCGACACGGTATTGGCCCAGACACGCGCTGATGGTGAGGCCAGTGAATGCAGCTTATTGGCCTCAGGCATGCAGCGGTCGGTCTTGCAGGTGGTCAGCCCTGATGGCAGTCGCAGCGCTGCCTATAGCCCCTATGGCCATAGTTGCGAGCCTCCTGTGCTGGGGTTTAACGGCGAACGTGCCGACCCGGTCACGGGTCACTATCTATTGGGCAACGGCTATCGGGCGTTTAACCCGGTATTGATGCGCTTTAACAGCCCGGACAGTTGGAGCCCTTTTGGGCGAGGCGGGATTAACGGCTATGGCTATTGCGAGGGTGACCCTGTTAATCGAGTCGATCCGAGCGGGCATTTCTGGCGGCGATTAATCCGCGCAGTTACCGGACTGGCGGGCAAGCGTTCAGCCGCAAAGCCGATAGCACTCGTCGCGCCACCTCTTACGCCGATAGCACTCGTCGCGCCACCTCTTACTTTAGCGAAATGGGGGTATGAGGCACTGGAAGATTTCAGACAGTTGATACCGGGCATCTATGTGGCGAGGCAGCAAGATGAATTTGGCAAATACACCACGCAATTGGTCGCAGGCCATGGGGACATTTATACAACCCGTGGTGGCATAAGTTTCGGGTATATGATCTCAGGGGACCGCCCCCTCGGTGCACCCATGCTCAGCAAGCTGTTATCAAAGAAGGTGAGTTTTAAGGGCATTAAAGAAATAAATTTAGTGATGTGTTACTCGGCCAATTTAAAAGAGGCCTCATTTGCCCAGCACTTGGCAAATGATATGGGGCTTCCGGTCACCGGCTATTTGAACAAACCCTTTCGTGTAGAGCCTGAATTTGTCGCGGAACGAGTGCCTCGAATCGAACCCTGGCCTAGAAGAATATTACTTAAAGACGGCTTTGTTGCGGATCAAGCGAGGCTTATCAGAGAGGGGGTGCAGGGTGGTTCCTACGATCCAGTACGGTTTCTACCTTCGCCCAGAAATGGCAGTTAGTGCCTGCGGGTTGAGGCCAAACACACAACATCAGGACTGACCGGGTTTTAACGCGCCTGCTTGCCTCAGGCGCGCGCGGCTCAGTGCGTCGTCAGACCGTCCAGCGATTTATCGACATAGGCTTTGGCCAGCTCCACCAAATGCGTCACCGATAACACCAGATCGCGCTGCAACCCGCTCAACCCCTTCCCCGCCTCATTCGCCGAAGCCCCCGCGCAGCGCAACAAGTCTGATGCTTGGGCCAAAGCCGCTTCTAAATTGACACTGTCGGGGATGGCATACGTTGGCATACCCACGGGGCATAGAGGCTTAGGGGGGAGCAGGTAGTGGTCGAGGGCGCGATCAGCGGCGGCGCGGTCCAGCGACTGTGCATCGCGCTGAGCAGCATCGTGCAGGGTGAAACAGGGTGGGTCGGGGGTAATCTTTTTCATGGCACATCTCCCAATCAATCAAAGGAGCTGTCACCTGTCGCTACTAAACGAATGGGTGGCAGCCGTACGCAGGTTAGTAGACCGGTGATCAGGAAACCGGCGCACCCGAAGGCGCCCTGCGCACGGCCACCATAAAGTTTGGCCGAAAAAAAGCGCCTCGCTAAGGTGGCGCCTTGCGCCTGATCACATCGTCGAGCTACTAAACCCGACCGCTGATGGACAGCGATGGGCCGAGACTAGACCTCGAGATTGGCAGGCGCAAGCGAACGGGATTTTCTCGGAAGTTTCACCGGATTGAAAGGGACGCGTCGTACAAAGGACTGATTCGGGCGCTGTTTAAGTGCGCGACGACCTCTTATGGAGCACTGTGCGTTTTGTGACATGTGCACAGAGCTTAACGCGTGGTGCTTCCCACAAATGCTACCGATGTGCTCAACACGGTCGGTGCTCGATGTTACAGCCGTTTAAATTGCGTTTACGCGCGGGTTTGCTGCCCCGTTGACTAGACACTTTGCGACGTCGTTTTCAGGTGTTGTTGAATGGCCATTCAAGTTTAGGCATGGCAATTGCGTTGTGATTGCCAAGCCTCCTTGACCGGCGGCCAGAACAAGAGCCTGCGCCTGAGGCCATCACCCGCTTGTGTGAGGAGATACCGCGATGACGTCGTTCAACTCCGGGGCCCAACCCCAGAACCGTACGCCTCAATCCATCGGCTTTTTGCTGCTGGACAATTTCACGCTGATTTCACTGGCGTCAGCGATTGAACCCTTGCGCATGGCCAACCAGTTGTCAGGCCGTGAACTGTACCGCTGGAGCACCCTCAGCGCTGACGGCAGCCAAGTGTGGGCCAGCGACGGTCTGCAAGTGACCCCCGATGCCAGCATGTACAAGGCACCCGCGCTGGACATGGTGATTGTCTGCGGCGGTATTGGTATTCAGCGCACGGTGACCCGCGAGCATGTGTCCTGGCTGCAAAGTCAGGCACGCCAGTCGCGTCGCCTCGGCGCGGTGTGCACCGGCAGTTGGGCGCTGGCGTATGCCGGTTTGCTCGATGGTTTTGATTGCAGCGTGCATTGGGAATGCCTGGCGTCGATGCAAGAGGCCTTCCCGCGGGTGGCCATGAGCACGCGGTTGTTCACCCTTGATCGCACCCGTTTTACCAGTTCGGGCGGCACCGCGCCGCTGGACATGATGCTGCACTTGATCAGCCGCGATCATGGCCGGGAGTTGTCGGCGGCCATCTCGGAAATGTTTGTGTATGAACGCATTCGCAATGAACAGGATCACCAGCGAGTGCCGCTTAAACACATGCTGGGCACCAATCAGCCGAAGTTGCAGGAAATCGTCGCCCTGATGGAGGCCAATCTGGAAGAGCCGATTGATCTGGACGAGCTGGCGGTGTACGTGACGGTGTCACGGCGCCAGTTGGAACGGCTGTTTCAGAAGTATTTGCACTGTTCGCCGTCACGGTATTACCTCAAGTTGAGGTTGGTGCGGGCGCGTCAGTTACTCAAGCAAACGCCTATGTCGATTATCGAAGTGGCGGCGGTGTGCGGGTTTGTGTCGACGCCGCATTTTTCCAAGTGTTACCGCGAGTATTTCGGCATACCGCCACGCGATGAGCGGGTCGGTTCCAATACGGCTCAGCAGACTTCAACACTGGTGCCGATTACGCAGTCGCTGCTGCTGGCGCCTTTGGCTGGGCCGATGTCGGCGTTGCATCAGGCGCGCAACGAATCGACCTTTGCCAGTGTGAGAATTTAAAGCCCTTACAGGCCCCTTACTCTCAGTGGGGTGAGGGGTGCTGGAACTGCGCCAGGCCCGGCAGCAGGTGCCGGTCAATCGCCTCGCGTACGGCGGGCAAAATGGTTGCGCTGCCGGTGTAGAGCTTTTCGACCAGCCCCTTGAGCGCCTGCGCGCTGGTATCGTTCAAACCACAGACCACGGCTTTGCACGCCTCGTCGGCGCTGCCCGACACTTCAAACCCCAGTGAACGCAGTTGGTTAAGCAAGTCGTGCTGATCAATCAAATCCGCGTGCATCATGCTTTTTATCCTTCTGTGAAACGCGTTGGAGCTTTGATTCTGGTAGGGCTTTGGCAAAGCGGCAAGGGAGGTGTCCGGTTTGCCTAATTACGGGTCGTTTTGAGACTCGCTTAGCCCTTGAGCAACGCCGCGCACGCGACCTTGAACGCTTCATGCTGGTACTTGTTCAGCGTGGCGGGCAGTTCGAAGGCGTGCTTTTTGAATTGTGCGTTGAGGGTTTGCGGTGACAGCAATTGCACGTCGCAATCGTCCAGCAACTGGAGGATGCCTTCAATTTTGAAGGTGGTCGGGCCGCCCGCGAACTCACCTTTTTTACTGCGCTTTTTGATCACCATGCGTGTGATGCCCTGGGCTTTTACAAACGCTGCCAGGTTGGCCGCAAAGGCTTTGACGCTGGCCGCGTCCTCATCGTCGTCGAGGGCGAGCTTTTTAGTGGCAACGGCCACGTGTTCCAGGTGGGGCGTTACCAGCGCGAAGATCGCTTCGCTGCCTTTGATTTCAATACCGCAAATAGTCATATAAAACCTGTGCTCACAAAGTCGAATGCCAATCCGTAGCAGCTGCCGGAGGCTGCGTCCGGCTGCAAAGCAGTCGTAAACCCACCAGACACATTCTGCCTGCAAGGTTGCAATCTGCAGTTCTACGGCCGCTTCGCAGCCGGACGCAGCCTTCGGCAGCTGCTACGGGTATCAAATGCTGTGCTCACTCCTGGCCGATCGATTCCAGAAACTCTGAACGGTCGTCGCTGATGGCGGCCATGCAGTCATTCAGGGCGATGTTGTAGGTGTCTGTGCCGGCCGTGGCCGGGAACACCGCAATGGCGCAATCGGCGTCACGCTGATGCAGCCACAGCGCCTGCGCGGCTTTGATCTTGCTGATGATGTTATTGAGTTGGGTCGGATTTGAGCCGTACAGCGAGGTCATGCGCGCCTGCAGGGCTTCGTAGTTTTCGGTCAGCAATTGCTCGGCGGCATTTTTGCTGAACACGGAGCACGCCAGGGTTTGCTGGTCGTTTTCGACGGCATCACACGGGTTGTAGTCGGCATCATCGGCTGCGTAGGCGCCGCTGGTGATCAACGCCAAGGCCAGGAGAATCGATTTCATTGCGGCTTCCTAATCCAGAGTTGGAGCCGATTCTGGCTGATGCGTCGGCCAATGAACAGCCAAGGCGCTGATTGACGCTTTCGGCAATCGCGCTGTCGCTTTTGCACCCGGCTGTTTTTGACCCCAAGCCTATGCTGGCCCCAAAGCGCCGGCAGACGATTCGGCGCAGCAATCGCCGATAAGGGGACGCCTGATGAGCCCAGCCGAGTTGCACGCAGACAGCATCGTTATCGACGGGCTGATCATTGCCAAATGGAACCGCGACTTGTTTGAAGACATGCGCAAGGGCGGCTTGACCGCTGCCAACTGCACCGTGTCGGTGTGGGAAGGGTTTCAGGCCACCATCAACAATATCGTCGCCAGCCAGACCCTCATTCGCGATAACAGTGATCTGGTGATCCCGGTCAAAACCACGGCCGACATTCGCCGCGCCAAGGAGCAGGGCAAGACCGGGATCATTTTTGGCTTTCAGAATGCCCATGCGTTTGAAGACCAATTGGGCTATATCGAGATCTTCAAGCAGCTGGGCGTGGGTGTGGTGCAGATGTGCTACAACACCCAGAATCTGGTGGGGACTGGCTGCTACGAACGCGATGGCGGACTGTCGGGGTTTGGTCGCGAAGTGGTGGCTGAAATGAACCGCGTGGGGATCATGTGCGACCTGTCCCATGTGGGTTCCACAACCTCTGAGGAGGTGATCCTGGCCTCAAAAAAACCGGTCTGCTATTCGCACTGCTTGCCGTCCGGCCTGAAAGAACATCCTCGTAACAAATCCGACGCCGAACTCAAATTTATCGCCGACCACGGTGGCTTTGTTGGCGTGACCATGTTCGCGCCGTTTCTGGCCAAGGGCATCGACTCAACCATTGACGACTACGCCGAAGCCATCGAGTACACGATGAATATTGTCGGTGAAGACGCGATCGGTATTGGCACTGACTTTACCCAAGGGCATGGTCAGGACTTTTTCGAAATGCTGACCCACGACAAGGGCTACGCCCGCCGTCTGACCAGCTTTGGCAAGATCATCAACCCGCTGGGCATCCGCACCGTGGGCGAGTTTCCCAACCTCACCGAAACCTTGCTCAAGCGCGGTCACAGCGAACGCGTGGTGCGCAAGATCATGGGCGAGAACTGGGTCGGCGTCCTCAAGGACGTTTGGGGCGAGTAACCCAAACACACTTATTGCGTAGCAGCTGCCGAAGGCTGCGTCCGACTGCGAAGCAGTCGTAAACCCGTATTGCAGAATTTTCCCGCAAGAGCGAGGCGTCTGGTTTTCGATCGCTTCGCGCTCGGACGCAGCCTTCGGCAGCTGCTACGGGACTCAATCATTTTTTGGAGTGTGATGTCATGGCTAAAATCGCCCCGCAATTGCCTATCGAAGTCGACAGCGAAACCGGCGTCTGGACCTCCGACGCGTTGCCCATGCTGTATGTGCCGCGTCACTTTTTCGTCAATAACCACATGGGCATCGAAGAGGTGCTGGGGGCCGAGGCTTATGCCGAGATTCTCTATAAGGCCGGTTACAAATCAGCCTGGCACTGGTGCGAAAAAGAAGCTGAATGCCACGGCCTTGAGGGCGTTGCGGTGTTCGAGCATTACATGAAGCGCCTGTCGCAACGGGGCTGGGGGCTGTTCACGCTGCTGGACATCGACCTCGATAAGGGTACGGCCACCATCAAGCTTGAACACTCTTGTTTCGTCTATGTGTACGGCAAGGTAGGGCGCAAGGTGGATTACATGTTCACAGGCTGGTTTGCCGGCGCGATGGATCAGATTCTGCACGCCCGGGGCAGCAGCCTTCGTACCGTGGCCGAGCAGGTGTACAGCGGTTCGGAAGAAGGCCACGACCACGGTCTGTTTATCGTCAAGCCGTTGTAAGCCGAGGATCGGGATATGGCGTTCGAAGCAATGTTTGAGCCGATTAAAATCGGCAAGCTGACCATCCGCAACCGCGTGCTGAGCACCGCTCACGCCGAGGTGTATGCCACCGACGGCGGCATGACCACCGAGCGTTATGTGCAGTACTACGAAGAAAAAGCCAAGGGCGGTATTGGCCTGGCGATTTGTGGCGGTTCTTCGGTGGTGGCCATCGACAGCCCGCAAGAGTGGTGGAGTTCGGTCAACCTGAGCACTGATCGCATCATCCCGCACTTCCAGAATTTGGCCGATGCCATGCACAAGCACGGCGCCAAGATCATGATCCAGATTACCCACATGGGCCGTCGCTCACGCTGGGACGGGTTCAACTGGCCGACCCTGATGTCGCCCTCCGGCGTGCGTGAGCCGGTGCACCGGGCCACGTGCAAGACCATCGAGCCGGAAGAGATCTGGCGCATCATCGGCAATTACGCCAGCGCCGCAGGCCGGGCCAAGGCCGGTGGCCTTGACGGGGTGGAGCTGTCGGCGGTGCATCAGCACATGATCGACCAGTTCTGGAGCCCGCGTGTGAACAAGCGCACCGATGAATGGGGCGGCAGTTTTGAAAATCGCATGCGTTTTGGTCTCGAAGTGCTCAAGGCCGTGCGTGCTGAAGTCGGCCCGGATTTCTGCGTGGGCATCCGCCTGTGCGGCGATGAATTCCACCCCGACGGCCTCAGCCATGAAGACATGAAACAGATCGCCAAGTATTACGACGACACCGGCATGCTCGATTTTATCGGCGTGGTCGGTTCAGGCTGCGACACCCACAACACGCTGGCCAACGTGATCCCCAACATGAGTTATCCACCGGAGCCGTTTTTGCATTTGGCGGCGGGCATCAAGGAAGTGGTCAAGGCGCCGGTGCTGCACGCACAAAACATCAAGGACCCGAATCAGGCGACCCGGATTCTGGAGGGCGGCTACGTCGACATGGTCGGCATGACCCGTGCGCATATCGCTGACCCGCACCTGATCGCCAAAATCAAAATGGGCCAGGTTGACCAGATCAAGCAGTGCGTGGGCGCCAACTATTGCATCGACCGTCAATATCAGGGGCTGGACGTGCTGTGCATTCAAAACGCCGCGACGTCGCGTGAATACATGGGCGTGCCGCACATCATTCAGAAAACCACCGGGCCTAAACGCAAGGTGGTGATCGTTGGCGCAGGGCCTGCGGGCATGGAAGCGGCGCGGGTGGCCGCCGAACGCGGGCATGACGTGACGCTTTTCGAGAAAAAAGACACGATTGGCGGGCAAATCACCACGGCCTCCAAAGCGCCACAGCGCGATCAAATGGCTGGCATCACGCGTTGGTTTCAATTGGAGCTGGCGCGCTTGAACGTCGATTTGCGGTTGGGCACGGCGGCGGATGTGCCGACGGTTCTGGACCTGCGCCCGGACATCGTAGTGCTGGCGGTCGGCGGCCACCCCTTTGTTGAACAGAACGAGCACTGGGGGGCGGCGCAAGGGCTGGTGGTGAGCAGTTGGGACGTGCTCGACGGTAAGGTCGCGCCGGGCAAAAACTTGTTGGTGTACGACACCATTTGCGAATTTACCGGTATGTCGGTGGCTGATTTTGCGGCGGACAAGGGCGCGCAGGTCGAGATTGTGACTGACGACACCAAGCCTGGCGTAGCGATTGGCGGTACGTCCTTCCCCACCTATTACCGCAGCCTGTACCCCAAAGAAGTGATCATGACCGGCGACATGATGCTGGAGAAGGTCTACCGCGAAGGCGACCAGTTGGTGGCCGTGCTGGAGAACGAATACACGGGGGCCAAAGAAGAGCGGGTGGTCGATCAGGTGATCATTGAAAACGGCGTGCGCCCGGATGAAGCGCTGTATTACGCGCTTAAACAGGACTCCCGCAACAAGGGCCAGATTGACGTTGAAGCGTTGTTCGCGATCAAGCCGCAGCCGTGTTTGAGTGAGGCGGGTGAGGGTTACTTGCTGTTTCGCATCGGTGACTGCGTGGCTCAGCGCAACGTGCATGCGGCGATCTATGACGCGCTGCGGTTGTGCAAGGATTTTTGAGTACACCGCGGCCCTCACCCCAGCCCTCTCCCGGAGGGAGAGGGGGCCAATGTGTGGTGATCTTGAGTCCGAGTGCGGTCAGTCCCCTCTCCCTTTGGGAGAGGGTTAGGGTGAGGGTCATGTGACCCCACCGAATTTCAAGGGGAGCCCCCCATGCTGAATGTCCTACTGCCTCTGCTGCTTTTCGCCGCGCTCAGCCTGGCCATCATCGGCGCCATTCGCCGTATCAAGCTGTGGCGCCAGGGTCGCCCGTCCCAAGTCGATCTGCTTGGCGGTCTGCTGGCCATGCCGCGTCGGTACATGGTCGACCTGCATCACGTCGTCGCCCGTGATAAATACATGGCCAACACCCACGTCGCCACGGCGGGAGGCTTTGTGTTGGCGGCACTGCTGGCCATATTGGTTCACGGCCTGGGCCTGCATAACCGCATCCTCGGCTACGCGTTGCTGTTCGCCACGGCGCTGATGTTCATTGGCGCACTATTCGTCTTCAAACGCCGCCTCAATCCCCCCGCGCGCCTGTCCAAGGGCCCGTGGATGCGCCTGCCTAAAAGCTTGCTGGTGTTCTCGGCCAGTTTTTTCATCCTCACCTTGCCCGTCGCAGGGTTGCTGCCTGAAGGCTTTGGCGGCGTGTTGTTGGCCGCTTTGTTGGCCGTGGGCGTGGCGTGGGGCGTGTCGGAAATGTTCTTGGGCATGACCTGGGGCGGGCCGATGAAGCACGCGTTTGCGGGTGCCCTGCATCTGGCTTGGCACCGCCGCGCCGAGCGCTTTGGTGGCGGTCGTTCCACGGGTTTAAAACCCCTGAACCTGAATGATCGCAGCGCGCCCTTGGGGGTCGAAAAACCCAAGGACTTCACCTGGAACCAACTGCTCGGTTTCGACGCCTGCGTGCAATGCGGCAAGTGCGAAGCTGCGTGTCCGGCATTCGCCGCAGGCCAGCCGCTCAATCCGAAAAAGCTGATTCAAGACATGGTCGTCGGGTTGGCGGGCGGCACAGATGCGCAGTTTGCCGGCAGCCCCTATCCCGGCAAGCCGATTGGTGAACATGGCGGCAACCCCCACCAACCCATCGTCAATGGCCTGGTCGACGCTGACACCTTGTGGTCGTGCACCACCTGCCGGGCCTGTGTTGAAGAGTGCCCGATGATGATCGAGCACGTGGACGCCATCGTCGACATGCGCCGCTTCCTCACCCTGGAAAAAGGCGCCACCCCGAACAACGGTGCACAGGTGCTCGATAACCTGATTGCCACGGACAACCCCGGCGGCTTTGCCCCCGGCGGACGGATGAACTGGGCGGCCGATTTGAGCCTCGACGTGATGCGCGATACCCCTGCGGTGGACGTGTTGTTTTGGGTGGGTGATGGTGCGTTTGATATGCGTAACCAGCGCACCTTGCGTGCGTTCGTCAAAGTGCTGAAAGCGGCTGGCGTGAACTTTGCGGTGCTGGGCCTGGAGGAACGCGACAGCGGTGACGTGGCCCGGCGGCTGGGCGATGAAGCCACGTTTCAGGGGCTGGCTAAACGTAATATTCAGACGCTGGCGCAGTACCGGTTCAACCGTATCGTCACCTGTGATCCGCACAGTTTCCATGTGCTGAAAAACGAATACGGCGCGTTTGGCGGCGACTACCAGGTACTCCATCACAGCACCTTTATGGCCGAACTGATCAAGGCCGGTTTATTGGATTTGAAGGCCGACACGGGCGGCAGCATGACCTATCACGACCCGTGTTACCTGGGCCGTTATAACGGCGAATACGAGGCACCGCGCACGGTGTTGCGTGCGCTGGGTATCGAGGTCAAGGAGATGCAGCGTTCGGGGTTTCGGTCGCGTTGCTGTGGCGGCGGTGGTGGGGCGCCGATCACAGACATCCCCGGCAAACAGCGCATTCCCGACATGCGCATGGGCGATATTCGCGAGACGGGGGCCGAGCGGGTGGCGGTGGGCTGCCCGCAATGCACGGCGATGCTCGAAGGCGTGGTCGAGCCACGGCCGCAGATCAAGGACATTGCCGAGTGGGTGGCCGATGCCCTGATCGAGCCCGTTACGCCCGCCCAACCGGCTAAACGTCTGGAACCTGAGGTGATGGCATGAATGAGCTTATACGCCGTGACCCGCGTGCCGAGCGTATCGCGCGTAATCGTCTGCATCCGCTGCATGTTGCGATGCAACCGGCACAACAGCGCTGGATGGGGCCTAACGGGGTGATGCGCAGGAATGTTCATGGCGTCGGGTTTATCGGGCCCAACGGCATCAAACGCATTGACCGCAGCGGCGCGCAGCAGGCTGGCCTCAGCAAGCGCTCAGCCAGTATTGAGGTGCAGTTACCGCTGCATCAAGTGCCCGCCCCGGCGTTCTACATTGCCGTGGTGCCGGACATGGTGGGAGGGCGCTTGAGCAGCCACGACCGCGATGTGCTGGGGCTGGCCCAGCAACTGGCAGGTGCAGACGGTGCAGTGCTGGCGGTGGTGTGGGGTGACTGTAAAGAAACGGCCTTTGACCGGGCTGGCGTTGATCGATTGCTGGTACTCGACAGTCACGGTTATGCCCCTGAGCAGCAGGTGCTGGGTTTACAGGCTGTGGATATTCAGTTTGCGCCCCGGCATTGGTTGTTGCCCGACAGCCGTGCCAGCGGCGGGGAGTTGGGGCGGCGTTTTGCGGCCCGTGTGGGCGAGCGGCCGGCTACGCGGGTATGGCAGGTCAAGGACGGTCAATGTATAGGCCGCGCCGGCGCGGGTTTGCAGGACGTGATGCGGGGGGTGCCGCGCATCATTTTGGCGGCAGGGGAATGTGCAGAGCCGGTGAGTGATACACGCCACGAGGTCATTGGGGTGCAGTTATCCACAGCCGTGGTGCCGTGTTTGGCGCGAATCGAGGACTTAGGCGCGGTGGAGGTCGATCCGGCTGCCATACCCATGGCGGAAGCGGAATTTATTCTCAGCGGTGGCAATGGCGTTAAAGACTGGGCACTTTTCCACAGGGCGGCTGCAGCCTTGGGGGCGACGGAGGGGGCCTCCCGTGTGGCCGTGGACGATGGTTTTATGGGACGTGAGCGGCAGGTGGGTGCCAGTGGTACATGGGTGACCGCTCGGGTGTATGTGGCGGTCGGAATCAGTGGCGCGATCCAGCACCTGCAAGGGATTGGCGCCTGCGACAAGGTGGTGGCCATTAACCTGGACCCGGCTTGCGACATGGTCAAACGGGCGGATTTGTCGGTGATTGGGGAGGGTGCGGCGATTCTTCAGGCATTGATTGTGGCTGTGGATAAGTGGCGGCAAGAGATTAAGCTTGATGCAGCCTAGAAGCCCCTCACCCTAGCCCTCTCCCAGAGTGAGAGGAATGGGTTCACGGTGTTCTTGAATCTGCATGCGGTCAGTCCCCTCTCCCTCCGGGAGAGGGCTAGGGTGAGGGGCTTTTGATTTGGAGACTAAAAAATGACCATCGCCACTGTTGCACTGGTATCCATCGGCGCGCACCCGGCTTCGGGCCGCCCTCGACGAGCCGAACACGATGCCCGTGCAGTCGAACTGGGCCTGCAACTGGCTGGGGATAACTTGCACGTGCTACACGCTGGCAACCCCCATGAGCCGGCATTACGGGCCTACCTGGGCATGGGCCTGTCTGAATTGCACGTGCTGGAACAACCTGCGGGTGCCGATGCACTGCCAGCGTTAACGGACTATCTGCGTGAATCCGGTGTGCAACTGGTACTCGCCGGCAGTCAGGCCGAAACCGGCGAAGGTTCGGGCATGCTGCCCTATCTGTTGGCAGAGCAATTGGGTTGGCCCTTGCTGGTGGGCATCGCGCACATTGAATCTATCCACAATGGTGTCGCGCTGGTGCTGCAAGCGCTGCCCCGTGGCCAACGTCGTCTTCTGAAAGTGCGCCTGCCCTTTATGGCCACTGTGGATAACGCCGCCCCCAAGGCCCGGCAAAGCGCTTATGGCCCAGCCACGCGGGGTAACGTTAATGTAGAAACCGTGGATGTGGTGCTGGAGGAGTTATCCACATCACCGCTTTTCCAGCCTGCCAAACCTCGCCCCAAGCGTTTGAAAGTGATTAAGGCGAAAAGTGGTGCAGAGCGCATGAAAGCAGCCACGGCCAAGGCCGTGGGTGGTTCTGGCCAAGTGCTCAAGGGTGTGACGGCAGAAGAAGGCGCGGAGGCCATTTTGAAGTTATTCATCGAGGAAGGTGTGATTCGCTGACTTGCCCACAAAGTCTGTTAGCGCTTATGTGGATAAGTTGTTTGCTGTCGGCTAAGCGCCATACAGTCCGTGGCTTTCACGCTTCTGATCAAAAAATAGACAATTGACGTAGTTATCCACTGCGTGACGGCTTAACCCTTGAATTATGGTGCTTTAAAAGGGTTTTCCACAATGAAGAGGGGCGGTGCATAAGTTGCGCACATTCTCTGTTGGCGGTTATGTGGATAAGGTGTTCGCTTGTGGCTGCAAGCCACGTACACCGTGGCTTACACCGAGTTGTACAAAAAATAGCCAATCGGCCTTCGAGCCTGAAATTGTCCACTTCCCCACAATTGCTGTGGGTGTGGCTGTGGATAAGATGTTGGTGAACCCCTGCGGGCCTTTGATTGCAGAGGGTGTAGCGGTCTGATTAAAAAATGACCAGCTGGCCGTAACAACTGGATATAAAGGCCCGTGACACGTGTATTGCGGCGTTTAATAGGTTCACGCTAAAAAAAGCGCTTACATGTCTTGGGAATCACATTTATGACGGTTTTTATGCGTCCGGCTCGGCGCAGCGATGCGCGTGAGATTGCTCGCTTGTTTCAAATTTCGTCTGAAGGCTGTGCCGACTACATCTGGAGTTTAATCGCAGAGCCAGGGCAACCCTTGTTGGACGTAGGCGAGATGCGCTATGCCCGTGAGGGAGTTATTTTTTCTTACGAAAACTGTCAGATAGCCGAAGCTGAAGGTCAGGTCATCGGCATGATGCACTGTTTTGAAATGCGCCACGATCCTGAGGCTCAGCCCGAAACCGATGCGGTACTGGCCCCTTACGCGGATATGGAAATACCCGACACCCTTTATATTTCAAGCCTGGCGTTGCATGAGGGCTGGCGCAACCGTGGCTTAGGCCAGCAGTTTCTACAGCACGCCCATGCGCGGTGTGGTGAGTTGGGCCTCAAGGGCTTGAGTCTGATCGACTATGAAGCCAACAGCGGCGCCCGGCGCTTTTATGAGCGCCATGGATTCGAGATTGTCAAAACCTGCCAGATAACGCCCCACCCGCTGATTCGTGTCACCGGGCAGGCGCATTTGATGTATTGCCCGCAAGGTTAGCGCTATTGAGCTACTGCCCCTTTTAGGTACGGTGCGGGCGCAGCGCCCAAATTGTTGAGCAAGCGCTCGCTGTACCAGTCGATAAAGTTGACCACGCCAAACTCGTAGGTTTTGGAATACGGCCCCGGTTGGTAGGCGATGGAGTTGATACCGCGCTGGTTCTCTTCAGCGAGCCGGCGGTCTTGATCGTTGGTGGCGTCCCAGACTTTGCGCATCCGCTCTACGTCGTAATCCACCCCTTCGACCGCGTCCTTGTGCACCAGCCATTTGGTGGTCACGACGGTTTCTTGCGCACTGATGGGCCACACGGTGAACACAATGATGTGGTCGCCCATGCAGTGGTTCCACGAATGGGGCAGGTGCAGGATACGCATCGAGCCCAAATCCGGGTTTTTGATTCGGCCCATCAGTTTGGTGCAGCCCTGCTTGCCATCCAGCGTCATTGATACAGTGCCCTTGAGCAGGGGCATGCGCACGATGCGGTTACGCAGGCCGAAGCTGGCGTGGGCATAGGGAATCTTCTCGGCGTCCCAGGCAGCAGCAGAGGCGGCTACATGGTCCTTGAACGCCTGATCGGCACGCGGGTCGGTGACGTCGTCCCACTCCAGCAGGGTTTTCAGCAGCTCAGGGTGTGACGCGTTGCAGTGGTAGCACTCGCGGTTGTTTTCCAGCACCAGTTTCCAGTTGGCTTTTTCCACCAGGGTGGTTTGAATCGCCACCTTGGTGTTCTCCATGTCGTAGGGTTCCATGTAGTGATTCAGCGTGGCCAGAAACTCGTCAATGGCGGGCGGGTTCTCAGCCAGGCTGATAAAGACATAGCCGCCTGCGGTCTTCACGTTCACGGGTTTGAGGCCATACTGCTTCATGTCGAAATCGGCGCCCATCTCCGTGCCGGCAAACAGCAGGCGCCCGTCCAGCTCGTAGGTCCACTGGTGGTAATGGCACACCAGCTTGGCCACTTTGCCTTTTTCGCTGGTACACAGCCGTGAACCACGATGGCGGCACACGTTATGAAAGGCATGCACTTGGCCCTCGGCACCGCGAATCACGATGATCGGGTTGTGGCCCACTTGCAGGGTCAGGAAGTTGCCCTTGGTCGGGATCTCGCAGGTCATACCGGCGATCAACCATTCCTTCTGGAAGATTTCCTGCATGTCGATCTCGAACAATCGCTCGTCGTTGTAGAACGGCTGCGGCAACGAAAACGTCCGTTCGCGGCTGTGCAGCATCTGGGCGGTGGCCAGGCGTGCGGGTTCCAGCGGGTCGCCCAGGCTCAGGGTGGCGGTGATGTCCATCGTTGTCGTCCTCATGGCCATCGGGTGTGGCCTGGCAGTGGCTGATCAGTTGCGCTGAGTGTGCGTTCAGCGCGTGGCGATGCCATATCTGCGGGCGACATGGCCCCATCTGTTGACGACGCGTGAGGGCCTGTTTTCAGGGGCTGGTCGCGATAAGTATGTGAATGTCGCGAATAGGTAAATGGTCGCCTCGGGGCCTGCGCAGAATCGCCAGCATGAGGCCGGTAGTCGGCCGTGGAGAAGCGCATGTCCAACAGCTTTCTGAACCCGGTAACCACCCAGACCTGGGCCAATGGCCGACACATCGTGCGTTGCGTCAAAGTGATTCAGGAAACCTGGGATGTGCGCACCTTTTGCTTCATGGCGGATCAGCCAATTCTGTTCTTTTTCAAGCCGGGGCAGTTCGTGACCCTGGAGCTGGAAATCGACGGCGAGGCGGTCATGCGCTCGTACACCATCTCAAGTTCGCCTTCGGTGCCGTACAGCTTTTCGGTGACCATCAAGCGCGTGCCGGGCGGGCGCGTGTCCAACTGGTTGCACGACACGCTGCAAGAAGGCCAGGAGCTGGCGGTGCATGGTCCGGTGGGGTTGTTCAACGCCATCGATGCGCCGAGCCCCAAGGTGTTGTATTTGAGCGGTGGCGTGGGGATTACCCCGGTCATGTCGATGGCGCGCTGGTTTTACGACACTAACGCCAATGTCGACATGGTGTTTATCCACAGCGCCCGGTCGCCCAAAGACATCATTTACCACCGCGAGCTGGAGCACATGGCGTCGCGCATCGACAACTTCAGCTTGCACCTGATTTGTGAGAAACACGGGTTGGGCGAACCTTGGGCGGGGTATCGCGGTTATTTGAATCACAAGATGCTGGATTTGATGGCCCCCGATTTCATGGAGCGCGAAGTGTTTTGCTGCGGGCCAACGCCTTACATGAATGCGGTCAAACGCCTGTTGGAAAGCAACGGCTTTGAGATGAGCCGTTATCACGAAGAGTCATTTGGCGCGACGCCGCCCGAAGCGCGGGCCGATGCGGTGGAACAGGCCGAGCAGGCGGCCGATGCGCCGGAGCTGGACGTGGCGGACTTGAATCAGGTGGAGTTCACCGCATCCGGTAAAAGCATCCGCGTCGGCCCGGCCGAAACGGTGCACGCGGCGGCGGCCAAGCTGGGTTTGTTGATTCCCAAGGCGTGCGGCATGGGCATTTGCGGCACCTGCAAAGTGCTCAAGCTGGGCGGCGAAGTGGAGATGGAGCACAACGGCGGCATCACCGACGAAGACGTGGCAGAAGGCTACATCTTGTCGTGCTGTAGCGTGCCCAAAGGGGATGTGAGGATTGAATTCTGAACCCTGTAGGAACAAAGGTTGGAAACCACAGTCTTTAGGGGGCTTAAAGGTGGGTGGCCGCTAGCTTAGCGGCTGACTTTTCTTTATCGTACGCGCCCTCTGAAACTGCTTGAGAACATCACCATGATTGAGTCATCCCTTAGCAAACTGGAACAACTGGTCAGCGATCTGGTTCAGCAAAAGCAAGAGCTGCTGGACACCAACGCGCAATTGAACGCTGAACTGGTTCAGGCCAAAGACGAAAACGAAAGCCTGCAACTGAGCCTGATGGAACAGGAAGAGAAGCAAGGCGCTACGGCTGCCCGTATTCAGGCACTGGTTGATCGCGCGAGCGTGAGCCCTGTCAACGCATGAGCGTGGACAGAGACGGTGTAAATGTCGTCTCGATTCTGGGTAACGACTACACGATCAAAGCGCCGGAGGGGGAGCAGCAAACCCTGATGGCCGCCACGGTCATGTTGAAGGCAGCCCTGGCCGAAACGAAAAGAAAGTACCCGAGCTTGATCGGGGACAAATTGTTGGTATTGGCCGCGTTGAACCTGTGTTCCCAGCAGATTGAATTGCAGCTGTGCCACAAACAGGAACTCGACCGTTATCAAGAGCAAGTCAGCGCCACGGTCGATGTGATTGAGCGAACCCTCGGACAAGTCTGATTATTCGCAAAACTCTGTAGCCGCTGCCGCAGGCTGCGATGGCTTGCGCAGCGACCCTAAGCTGTTGAAGGTCCTGTGGACCTTATCGCAGCCTTCGGCAGCGGCTACAGAGCACTGGCGCTTTTACCCCGCCATCACTTCTCGAATATCGGCTGCCAGTTCCCGCACGCGGGCTTCTTCGGTGTCCCATGAGCACATAAAACGTGCGCCGCCTTTGCCGATAAAGGTGTAGAAGCGCCAGCCCTTGGCCGTCAATGCCGCGACCGCCGGTTCTGACAGTTGCAGAAATACACCGTTGGCCTCGACCGGGAACATCAACTCAACCCCCGGAATATCACTGACCAGTTGGCTCAGCAACTGCGCGCAATGGTTAGCGTGGCGCGAGTGTTTCAGCCAGGCATCGTTCTCCAGCAGGCCCACCCACGGGGCGGACAAAAAGCGCATCTTGGATGCCAACTGGCCGGCCTGTTTGCAGCGGTAGTCAAAGTCCACCGCCAGATCATGGTTGAAGAACAAAATCGCTTCGCCCACTGCCATGCCGTTTTTAGTCCCGCCGAAGCACAGCACATCGACCCCGGCTTTCCAGCTCAGGTCAGCCGGCGAGCAGCCGAGAAAGGCGCAGGCGTTGGAAAAGCGTGCGCCATCCATGTGCAGCAACAGGCCCAATTCTTTACAGGTTGCGCTGATGGCGCGGATTTCTTCCGGGCGGTAAACGCTGCCCACTTCCGTGGCCTGGGTGATGGTCACCACACGCGGCTTGGGGTAGTGAATGTCTTTGCGCTTGAGGGCGATTTCACGGATGGACTCAGGCGTGATCTTGCCGTTTTCAGTGCGGGCAATCAGCAGTTTGGAACCGTTGGAAAAGAACTCCGGGGCGCCGCATTCGTCGGTCTCGACGTGGGCGGTTTCGGAGCAGATCACGCTGTGGAAGCTCTGGCACAGCGATGACAGGGCCAACGAGTTGGCCGCAGTGCCGTTAAAGGCAAAAAACACCTCGCAATCGGTCTCGAACAACGTGCGAAAGTCATTGGCGGCGCGCAGGGTCCACTCATCGTCGCCGTAGGAGCGCTGGTGGCCGTGGTTGGCTTTTTCCATGGCAGACCAGACTTCAGGGCAGATACCGGAGTAGTTGTCGCTGGCGAATTGTTGGCTCTTGTCAGTCATTTCCCGGTTCCTGGGTCGAAGATCGTGATGCACTTTATCCAAGAATTTACCGGGTGCACAGACACGACTCAAGATGCGGAAAGATCCTACATCTAAATAACCCTACATCGTGCTAAAACGCAGAACTGACTTTATTGACGGATTTGTTAATTGAGCTTGGTTTAACTGCGCAACTTTTTGCGCACTTTTATCTCATGTTTGTCATTTGATGAAACAACTAACGATTTCTGCGCGGTATTAAACGTATTGAACTTCGGGTGGGCGATCACCGTGAAGTTTGAGCTTCCTATCACCTCGTGAACAGCATCATTGATATTGCCCGTTGCAACTCTTTGGCCTACAGGAGCCTGATGCATGATCAAGCGACCTCTACAAAACCCCAACGACCTCAATCTCAGACGCACCGATGCCAAAGTGGCGTTGGGTGTTTGCCCACTAATGAAAAGCACCGTTCAACTGCTGCCCCTGCGTTACGGGCTGGTGGATAACCCGGCGCTCGACCCTTCCACTGAAATCGCCATGCCCTACAGCCTGAAGAGTCGCCCGTTGGGCATTCGCCTGCTGCGCGATGGCTGGCTCTATGTGATCGACGACGGCAACGGCGAGTTAACTGAATACCGGGTCTATAACGGCGTGGTGGAGTCGATGCTGTTTCAGGGTAAGGAGGTGGTCGAGGACGAGCGCGAAGATCCGATCAAATCGCCGACGTTGATCTTCCCTAAAACCAGCACCTTGTTTGTTGGGTATGCCGAGGTGCAATGGTCGGCCAACAAATGCCGACAAGTGATTAACGACCCCGCCGAGCGCAATCACTTTATGCAGGCCGTGGATCTGAGCCGGGCTGACTGCATCAAAGGCGCCAAGCACTTGCTCACGGAACCGATGGTCGATCGATGGCTGGCAGAGCACGCCACTCAGCAGTTGGAATATGAGCAGGATCACTTGGAGGCTAATGCTTCACTGGTAGAACACGCCGCCTTCAGTGAGCGGCGTCGTTTGCAGGCTGAGCTACCCGAGCATGAACGTCGCCCCTACCTGTGGGAAAACCCGCCGCGTTTTAGCTACTACTCCATTGCTCGTCTAAAAGGCGCTATTGAGCCGCAGTACCACTTCGACACGCTGTACCTGGTGCTCGATGACACCTTGGGCGTCTTGCGCGACCTGGCCAACTATCAGGATCAGGTCGCCGGCTGGGTCGGTGACTGGGCCAATGGCGGCGGCAATGACGGCGTGCAGGAAGGCCACAACGAACGCGATTACCTGCTGGCCTGCTACATCGAATCCCTCAGCCAATTGAGTGACCCGGATGTGTCGGTGCTGGCCGGAGCAACCGATGACCCGGCGATCAAGGCCATGTTTGCCGAGCTGGAAAACATGCCTGAGCCGAACCGAGGCGTGACCAAAGCGGCGATGCTGGAATACGTCAACAAGGGCGGGCTGATGACCCCGCCAGCGGGCAGTCCGGTGCCAGCGGATTTGCAGGTGTTGCGCGAAAGGGCAGAGGCGCAGGCGATTGGCGCTGCTCATTCAGGCGGTGATGGCTTGGTGACGGGTCAATTGAGCACCGATGAAGTGGATCGACGTTATTACACGCCTCCGCACTTTCGCCTTTCTCCCAGTGCTTTTGTCCAAAAACACCTCGACGCTTTGATCGACCTTGGCAAACTTCATGGCAAACGAATTACTGAGATTTTGCACGGTGCCAAATTCGGCCAGCGCGGCGTAAATGATCTGATCGACCGCGAAGCCATGGACCGCGACCTGCTGGCTCACCGCACAGGCCTCGCTCGCTGGAATGACCTGCTTGAGCGCATCACCGCCGACCGCGTGGCGCTGACCACCACCTGCGGCTTTCACAAAAACGCTTGGTATCTCGACCCGAAACTCAGTCAACAGGAAGGTTTTGCCTTCACCCTTGAATATGCCTGCCTCAAAGACATTTGCCGCAGCGACGAAGCCTGCGATCAACTGTATGAATTCATCCAGCGCCAACCGCAATTTAGCCGCCCGCTGTACTACACCTTGCCCTACAGCGAACAAACCGGCTTGTGGGTGCAATACGCCTTTTTGAATGCGGCGGGCATGACCGTGTTTAACAACACACGCGGGCTGATCGAGCAACTGCGCAGCATTGAACATGGGCGTTTACCGGCCTTGGACGATCTGCCTAACAGCAAGCGTATCGTCGCCAACGCCGCGCAAAATAGCTTGGCGCCAGCCCTGAATCGCGGGCTGGAAAAACTGGTGGCCGAGTTTGCTGAGGTGTTCAAAGGGCAGCCCATGCCCGACCTTGATCAACTGTTTCGCAACCTGCCCTTTGCGCTGAAATCGAAAATTCTGCAAGCCGCGAAAACCGAAGGCTTGACCTTTAAATTTTCCACACCGGAAGAAAAAGCCAGCTTTCGCTACACGCTGGAAGAAGTCCTCAAACAACGGGGTGAAAGGAGGAAGCTTAAGCGCGAGCGTAAACAAGCCATCAGGAATGCGCGAAGCAAGGGGGGAAAGGGACATACATCTGCTCAATCGGTTGAAATTCAGCAGAAGATTAATTACCTGAACTGGCAACTGGACTCGGGTGAAAAACGCCTTGCAGCGAGTATCAGCCCGATAGTGGAACTGCCGGATGAACATGCACGGCTGTTCGGCGCAACCCCCGAGCGCGCCGGTTTGACGGTGATCTTCCCGAACGAAGGCCAACGGCAAGCCGCAAGTTTGATGAGGGACTTTCGCGATGGCGTGAAAAGTGCGCCGGCATTGAATGTGCTGGGGGATGGGGCCGCGTTGTTGCTGTTTGTGGCGCAGGCGGTGAATTTGGCGCAGGTGATTAAAGAAACGTACTCATTGCCATCACACGAACGGCAATGGGGGGCATTTATAAATGCTGTATTTGCTACCGGAGCTGCTGGGTTTGCGGCGGCGCAGGGAATATTTGATACGGCACTTAGTGCGCAGGCACAAGCTTTGGGTGTCAGTCTGAAATCGAATACCCTCAGTCGTTTGTTAGTCACAATAGGTAAGCTGCATGTTGGGTTGGGGTTTGGAACTTATGTTTTTGGCTTGATTGCAGCGATCGTTAGTTTCAAAGGCTATCACGGCCAATGGTTACAAGCGGTGCGTAGTGGCAATCGTGGCGCACAGCAGGGTGCTGTTTTGTCGATGATCGGTTCGGGAGGCTTAGCACTTAGCAATACCTATGGTTTGTATAACACCACTAGAGCAAGCCTAAACGTACTGATGGCCGCTAAAGGTGCAGCCCGAGAAGCTGCGTGGGTTGCTTCAGGAACACGTCTGGCAACAGTGTTTTTTCGGGCCAATTTGTTCGGTGGAATGTTCACTCTCTTGGAGTTGGGCGGAACTTGGTTATATAACCGCAACAATACCACTCCTCATGATGAGTGGTTACAAAGCACACCATGGAGCCGCGATGCAGATAAGCGTAGAAGCTTGACTCTTATAGAGTTTCAGAACCATTTAACCAAACTTTTACAGGCCCCGTTCGTGCAGATTAAGGGCGTTTCTGGGGATTCGTTCTGGCTTAGTCTCTTGCCCAACACCAAGGTTGGTGAGATTTTTCTGATAGTTCCAGGTTTAAGTGTTGCGGATTTCCACGCTTCACTGGAGGGGAAAATAAGGAATAAATTATTTATAGGTGCTCAGCGTATTACACAAATAATGCATGGCGGTCGTGAACGTCCTGCGGAGCAGCGGGATGTGATCAGTGATGAAGTGTGCTTGGATTTGCAGTTGGTGGTGAGTAATCAAAAAAAGATGGGGAATGGTGAGCCACTGATGTTGAAACTAATCTATCCGCGAAATCCCGAACCTGTTTTTGGCAAATTTTCAGAAGAATTATTGCTGGTGATTAATCTGCAATATTTCGATGAGAATGAACAAGTGATGGAGCAGACACGCTGTATCCGTTTCAATATTTTGGAGGAGGGGCGCTTTCCTTCTGCGGAATACTCAATAACTGTTCCAGAGACACCGCTGGTTGGTGTGGAAGTAACTGCATTGGACGTGTCGCAATGAGTGGGCCGGTAGAAAACAGCGCTACTAATAATCGTGCGGGCGATGTCGAATATTTCCCTTCAGGACGCCAAACTTATTTAGCCCCCTTGCCATTGCCAAACAGTGAACATCCCTACTGCCCATATATTAGTGGCTATAACGACACTTTTATGGACTTTGGCGGAGGTCAGCCCAATGTATTTTCCTATCAGTTGTGGCTGGGGGGACCATTTACTTGCTCATGTTTAGTTGCCTTCGGTGGGCCGCTCCTCGGTGGTTTTATAGGGCTTATGCTGGATGGTGATTTAGAAAAAAGTTGGCAGTTTATGGTAGAGATATTCTTGGCGCTTCTTGCATCAGCTTTGGGCATGTGGCTTTTATCCTCAGCCATTTGTTTATTCGTTTGGTTCCAAGCCCACAACCTCTTCACCAAAGTTATCCCCACCCGTTTCAACCGCCAGCGCCGCGAAGTGTGTTTTATGCCCGATGGCGCCACTGAACCTTTATTCGTCCCCTGGGAATCTCTCTCCGCATGGGTCGTGCAAGCACAAGGCGCCACCCAATATGGCGTCACCCGCCAATACGGCATGGGCATGGGGTTTGAGCATGAGGGCGAGTTAGTCCGGGTCGAGTTCCAGTGCGGCAGTGTGCAGTTAGCGATTTCCAACTGGGAGGCTGTTCGCGGCTATATGGAATATGAACTCAACGACCTCTCAACCCTTCAAGACCCCCTCGGACTGCAAGAGCCCGGCGACCCGCCCCACGAAGGCCTACATACCTTCCGCAATGCCCGCGCCGGTTTGCATCGGCGCTTGCGCGAAAAGGAAGTGGGCCGGTTCTACGCTTTCTTTTGGTACGTCTACCACGTGATGACGCTGTGGACGCTGCCCAATCGTTTGGTGGAATGGGAGATAAAACGCATCGCCAAAGTCGGCCGTCGCGCACTGCCGCCCGCCATGCAAGCATGGTCTGAACCGTTGCCGCCGGAACAATGGGCCAAGCCCAGCAGCGAACTGTTGCGACTGAGCGCCAAGGTCAAAGCTCTGATCAAACGCTACCCGCGTACGCCGATTACTGAGATATATGCCGAGGTGTATCGCAATGACAGTAGAGCTTAAAAGTAAATCCGGGGCTAAACGTGCGGGCGATGTCGAATATTTCCCCTCAGGTCGCCAAACTTATTTGGCCCCCTTGCCATTGCCGACAAGTGAGCATCCCTTCTGTCCCTATATCAGTGGATATAACGAGACCTTTCTAGATTTTGGAGGAGGGGAGCCCAATGTTTTTTCCTATCAGATTTGGCTGGGAGGACCTTTTACTTGTTCATGTATAGCCGCTTTTGGATTTCCACTCCTTGCTGGTTTTCTTTTTGCTGTATTGGGGAGCAATGCTGAGGAGGTTTACCACGCGATCATTGACTGTTTCTTTGCAGTCTGGAGATATGCAGTAGGCATGTGGCTATTATCCTCAGCCATCTGCCTATTCGTCTGGTTCCAAGCCCACAACCTCTTCACCAAAGTGATCCCCACCCGTTTCAACCGCCAGCGCCGCGAAGTGTGTTTTATGCCCGATGGCGCCACTGAACCCTTATTCGTCCCCTGGGAATCTCTCTCCGCGTGGGTCGTGCAAGCACAAGGCGCCACCCAATATGGCGTCACCCGCCAATACGGCATGGGCATGGGGTTTGAGCATGAGGGTGAGTTAGTTCGGGTCGAGTTCCAGTGCGGCAGTGTGCAGTTGGCGATTTCCAACTGGGAGACTGTTCGCGGCTTTATGGAATATGAACTCAACGACCTCTCAACCCTTCAAGACCCTCTCGGACTGCAAGAACCCGGCGACCCGCCCCACGAAGGCCTGCACACCTTCCGCAATGCCCGCGCCGGTTTGCATCGGCGCTTGCGCGAAAAGGAAGTGGGCCGGATCTACGCTTTCTTTTGGTACGTCTACCACGTGATGACGCTGTGGACGCTGCCCAATCGTTTGGTGGAGTGGGAGATAAAACGCATCGCCAAAGTCGGCCGTCGCGCACTGCCGCCCGCCATGCAAGCATGGTCTGAACCGTTGCCGCCGGAACAATGGGCCAAGCCCAGCAGCGAACTGTTGCGACTGAGTGCCAAGGTCAAAGCCCTGATCAAACGCCACCCGCGTACGCCGATTACTGAGATATATGCCGAGGTGTATCGCAATGACAGTAGAGCTTAAAAATACATCCGGGGGTAAGCGCGCGGGCGATGTCGAATATTTCCCCTCAGGTCGCCAAACTTATTTAGCCCCCTTGCCATTGCCAAACAGTGAACATCCCTACTGCCCATATATTAGTGGCTATAACGACACTTTTATGGATTTTGGAGGCGGGGAGCCTAATGTATTTTCCTATCAGTTGTGGTTGGGGGGGCCGTTTACTGGTGCATGTATCGTCGCTTTTGGATTTCCGCTCTTAGGTGGTTTCATGGGGCTTATGCTAGATGGTAACTTTGAAAGAAGTTTGCAGGCAGTGGTAGGGATATTCGAAGCTTCTTGGGGAACTGCTGTACTAATGTGGCTATTAGGAACTTTTATATTCCTTTTAGTCTGGTTCCAAGCCCACAACCTCTTCACCAAAGTTATCCCCACCCGTTTCAACCGTCAGCGCCGTGAAGTGTGCTTTATGCCCGATGGCGCCACTGAGCCTTTATTCGTCCCCTGGGAATCCCTGTCAGCTTGGGTCGTGCAAGCACAGGGCGCCAGCCAATACGGCGTCACCCGCCAATACGGCATGGGCATGGGGTTTGAGCATGAGGGCGAGTTAGTCCGGGTCGAGTTCCAGTGCGGCAGTGTGCAGTTGGCGATTTCCAACTGGGAGGCTGTTCGCGGCTTTATGGAATATGAACTCAACGACCTCTCAACCCTTCAAGACCCTCTCGGACTGCAAGAACCCGGCGACCCGCCTCACGAAGGGCTTCACACGTTCCGCAATGCCCGCGCCGGTTTGCATCGGCGCTTGCGCGATAAGGAAGTGGGCCGGTTCTACGCTTTTTTTTGGTACGTCTACCACGTGATGACGCTGTGGACGCTGCCCAACCATTTGGTGGAATGGGAGATAAAACGAATCGCCAAAGTCGGCCGCCGGGCGCTGCCGCCCGCCATGCAAGCATGGTCCGAGCCGTTGCCAGCCGAACAATGGGCCAAGCCCAGCAGTGAACTGTTGCGACTGAGCGCCAAGGTCAAAGCCCTGATCAAACGCTACCCGCGTACGCCGATTACTGAGATATATGCCGAGGTGTATCGCAATGACAGTAGAGCTTAAAAGTAAATCCGGGGCTAAACGGGCGGGCGATGTCGAATATTTCCCCTCTGGCCGCCAAACTTATTTAGCACCCTTGCCCTTGCCGACAAGTGAGCATCCCTTCTGTCCCTATATCAGTGCTTATAACGACGCTTTTATGGATTTCGGAGGCGGTGAGCCTAAAGTATTCACATATCAGTTTAATTTAGGTATTCCATTTGCATTGTCGTGTTTCGTGGCTTTTGGTGGCCCTCTTATAGGTGGTGTGATGGGGCTTTCATTGGATGCAAGCTTAATAAGAAGTTGGGAGTCAGTGCAGGGTATTTTCTGGGCATCTTGGGAGACTGCTCTAGGCATGTGGATTCTTATTTCAGCCTTATTCTTTGCAATCTGGCTTTACCATCACAACCTCTTCACCAAAGTTATCCCCACCCGTTTCAACCGTCAGCGTCGCGAAGTGTGCTTTATGCCCGATGGCGCCACTGAGCCTTTATTCGTCCCCTGGGAATCCCTCTCCGCATGGGTGGTTCAGGCTCAAGGCGCCAGCCAATACGGTGTCACCCGTCAATACGGCATGGGCATGGGGTTTGAGCATGAGGGTGAGTTAGTCCGGGTTGAATTCCAATGCGGCAGTTTGCAGTTGGCAATTTCCAACTGGGAGGCTGTTCGCGGCTATATGGAATATGAACTCAACGACCTCTCAACCCTTCAAGACCCCCTCGGGCTGCAAGAACCCGGCGACCCGCCCCACGAAGGCCTTCATACCTTCCGCAATGCCCGCGCGGGTTTGCATCGGCGCTTGCGCGAAAAGGAAGTGGGCCGGTTCTACGCTTTTTTTTGGTACGTCTACCACGTGATGACGCTGTGGACACTGCCCAACCATTTGGTGGAATGGGAGATAAAACGCATCGCCAAAGTCGGCCGCCGGGCGTTGCCGCCCGCCATGCAAGCATGGTCCGAGCCGTTGCCGCCCGAACAATGGGCCAAGCCCAGCAGTGAACTGCTGCGACTGAGCGCCAAGGTCAAAGCCCTGATCAAACGCTACCCGCGCACACCTATTACAGAGGTTTATGCCGAGGTGTATCGCAATGACAGTCGGACTTAAAAGTAAATCCGGGGCTAAACGTGCGGGCGATGTCGAATATTTCCCCTCAGGTCGCCAAACTTATTTAGCCCCCTTGCCCTTGCCGACATTTGAGCATCCGTTCTGTCCCTATATCAGTGGATATAACGACACCTTTCTGGATTTCGGTGGAGGAGAACCCAATGTTTTTTCTTATCAGATCTGGCTGGGGGGGCCGTTTACGTGTGCATGTATCGCTGCTTTTGGATTTCCACTCCTAGGTGGCTGCATGGGACTTATGCTGGATGGTAACTTTGAAAAAAGTTTGCAGGCTATGGTAGGGATATTCGAAGCTTCTTGGGGAACTGCTTTACTAATGTGGCTATTAGGAACTTTTATATTCCTTTTAGTCTGGTTCCAAGCCCACAACCTCTTCACCAAAGTTATCCCCACCCGTTTCAATCGTCAGCGTCGCGAAGTGTGCTTTATGCCCGATGGCGCCACTGAGCCTTTGTTCGTCCCCTGGGAATCCCTGTCAGCTTGGGTCGTGCAAGCACAGGGCGCGAGTCAATACGGTGTCATCCGCCAATACGGTATGGGCATGGGGTTTGAGCATGAGGGCGAGTTAGTCCGGGTTGAATTCCAATGCGGCAGTTTGCAGTTGGCAATTTCCAACTGGGAGGCTGTTCGCGGCTATATGGAATATGAACTCAACGACCTCTCTATCCTTCAAGATCCCCTCGGACTGCAAGAGCCCGGGACCCGCCTCACGAAGGGCTTCACACCTTCCGCAATGCCCGCGCGGGTTTGCATCGGCGCTTGCGCGAAAAGGAAGTGGGCTGGATCTACGCTTTCTTTTGGTACGTCTACCACGTGATGACGCTGTGGACGTTGCCCAACCATTTGGTGGAATGGGAGATAAAACGCATCGCCAAAATCGGCCGTCGGGCGTTACCGCCCGCCATGCAAGCATGGTCCGAGCCGTTGCCAGCCGAACAATGGGCCAAGCCCAGCAGTGAACTGTTGCGACTGAGCGCCAAGGTCAAAGCCCTGATCAAACGCTACCCGCGCAAGCCTATTACAGAGGTTTATGCCGAGGTGTATCGCAACGAGCCAAAGCCGCCGCGCAGCGCTTGAGTGTGTGAAGAGGGCGCACAGGTGGGCCATGTCGTAAACGCACCATTGCGTGGCGTCCGTGGGCATTTGATGCTTGCGCACCCGCCCTACCATCGGTCTCAACGGGCTATAGCCCCACAGACCAAGGGCGCGCTGGCGCTGGGAGAATCGTCATGTTCAGCAAGCAGGATCAGATTCAGGGTTACGACGACGCTTTGTTGGCCGCGATGAAGGCCGAAGATCAGCGTCAGGAAGACCATATTGAGTTGATCGCTTCGGAAAACTACACCAGTCAGCGGGTGATGGAGGCGCAAGGCAGCGGCCTGACCAACAAGTATGCCGAAGGCTACCCCGGCAAGCGCTATTACGGCGGTTGTGAGCATGTGGATAAAGTCGAGCAGTTGGCCATCGACCGCGCCAAGCAGTTGTTCGGGGCCGATTACGCCAACGTGCAGCCGCACTCCGGCAGTCAGGCCAATGCAGCCGTGTATCTGGCGTTGCTGAATGCGGGCGATACGGTGCTGGGCATGAGTCTGGCCCACGGCGGGCATTTGACCCACGGCGCCAGTGTCAGCTTCTCCGGCAAGCTGTACAACGCGGTGCAGTATGGTATCGACACCGCCACCGGTTTGATTGATTACGACGAGGTGGAGCGACTCGCCGTCGAGCATCAACCGAAGATGATCATTGCCGGCTTTTCGGCTTACTCCAAAACCCTCGACTTCCCACGTTTTCGTCAGATTGCGGACAAAGTCGGAGCCTATTTATTTGTCGATATGGCCCACGTTGCCGGTCTGGTGGCGGCTGGCTTGTACCCGAACCCGCTGCCCTACGCGGACGTCGTGACTACCACCACCCACAAAACCCTGCGCGGGCCTCGCGGCGGGCTGATTCTGGCCAAGGCCAATGAAGCGCTGGAGAAGAAATTCAATTCGGCGGTGTTCCCCGGCGGGCAGGGCGGCCCGTTGATGCATGTGATCGCGGCCAAGGCGGTGTGCTTTAAAGAGGCGCTGGAACCAGGCTTTAAAACCTATCAAAAACAGGTCATCGACAATGCTCAGGTGATGGCCGATGTGTTTATCAAACGCGGCTATGACGTGGTGTCGGGCGGCACGGACAACCATCTGTTTCTGGTCAGCCTGATCCGTCAGGGCCTGACCGGCAAAGACGCTGACGCCGCAATGGGCCGGGCCCATATCACGGTGAATAAAAACGCAGTGCCCAACGACCCGCAATCGCCGTTTGTGACTTCGGGCCTGCGTATCGGCACCCCGGCGGTCACGACCCGCGGTTTCAAAGTGGCGCAGTGCACGGAGCTGGCAGGCTGGATGTGCGACATCCTCGATCACCTCGGCGATGCCGATATCGAGGCCGATGTGGCGCGTCAGGTGACGTCGCTGTGCAAAGACTTTCCGGTTTATCGCTGAGCGCGGTTTTGGAGTAATCCCTATGCAACGGTACTCAGGCTTCGGCCTCTTCAAACACTCCCTCAGCCACCACGAAAACTGGCAGAAGATGTGGCGCACACCGACCCCGAAAAAGGTGTATGACGTGATCATTGTCGGCGGTGGCGGTCACGGGTTGGCCACGGCTTATTACCTGGCCAAAGAGCACGGCATCACCAATGTGGCCGTGGTCGAAAAAGGCTGGTTGGGCGGGGGTAACACCGCGCGCAACACCACCATCGTGCGTTCCAACTATTTGTGGGACGAGTCGGCGCATCTGTACGAACACGCGATGAAGTTGTGGGAAGGTCTGTCGCAAGACTTGAACTACAACGTGATGTTTTCCCAGCGCGGTGTCTACAACCTGTGTCACACCTTGCAAGACATGCGCGACTCCGAGCGCCGGGTCAGCGCCAACCGCCTTAACGGGGTGGACGGTGAGCTGCTCAATGGCAAGCAAGTGGCGGACGAAATTCCCTACCTCGATTGCTCCAAAAATACCCGCTACCCGATTATCGGCGCCACTGTGCAACGGCGCGGCGGCGTGGCCCGACACGATGCCGTGGCTTGGGGCTTTGCCCGTGCCGCGGATGCACTGGGCGTGGACTTGATTCAGCAAACCGAAGTGCTGGGTTTTCGCAAAGAAAACGGCGTGTGCATCGGTGTTGAAACCAGCAAGGGTTTTATTGGTGCCAAGCGCGTGGGCGTGGTCACGGCCGGTAACTCGGGGCATATGGCGCGTCAGGCCGGCTTTCGTTTGCCCATTGAATCGCACCCGCTGCAAGCGCTGGTCTCTGAGCCGATCAAGCCGATTATCGACAGTGTGATCATGTCTAACGCCGTGCACGGTTATATCAGCCAATCCGACAAGGGTGACCTGGTCATCGGTGCCGGTATCGACGGCTGGGTTGGCTACGGTCAGCGCGGCTCGTACCCGGTGATCGAGCACACCATTCAGGCGATTGTGGAAATGTTTCCGGTGTTGTCCCGCGTGCGCATGAACCGCCAATGGGGCGGCATCGTCGACACCACCCCGGATGCCTGCCCGATCATCTCCAAAACCCCGGTGCCGAATTTGTTCTTCAACTGCGGTTGGGGCACGGGTGGCTTCAAGGCCACACCGGGCTCGGGCAACGTGTTTGCCGCCAGTTTGGCCAAAGGCGAAATGCACCCGCTGGCAGCACCGTTTTCCATTGACCGGTTTTACAACGGCGCCCTTATTGACGAACACGGCGCTGCCGCGGTCGCGCACTAACAGGAGAATCACCGATGTTGCATATCTTCTGTCCTCATTGCGGCGAACTGCGCTCCGAAGAAGAGTTTCACGCCAGTGGCCAGGCGCACATTCCGCGCCCGCTCGATCCCAATGCCTGCACCGACAAGGAGTGGGGCGATTACATGTTCTTCCGCGATAACCCGCGTGGCCTGCATCACGAGCTGTGGAACCACGTGGCCGGTTGCCGTCAGTTTTTCAACGCCACGCGCAACACCGTGACGTACGAGATTCTTGAAACCTACCTGATCGGCACCCAGCCGCAGTTCACCGAACAGGCCGCGCCCGTCGCGCCAACCGCCACCCGCGAGCAGGGAGAAAAGGTATGACTCAGACCCATCGCTTGCCCAACGGCGGTCGCATCGATCGCACCAAAGTGCTGACATTCACCTTCAATGGCCAATCGTACAAAGGCTACGAAGGCGACACACTGGCGGCTGCATTGCTGGCCAATGGCGTGGATGTGATCGGCCGCAGCTTTAAATATTCCCGCCCCCGCGGCATTTATGCCGCAGGCGCTGAAGAGCCCAATGCGGTGCTGCAGATTGGCGCCACTGAAGGGACACAAATCCCCAACGTGCGCGCCACCCAGCAAGCCTTGTATCAAGGTCTGGTGGCCACCAGCACCAACGGCTGGCCGAACGTCAACAATGACGTGATGGGCATTCTCGGCAAGGTCGGCGGCAAATTGATGCCGCCGGGCTTCTACTACAAAACCTTTATGTACCCGCAGTCGTTCTGGATGACTTACGAAAAGTACATCCGTAAGGCGGCCGGGCTGGGCCGCTCGCCGACCCAGAATGACCCTGACACCTACGACAACATGAACCACCATTGCGACGTGCTGGTTGTCGGCGCCGGGCCTGCCGGGTTGGCGGCGGCTTTGGCAGCGGCTCGCAGCGGTGCGCGAGTGATCGTGGCGGATGAGCAGGAGGAGTTTGGCGGCAGTCTGCTCGACAGCCGTGAAAGCCTGGACGGCAAACCGGCGATGGACTGGGTGGCTGAGGTGATGGCTGAACTCACAGCGCTACCGGATGTAGTGCTGTTGCCTCGGGCGACGGTGAACGGCTATCACGACCATAACTTTCTGACTATTCACGAACGCCTGACTGACCATCTGGGTGACCGGGCGCCGATTGGCCAGGTGCGTCAGCGTCTGCACCGGGTGCGCGCCAAGCGCGTGGTGCTGGCAACGGGGGCGTGTGAACGCCCGCTGGTGTACGGCAACAACGACGTGCCGGGCAATATGCTGGCGGGGGCGGTGTCGACGTATGTCCGCCGCTATGGCGTGGCACCGGGCAAAAAACTGGTATTGAGCACCAACAATGATCACGCCTATCGCGTGGCGTTGGACTGGCTCGATGCAGGTCGAAACGTGGTGGCAGTGGCCGATGCTCGGGGTAATCCACGGGGTGCGCTGGTCGAAGAAGCACGGGCCAAGGGCATCCGCATTCTGACCGGCAGCGCAGTGATTGAAGCGCGCGGCAGTAAGCACGTGACCGCTGCGCGGGTCGCGGCGATTGATCTTAAACAGAACAGCGTGACCAGCCCCGGCGAATGGCTGGAGTGCGATTTGGTGGCCACGTCGGGGGGCTACAGCCCGGTGGTGCATTTGGCTTCTCACTTGGGCGGCAAGCCGACCTGGCGTGAAGATATTCTCGGTTTTGTCCCCGGCGACGCGCCGCAAAAGCGCGTGTGTGTAGGCGGCATCAACGGCGTGTATGGCTTGGGCGATAGCCTGGCCGATGGCTTTGAAGGCGGTGTGCGTGCGGCCAGCGAAGCGGGGTTCAAGGCGGTCGAGGGCGTGCTGCCCAAGGCCCTGAATCATTACGAAGAAGCGACGTTGGCGCTGTTCCATGTGCCCCATGAAAAAGGCACGGCGCGGGCACCGAAGCAATTTGTCGACTTGCAAAACGACGTCACCGCAGCGGCCATCGAGCTGGCGACCCGTGAAGGGTTTGAGTCGGTGGAGCACGTTAAACGCTACACCGCGCTGGGGTTTGGCACCGATCAGGGCAAGCTGGGCAACGTCAACGGGCTGGCGATTGCCGCTCGCTCGCTGAACGTGACCATTGCACAAATGGGCACCACCATGTTCCGCCCCAACTACACGCCGGTGACGTTTGGCGCGATTGTGGGGCGTCATTGCGGGCACATCTTTGAGCCGGTGCGCTACACCGCGCTGCAAGCCTGGCACGTCAAGCAAGGTGCCGAGTTTGAAGATGTCGGCCAATGGAAGCGCCCGTGGTACTTCCCGCGCAACGGCGAAGATATGCAGGCGGCGGTGCAGCGCGAATGCAAGGCGGTGCGCGACAGCGTCGGCATTCTGGATGCGTCCACACTGGGCAAAATCGACATTCAAGGGCCGGATGCGCGAGAGTTTCTCAACCGTGTCTACACCAATGCGTGGACCAAACTCGACGTGGGCAAAGCCCGTTACGGGTTGATGTGCAAAGAAGACGGCATGGTCTTCGATGACGGCGTGACCGCGTGTTTGGCAGACAACCATTTTGTGATGACCACCACCACGGGCGGCGCGGCCCGTGTGTTGCAGTGGCTGGAAATTTATCAACAGACCGAATGGCCGGAGTTGAAGGTGTATTTCACCTCTGTCACCGACCATTACGCGACGCTGACCTTGTCTGGCCCTAACAGCCGCAAGCTGCTGAGCGAAGTGACTGACATTGATCTGGACCGTGAAGCGTTTCCGTTTATGACGTGGAAAGAAGGCCTAGTCGGCGGTGTGCCGGCGCGGGTGTTCCGTATCTCATTTACCGGCGAACTGTCTTACGAGGTCAATATCCAGGCTGACTACGCGATGGGCGTGCTGGAGAAAATTGTCGAGGCGGGTAAGGCGTACAACCTGACGCCGTATGGCACCGAAACCATGCACGTGCTGCGTGCCGAGAAGGGTTTCATCATCGTCGGTCAGGACACCGACGGCTCCATGACCCCGGACGATTTGAACATGGGCTGGTGTGTGGGCCGCACCAAACCGTTTTCGTGGATCGGCTGGCGCGGCATGAACCGCGAAGACTGTGTACGTGAGCAGCGCAAGCAACTGGTGGGCCTCAAGCCGATTGATCCGGGCAAATGGCTGCCGGAGGGCGCGCAGTTGGTGTTCGATCCCAAACAAGCGATCCCGATGACGATGGTCGGCCACGTGACATCCAGCTACGCCCACAACTCGTTGGGGTATTCGTTTGCGATGGGTGTGGTCAAGGGTGGGCTCAAGCGCATCGGCGAGCGGGTGTTCTCGCCTCAAGTGGATGGCAGCGTGATCGAAGCTGAAATTGTGTCTTCGGTGTTCTTCGACCCGAAAGGCGAACGGCAGAATATTTGAATGGGTGATCACATGACCACAGCCAATGTTTACCAACAACGCCCGGAGCCGGGTGCAAAAGCCGAATCGTCGTTACACCACACCGACCTTTCGAAGCTGATCGGCAAAGACCGGCAAAACCCCGGTGTGACGGTGCGCGAGAAAAAGCTGCTGGGCCATTTGACCCTGCGCGGCGATGCCAAGGACCCGGCTTTTGCCGAAGGTGTGCACAAGGCGCTGGGCCTGGAATTACCGGTGGCTTTGAGTTTGGTGGCTAAAGGTGATTCTTCGTTGCAATGGATGGGACCTGATGAATGGTTGCTGATCGTTCCCGGTGGGCAAGAGTTTGCCGCGGAGCAAGCACTGCGGGCGGCGCTGGCGGGACTGCATATTTCTGTGGTCAACGTCAGTGGCGGCCAGCAGTTGCTGGAACTGAGCGGGCCGAAGGTGCGCGAGGTGCTGATGAAGTCCACCAGTTATGACGTGCACCCGGACAACTTTGCGGTGGGTAAAGCAGTGGGCACGGTATTTGCCAAGTCGCAGTTGGTGATTCGCCACACCGCTGAAGACACATGGGAGCTGCTGATTCGGCGCAGCTTTTCGGAGTATTGGTGGCTATGGTTGCAGGATGCGGCAGCTGAGTTTGGGCTGAGCGTTGAGGCCTGAGTGAAGGCCGGCCCTCACCCCAACCCTCTCCCGGAGGGAGAGGGGGCTAATGTGTGGCGTTGCATACATTTGCTTTTGCTCTAAGTCCCCTCTCCCTCTGGGAGAGGGTTAGGGTGAGGGGCTTTTGCGTTTCATATCAAAACTACAAGGGACTCCCTCATGAGCCGTGCCCCCGACACCTGGATTCTCACCGCCGATTGCCCAAGCATGCTGGGCACCGTGGATGCGGTGACGCGTTACTTGTTCGAACACCGTTGCTACGTCACCGAGCACCATTCCTTTGATGACCAGCGCTCCGGTCGCTTTTTTATTCGGGTCGAGTTCCGCCAGCCTGACGGGTTCAACGAAGGTGAGTTCCGCGCCGGCTTGCAGGAGCGCAGCCAGGCCTTCGGCATGACCTTCGAACTGACGCCCCCGCACCATCGCCCTAAAGTGGTGATCATGGTGTCCAAGGCCGACCACTGCCTCAACGACCTTCTTTACCGCCAGCGCATCGGCCAATTGTCGATGGACGTGGTGGCCGTGGTGTCCAATCACCCGGACCTCGAACCCCTGGCCCAATGGCACGGCATTCCCTACCACCACTTTGCCCTCGACCCGGCCAACAAACCCGGGCAAGAGGCCAAGGTGTGGCAAGTGATCGAAGACACCGGCGCCGAACTGGTGATTCTCGCGCGCTATATGCAAGTGCTGTCACCCGAGCTGTGCCGCAAGCTGGACGGCAAAGCGATCAACATCCATCACTCACTGCTGCCCGGCTTCAAGGGTGCCAAGCCCTATCACCAGGCCTACGAGAAAGGGGTCAAGCTGGTGGGGGCGACCGCGCACTACATCAACAACGACCTGGACGAAGGCCCGATCATTGCGCAAGGCGTTGAGGTGGTCGATCACAGCCACTACCCCGAAGACTTGATCGCCAAAGGCCGCGATATTGAAGCCCAGACCTTGGCACGAGGAGTGGGCTATCACATCGAACGGCGCGTTTTCCTAAATGGAGGTCGTACGGTGGTCCTCTGATCACCGGCACAGGTTCTAAGCTGCAGGCAGATCGGCTTGCGGCGTGCCGCTGTCGATCCCCCCCTCCAACAATAACAAGGGTGAACTCGATGGCTGACAATCGCGGTGTGGTGTACCTGGGCAATGGCCAGGTTGAAGTGCAGAGCATTCCTTTTCCGAAGATGCAAAACCCTCAAGGCAAACCCATTCACCACGGCGTGATTCTGCGTGTGGTGTCGACCAATATCTGTGGCTCCGATCAGCACATGGTGCGGGGGCGCACCACGGCGCAAACCGGGCTGGTGTTGGGCCATGAGATCACTGGCGAGGTCATTGAAGCCGGGCGTGATGTGGAACATTTGAAGGTCGGCGATCTGGTGTCGGTGCCGTTCAACGTGGCGTGCGGGCGCTGTCGCAGTTGCAAGGAGCAAAACACTGGCGTGTGCCTGACCGTCAACCCGGCCCGTCCCGGCGGCGCCTATGGTTACGTGGACATGGGCGATTGGGTCGGCGGCCAGGCTGAATATGTATTGGTGCCGTATGCCGATTTCAATCTGCTCAAACTGCCTGACCGCGATGCAGCGATGGAAAAAATCCGCGACCTGACCTGCCTCTCCGACATTCTGCCCACCGGCTACCACGGTGCAGTGACTGCGGGCGTGGGGCCGGGCAGCACGGTGTATATCGCCGGTGCCGGCCCGGTTGGGCTGGCTGCCGCGGCTTCGGCGCGCTTGCTCGGCGCGGCAGTGGTGATAGTCGGTGATGTGAACCCGATCCGTCTGGCCCACGCCAAAGCGCAGGGGTTTGAAATTGCCGATCTGTCCAAAGACACCCCGTTGCACGAGCAAATTGCCGAGTTACTGGGTGAGCCGGAAGTAGATTGTGCGGTTGATGCGGTGGGCTTTGAAGCCCGTGGTCATGGCCATGACGGGGTTAAACACGAAGCGCCGGCCACTGTGCTCAACTCACTGATGGGTGTGGTACGGGTGGCGGGCAAAATTGGTATTCCGGGGCTGTACGTGACAGAAGATCCGGGAGCCGTGGACGCTGCCGCGAAAATGGGCAGCTTGAGCATCCGCTTCGGGCTGGGCTGGGCCAAGTCCCACAGCTTCCATACGGGCCAGACGCCGGTGATGAAATACAACCGCCAACTGATGCAGGCGATCATGTGGGACCGGATCAAGATTGCCGATATTGTCGGGGTCGAAGTGATTAGCCTGGACGATGCGCCGCGCGGCTATGGCGAATTTGATGCCGGGGTGCCGAAGAAGTTTGTGATTGATCCGCACCGGTTGTTCAGTCAGTAAGAGCCGCTGAAAAACAGCACTCCGGGACGAGCGGAGTGCTGAATATTTACGATGAAAATTTACTTACAGAAGGGTGTTTGTTTAGTCGACGGCTCTAATGTTGTCACGCTTGCCCTCAGATAAAGGCGGCTTGGGGCGATTTGAATGAGGCGATAATATAACGGCATTGTAGTAACTGGGTGGGCTGCTGGCTTCAGCATATGGGGGTGGCTGTAGACTCTGTTGCTGCCAGCGCGGTGTCGATTGTTGGCGGGCAATACTATTTTGACTCGCGGTTGAAGCGCGGTTGGTCACCCCAAAATGAGCCCTGAGGGCTTCATACATCTCGTCACCGGGTTGAAGATTTATCCCTGCACGCCTTTGGCGTTGAACGGGTGGTGTATTGGGTACGGACCCTGAAGGCTCTATCAAGCTCTGACTTGAGCGAGGGGTAATCGTATCGAGTGAAACATCTGAAAGTGAACCGGAAGGTGAGTTCGAAAGTGACCGGGAACCAAATTCAGTTAACGACGTGTTTGAGCCGGCTCTTGATAAAGGTTGAGTATTCGCAAGCGTGACCGCGCTGTTTCTTGTTGTCCAAGCCGGTGTTTTTAAACGGACTATAAGTTTTGAAAGTTTTGGCGGTATTGGAATATGTCCCGTCGGATCAACTTTGTTTGCAGGATCCCCCCCACAATACCCATACGCATTGATTCCGCCTTCAGCAAACGGACTCAAACTGTCCGGGCTGTTAAAGCGCATCAATACCGGGTTGAACGCTCGATATCCCTGGCCCAATAAATAATGCCCGGTCAACGGGTCAGGTCGCTCACCGTTGAAGCCACACACGCCGGGCAGCGTTTTTAAATCCTTTTGATGGCCGTAGGGTGTATAGGCGAGTGCCTGTTGAGAGCCGTCCGTACGGACGCTCTGCAGCACAGACGTTTGCATGTCTGTGGCCAGTAATGTGCAAGTGGTACCGTTTTGTTGAAGCGCCAGCGGTTGCGCGTCATATTCGAACAGTCGGTTTGTACGTTCGTCTTCAACCTCGGTTGCGAGACGGGTTTGGTTGTAGAAGAGCAGCGTGGCATTGACGCCTGTCACTCTGTCTAATGAATCATATAAAAACAGGCGCGAATATTTTTTAGGAGGCATGTGCATAGTCTATTTATAGGAGAGATGCTTTTAGCTTCTATCGCAAAATCTTGGCTGTATAGCTGTTGATGTTGAGAGGATTTGAGTGAGTTGACTTCAGGGGCATGAGGTCGATAGCGGTAATGCGCTAGGCGGTTCTGATTGCTGTACCAAAGGTGACAGGCTGATAGTTTCTTTTTAAACCCTTGGGTAGGTATCTCCACAGATTCTTATTTTTACGAGTGTGTATGATGCTGCTTTTAGTGGAGGTTTCCCCAATCTTCAGTTTTGGAACGAGCAACTCGGGGTAGTTGGTTGAGACAGTCCCCATATAGGATTTAACAGGGCGGCCGGTTATGGTGTGCAAAGTAGCGCCAAATGACCTGCTGTCTCCTTTGGCGGAATGACACATAATAATGCGTAAGTAATTATAGTTTTTGACATCAATACCTTTGTTGGCTGCCAAATTCACCAGCGACCTTGCGTCGATGGATTGAGACTCATCAAATATTAAGCGCACTGATCCTTCGCTACGTTGACTGTGACCTGCAAAATTCAATCTCGGCATATTTTTGTAAGTGTCTTCAAACGCGATGATGCCTTCGGACAGTCGCGTTAATTTATGGACTTTCTTGACATGGCCGCCCGTCAAAGCAGCCTTGGCTTTAATAATGCCAATGTCAATTAGTCGATTAATTTTAGAAAAAAAGTGCCCTGTAGGGTCGACCCTGTTGAGGGGATCACCCCCGCAATACGCATACGCATTGATCCCGCCTTCAGCAAACGGACTTAAATTGTCGGGGCTGTTAAATCGCATCAATATCGGGTTGAACGCTCGATAACCCTGGCCCAATAAATAATGCCCGGTCAACGGGTCAGGTCGCTCGCCGTTGAAACCACACACGCCGGGCAGCGTCTTTAAATCCTTTTGATGACCGTAGGGTGTATAGGCGAGTGCCTGTTGAGTGCCGTCCGTACGGACGCTCTGCAGCACAGACGTTTGCATGTCTGTGGCCAGTAATGTGCAAGTGGTACCGTTTTGTTGAAGCGCCAGCGGTTGAGCGTCGTATTCAAACAGTCGGTTTGTACGTTCGCCTTCAACCTCGGTTGCGAGACGGGTTTGGTTGTAGAAGAGCAACGTGGCATTAGTGCTGACGAACCGATCCAGAGGATCGTAGAAAAAACGGCGGACAGTTTTTTGGCTGAGAGGGGACATAAGGCGTTCCGAAATGCAGGTTCAGAGGGCGTTTAGCATTCACTGGCGCCTGCCATGTGTATAGCTGGCAGGACTGATGGGCGGGCATGCCGCAGCTTCCGTGTATTTCATTTAAGATTGCGCGCCGTTTGATCCAATAGTGGCACTTGGGAACATCTGCCGGTGTTTTGGGTCAAACTCACAGTTTTGTCGCTCTCTGGTTTGCGGGCGGCTTTTTGGTTCTAGAGGCTTTTACGATGAAAAAATTGAGCGGCGTAGCACTGGCAACCTTGATGACCGTGGCTGCAAGCCCGGTGTTTGCTGGTTTCAGCATGAGTGACGTGGCGGGTATCGCTGCTCAGGTGCAAGGCGCAAACGGTAATGGCGCCACGACTGACAAGTCGGCGCAGGCTGTTCAGTTGCTGAGCAAGGTCAATGAGCTGGGTGTTAAGCCTGAGCAAGCGGCCGGTGGTGTTGGTGCAATGTTGAGCCTGGCAAAAAACCAGCTGACGACCAGCGACTATTCCGAGCTGGCCAAGCAAGTGCCTGGCGTTAACAAGCTGGCGGGCAACGGTGCCTTGGGCCAACTGAGCCAGTTGGGCGGCCTGTTGGGCAAGTCCAGCGGTGTGTCCGAGACTGCTACCAACGCTGTGAGCAACGTGGCTAACACCGACCAATTGAACGCTGCGTTTAGCGCCCTGGGCATGCAAGACGGCATGGTTGCCAAGTTTGCGCCGGTGTTGCTGGACTATTTCAAAGGGCAGAACGTCAGCACCTCGCTGCTGAGCAAGCTAAGCAGCGCCTGGGGCGTTTAAAGGCTAGTCGCGCTCGGCACGCAAGGTGCTGATGCGCTGGTCTTTCTTGATCCAGAGCTGGTTAACCCAGCTCTGGACATGCTCACGAAACTGCGGATCGTTTTCGTAGTCACCCTTCCACAGCGCCGGGTCTAATTCGCGCGTCTGTATATCAACGATGACCTTGGGCACTTGCCCGCTGATCAAGTCCCAAAACCCCGGAATTCTTGCTTGCGGATAGACCACGGTGACGTCGAGCACGGCATCCAGCTGTTCGCCCATCGCAGCCAACACAAAGGCCACGCCACCTGCTTTGGGTTTGAGCAGATAGGTGTAGGGCGATTGTTGCTGTGCACGTTTGGTCGGGGTAAAGCGTGTGCCTTCCAGGTAGTTGACGATGGTGACGGGCTGGCGCTTGAACAACTCGCAGGCCGCCCGGGTGATTTTCAAGTCTTGCCCCTTGAGCTCAGGGTGCCGGGCTAAAAACGCCTTGGAGTAGCGCTTCATGAACGGGTAATCGAGCGCCCACCAGGCAAGCCCCAGAAAGGGCACCCAGATCAGTTCTTTTTTCAGGAAGAATTTGAAGAACGGCGTGCGTCGGTTCAGCCCTTGCATCAACGCCGGAATATCCACCCACGACTGATGGTTGCTGATCACCAGATATGACGTGTTGCGGCTCAAACCCTCGGCCCCACGGATATCCCATTGTGTGGGCAGGCACAGGGCGAAAATACGTTTGTCGATTTCTGACCAGGTTTCGGCAATCCACATCACGGCCCACGAGTTGTAATCGCGCAGACGCCCCGGTGAGATGAGTTTGAGCAAGGCAAACAGCATCAATGGCCCGAACAGGATCAGGGTGTTGCACAGCAATAACAGGGTGACCAGACAGCCGGTGAGCAGGCGGCGCATAAAGAACTCTTGAGCGATTAGGAACTGGCCATCATAAGCAGACACGCGGCGAACGCCAAATCAGAGAAGCCGACAAATGTTTCACGGCTGCTCGGTTATGTTGCTGTTGTAACCACTGCCGCTGGCTGCGAACCTAATTTATTCTTGGGGTCTAACCAGCACTCTTTAAAGGAAACTGCCCTATGAAGTCTGTTCTCGCCGTGTTGTCCCTGTTGGCGTTGCCGGTGATGGCTGCCGAGCCGACCCTCTATGGGCGTTACGAGTACATCAAGCTGCCGGAGATCGGCGAAACCCTTAAGGCCAAGATGGACACCGGTGCGTTGACCGCCTCGTTGTCGGCCAAAAACATCAAGACCTTCACCCGCGACGGTGATGAGTGGGTGAGCTTTCAATTAGCCACTGATGGCGCGAGCAGCAAAGTGTATGAACACAAAGTGTCGCGTATCAGCAAAATCAAAAGCCGCGCAGACGAAGACGAAGACAAGGACGAAGCGGGGAGTGCCAAACGTCCGGTGGTCGATCTGGAAATGTGCCTGGGCAATGTGAAGCGCACGGTGGAGGTCAACCTCACCGACCGCAGCAGCTTCAACTACCCGCTGTTGATTGGTGCCAAGGCCTTGCGTGAGTTTGGCGCAGCGGTCAACCCAGCGCGTCGGTATACGGCGGACAAACCTGATTGTTGATCAAGTCACCCTCACCCCAACCCTCTCCCAGAGGGAGAGGGAGCTGATCTGCAGTGAGCACATAATTGACGTCACCCCCGATTAAGCCCTCTCTCCCAGAGGGAGAGGGAGCTGAACTGCAGTGAGCACATAATTGACGGCACCCCCGATTAAGCCCCCTCTCCCAGAGGGAGAGGGAGCTGAACTGCAGTGAGCACATAATTGACGTCACCCCCGATTAAGCCCCCTCTCCCAGAGGGAGAGGGGGCTGATCTGCAGTGAGCACATAATTGAAGTCACCCCATTAAGCCCCCTCTCCCTTTGGGAGAGGGTTGGGGTGAGGGTAAAGGGCTCAATCAGCGCTTAAGCAACCCCTGAACGCTTATCCACACCGGTATCCCCAGGCCAATCCAGCTCAGCACGTCCCAGGCACCATCGCCCAGGAGCGCACTGAACAAGCCCATCAGACTGACCAGACCAATCGCCAGTGGAATGGAAAACACTTTCCAGAAGCTCGACTGACGCGGTCTCATCGTGCGTTCTCCCTGGCGGTGCGGCGTCGTACCCACCACAAATACAAACCACTGCCGAGCACCACGATGGTCAACAGGTCGAGTGCCGCCCAGAGGATTTTCATTGCCATGCCACCGTAGTCGCCAAAGTGCAGCGGCTGTGACATGCCCATCGCGTCCATGTACCACGGGCGACCACCCACGGCTGTAACTTCAAGGGTGCTGGCGTCGATCAAAACCGGGGTCAGCAAGTGGGCGGTCAGGTGCGTGTTGCCTTTCATAAAGACCGCGTAATGGTGCTCGCTGGAAAACCGTGTGCCAGGGAAGGCGATAAAGTCCGGGCGCATATCGGGCGCCGCACGGTTGGCAATATCCAGTAGGCGGGTGGCGGGTGCCAGGTGGGTCAGCGGCGGCGCATCGCGATAGGGTTCGATCATCGCGTTGAGGCTATCGTTGCGCCAGGCATCGATGATCAAGTCTGCGCAGGCGCTGATCACCCCGGTCACGCCCACCACCAGCGCCCACGTCAGGGTGACCACGCCGAGCAGGTTGTGCAGGTCGAGCCAGCGCAGGCGCCTGGATTTGTCAGTGCGCACCGTGGCAAATTCATGACGGCGCATAAACGGCAAGTACAGCACCGTGCCGGAGACGATGGCCAGTACAAACAAAATACCCATAAAGGCCAGCAGCAGTTTGCCCGGTAAACCGGCAAACATGTCCACGTGCAGGCGCAGAATGAACATCATCAGGCCGCCGTTGGCCGAAGGCACTTCCAGCGCTTCGCCGGTGCGGGCATCGAGCATGAAGGTGTGCGACGAATTCGGTTCGGTGCCGGCCGTTGCAGCCATGATGGCAAACACCGCGTTGGGGTCGTCGTCATCACTGCCGAAGTACTGCATCACGTCATTGGGGCGATGAGCTTTGGCCGCGTCTACCAGCTGTTGCAGGTTCAGGTGCGGCGTATTGGCCGGCATCTCCCGCAACTCGGGGCTGTCGCCCAGCACGTGGTCGATTTCATGGGAAAAAATCAAGGGCAGGCCGGTCAATGCCAGCATCAGCAAAAACGCGGTGCAAATCAGGCTGGTCCAAGTGTGAATAAAGGACCAGCGACGGATCGTTTTGCTTTTCATGAAAATCCAAAGTTGACGCAGGTGTGCATTGAAACCGGCTGGGGTTGTTGCGACAACACCTGCCGGTTGCAGCGCGTGTGTTTAAAACTCCAGCTGTGCCGAGAATTGAACGGTACGCGGGTCGCCAAGGTAGTGACTGTTAAGCCAGTAGTCTTTGTTGGCCAGGTTGCTGACGTTCATGCGCAAGGTCAGGTCGTTTTGCGACACCTTCATGCGGTAACGCGCACCGGCATCAAAGGTGGTGAACGAGGGCAGTTGGTAGTCGTTGGAAACATCGGTGTATTGCTTGCCGGTGTAGAACGCGCCACCGGTCAGGGCCAGACCCGGCACGGCATTGATGTCGTATTCGGCATACAGTTTGGCCAATTGTTTGGCGACATCAACGGGAGCGTTGCCATCGTTGGCCTTGTTGTCGGCATCCTTGACCTTTGGATCAAGCAAGGTGAATCCGCCGATCACCGTCAACTCCGGGGTGACTTTACCAGTCACGCTAAACTCCAGGCCATTGTTCACCTGTTTGCCGCTTTCGGTGTACACCATATCGCCGTCGAGGTAGCCGTTAGGCTTTTCGATGTTGAACAGTGCCAGTGTCAGCAGTGCATCGCCTACGGTGGCTTTGGCACCTACTTCGTATTGCTTGCTTACTTGTGGTGCGAAGATTTCACCGGCGTTGATTGCGTTGTAAGGCGCGGTGCCGCCTGCTTGCAGGCCTTCAATGTAAGTTGCATAGGTCGTCAGCCAAGGCACTGGTTTGTAGATAAGCGAAACGCTAGGCGACGTTTTGCTTGCGTCGTAGCGGGTTTTCTTCGCGGGTGAGGAGTAGATGAAGTCATTGGCGTAGGACTTGATCTGTGTCCGCGTTACGCCAACGATGCTCGACCATTGATCGTTGAAGGTGATCACATCACCGATCAGGAAGTTGTTGGCTTGCGAAGTACTCGCCAAGTGCTTGCTGCCATGCCCAATCGAGTAGCCGGGTTTGGTGACTTGCTCGCTGCTGCCGAAAGGCAGGGCGCCGCCGCCGACGTCTGCATACTGCGAGCCGTCCGAGGGGATGTGGTCTTCGTACTGCTTGATGCGCGAGTCGTTGCCCTGATAACCCATGGTCATTTTGTGGCCAATGGTGCCTGTGTCGAAGGCCGCATCCAGGAACAGATATGCCGAGTTCTCCTGGTGCTCAATCGGTGCGAAAGCGTACAGCGGCTGGGTGTAAACCCCAGGGCTGTAAACAGTCGGGCCGGTGTAGGTGTTCTCTTCGGTGAATTTCTGTGTGGCGAATGCACCGCGCAGGGTGAAGGTGTCGTTCAAACGCCATTTGGCGCGAACGCCGCCTTTGTCGGTTTCGTTGTCCGAGAACGACCATTTCTGGCTGTACAGTTTGTCGTTGTGGAGTTGCGAGGCGCGGGGGCGCAGCGCTTGGTCGCCGAAATACCAATAGCTGGTCAAGCCGTGAATTTCAGTCTTCTTGTGTGAAGCATCGAATTGGATTTGCAGGTCGTCGCTGACGTTCCAGTCAACCGCCAGACTGATCAACTCGCGACGGCGTTTCTGCATGTCGATCGCAGTTTGGCCGTCTTGTGTCAGGAGGTTCAGGCGATAGGCGAACTTGCCTTCATCATCAATCTTGCCGCCGAAGTCGCCGTGAAGGTAATAGTTGTCACCGCCGGCATTGCCCAGCGTCACGCTGCGATAGGTTTCGTAGGTCGGACGTTTAAGTACGTAGTTAGCCAAGCCACCCGGAGTGGCAGGGCCATACAAAAAACCGGTCAGGCCGGTAATCACTTCAAGCTGTTCGGTTTCTTCCAGAAAGTTGCCGGCATCGGCGAGGGTGGAGAAGCGCAACCCATCGTTGGCAATGTTCAGGTTGCCCGCGCCGCTGAACCCGCGAATGTTGACGGCACTCGCATAGCCCGCACCTGTAGGGGAAAACATTTGAGTGAACGGGTTACGCTTGAACACGTCATCCAGTGAAGTCGCCTGCATGTTTTTAAGCAAGGCCTGAGACGTGACGCTCATGGAGTACGGCGTGTCTTGCAGCTTCATGCTGCCCAGTGCGCCGACATTGCTGATGTTTTCGCTCACGTAGCCAGCAGCCTCTGAACCTTCGGCCACAGCGCTCGCATTCACATTGACGTCGCCCAGGGTCAGCGCGCCTTCAACCACAGGCACTGGCACGAGCCCATAGGCACCGCCACCGCTCTGTTGCAGCTGCAACCCCGTCCCGCGTAACGCTTCACGCAATGCCGTGCTGCCCTCGAATGTGCCGCTGACGGGGGCCGAGGTTTTGCCTGCGACCAGCGTCGGGTCAATCGCCAGGGTGATGCCTGATTGGCTGGCAATCTGGTTCAGGGTCGTGGACAGCGAGCCAGCAGGCAGGTTGTAGGTGCGAGCAGTCGTCTGTTCGGCGGCCATCAGCGAGGTGCTGGCCAACGGGGCGCTCAGGGCAATGGCAGCGGCCAACAGGCCGGGGCGCAAAAACGTGTCGAGGGTGCGGGACATTCGGCGTATTCCTGAATGGAAATGTTTCTCAATGCCTATCTGCCGCATGACATTCGAAAAGTGATAGGGCGTGTTGAAAATTATTTCGATTCAGCATTTTGAGGGGCAGGGCTGACAGTGACCCACCACGGCGTCACCTGTTCGATCTTGACCGGTAAAGTCGGTTGCAGCGCGTTGAGAGCCAGTTCGACGTTGTTCAGTGCGAAGCTGCCACTGATACGCAAGTCAGCCACTTGGGGATCGACGCCCAGATGGCCACGGTGATAGCGATTGAGTTCGCTCACCATGTCGGCCAAACGTACGTTGTCGAGCACCAGCATGCCTCGTGTCCAAGCATCTGCGCCGGGGCTCAACGCGAGCATCTGGCCCAAACTGTCGCGCTGCATCAGCACTTGCTGGCCTTCGTTGTAGACCGTTTCATTGCCACTGTTTGCAGGCTGCGCTGCTACCTGCGACTGCAAAACGCTTAGCCGCGTACCGTCGTCTTCGCGTTTGACCAGAAACCGGGTGCCCAATGCGCGCAGGCTGCCGTCGCGGGTCTGTACGATAAAAGGGCGGGGGTCGCCATGGCCGGTCTCGACCATGATTTCACCTTCTTGCAGGATGATTCGCCGGGTGCTGGCATCAAATTGCACGTCAACTGCACTGTGGGTGTTGAGGTCCAGTACGGTGCCATCGGCCAGACGTAGTTGCCGCTGCTCCCCGGTTGCGGTGCGTTGGTCGGCCATCCAGTAATCCAGTTGCAGGTAGTTTTTACCCGCGAACAATGCCAGCCCGCACACCAGCGCAACACTGGCCAACCCACCGCTGATTTTACGGAGCCGCTGCTGTACTCCATCGCGAGGAGCCAACAACGCGTTGCGCGCCGGGATGCTGGTGTTGCTGAAGCGTTGATCCAGCATGCCCAGTTGCAACCAGGCCCGGGCGTGTTCTTCACTGGCGGCATACCAGACCGCGAATTCAGCCTGCTCCACAGCACTGCCGTTGCCGCAGTCCAGACACAATTGCCAGGCGATGGCGGCGTCCAGAACCTTGGCGCTCACTGGTTTTGAGCTGACTGCACTCATGCCGGTTCGCCATACAGAGCGATGTAGCACTGGCGGATACCTTGGGCCAGGTACTGACGTACACGGGGCACGGATACGCCAAGACGCTCGGCAATTTCAGCGTGGCTCAGACCCTCTATGCGGCTATAAAGAAAGGCGGCGCGAGACTTGCTCGACAGTTTGCCCAGCATTGCGTCGATGGCCTTGAGGTCTTCGAGGATCAACTGCTGCTCTTCGGGCGAGGGCTGTTCGGCTTCGGGAACCTGCATCAGTTCGTTGAGGTAAGCCTGTTCCAGCGCAGCGCGGCGAAAGTAGTCAAACAGCAGGCCCTTGGCGATGGCGGTCAAAAAGGCCCGCGGCTCACGGGGCGCCTTGAGGTCGGTGCGCCCCAGCAGTCGCACAAAGGTGTCTTGGCTCAGGTCTTCGGCTCGCTGTGGGCAGGCCACATTGCGTCGCAGCCACGCCAGCAGCCAACCGCGATGGTCGCGGTAAAGCGATCCAACCAGTTCGCTGTGGGGATTTTGGACTGACGACAAGGGCATCACCGAATACAAGTTTTAACTAACGATAATTATTCGCGATTGTGTCAGAGCCATTGGCCATGCGCAATTGACGCTCATCGGATGGCAAGAGGGGGCTTGCGATCATGTAGCCGCTGCCGAAGGCTGCGATCGACGATGCAATCGTCGCATGTGCTGTGAGCGGATACCGTGCGCTGAATGGTTTTACGACGGCTTTGCCGCCGATCGCAGCCTCGTGCCTCGTCAGCGGCTACGGTCAGGGGTACTTATTAAAAGCTGTGCACCTGTTTGCGTCGTTGCCACTGGTTTAGCTGCTGTTGCAGGGCTTGGGGGCTGTCGATGTGTTGGGCGCGGGCGCGGCTGAACAGGATCAGGGCCAGCTCCGCGGTGGCCAGCGCGTCGGCGCTGGCATTGTGGCGTTCTTCAACCTGGAGGTTGAAGTGGTTGATCCACGCGTCTAATCCGGCTTCGCGCAGGTTGATCTGCGGGCACAGCATGGGCGCCAGTGCCGCGACATCCATAAAAGGATGCTGCAAGCGATAATCCAGGCTTTCTTTCAGGGCACGGCCGAGCATGTGTTGGTCAAACGGGGAATGGAAGGCGAGCAGCGGGCTGTCACCGACAAATTCCATAAAGTCGAGCAGGGCGTCGACAGGGTCGCAACCGGCGGCAATCGCACTCGGGCCCAGACCGTGCAGCAATACGCTGGGATTGAGCGGCATCTGGGTGCGCATTAACGTGCGTTCAAAGGCCTGACCCAGATCGATCGCGCCGTCTTCAATCACCATTGCGCCAATGGACAGCACTTGATCGCGCTTGAGATTCAGGCCGCTGGTCTCCAGATCGACCACGACCCAGCGCTGTTGGCGCAATGAACGTTCGCTCAGCCCCGGTGATGGCCGCAGTTGCAGCAAGCGTTGTTGTTGCTCAAGGCTCAGCAGCGGTTTTTTACCGGGTAAAAACCACGACCAGAAGCTCATAGCTGGTACCGCAACGCCAGGCTGCTTTGCAGGCGTTGTGCCTGACGCAGGGCCTCACGCAGGATGCGCCGGTCGAGCTGGTTCAAGTTGTCGGGGTCCACCCGGTTGGAATACGGACGGTTCTCCCGGGTTTGTAACTGGTGCTGTTGCATGCGGGTTTGCTGGATAAAGTGATACGCCTCTTCATAGGCGGCACCGTCCAGCGCTTCGATGACGTCCAGCGACACCAGCTGGCGCAGGCGTTCGAGGGTGTTGGTCGCTTCAATGCCGTGGGCCAGCGCCAGCAGGCGGGCGCCATCCACAAAGGGCGTAAGGCCCTGAACTTTGAGGTCCAGTGTGGCTTTGTCACTGCCTTTGCGTTCCAGCACAAATTCCCGAAAGCGCCCCACGGGTGGACGATGGCGCAAAGCGTTGTCAGCCATCATGCGCTGGAACAGGCGATTGTCGGCCACTTGGTCGAGGATGCCAGCGCGCAACTGCTGGCAGCCTTGTTCGTCTCCCCAGACGGCGCGCAGATCAAAATAAATGCTGGAGGCCAGCAGATTCTCGGGAGTGGCTTCGCGGATAAAGGCTGCAAAGCGTCGAGCCCATTCGGCACGGGACAAGCACAGTTCAGGATTGCCGGCCATGATATTGCCCTTGCACAGGGTAAAACCGCAGGCGGCCAGGTGCTGGTTAATTTGCTGAGCGATGGGCAGCAAGCGCTGGCGAATTTCGGCAGCTTCTGTGGCGTCTTTAGCCTCGAAAAAAATACCGTTGTCCTGATCGGTGTGCAGGGTTTGCTCGCGTCGCCCTTCGCTGCCAAAACACAGCCACGTGAACGGCACGCCAGGGTCGCCGCGGTCAGCCAGCACCAACTCGATGACGCGACACACCGTGTGGTCATTAAGCTGAGTAATGAGGTGGGTTATCTGCGTCGAAGACGCGCCGTGGGCCAGCATTCGCTCAACCAACTGGCCAATTTCGCCGCGCAGGTTGATCAGGTTCTCCAGCTTGGGTGCGTGACGAATGGTGCGGGCCAGATGCACCAGATCGACCCGTTGCAATGAAAACAAATCCCGCTCGGACACGACGCCGCACAGGCGCTGATTTTTGACCAGACACACGTGGGCGATATGCCGTTCGGTCATGGCGATGGCGGCATCGAAGGCGCTGTGATCGGGGGTCAGGTAAAACGGGCCCGGGGTCATAAACACATCGATAGCCTGGGCGAAGTCCTCAACACCACTGGCCACTACGTGGCGCAGATCGCGCAGGGTAAAGATGCCCAGCGGCGCTTTGTCGGCATCGACGACGACAATGCTGCCGACTTGTTGCTCATGCATCAGGCGCACGGCTTCGCGCAGGGAAGTTCCGGGCAAACAGGTCACGGGATGGCGCATCGCCAGTTCGCCGAGGCGGGTGTTGAGGGAGTACTGAGTCCCCAGGGTCTGTACCGCTTTCTGTTGAACCTGTTGGTTGACCTTGTCGAGTAAACTGCTGACACCACGCAGCGCAAAGTCGCGGAAATCGTCGGACAGGGCGAACAGTTTGATAAACGCGGCCTTGCCCAGTTGCAGGCAAAAGGTATCCTCAGCAGCACGGTGTTCCGTGCGGGTAGCACGCTCGCCCAACAGTGCTGCGAGGGGGAAGCACTCCCCGGCCGTAATTTCAAATGTGGTTTCGGTATCGCCTCTGCCCAGATGAGTACGTTCACCCACGACCCGGCCTTGCTTGACGATGTAAAAATGTTCTACCGGCCCGTCAGCCGGTCGGATGATGCTTTCGCCGGGGCCATAGAAACGCAGCTGGCATTGTTCCACCAGGAACGCCAAGTGGGTGTTTTCCATGTGGTTGAAGGGCGGAAAACGCTGCAAGAACTGCATGGTGCCGTGAATGTTCTGCAATACAGCTGTTTTCCCCGCCTGGAGAAACGCATCCGATTTACTCATGACCGTTACCGCGTTGTAGGTGGTTAACCCTTGTTGTTATGACGGGGCGGGGTGTGCCGGCCCAGGGTGCTGCTACCCCCTCATGCTCGTTTGTCTGCGCGCGGGTGCCCATTGGACGTAAGTCTAGGGGGGCTAACATGTTGAATGTTTAGAGGCATTTGTGTGGTTTGATACTTGATGATTGAAGCCACTGGCTTTGGTATAAGCGCATTGAGTGAACAGGAGGCGTGGTCGCGAGATAAACGACTACGCTGCTGAGAAAATAGCGGACAGGGTTCTGTAGAGAGCGGCATGACTGAACATGATATTTTGACCGACGCAGAGCGCAAGGCCTTGAACGAGGTGATGCACACCCCGGTCATCGCCCGGCAAAGTGTGTTGATCGTTGAAGACGATCAATTACAGCGCGAGCTGCTGGCAGAGCTTTTAACGGAGGAAGGCTATAAATGCCTGACCGCCAGCAATGAACAGCAAGCGTTGGCATTGCTCGCGTCCGACGACTCGGTCGGGCTGATACTGACCGACTTGCGCATGGTGCCCCATGATGGCTTGCACCTGATCCGCAAGGTCCGCGCTTCAACACGCGCCAGCCTGCCGATCATCATCATGTCGGGTGATGCCGGGGTAAAAGATGCCATTGCAGCCATGCACCTGAATGTGGTGGATTTTCTGCTCAAGCCGATTGATACCCAAAAGCTGCTTCAGTTGATTGCACAGGAGTTGGGAGTATAGTCATACACATGAACGCCCAATCATTTTCAGTTTATGCGGTGGTGTACTGATTACTCTACCGTCACGAATTGATTAGGGTTGTTGATAATGAATACATCTTGAAGTTGCGGGATCGTAGAGTCTAGATTTCCCTGAGGGTCCGTTGCCGGAATTTTGACTGCGCAAAGGACTGTCCATTTTTGAGCAGTAATCACTGGCTGCGTACTGAGCACATACGAAGCCGTCTTTGCTTCAGCTATAGTTAGTAAAACCTCCCCTGGCTTAATATGTATGGCGGTTGTATATTTCGTAGTGATTTTTACCTTCTTTTCATCGTTCTCCTGACAGATTTTAGCGCCTTCTATAGTCGCGTAACCAGTTGCCTCCAGCGTGTGCAAAGGAGGAGGAACTAATATAATTGGCCCAAATGTTTCTGGCATTTTAATTTGTGCACCTTTCACAATAATGAAATCACCCATATATGCCTCTCAATTATTAACGGCCTACCATCGACCTTGTGCAGTTTTGAACAGTGAATGTTCAATGATGAAAGTAAGCGTAGTCCACTTATATCCGGTCGCAGGGTGGTAAGTAATCAAAGAGACGAACTGCACATGAATGTCCACTTTCTGAATATTCAGACAAAAAAATACCCCTCAAGTGAGGGGTATCGGATTTTCCACTAACGCTTGTTCACAACCCGTTTTTAGCCTTGAACTCACGGCGACGGCGATGCAAGACCGGTTCGGTATAGCCGTTCGGCTGCTTCGTCCCTTCAATCACCAGCTCGACGGCCGCCTGAAAGGCGATGTTGCTGTCGAAGTTCGGTGCCAATGGACGATACAACGCATCGTTGGCGTTTTGACGGTCCACCACCGGCGCCATGCGTTTAAGGCTTTCCAGCACTTGGCTTTCGCTGACAATGCCATGACGCAGCCAGTTGGCGATGTGCTGGCTGGAAATACGCAGCGTGGCACGGTCTTCCATCAGGCCGATGTCGTGAATGTCCGGCACTTTGGAGCAGCCCACGCCCTGATCGATCCAGCGCACCACGTAGCCGAGGATGCCTTGGGAGTTGTTGTCCAGTTCGTTCTGGATCTGCTCGGGCGTCCATTGCGGGTTCACGGCCAGCGGGATAGTCAGAATGTCGTCCACCGAAGCATGAGCGCGCTTGGCCAGTTCGGCCTGACGGGCGAACACGTCTACCTTGTGATAATGCAACGCGTGCAAGGCGGCGGCCGTCGGCGAGGGCACCCAGGCGGTGTTGGCACCCGCCAGCGGATGAGCGATTTTCTGTTCGAGCATGGCGGCCATCAGGTCGGGCATGGCCCACATGCCTTTACCGATTTGCGCACGCCCTTGCAGGCCCGTGCTCAAGCCGACATCCACGTTGTTGTTTTCGTAGGCTGAAATCCATTTTTCCGACTTCATGTCGGCCTTGCGTACCATGGGGCCGGCTTCCATCGAGGTATGAATCTCGTCGCCGGTACGGTCCAGAAAGCCGGTGTTGATAAACACTACGCGCTCGCTGGCCGCTTTGATGCACGCCTTGAGGTTGATCGACGTGCGGCGCTCTTCGTCCATGATGCCGACTTTGAGCGTGTTGCGCGGCAGTGTGAGCACGTCTTCGATGCGGCCAAACAACTCGTTGGTGAACGCCGCTTCTTCTGCGCCGTGCATCTTCGGTTTAACGATGTAAACCGACCCGGTGCGGCTATTTTTGCGCGTGGCCTTGCCGTTCAGGCTGTGCATCGCGGCCAGGCTGGTGAGCAGACCGTCGAGGATGCCTTCCGGGACTTCGTGACCGTCTTTGTCGAGGATCGCGTCGATGGTCATCAAGTGACCCACGTTGCGCACGAACAACAGCGAGCGGCCGTGCAGGCTGACCGTGCCACCGTTGGGCGCGGTGTATTCACGATCCGGGTTCATGGTGCGGGTAAAGGTCTGGCCACCTTTGGACACCTGCTCGCTGAGGTCGCCTTTCATCAGGCCCAGCCAGTTGCGATAGATCACCACCTTGTCGTCAGCATCGACAGCGGCGACGGAGTCTTCACAGTCCATGATGGTGGTCAGGGCTGCTTCCATCAGCACGTCTTTGACGCCGGCGGCATCGGTCTGGCCGACCGGGCTGGCCGCGTCGATCTGGATTTCAAAATGCAGGCCGTTGTGTTTGATCAACACGGCGGTGGGTGCCGCCGCATCACCCTGGTAGCCGATCAGTTGTGCGGTGTCGCGCAGGCCAGTGCTGGCGCCGTCTTTGAGGGTGACCTGCAAGGCACCGCCGATGATGGCGTAGGCGGTTGAATCAACGTGAGACCCTTGAGCCAGCGGTGCTGCTTCGTCTAGGAAAGCACGGGCGAAGGCAATCACCTTGTCGCCGCGCACCTTGTTGTAGCCTTTGCCCTTTTCAGCGCCATCGGCTTCGCTGATCGCGTCGGTGCCGTATAGCGCGTCATACAGCGAACCCCAGCGGGCGTTCGAGGCGTTGAGGGCAAAGCGTGCATTCATGACCGGCACCACCAGCTGTGGGCCAGCCATACGGGCAATTTCGTCATCGACGTTTTGCGTCGTTACCTGGAAATCGGCCGCTTCTGGCTGCAAATAGCCAATGTCTTGCAGGAAGGCTTTGTAAGCCACGGCGTCATGGGCCTTGCCAGCCTGAGCCTGGTGCCAGGCGTCGATCCGCGCCTGCAAATCATCGCGTTTGGCGAGCAGTGCTTTGTTCTTGGGGGCCAGGTCATGGATAACCTGGTCGGCACCGGCCCAGAACTGGTCGGCGTCGAGGCCGGTACCGGGAATGGCTTCGTTGTTGACGAAGTCGAACAGGACTTTGGCGACCTGCAGGCCACCGACGTGAACGTGTTCAGTCATTGCTTGCCTCACTCATTTTTATTTAAAGCCTGACACTGCGTTAGCTCGTGCTTGCCGGGTCGTGCGGGTTAAAACAGACGCCTTGGCGGGCGGTGTTGCCAGTTATGTAGTGCTTGCCGAGGCATACTACATGATCAATTGGCGATGTGAAAATCAGACTGATCACGTCGTTCTGCGACCATTTTTACGCTATCGGTCACGCAGAAGAACAGGATGTTCTCAAGAAATACACAGGTTGTTCCAGATAATTCTAAAAACAGTACACAATTTTGTGTTCTGGCGCATTTCGATACGCAGCAACGAGCCTGTGATGGGCTGAGTGCCGGTGCAGGTTCTGCGGACCTTATCGCAGCCTGCGGCAGCGGCTACAGGTAGTGGAAGGCGGCCTATACTCAACCGACCCTTAATAAGAGAGTCCAGCCATGAATCATCTCGTGATTACGGTCTTTGCTGCGGACAAACCGGGGCAGGTCGAGCGCATTGCTGACTGCATCGCCGCCCATGGCGGGAACTGGCTGGAAAGCCGCATGTCGCGCATGGCCGGGCAGTTTGCCGGGATTTTGCGCGTGGGTGTGCCAGCCGAAACTTACGAAGAGCTGCTGGACGCGTTAAAGCATCTGGAAGGGATTCAGGTGATGTTCGCCGAAAGTGGCATCGAGCAATCCTGCACCTGGAAGCCCATCGCCATGGAGCTGGTCGGCAATGACCGCCCCGGCATCGTGCGTGATATTTCGCGGGTGCTGACCCAGCAAGGGATCAATCTGGAGCGGCTGGTGACGGATGTGCGGCCCGCGCCCATGAGCAACGAGCCGCTGTTTCACGCTGAAGCCATTTTGGCGGTGCCGCTGACGCACTCGCTGGAGGTGTTGCAAAAGAGTCTCGAAGCCCTGGCAGATGAGTTGCTGGTTGAACTCAAGTTGAACACCGAGGATTAGCGTCGGCGCAGGGTCAACCACGCATCAATGCTGTACACCACCAGACCGGCCCAAATAAACATAAAGGCAATCAGGGTACTCGCCGACAAATGCTCGCCGTACACCGTCACTGCCAGAATCAATACCAGCGTAGGCGCGATGTATTGCATAAAGCCCAACGTGGTGTAGGGCAAATGCCGCGCCGCAGCATTGAAACACACCAGCGGAATCAAGGTAGCGGGGCCAGCAGCCACCAGCAGCCAGGCTTCAGAGGTGCCCCAGAAGTCGGCGTGTGCGCTGTTGGCTTCGGGGTGTATCAGCAACCAGACAATGGCAATGGGCACCAGAATCCAGGTTTCGATCACCAACCCCGGCAAGGCTTTGACCGGCGCTTGTTTGCGAATCAGCCCGTAAAAACCAAAGCTCAGCGCCAGCACCAGTGAAACCCAAGGCAGGCTACCGACTTGCCACACTTGCTGGGCCACGCCGATCACTGCCAGGCCCACGGCCAGCCATTGCAGGCGGCGCAGACGCTCACCCAACAGCAGCATGCCCAGTAACACGTTCACCAGCGGGTTGATGTAGTAGCCGAGGCTGGCTTCGAGCATGCGGTCATTGTTCACGGCCCACACGTAGGTCAGCCAGTTGACTGCAATCAGCAGGCCGCTGAGGGTCAGTACTGCGAGGCGCTTAGGGTTGTCGCGCAACTCTTGCCACCAGCCGGGGTGTTTCCACACCAGCAGCATCAAGGAGCCGAACAGGGCGGACCAGAGCACCCGATTAACGATGATCTCGGCCGCCGGCACGCTGGCCAGAAGTTTGAAGTAGAGCGGGAACAGTCCCCAGATGACATAGGCGCTGAGGCCTAAAATGTACCCGCGACGCGGGTTGGCGGTTTGCATGCAGGGGTCCTTGTTTATAAATATTTCAGTAGCTGCGTACGATTGCGCAGCGACCGTAAATACTGAGTTCCTGATTTTCAGAGTCCCAGTGAGCCGATTTTACGACGGCTACGCCGCCGCAAGCAGCCTCGTACCTACGGCAGCTGCTACGGGGCGTGGTGTTAAAACAGCTTTAACGGCTCTTCATTGAGCGCCGACAATTGTTCGCGCAAGGCCAATATCTGATCGCCCCAATACCGTTCAGTGCCAAACCACGGGAAGCTATGGGGGAACGCCGGGTCGTCCCAGCGGCGAGCCAGCCAGGCGCTGTAATGCATCAGGCGCAATGCACGCAGCGGTTCGATCAACGCCAGTTCTCGCGGGTTGAAATCGTGAAACTCACTGTACCCGTCCATCAGTTCGGACAATTGGCCCAGACATTCCTGGCGATCGCCGGCGAGCATCATCCATAAATCCTGCACCGCTGGCCCCATGCGGCAGTCGTCCAGGTCGACGATATGGAACACCTCGTCGCGGCACATCATGTTGCCGGGGTGGCAGTCACCGTGCATGCGGATGTTGGTGTGCGGTGTGGCGGCGTACACGTCTTCCACACGCTTTAGCAGGTCACGGGCCACTGATTCGTAGGCCGGGAGCAGGCTGCGCGGGATGAAGTTGCCTTCGAGCAACGTGGTTAATGAGTCGTGGCCGAAGTTTTTCACGCCCAGCGCTTCGCGGTGCTCGAACGGTTTGGTCGCACCTACCGCGTGCAAGCGGCCCAGCAGTTGCCCGAGGCGATACAGCTGATCGAGGTTGCCAGGCTCAGGCGCACGACCACCCCGGCGAGGAAACAGGGTAAAGCGAAAGCCTGCGTGCTCAAACAGGCTCTCGCCGTTGTGAATCATGGGGGCAACGACCGGGACTTCACAGTCGGCCAGTTCGAAGGTGAAACGGTGTTCTTCAAGGATCGCTTCGTTGGTCCAGCGCTGAGGCCGATAGAACTTGGCAATCAGCGGTTCCGAGTCTTCGATGCCGACTTGGTACACGCGATTTTCGTAGCTATTGAGTGCGAGCACGCGGGCATCGCTGAGGAAACCGATGCTTTCGACGGCATCGAGCACCAGATCTGGGGTAAGTGTTGCAAACGGATGAGACATGCTGACTCCTGCGCGCAGCAGGCTGCCGCGTCCGGCCATGCATGTTAGCGCAGACCGGTCGCGGGGCGGCGACTTAATGCCGGAGTTGGCGAGGGTCAGGTGCCGACGATACCGCCGTCTTCACGGCTGATGGCCATCACCGAGGAGCGGGGTTTACCGTTGGGCAGGTGTTCCGGGAAGGTTGAGCCGCCGTTTTCGCCCGGGTGCTGGATGCCGACGAACAGGGTTTTCTGATCCGGAGAAAAGCTGATGCCCGTCACCTCACAGCCGACAGGGCCGACCATAAAGCGGCGAATTTCCCCGCTGTCAGGGTCGGCACAGAGCATCTGGTTATTGCCCATACCGGCAAAGTCGCCGCTGTTGCTGGCGTCGCCATCGGTCAGGATCCACAAACGTCCGGCATCGTCAAAGCCCAAGCCGTCGGGGCTGTTGAACATGTTGTGCGGGGTGATATTGGCCGAGCCTCCTTTTGGCTGGTCAGCGTGGACCACCGGATTGCCTGCGACCACAAACAGATCCCAATCGAAGGTGTCTGCACTGTGATCGCCGTTGTGTGCTTTCCAGCGCAGAATCTGCCCGTAGACGTTCTTTTCTCGCGGGTTGGGGCCGCCGACGGGTTGCCCGTCTTCGCCGCGCTTGGCGTTATTGGTCAGGGTGCAATACACCTGGCCGTCCTTGGGACTGACCACAATCCACTCCGGGCGATCCATCCGCGTGGCGTTGACAATGCTACCGGCCAGACGAGCGTTAATCAGGACTTCGGCTTGACTGGTTAGGTTGTTGCTGGCGTCCAGGCCGTTTTTACCGTGACTCAATTCAACCCACAGGCCTTTGCCTTTGGGACGATCGGGATTTTTGTCACCATCGTCAAAGCGGGCAACGTAGAGCGTGCCGTGATCCAGCAGGTCGCGATTGGCCTTGGGATTTGCGTGATCAATTTTGTCGCGGCTGATGAACTTGTAAATGAATTCGCCACGTTCATCATCGCCCATGTAGACCACTGCGCGGCCGTCCCGGGTTTGCGCAAGGGCAGCGTTTTCATGCTTGAAGCGGCCTAGCGCCGTGCGTTTTACCGGGGTGGAGTGCGGATCGAACGGATCGATTTCTACGACCCAACCATGGCGATTCAACTCATTTGGATTGACCGCCAAATCGAAGCGCGGATCGTGGGGGTGCCAGTTGATCTCTTTGCTGGTGCCTACCGCGCCGTACCGTTTCTGTGCAGCGTTGAAGCTTTGTTTGTGATCGGTGCTGCCAAAACAATCGGTAAAGTTTTCTTCGCAGGTCAGGTAAGTGCCCCAAGGTGTTTTACCGTTGGCGCAGTTCTGGAAGGTTCCCAGCACACGGGTGCCTGTGTTGTCGGCTGGCGTGCGCAACAAGGCGTGGCCTGCAGCCGGGCCGCTGAGGCGGATCGGCGTATTGCCGTGTATGCGGCGGTTGAAGGGCGAGTTCTGCACAAACTGCCACCCTGACCCCTTACGCTGAATTTCAATGACAGACACCCCCTCGCTGGCCTGAGCTTTGCGCACCTCTTCAAGTGAGGTGGGCATGCCGCCATGGGGGTACAGGTAGCGATAGTTGGTGTATTCGTTGTTGATTGCCATCAAGGCGCGGTTGGGGTCATCAGGGAAGGCGAACAGACTCATGCCGTCATTGTTGTCGCCGAACTGGACTTCTTGCGCGCTGGCCGTGCCTTTGCCGCTGGGGTCAAAGGCCGGGCCGTCGATGTGCAGGGGCTGGCCCCAACTGATCAGCACCGATGAGCGATAGCCGGGCGGCAAGCTGATGCTATCGGTGGTCGCGGCCTTGATGCTGTCAAAGCCCAGTAACTGGCTGGAAGCTGCGCTGACACTGGCTGCCAGCGCGCTGCGGCTGAGCAGCCCGCCGCTTAAAAACAGGGCCGCTCCGCACAGGGCACCGGCGCCGATAAAACCACGTCGGCTGAGGCCGATGAGCTGCTCAAGGTCGGTGGGTTGGTCTTCTTCTAATAGGTTCATGGCAGTCTCGGCTTTAGACGATTTTTGCAGTCACCTTAATCAGCCGGTATGACAGGAATGTTTCACCGCTCGCGAAGCCGCGATTGTGATGGCCCCTCGGACTTTGCCGTGCGGGCCAGGCAATACACATCCACCCGCCGTGCACCGGCCTTGCGCAACAACAGCGCCAAACTTTGTGCTGTGGCGCCGGTCGTCAGCACATCATCCACCAACGCCACATGAGCGCCCTGAACCCGTGCGTCTGAGGCCAGGCAAAATGCATTCAACAAGTTACGTTTACGGGTTTTAGCATCCAGTTCCTGCTGTGCCGGTGTGTCCTGGATGCGAACTAACCACTGTTCGTGACAGGGGATTGCCACTGACTGACTGAGCCAGCCCGCGAGCATTGCCGCCTGGTTATAACCGCGCTGGCGCAGGCGTTGAATGGACAAGGGCACCGGCAACAGGAAGTCGGGCTTTTGATTGCCGGCATTGAAGTGATCAAGCAGCGATTGGCCTAGAAGTTCGGCTAAAAGTCGTCCGTAGGGCCACTTACTGTTGTGCTTGAAACGAACGATCAAAGTGTCAATGGGAAAGCCATAAAACCAGGGGGCATGCACACGTTCGAAGGCGGGAGGTTGTTTGAGGCAGTAGCCGCAGCTCAGGTCTGTTTTCGGCAGGGGCAAGGCGCATTGCTGGCAGCATTCATTGAGCCAAGGCAGTTCGAACTCGCAGGCTGTGCATACGGCCAGTGAGGTGTCGGTACGCTCATCACACAATAAACAGTACTGATCATTAAATAACCACTTGTAAACCACTCTTATCCAATGTGGTTGACAGTTCATGTCGCATCCTTAAACATGCCGGGCATCCGTGCCGTGCCTGGGGCGATTGCCTCAGGATCAAGTCCAGCATAAACAAGAGAAACGCCGATGAGCGCCAGCACCTTTGCCAACGTGCGACACGATTGGTCTTTAGCCGAAGTCCGTGCACTGTTTGTTCAGCCGTTCAATGACCTGTTATTTCAGGCGCAGACCGTTCACCGCGCGCATTTCGATGCCAACCGGGTGCAGGTTTCAACGCTGCTTTCGATTAAAACCGGCGCCTGCCCGGAAGATTGCAAATATTGTCCGCAGTCGGGCCACTACAACACGGGCCTGGCCAAAGAGAAGTTGATGCAGGTGCAAAAGGTGCTTGAAGAAGCACAGCGAGCCAAGGACATCGGCGCTACGCGTTTCTGCATGGGCGCGGCCTGGAAGCATCCCTCAGCCAAAGACATGCCCTATGTGCTGGAAATGGTCAAAGGGGTGAAAGCGCTGGGCCTGGAAACCTGCATGACGCTGGGCAAGCTCGATCAGGAGCAAACCGCGGCCCTTGCAGGTGCGGGGCTCGATTACTACAACCATAACCTCGACACCTCGCCAGAGTTCTATACCTCAATCATCACCACTCGCACTTACAGCGAGCGCTTGCAGACCCTGAGCTATGTGCGCGATGCGGGCATGAAAATATGCTCCGGCGGGATTCTGGGCATGGGTGAGTCGCTGGATGACCGCGCCAATCTGTTGATCCAGCTGGCTAACCTGCCTGAGCATCCAGAGTCGGTGCCCATCAATATGCTGGTGAAAGTGGCCGGCACACCGATGGAAAACGCTGAGGACGTTGATCCGTTCGACTTTATCCGCATGTTGGCGGTGGCTCGAATCATGATGCCGCTGTGCCATGTTCGCTTGTCCGCCGGGCGCGAGGCGATGAACGAGCAAATGCAGGCGCTGGCATTTCTGGCGGGTGCCAACTCGATTTTCTACGGTGACAAATTACTCACCACCAGCAACCCGCAGGCCGACAAGGACATGCAGCTGTTTGCGCGTCTGGGCATCTTGCCTGAAGCCCATGAGGACCACGCCGACGAGGTTCATCAGGCAGCCATTGAGCATGCGCTGCGGGATCAGAAATCCAGCGAGCAGTTCTACGACGCTGCGGTTTAACCCGCTATTCCCGTAGCCACTGACGCACCGGCGGCAGTGGCTACGCAACGCTTATCGAGGCCAGCATGTCTTTTGATCTGAACGCCCGTCTGGCTGCGCGTCGTGCCGACCATTTGTACCGTCATCGCCCCTTGCTCGACAGCCCGCAAGGGCCACAGGTGGTGGTCGACGGCCAGCCTTTATTGGCTTTTTGCAATAACGACTACCTCGGTTTGGCCAATCATCCTCAGGTGATCGAGGCTTGGCAAAACGGTGCAGCGCGCTGGGGCGTAGGCGGCGGTGCATCGCACTTGGTCATCGGCCACAGCACCCCGCATCACGCACTCGAAGAAGCGCTGGCCGAATTTACCGGCCGCCCGCGTGCGCTGTTGTTCAGTAATGGCTATATGGCCAATCTGGGCGCAGTGACCGCGCTGGTGGGGCAGGGCGACACGGTGCTCGAAGACCGTCTCAACCATGCGTCCTTGCTGGACGCAGGCTTGTTGAGCGGTGCACGGTTCAATCGCTATTTGCATAACGACGCGGCCAGCCTGGCCACCCGTCTGGCCAAGGCATGTGGCAATACGCTGGTGGTCACTGACGGCGTATTCAGCATGGACGGCGATGTGGCCGACCTGCCTGCCTTGGCCCGCGAAGCCAAAGCGAAAGACGCGTGGCTAATGGTCGATGATGCTCACGGTTTTGGCGCTTTGGGCGCCAAGGGGGGCGGAGTTGTCGAACATTTCGGCTTGAGCGTGGCGCAGGTGCCGGTCCTCATGGGGACCTTGGGCAAAGCCTTTGGTACCAGCGGCGCGTTTGTGGCGGGCAGTGAGGAACTGATCGAAAGCCTGATTCAGTTCGCCCGGCCCTACATCTACACCACCAGCCAACCACCCGCCTTGGCGTGCGCCACGCTTAAAAGCCTTGAGCTGTTGCGCACTGAGCACTGGCGGCGCGAGCACTTGAATCGCTTGATACAGCAGTTTCGCCGAGGTGCTGAGCAAATCGGATTGCAACTGATGGACAGTTTTACGCCGATCCAGCCCATCCTGATGGGTGACAGTGCCCGGGCGCTGCGTCTGTCGCAGAGGCTGCGTGAGTGTGGCGTATTGGTGACAGCGATTCGCCCGCCAACGGTACCGGCAGGCAGCGCGCGCTTGCGTGTCACCTTGTCCGCTGCGCACACAGAAGCACAGGTGCAGCTACTGTTATCAGTACTGGACGACTGTTGGCGCGAGCTGGAGTTTGACGATGCGTGATCGCTTGATTCTGTTACCGGGCTGGGGCTTGGGGGTTTCACCTCTGGAACCCTTGGCGTCTGCATTACGTGGCCTGGACGAACACCTGCGGGTGGAAATCGAGCCGCTGCCGATGCTGGATTCGGCCACGCTGAACGACTGGCTCGACGATCTGGATGCCACACTGCCCGACAACGTCTGGCTGGGAGGTTGGTCCCTGGGCGGGATGCTGGCCAGTGAGTTGGCCGCACGGCGAGGCGACCGTTGCTGTGGGCTGGTGACTTTGGCCAGTAACCCGAATTTTGTGTGCCGTGACGATTGGCCCGGTGCGATGCCTGTCGCCACTTTCGACACGTTCCTGAGCAACTTTCAGGACGCCCCCAATACACTTTTGAAACGCTTCTGCCGGTTGTGCAGCCAAGGCGCTGTGGATGCGCGCAAGCTTGCCGGTTTACTGCTGGCCGGTGCCCCCACAGTGCCGCGCAATAAGCTGGTGGCGGCGCTTGAATTGCTGGGCCGGCTGGATACGCGTGCAGCCTTGCAGGCCTTCAACGGGCCGCAATTGCACCTGTTCGCCGGGTTGGATGCGCTGGTGCCAGAAACGGTAGCGACGCAGGTGCTGGCGTTGTTGCCGGATGTCGAAGTGGGCCTGATTGAGCAGGCCTCCCATGCCTTTTTACTGGAAGCACCCCACGAATTGGCGGCGGCGATTCAGGCTTTTTTACATGAGTTGGGTGATGACTGATTTGAATAGTGCGAACTTGGCCAATCATTTGCCTGACAAGCGTCAGGTAGCGGTTTCATTTTCCCGTGCGGCAAGTAGCTACGACCGAGTAGCGGAGTTGCAACGTGCTGTGGGTCATGAGTTGATCGCCCGCCTGCCTGCAGACTTCGTTCCTGAGCGCTGGCTGGATCTGGGGTGTGGCACGGGGTATTTCAGCCGCGCTTTAAATGAGCATTTTGTGGATAGCCAAGGGCTGGCGCTGGATATCGCCCAAGGTATGTTGTCTTACGCGCGGCCGTTGGGCGGGGCGCAGCATTTTATTGCCGGTGACGCCGAATGCCTGCCCCTTCAAGACAGCAGTTGCGATTTGATTTTTTCCAGTCTGGCGCTGCAGTGGTGTGCTGATTTCAACGCTGTGCTCAGCGAGGCGCATCGTGTGCTCAGGCCGGGCGGCGTGCTGGCCTTTGCCAGTTTGTGTGTCGGCACGTTGGGTGAGCTGCGAGACAGCTGGCGGGCCGTGGACGGGCAGGTCCACGTCAATCGTTTTCGCGAGCTTGAAACCTATCAACGGGTCTGCGCCGACAGCCATTTGAAGGTGCTAGGCTTGCAGATTCAGCCCCATGTGCTGCACTACCCGCAAGTACGCCAACTGACCCATGAACTCAAAGCATTGGGGGCGCACAACCTCAATCCTGGGCGTCCGGAAGGCTTGACCACTCGGGCACGTATTCAGAAGTTGGTGGGCGCGTATGAGCAATTTCGGCAGCCTTTAGGGCTGCCGGCAACCTATCAGGTGGTTTACGGCATTTTGGAGAAAACGCGATGAACCCAGCGTACTTCATTACAGGCACCGACACCGATGTGGGCAAGACCACGGTGGCTGCCGGGTTGTTGTTTGCCGCCCGCGAAGCCGGGCTGACCACGGCAGCCGGCAAGCCGGTAGCCTCAGGCTGTGAAACTACGTCCAAGGGGCTGCGCAATGCCGATGCGTTGGCGCTGATGGCCGAATGTTCGATACCGCTGACTTACAACGAAGTGAACCCGGTGGCCTTTGAGCCGGCCATTGCGCCGCATATTGCTGCACGCGAAGTGGGTGTGACGCTCACCGTAAACTCGCTGCTCGTCCCCATGCAGGCCATTTTGGACAAGCAGGCGCAGTTCACCCTCATAGAGGGCGCAGGCGGTTGGCGCGTGCCGCTGTCCGGACAAGACAGTTTGTCGGACTTGGCCCAAGCGCTGAATTTACCGGTCATTCTGGTGGTGGGTGTGCGCCTGGGCTGCATCAGTCATGCCTTGCTGACCGCTGAAGCCATCGCCCGAGACGGCCTGCAACTGGCCGGCTGGGTGGCTAATATTATTGGCCCGAAGACCTCACGCCTTGAAGAAAACCTCGCCACGTTAGCGGAGCGCTTGCCGGCCCCGTGTTTGGGTCGCGTGCCGCGTTTGAAGTCCGCCAGCGCCAAAGCGGTGGCTGAGCATCTGCAACTGGATTTGCTGGACTAACCCGTCTTTCACCCGTAGCGGCTGCCTCCGATTGCAAAGCGATCGTAAGCCCTGAGCCTTCCATCTATCTGACAAATCGCAGGCATTGGGTTTACGACGACACCGTCGCCGGACGCAGCCTGCGGCAGCGGCTACAGCTTTTTTTCGACACCTTCATTCTGATATCCGAGACGAACGGCGGCATCGCGCTGCTTGACAATAAATAGGCGTAAACGTATGTTTCAAACACCTGTTTGACCGCTATAACAAATCCACGCGGTTGTTCATCCAAGGTTTCATCAGCAGAGGTTTATCGCTATGCCTGATTACAAGGCCCCCTTGCGTGATATTCGCTTCGTTCGTGACGAACTGCTCGGTTACGAAGCGCATTATCAAAGCCTGCCGGCTTGCCAGGACGCTACTCCAGATACGGTTGACGCCATTCTTGAAGAAGGCGCCAAGTTCTGTGAGCAGGTGTTGGCACCTCTGAACCGCGTGGGTGACATTGAAGGCTGCACCTGGAGCGAGTCCGGTGTTAAAACCCCGACCGGCTTCAAAGAAGCCTATAAGCAATATGTTGAAGGCGGCTGGCCAAGTCTGGCTCACGACGTAGAGCACGGCGGCCAAGGCTTGCCTGAGTCTTTGGGCCTGGCCGTGAGCGAAATGGTCGGCGCGGCCAACTGGTCGTGGGGCATGTACCCTGGCCTGTCTCATGGTGCGATGAACACCATCTCCGAGCACGGCACCCCTGAACAACAAGAGACCTACCTGAGCAAGCTGGTTACCGGCGAATGGACCGGCACCATGTGCCTGACCGAATCGCACTGCGGTACCGATCTGGGCCTGCTGCGCACCAAAGCCCAACCTCAGGCTGATGGCTCTTACAAAATATCCGGCACCAAGATTTTCATCTCGGCCGGTGAACACGACATGGCTGACAACATCGTCCATATCGTATTGGCTCGCCTCCCTGATGCACCGGCGGGCACCAAAGGTATCTCGCTGTTTATCGTGCCCAAGTTCAATGCCAATGCCGATGGCAGCCTGGGTGAGCGCAATGCCGTGTCCTGTGGCTCCCTTGAGCACAAAATGGGCATTCACGGTAACGCCACCTGCGTGATGAACTTTGACGGCGCCACCGGTTTCCTGATCGGCCCGCCGAACAAAGGCCTGAACTGCATGTTCACCTTTATGAACACCGCGCGTCTGGGCACTGCCCTGCAAGGTCTGTCTCATGCGGAAATCGCCTTCCAGGGCGGTCTGAAATACGCCCGTGATCGCTTGCAGATGCGTTCGTTGACCGGCCCTAAAGCCCCTGAAAAGGCCGCTGACCCGATCATCGTTCACCCAGACGTACGCCGCATGTTGTTGACCACCAAGGCGTTCGCCGAAGGCAACCGCGCGATGGTTTACTTCACCGCCAAGCAAGTTGACATCGTCAAGTACGGTGTTGATGAAGAAGAGAAGAAGAAAGCCGACGCACTGCTGGCCTTCATGACTCCTATCGCTAAAGCATTCATGACTGAAGTCGGTTTTGAGTCCGCTAACCACGGCGTCCAAATCTACGGCGGCCACGGCTTTATCGCTGAGTGGGGCATGGAGCAGAACGTACGCGACAGCCGTATTTCGATGCTGTACGAAGGCACCACCGGCATTCAGGCTCTCGATCTGCTCGGCCGTAAAGTGCTGATGACCCAAGGCGAAGCCCTGAAAGGTTTCACCAAGATCGTGCACAAATTCTGCCAGAACAACGAAGGCAACGAAGCTGTTCAGGAGTTCGTCACCCCGCTGGCTGCACTGAACAAGGAATGGGGCGAGCTGACCATGAAGGTCGGTATGGCGGCGATGAAAAACCGTGAAGAAGTGGGTGCTGCCTCCGTCGATTACCTGATGTATTGCGGTTATGCGTGCCTGGCGTACTTCTGGGCTGACATGGCCCGCCTGGCGGCTGAAAAACTGGCTGCAGGCACTTCGGAAGAAGCCTTCTACAAAGCCAAGCTGCAAACGGCGCGCTTCTACTTCCAGCGCATCTTGCCGCGCACCCGTGCACACGTTGCGACCATGCTGTCGGGTGCTGCCAACCTGATGGACATGAAAGAAGAAGATTTCGACCTGGGCTACTAAGCTCCGGCGCTTGATCTGCAAAAGCCGCTTCTCCTTCGGGGGACGCGGCTTTTTTTTGGCTAGCAGCGACTACAGGGTTGTGACTGGATTTTAATTAATAGTCACGGCTTGACCCTATGTATCGCTATCGTCGTTAAGCTAGACTGCTACCTTCGCACAACGGTCCGTTTCGGGCTTTACCGTTTAACTATCACGAGGTTTGCCATGGCTGATTACAAAGCGCCCCTGCGCGATATGCGCTTCGTCCTCAATGAAGTCTTTGAGGTTGCTTCTCTTTGGGCGCAACTGCCTGCATTGGCAGAGTCTGTTGATGCTGAAACGGTAGAAGCCATTCTTGAAGAAGCAGGCAAGGTAACGGCCAAAAGCATTGCACCCTTGAGCCGCAGTGGGGACGAAGAAGGCTGTCATTGGCAAGACACCGTGGTCACAACGCCTGCCGGTTTTGTCGACGCGTATAGAACCTACGCCGAAGGCGGTTGGGTGGGGGTGGGCGGTAACCCTGAGTTCGGCGGCATGGGCATGCCCAAGTCGGTATCGGCCCAAGTCGAAGAAATGATTAATTCCTCCAGCCTGGCATTCGGCTTGTATCCGATGCTGACCTCCGGCGCGTGCGTGTCGATCAATGCCCACGCCAGCGAAGAATTAAAAGCGACTTACTTGCCGAACATGTACTCAGGCGAATGGGCAGGCTCCATGTGCCTGACTGAGCCTCATGCCGGTACTGATCTGGGGATTATCCGCACCAAGGCTGAACCTCAGGCAGACGGTTCTTATAAAGTCAGCGGCACCAAGATTTTTATCACCGGTGGCGAACACGATCTCACCGAAAACATCATCCATCTGGTGCTGGCCAAACTGCCGGATGCCCCGGCAGGCCCGAAAGGCATTTCATTGTTTCTGGTGCCCAAGTTCATGGTGAATGCCGATGGCAGCCTGGGTGCGCGTAACACGGTCACCTGTGGCTCTATCGAACACAAGATGGGGATTCAGGCCTCGGCAACGTGTGTGATGAACTTCGACGAAGCGGTGGGTTATCTGGTCGGCGAGCCTAACCGTGGTTTGGCGGCGATGTTCACCATGATGAATTACGAACGTCTGGGCGTTGGCATTCAGGGGCTGGCCTCGGGTGAGCGTTCGTATCAGAACGCTGTGGAATACGCCCGCGACCGGTTGCAAGGTCGCGCAGCAACCGGCGCTCAAGCCAAAGACAAAGTGGCTGACCCGATCATTGTCCACGCCGATGTGCGTCGCATGTTGCTGACCATGAAAGCCAGCAACGAAGGCGGTCGTGCCTTTTCGACCTATGTGGCCAACCAACTGGATATCGCCAAGTTCAGTGAAGACCCGGCGGCGCGTGAGCGCGCGGATGCGCTGGTGGCGTTATTGACGCCGGTGGCCAAGGCTTTCCTGACGGACCTTGGTCTGGAAACAACGGTGCATGGCCAGCAAATCTTTGGTGGGCATGGCTATATTCGCGAATGGGGCCAGGAACAATTGGTGCGCGATGTGCGCATCACGCAAATCTACGAAGGCACCAACGGTATTCAGGCGCTGGATCTGGTCGGTCGCAAGGTTGTGGCCAATGGCGGGGCTTATTACCGTTTATTTGCCGACGAAATTCGTCAGTTTATCGCCTCGTCCCACAGCGACTTGAGCGAGTTCACCCAACCCTTGGCCTCAGCTCTGGACACACTTGACGCCTTGACAGCCTGGGTACTGGATCGCTCGGTAAACAACCCGAATGAAATCGGTGCAGCTTCGGTTGAGTACCTGCACGTTTTTGGTTACACCGCGTATGCCTACATGTGGGCAATGATGGCGAAAGCTGCAGTGGGCAAAGAGTCCGATGGGGATTTTTACGTCAGCAAGCTGGGTACTGCGCGTTTCTACTTCGCCCGTTTGCTGCCGCGTATTCACTCCTTGAGTGCTTCAGTAAGGGCTGGCAGCGAGTCGCTTTATCTGCTGGATGAATCACATTTTTAAAATGTTTACCACAATGTAAGCATTTGCTTACATTACGCACTGCCAATCTCCCATATCCCCAGATTGGATCCACAGGTAATCTGATTGCCATGGACGTAGAGCAGGAAGCTCAAAGAAACAACACGGACACGTAGGATTCTGCCAGGACGGCGGAGTGAAATGGATGTCAGGGAAACAGTCTGTAAAACCCCGCCTCGGCGGGGTTTTCTTTTTTGTGCGCCAGAAATAACTGCCGAAGCGGCGACAAGGTCGTCGTAAAACCGGTGTGCGCAATTAGGACGGCTCTAAGCTGCGCCTACAACACACCTTCTTTATCATGCATCACGTCTTCAAGCAGTGTGCGCAGTAGCCCCAGTGTGGCTTGCTGGCGTTGCACATCGCGACACACCAGCCCTACCGTCAGCGGTACACGCGGCTCACTCAGGGGTTTCCAGAGAAGTGCCTGATTATCATGTTCATGACGAGAGCGGCCCGGTAGCACTGTAGCCAGCTTGGTGTGCGGCAAACTCTCGAGAATCCCCGCCATTGTGTTCAATTCAGCCTGCACCTGGGGGCGACGGCCTAAGCTGGCCAATTGGGTTTTCCAGATTTGTCGCACCTGGAACTCTTCACCCAACAACAGCATTGGCAGCTCTGCAGCCTGTGTCACAGACACCTTCTTGAATTCTCGCAGTGGATGATCAGCCGGTATCACCAATTGCAGTTCGTCTTCATACAACACCAAGCCATGTAGTCCGCCCTGACGGGGCGGCAGGTAGCTGATGCCTATATCCAGCGTGCCATTGAGCAGGCGTCGTTCAATCTCGATGCCGGTCAGCTCGTAAATCTGCACCACTAAATGAGGCTGGGCCTTGCGCACCCGTTCCAGCATCTGTGGCACCAGGCTGGTGTGCACGGTTTGCAAGACGCCAATCGCCAGGGTGCGCAACGCCTGACCCCGGAAATTGCTGAGCGCTTCTTTGGTTCGTTGCAAACCGTCGAGCAGTGGCAACGCGTGGTTGTACAGCGTGTGGGCCGCAAGGGTCGGCAGCAGGCGCTTACTGCTGCGCTCAAACAGGCTGACATCGAGGTTATGTTCGAGCTGGCGGATCTGCTGGGACAGGGCTGGCTGCGAGATTGAAAGGCGTTCGGCAGCACGGCCTACGTGGCCTTCTTCATAGACCGCGACGAAATAACGCAGTTGCTTGAAATCCATAAGTAATACTTATCGAAAATGCTTAAAAATCGAAATGGCTGAAAAGGCCGTTGCCCCCTAGTCTACGCCCATTGCGCTGGGCTGATCGAGCCGAATGGTCTGATACCCAAGACCTGAAACAGGTTCTTTTACATAGGCGCAGCTGAAAACCCGTTAGAGGTTAAAGGCTCCTGCTAGAACCAGGACAGTTGCATATTAACTCTGCTTATGGTCACAAGGTCTGCGTGCATGAACCTGTTTAACCTGCGTCGTCAAACGTCCAGTCTTGATCAACTGGCGGCTGTTGCTGTGCGTCCACCAGAAAGCACCTCTCTGCCAGTCAACTATCTGATGCCCAGCGTAGAGCGCCCGGCGCAGGTCTTTGTGCGCGGTCAGGGCTCCTGGATGTGGGACAGCGACAGCCGCGCCTATCTCGACTTCACGCAAGGTGGTGCGGTGAACAGTCTGGGGCACAGTCCCGCGGTGTTGATCAAGGCGATGGCCGATCAGACACAGTCGTTGATGAACCCGGGTGCCGGTTTTTATAACCGTGCCATGTTGACCTTGGCCCAGCGCCTGTGTGAAAGCACGGGCAGCGATCAGGTGCATTTTCTGAACACAGGGGCTGAAGCCAACGAAGGCGCGATCAAGCTGGCACGTAAGTGGGGCCAGCTGCATCGCGGTGGCGCTCATCGCATCATCACGGCAACCCGCAGCTGCCACGGCCGCAGTTTTGGCGCGATGTCGGCTTCTGGCAGCGGCACGTTCGATAACCGTTTCGAGCCGCAACTGCCGGGCTTTATCAATGTGCCGTTCAATGACTTGCCCGCGTTGCATGCGGCGGTTGATGCGCAGACCGTGGCGATCATGCTGGAGCCTGTGCAGAGTGAAGCCGGGGTGATTCCTGCCACCGAGCATTACCTCAAGGGCGTAGAGCGGCTCTGTCGAGAATTGGGCATCTTGCTGATTCTCGATGAAGTACTAACCGGTATGGGTCGTTGCGGCACCCTGCTGGCGGAGCAAAATTACGGCGTACGAGCCGATATTGTGACCTTGGGCAAAGGCTTGGGCGGCGGCGTGCCATTGGCGGCATTGCTGGCGCGAGGCAAGGCGTGTTGCCTGGAGCCGGGTGAGTTGGGCGGCACCCATCATGGCAATGCCTTGATGACCGCCGCCGGGGTTGCCGTGCTCGACACGCTGCTGGAAAAGAACTTCCTGCAAGACGTTCGCGAAGCCGGTCATCACCTGCGTGAAGGACTGGGTCGCCTGGCCAATAGTTATGCACAGGGTGAACTGCGCGGCCAAGGTTTGCTCTGGGGTTTGACCCTGTCAGACAACTCGGCAGATGCCGTGGTCAAGGCGGCCTTGTATGAGGGCTTGCTGATCACCGCTCCGCAGCCTGACTGCTTGCGTTTTACGCCTGCGCTGTGCGTCAGCAAAGGCAATATTGACGAGATGCTGCTGCGTCTGGCCCGGGCCTTTGCCCGCGTTCGCACTGCGCAATTGCAGTGCCGTCGAGGGGTTGCGGTCTGATCGCACCCACTCCACAGAATTTAACGAACCGTCTCGCGGTATCCCGCGCGCCCCATGCCTGTTTCTTTCGGCATGGGGCGTTTTTTTTGCCTGGGGATAAGTTGGCACTGAACCTTTTAACCGCGCCCGGAGTCGACTAACGGTCGGGCTTGAATGAGCCCACTTTATTTTGGGGAGCTGAAAATATGGACTTTATAAGAATCATCATCGCCATCCTGCTTCCACCTCTGGGTGTGTTTCTACAAGTGGGTTTCGCCGGTGCATTCTGGCTGAATATTCTGTTGACCCTCTGTGGTTATATCCCGGGCGTTGTGCACGCGGTTTACATCATCGCTAAACGATAAGACCGTCTGCGGCAGCGGCTACCGGTTTTGCATGACATTGCAATAAAACAACCATTCCTGCTCCAGTGCGTGAGCCTGATTACTGGCCTTTCGAAAGCCGTGGCGTTCGTCCGGGTAGTAATGCGCTTGAGCCGGAATGCCGTTGTCTTGCAGTGCCTTGACCATGTCGCGGGTCTGCTGCGGCACAACCACTGCGTCCAACTCACCTTGAAAGAAAATCACCGGCACGCGGATTTTATCGGCGTGTAGCAAAGGCGTGCGGGCCGCATAACGTTCGGCGTCGCGTTGCGGGTCGCCGATCAGCCAGTCCAGGTAATCGCCTTCGAACTTATGGGTAGCCCTGGCCAAAGCAACAGGGTCACTGACGCCGTAAAGGCTGGCCCCCGCACGGAACACGTTCTTGAATGCCAAGGCGCACAAGGTGGTGTATCCCCCCGCGCTACCCCCGCGAATAAAGGCGTTGCTGGCATCAATCAAACCCTGCGCTGCGAGATGACTGACAACGGCGCAAGCGTCTTCTACATCCACTTCGCCCCATTTCAGGTGCAACGCTTGGCGATAGGCGCGGCCATAACCGGTGCTGCCGCGATAGTTCAGATCGGCCACGGCAAAGCCGCGCTGCGTCCAGTACTGAATACGTGGGTCGAGCATCGGGTAGCAGGCCGAGGTAGGGCCGCCGTGTATAAACACCACCAGCGGCGGCGCACCCTGTACGTTCATTGCCGGGTAGAAAAAGCCGTGTGCCTCGCCGCCCGCAGAAGGGTAATGCAGGGTTTGCGGGTAGCTGATCTGATCGGCAGGCAGAGGCGCAACGCCGCCGGCCAGAACGCTCATGTGTTTGTCGCTGCGACGAATGGCGATGACGGCCGAGGGGCTGATGGGCGATGCAGCAATGCAATAGATGAACGTTTCATCCAGCGCCAGGCTACGGAAGCGGCTGTACTCTCCCGTGAAGTCTTCAACGGTACCGTCGGCTAAACGCAGACCCAGATGTCCGAATCCGGCTTCTGTCCAACTGGCCAGATAGCTCTGCTCGCCCAGCGGTAACCAGGTGCTGGCCCCTAATTGCCAAGGTGCAGGCGCATGATCGGCGGCGCTGGCGGGGGCAGGAACAAGCCCTTCGCCGGACTCAGCCCAAGGCTGCCAGAAGCTCGCCCGGTCGGTAAGGCAATGCAGACGATTGTGTTCGTCAAAGCGTGGCTGTTGCAGCGACTCTTCGCTTAAGTCGCCCGCGATACAGTGAGCGGCATTCCACTGACCGTCGATTTGCCCTTCGGCCAGCATCAGGCGTGTGGCGGTCCAGGGCTGGTGCGGTCGGCTCCATTCGATCCAGGCCAGACGCTGACCGTCCGGGCTCAAGGTTGGCGCTGCGTAGAAGTCAGCGCCCTCGGCCAGTACCTGACGCTCAAGGGTACTGGCATGAATGCTGACCAGCCGGTGCTGTTCGGCCTGTTCTTCGACCGCCATTACCCGTCCGTCAGACCACTGCACATCGCCATAGCGGCACGTCCCCGTGGTCAGCGCCTGTGGTGCGCTGCCATCGAGTGCCTGACGGTAGAGTTGCTGATCGGCCTCATTGACGAACACCACACCGTCATCGCTCAGGCAGAAGGCGCCGCCGCCATATTCGTACACTCGGCTGCGCACGCTGAAGCCCGCAGGCGTCAGGCAGTGGGCCTGGCCATCGCTCCAGTGCCAGAGGCGGCAAGCCGCGTCTTGGGGCCGGTATTCATTCCAGAACAGGCCAGCAGAGCCGACCCGCAACTCGGCGAAATCGATCCCCGCGGCGACGGCGAGTGCGGCGCTGAAAGGTTCAGCCTTTGGCGATGAGACGGGAGTTTCGTTCATTTCGGAAGGCCAGTTGTTCGATGGTCTGAGTGGCGTGCTCGGCTTCTTCGCGCGCCTTGAGAATCAGGTCATGCTGTGGCGACTTGCTGCACACAGGGTCTGCGTTACTGGCATCGCCCGTGAGCATAAAGGCCTGACAACGACAGCCGCCGAAGTCTTTTTCTTTTTCGTCACACGAGCGGCAAGGCTCGGGCATCCAGTCGTAACCGCGAAAACGGTTGAAGCCAAACGAGTCGTACCAAATGTGCTGCATGCTGTGGTCGCGCACGTTGGGGAACTCGACCGGCATTTGCCGTGCGCCGTGGCACGGCAGCGCTGTGCCGTCAGGGGTGACTGTCAAAAAGATACTGCCCCAACCATTCATGCAGGCTTTTGGGCGTTCTTCGTAATAGTCAGGGGTGACAAATATCAGCTTGCAGGGATGCCCTTCGGCTTCAAGTTTGGCCCGGTATTCGTTAGTGATGCGCTCGGCCCGGACAAGCTGTTCTTTGGTCGGCAGCAAGCCGACGCGGTTCAGCTGTGCCCAGCCGTAGAACTGGCAGGTGGCAAGTTCCACGAAGTCGGCTTCAAGGGCGATGCACAGCTCGATGATGCGGTCGATCTTGTCGATATTGTGCCGATGGGTCACAAAGTTCAGCACCATCGGATAGCCGTGGGCTTTGACGGCGCGGGCCATTTCGAGCTTTTGCGCAAAGGCTTTTTTTGAGCCGGCCAGCAGGTTATTGACCTGTTCGTCGCTGGCTTGGAAGCTGATTTGAATATGGTCCAGCCCGGCTTTTTTGAAATCGCTGATTTTTTGCTCGGTGAGGCCAATGCCCGAGGTAATCAGGTTGGTGTAGAAACCCAGTTTGCGGGCTTCTGCGATCAATTCGGCCAAGTCCTGGCGCACCAGGGGTTCGCCGCCGGAGAAGCCCAACTGCGCTGCGCCCATTTCCCGCGCTTCGCGAAACACCTTGATCCACTGTTCAGTCGTCAGCTCTTTGCCTTGCTGGGCAAAGTCCAGCGGGTTGGAACAGTACGGGCATTGCAGCGGGCAGCGATACGTCAGCTCGGCCAGCAGCCACAGCGGCAGACCCACTTCGGGTTTGGGTGGCAGCGCCATCGGGCTCTCAGGCAAGTTCGATCCAGTGCTCTGCACGAGCGACCTCCATAAATTGCTCGATGTCTGCGCCGAGCTCGGGTACGCCGGGGAACTGTTTGTCCAGTTCGCCGATGACAGCGGCAACGTCGCGCTGGCCATCAATCAGTCCACCGATCAAGGCTGCGCTGTCGTTGAGTTTGATCATGCCTTCGGGGTATAGCAGCACGTGGCCTTTTTGCGCTGGCTCGTATTGAAAGCGGTAGCCGGGGCGCCAGGTCGGGATTTTGCTGCGATCGAAGTTCATAGGGTGATTCCTTTGTGCCAGACACGTTGGTCGGTCACGCTGTGATAAGGCGGGCGATCCAGTTCGTAGGCCATGGTCATGGCATCGAGCATGCTCCACAAAATGTCCAGTTTGAATTGGAGAATTTCCAGCATGCGCTGCTGGCCTTCGTAGGTGGTGTAGTGCTGCAAAGTGATCGCCAGACCATGTTCAACGTCGCGGCGGGCTTGGCCCAGACGCGTGCGGAAATATTCATAACCGGCCGGATCAATCCACGGGTAATGCTGCGGCCAGCTGTCCAGACGTGACTGGTGAATCTGCGGCGCGAACATTTCGGTGAGCGAGCTGCTGGCGGCTTCTTCCCAGGTGGCGCGACGGGCGAAGTTGACGTAGGCGTCCACCGCAAAACGAACGCCCGGCAGGACCAGTTCCTGAGAGCGCAGTTGATCCGGGTCCAGGCCAACGGCTTGCCCCAATCGCAGCCAGGCTTCGATGCCGCCGTCTTCACCGGGAGCGCCGTCGTGGTCGATCATGCGTTGAATCCACTCGCGGCGCACTTCCCGGTCAGGGCAGTTGGCGAGGATGGCGGCGTCTTTAAGCGGGATGTTGACCTGATAGTAATAGCGGTTGGCGACCCAGCCCTGAATCTGCTCGCGGGTCGCACGGCCTTCATACATCGCCACCTGATACGGGTGATAGATGTGGTAATACGCGCCTTTTGCGCGCAGGGCTGCTTCGAATTCGGCGGTGGAGAGTGGGGCTTGGGTCATGGTGCCTCCAAATTAATTGGTTTTGCCTTCGTAGCAGCTGCCGAAGGCTGCGTTGGGCGGCAAAGCCGTCCTGAAATCAGACCGCGCGGTTTATCAGTTAAACCCGGATATGCCTTTCTACGATTGCTTCGCAACCGGACGCAGCCTGCGGCAGCTGCTACGAATCGTTTTGTTTACAGCTCGATGCTCATGCCATCAAAGGCGACTTCAACACCCCGGCGGGCCAGTTCGGCGCGCTCGGCAGAGTCTTCATCGAGGATCGGGTTGGTGTTGTTGATATGAATCAGCACCTTGCGCTGCTCAGGCAACTGCTCAAGCACTTCGAGCATGCCGCCGGGGCCGTTTTGGGCCAGATGACCCATTTCACGGCCAGTGCGTGTGCCAACGCCACGGCGCTGCATTTCATCGTCGTCCCACATCGTGCCGTCCACCAGCAGGCAATCGCTGCCGGCCATGATTTCCAGCAACGGCGCATCGACTTTGCCCAGGCCCGGTGCGTAGAACAGTTTGCCGCCGGTACGCAGGTCTTCAACGATCAGGCCAATGTTATCGCCCGGATGCGGGTCGAAGCGGTGCGGCGAGTACGGCGGCGCGGCGCTGCGCAAAGGCAACGGGCTGAAGCGCAGGTTCGGGCAGGCGGGGATGGTGAATGAGCCTTCCAGCTCAATACGGTGCCAGTTCAGGCCGCCGTTCCAGTGCTTGAGCATGTTGAACAGCGGGAAGCCGGTGCTGAGGTCTTCATGCACCATGTCGGTACACCACACATCGTGCGGGCAGCCTTCTCGCAGGCTCAAAAGGCCGGTGGTGTGATCGATCTGGCTGTCCATCAAAATGATGGCGCTGATCCCGGTATCCCGTAGAGCGCGGCCCGGTTGCATCGGGGCAAAGCTCTGCAGTTGCGCACGGATGTCGGGCGAGGTGTTGCACAGTACCCAGTTGACGCCGTCATCGGAGATGGCAATCGATGACTGGGTGCGTGCCTTGGCGTTCAGCGTGCCATCGCGAAAACCCGCGCAGTTGACGCAGTTACAGTTCCACTGCGGGAAACCACCGCCAGCGGCGGAACCTAAAATCTGGACAAACATGGCGTGTTCTCTTGCAAATCTGGAAATAAAAACGCCCCGGCGAACCGAGGCGTTGGGTTGCTCTGCTCAGCTCTCTATGGAAGAGCCAAAACAGATCAACGGCTTGCGAAGTACATGGTGACTTCAAAGCCAATACGCAGGTCGGTGTAAGCAGGTTTAGTCCAAGCCATTTCGTGACTCCTTCAGCAGGTGGGTGAATGGGTGTCTCTTGATTAGTCCAGCTCCCGGAGGGGCTGTTCAAAAGCTTAGGTGGCTATGTTACTAAATTTGACGCTTTTTGAACGCCTGATGTGGAAGAAAGCTCATTGCAGGGTTGGTAACGATCAGCTTTTTCCTTGATAAAACGCTTCAGGCGCTGCTTGTGTTGCTAAACACAGCCAGCCATTTTCGGCTTGGGCAATGCGCTGTGCTGCAGACAGTGTAGTGGCCTGATCCAGCGTCATAAGCGCGTTGTAGAGGGCTGTCAGGTAATCCGACGGATGGCCGGCCAGCTTGGCGTGCCACAGTAGCTCTGCGGCCTGGAGCGCCCCCAGTGACGCGCTCGAAAATTGTTGTGCCAAGGAGGTGCGCGCCTGCGTGAAAGAAGTTTCATCCAGCACGGTGATCAATGCCGGCAGTGCGGTGATAAACGCTTCGATGTGCGCATGGATTTCAGCCACAGAGGCGTGAGGTGATTGCACGCCGAACAGCAGGCCGGTTTGGCCGTTAATTTGCCGCAGACCGCTGAATACGGCATAGCCCAGTTGCAACTCAACTCGCAGTTGCTGATAGAACGGTGTTTGGGCCAGGTGCGCGAGCAACCGCCATGCGGCTTCGTCAGCCAGATGACCGATGGGGGCCGGGCAATACACCAACAGGGCCTGTTCGCTGGAGTCGCCGGGTTCGACGTGCCAAGTGTGCCGCAATGCTGGCGGCTCTGAATGCTGCGCCTTTGGCGTGCCAGGAACTTTGCTCAAGACACTTGTCATTACAGCTTGGGTCGATGCGGGCAAGGCGACGGCTAACCCTTCCCATTGCGCGGTTGCCCAGCACTGCTCAAGATCGCTGACCTCGGGCGCTGCCCCCTGTTGATGAATCTCGGGCAGACGCTTAAGCAGGTTGCGAATGGGCATCAGGGTAGGCGCTGGTGCAGCGTCGTATGTACCCGGCGCGACGAGTGAGCGAAGAGCGTGCTCCAGAATGGTGGGCATAGGCGTGTGAAAGCCCTGCATTTTGAGCAGCAGGTGTGTCCCTGATGCGCTCAGCACCACCTCAACTCCCGCCTGGCGCGCATCCTGTTGCAGTGAGCGCAAACTGCTTTGCAGACGTACCAGCAGCACATCGTCCAATTGCCCCGGCAGGCTCCAGCGCAGATAAATCGACGCCTCTGTGTTGTGCGCAGCAATGGCTGAGCTAAAGCTCATGGCAGACGGGGCGCGTCGATCTCGCAACCGATCTTGAGCAAAGGTACGCAAGCCTCGATGCGCGCTGGTCTGCCCACGAATCAAGCCTGCGCTGACGGGTTCATCCGGCACCTTGAGAAACGGGTTCGGCGTTGGCAATTGCCAGTCGTGTGCTGACCCATGACGCGCTGTGGGTTGCATCTGTTGCAGTGCGCTTTTGAGTGCGGTGACGCCTAGATCCGACAACTGGAGAGTGTGTTGCTCTACGTCGCGGCGGGCCAGTTCCAATGCACCACTCACGGCTTGCTGACGCTGTTGCAGCCGATGGTATTCGTCGCGCAGGGTCGGCCATTCGGCTTGAGCACTGAAGAACGACAGCCAGTCGCAAAACGTGTCCCGAATGCTGGAAGCGTGTTCAGCAATGTCGCTGGCAGCACTGAACTCGATTTGCAGCAGTGCCTGACTTTCGAACTGATAAACAGGACTGGCTTTGAGGGTGTCGATCAGGTGTTGCTGGCGTAACGCTGCGACGAGTCCGCCCGGTTTGTCGGCGTTGATCCAGTGGCAGAGAAACGCCAGTGCCTGAGCCGATTCGGGCGGCAACGGGTCGAAGGCAAACATCAGGCTCAGGTGCTGCCCGTCAATGTGGTGATAGGCGTGTTCACCTGTGCTCATCAGGGCGGGCGGGGCGATCTGCGGTACAGCTTTGCCGGTGTGCAAGACGGCGCTGTAATGCTCGCCCAGTGCTTCAAGCTCCGTCACTGATTGCGGGCCAACCAAGCTAAGGGTCATTTGCCCGGTTTGGTAGAACTGCTGATAAAAATCCTGCAAGGCCTGTTGAAAGCTCGGGCGGGGGATCGGCAGGCTGTAACGATTACCGGCATGAAAAGCCCTGAGCGGGTGCGCCGGGTTCAGCGCTTGCAGCCGCGCCAGTTGGCGCTGGGCCGATGCCTCACGGGTCCAGGCGATAAACTCGGCGTGCAGCACTTCGCGTTCGCGCAGTTGCGTTTCTTTGTTCATGCTCGGGTGGGCGAGCATGTCCCACAAGCGTTCGAGGCCACCCGCAAAAGCGCTGGGCGGGAGTTCGAAAAAGAAGTCGGTATGGCGCTCGCTGGTTCTTGCGTTGATTTGGCCGCCGTGACGCTGCACGTAGGCCATCAGATTGTCTTGGGCGGCAAAGCGCTCTGTACCGAGAAACAGCAGATGTTCCAGAAAGTGCGCCAGCCCCGGCCAAGCCGCGGGCACATCGTGGCTGCCTGCTGCTACGCGCAAAACGGCTGCGCAGCGATTGAGGCGCGGTTCTTGGCGCACAGAAAGGGTGAGACCGTTATTCAGGGTCAAACGTTGGGCGTGAGGGTGGTTCAGCGCAGGCATGGGCACTTCCGCAACAGAGAAGTACCTATGCTAGCGGATCAGCGCTTGGTCAGCTCGTTGTAAAGTTCAGGGCGACGGTCGGCCAGGTAAAAATTACCGTCTTTGGCATCGAGCAATTGCTGACTGTCCAGCGTGGCCACAATCAACATTTCTTCGTCGTTGGCCAGTGCGATCTGTACGCCATTAGGCGCTGCGATACTGCTATGGCCGCAGTACTGAATGTCGTCCTCGCGCCCGCAATAGTTGGCATAGGCCACATAACACTGATTCTCGAAGGCGCGGCTGCGCACAGTGACATCTGCAATGAACTCGTAAGGCGCCATGTTGGCCGTGGGTACCACAATCAGCTCAGCACCCGCCAGGGCCAGACGGCGGGCGTTTTCCGGGAACTCAAGGTCATAACAAATCAGCAAGCCAAGCTTCCAGCCTTCCAGATCGAAGACCGGAAAGGCATCGGGCCCCTGGCTGAACATCAGGCGATCCAGCTCACCGAAAAGATGCGTTTTGCGGTAGTTGCACAGGCTTTGGCCCTGGGCATCAATCAGCTGCACGCTGTTGTAAATGTGCCCGTCCTCGGCGCGTTCGGGGTAACCGTAAACGATGGCCATGTTATTGGCTTTCGCCAATTCGGCAATCTGCTGTGCGGCGTCGCCGTCCTGCGCTTGCGCGAGTTCGGCGACGGCTTTGGCGCCGATGTTGTAGCCCGTTAGAAACATTTCAGGCAGGACCAGCAAGTCTACGTTGTCTTTGGCCTGCAAGACGATGGTGTGCAGTCGTTGCAGATTGCCCGCCACATCCAGTGGCAAAGGCGGGCATTGATAAAGCGCGACGCGCATAAAGTGCTCCTGCTGTGGGGCGATCAATCCGGCAGGGCGATGGGGCCGATGTCATTGAACACATCGCCAGGGCCGGGGTTTGCGGCGTGAGTGCTGCCGCCAAAGTGGGTCATGATGCCCCATACCGCGTTCAATGAGGTCTGTACGGCGCCTTCGACCCACGCAGGTGTCCAGGACACATCATCACCGGCAATAAAAATACCACGTTGTTCGGGTGGAAAATCCTGCTGCATAAAGTGTGCGTACATACGCTGGTTGTAACGATAGTGGCCCGGCAGCGCGCCTTTAAAAGCGCCGAGAAAGTGCGGGTCAGCTTCCCATGACACGGTGATCGGGTCGCCAATGATGCGGCTGGCAATATCCACCTTAGGGTAGATCTTCTTCAAGGAATCGAGCGCCAGCTTGACGCGTTTTTCGACAGGATGCGGCAGCATTTTCAGAGCGTCGCTCATCCACGAGTACGACAGACAAATCACCCCCGGTTTGTCAACGCCGTGATCAAACAGGTAAGTGCCGCGGGTCAGGCGGTCTGTGAGCGTCATGCTCATCAGGTCGCGGCCAGTCTCAGGGTCTTTGTCTTTCCAGAAAGGACGGTCGACCATGACGAAAGTTTTCGACGATTGCATGTAGCGCGTACGGTCCAGCGCCATCCACACTTTTTGCGAGAACAGCGACTCCTCGCACTCAATTTGTGTGGTCAGCAGCCAGCTTTGGCAGGTGACCAGAACCGCTTCGTAAGGGCGGGTGACACCCAGATTGTCGGTGATCGAAAACTGTCCGTCTGCACTGCGGCTGATGCTTTTGACCCCGGTACGCGGTGCTCCATGGTGCAACGAGCTAAGGCTGGTGCCTTCGGGCCAGTGGGCGCAGCGTTCAGGCGCGTGACGCCAGATGCCCAGTGGCACCTGTTCTACACCGCCGACTACCAAGTGTTGATGATCGTCGCAGTTGGTCATGACCACGCGGAAAATTTCGAGCATGGAATTTGGGAAGTCAGAGTCCCAGCCGCCTGTGCCAAACCCTACCTGACCGAACACCTCGCGATGCTGGAACGACAACTTGGCGAAGGCTTTTGACGTGGCGACGAAGTCGTAAAACGTGCGGTCATCCCAGAGTGGCACCAGGGTGTTCCACAATTCTTTCAGGCGAGGCACGTCACGGTCACGGATAGCTTGTTGAATATCGCCAAAGCGTGACCCTGCTTCCAGTGCATCGGCCCAAGCGTCAGCAACTTCCTGGAACAATGCAGGCAAGTCCGAGAGTTTTTGGGCGTAGAAGGTTTGGCCTTCAAGGTCAATCACGGTGCTGCCTGACGCGGGGGTTAGCGGGTTGGGAAAAGGTTTGGTTTCCAGCCCCAGCTTATCGACGTAGTGGTAAAACGCCGTTGAGGACACCGGGAAGCGCATGCCGCCCAGTTCAGCGATTACCCCTTCGCTGCCTTCAAAGGCTTGTGAGCGCAGACGCCCGCCCATTTTCGAGGCTTCATACACCACGGGCTTGAGGCCCAGTTTCATCAATTCGTACGCCGCCACCATGCCGGCCATGCCCGCACCGACAATGGCCACCTCAGCACCCAGCTTCTCAACGGGAATACTGCCCAGGCCCGCCGGATGTTCGATCCAGTCATCAAACGCGAAGGGGAAGTCCGGGCCGAAAATGGTGACGGGTTTTTTGCCGTCCAGAGGGTGACGATTCTTCTTATTCATGGCTGACCTTGCTGGCGACCCGCGCTTAACGCTGAGTATAGGAAAAGACAGGCACCATGATAGGGAGCGTAGAACTCGTTAATAAGACGCAAACTGTCGTCGGAATGGCTTTTTTTTAGTCAATATGACGAGGTTGGTAGTCGTAATGCGTTATTTACGATCCACTTTGCTGCTGAGGATGATCGACGTCGTGGTTTTTTCGACGCCCTCAACGCTGCCGATCTGATCGAGCAATTGATCCAGTTGCTCGGGGGAGTCGCTGCGCAGCCATGCCACGTAGTCGAACTCGCCGCTCACCGCACAAAGCTGTTGCACCTGAGCCATTGCGCTCAAGCGTCGCACCACATCTTTGCCGGAGCGGGGCTGCACCGTGATCCCTACATAGGCTTGCAAACCGCCATCGATCAGGCGTTGGCCCAAACGCACGCCGTATCCGGTGATCACCTTGGTCTTCTCCAGTCGTGCCAAGCGCGAGGTCACCGTTGTGCGCGCGATGCCCAGCTGACGAGCCAGCATCGCCACGCTTTCACGGGCATTGAGCTGCAAGGCGGCAATCAATTGACGGTCGATTTCATCCAGCGCGGGTGGGCGAGTATCGGACAAGGGGGATTCCTGTGGCATGAGCGATGTGGATGTTCATGGTACAGGGCTGTCGGTGATTGCGCTTTGCAGCTGAGCGAGCCTATGCGGGCAAGCTCTGCCAAGTTCCCCTTACGTGGAGTTCAGGAACTCACAACGATTGATCCCAGTTAGTCATCAAGAAACTGAACACAGCAAACGCAATAAAAATAATCAAAAACACATGTCCCTTTTTAACTTTGCTTTTCATTCCATCTCCTTTAGGTTCCGCGCCCGCTTTATGCCTGACCCATGCCAGACACTTATAGTCCGAGGCCGGAAAACGTCATATGTGATTGTGTGGTAGGCCATTGTGCAAATCACATCTCAAGGCCCGTAACCCCAAGGCCGCTTCTGTAGCTTCCGATATCTAAGCCTGAGGGTCTGCGGGCCATGTGCAGCGTCCGCTATCCACCCCATGTGCGAACGCTGCGCAGCGTTGAACTCTAGCCTATTTTGTATTTTTTTCCCGTGTGCACAGGGACGTCGAGACCTGTCCTGCGCATCACGCCGGTCATGGAAGGACGGTTGAGGTGTAGCCATAGGGGAGGGGATTGCGGAGGGCTGGCGAACCGGCACTTTGTCTGCTTGATAGGGGTGGAGCGTAGGACTGTAAAAACAGTGACCACTCCAGAAACACGAAAGCCGCGCAATGCGCGGCTTTGAGTATGGTGGGCCCAGTAGGACTCGAACCTACGACCAAGGGATTATGAGTCCCCTGCTCTAACCAACTGAGCTATAGGCCCTCAGTAGGTCGCGGATTATAACGATGGTTTAGCGTCAGTGCTATCCGAAAAGTCTGAAATAGACATACGAAGAAAGGAAGCTGCGAACTCTTCCGCAGATAACGGCACGCTGACGAGGTAACCCTGTATCTGTTCGCAGCCTTCTTTAGCCAGGAAATCCTGTTGTGCCTGGGTTTCTACACCTTCGGCGATGATGGTCAGCTGCATGCTGCGCCCCAGTGCAATGATGGCGCGGACGATGGCGACATCATCGGCATCTTCCGGGAGCCCGCGGATAAATGACTGGTCGATTTTCAGCGTGTTGAGCGGTAAACGTTTGAGGTAACTGAGGGAGGAATACCCGGTGCCGAAGTCATCAATGGCCAGCTGTACGCCAAGCTGCTTGAGCTTATGCAAGACGTCCAGCGCTTCTTCGGTTTGACTCATGATGAAGTTTTCGGTGATTTCCAGCTGTAATGCATCTGGCTCAAGGGAGTAACTTTTGAGCAGCTCTTGAATGCGTGCCAGCAGCGCGGGTTGGCGCAGTTGTGTGCCCGACAAATTGACGGACACGGGCCCGAAGGGCTCATACAGTTGTTTCCAGGCATTTAATTGTTGGCAGGCGTGCTCAAGTACCCAATCGCCGATGGGGATGATCATGCCGTTTTCTTCGGCCAGAACGATGAAGCGATCAGGCGGGATGTTTCCCAGTTCAGGATGGTTCCAGCGAATCAGTGCTTCAGCCCCCACCAGGCTATGGTCTTTCAGGCTGATTTTGGGTTGGTAAGACAATGACAACTGGCCGCGCTCCATTGCACGGCGCAGTTCTTGTTCCAGCAGGACTCGCGCACTGGCTTGGGCAGTCAGGTCATGGGTGTAGCGTTCAATACGGTTGCGCCCTTTAAGCTTTGAGCGGTACATCGCCGCGTCGGCGTTTTTGACCAGTGTGGCGACGTCGGTTCCGTCATCGGGGTAAATACTGGCGCCGATGCTGGCACTGATAAAAAGCTCATGTTCACCTGCAACAAAGGGGGCGTTGAAACAGGCCAGTAGCTTGTTGGCAATCAGCTCGGCATCGCTGGGGTTCTTGAGTGCCGGCAGCAAGATGATGAACTCGTCACCACCCTGGCGGGCCACGGTGTCGATGTCCCGCAACTGCTCTTTCAGGCGGGTAGCGATAGCATTTAGCAACAGGTCGCCAATGGGGTGGCCAAGGCTGTCGTTGATGTTTTTGAAACGGTCCAGATCGAGAAATAATACGGCACCTTGCTGGCCATACCGATCGGGTTCGCTGAGCGCCTGTTGCAACCGGTTTTCAAACAGCAAGCGGTTGGGGAGGTTAGTCAGCGGGTCATGGTGTGCCTGATGATCGAGGCGGTCTTGTGCGTGTTTGAGGCTGGATATATCGGCAAAAACGGCCACGAAGTGGGTGATTTTGTGGTCGCTGTCGTATACCGCGCTGATGGTCATCCAGCAGGGGTAGGTCTCGCCATTTTTACGCTTGTTGCAGATTTCCCCCTGCCAGTGCCCTTCGTTGGACAGCTGATGCCACATCGAGACATAGAAAGCGCTGTCATGTTGCCCTGACGCCATTAAGCGTGATGACTGGCCCAAAGCGTCACGCTCGCTATAGCCGGTGATTTCTGTAAAGGCGCGATTGACCGCAGTGATGTTTTGCTGCGGGTCTGTGAAGATGATGCCTTCAGCCGTGCTGTCAAAAACCGTTGCCGTTTGCAGTAGTTTTTCCTGCATGAGCTGGCTTTCGCTGATATCGCGGGCGATGGTCAGCATGCAGTTTTCGTTGCCAATCATCAGAGGTCGAGTGGATATTTCGCAGAGCAATGTGCGTCCGTCCCGATGCCGCACGCTGCATTGGAAATCACGTACAAAGCCCTGTTGATCAAGGAGTGCCAACAGCTCGATACGCTGCTGCGGGTCGGCCCACAACCCTAGCTCCAGTGTTGAGCGGTACAGGGCGTCTGAGCTGCAGTAACCGCTGATATGACTGAAGCCTTCATTGACCTCGATTAACAGGCCATCGCGTTGTCGGGTCAGTAAAAGACCATCAGGTGATGCATGAAAGGCTTTGGCGAACTTTTCTTCAGAAAGGCGTAGCGCTTCTTCGGTCTCTTTTGACTGGCTGATGTTGATCATCAAGCCCCGCAGCACGGGCTGTTGGTTGTGGGTCGTTATGCTGACAATGTCTCTTATCCACAAGGTTTTTCTGTGGGCGGTTATGACGCGATAGTCAACGCTGTGATCGCGTCCGCTACTGATCTCCTCATCGCAATAAGCGTGAACCCACTGTAGGTCGTCGGGGTGAACAAGACGGCTCCTGAAACCCTCAAGTAGCCAGTCGCTTAGCGGATAGCCGAGCAAAGCTCCTGCCTGTGGAGACACGTAGCTGTAATTGTAATTATCCAAACGAACTTCCCAAGAAATCGCGCAAAGGCTTTCTATCAGGCCTCTGTAGTGATATTCGCTGCTACGTAGCGCTTGCTCGAGGGCAATGCGTCGAGAGATTTCGCTGCTCAAGCGGCGATTGATACGAATGACAACGATCAGCACGGTCATCAGTAACAATACGCCAGGCAGGGCATAGGTCAGCAGGGTATGCCACACCGGGGAGTAGTCGCTTGATGAGCCTATCCAGCGCTCTTGTATGGCCTCTGTCTGGGCGGGGGTGATGTCAGCCAGTACTTTGTCGAGAATCCCTGCCCATAGGGTCTCGTCTTTCGGGGTGGCCATGGCCAGTTGGTACCGATAGGGCGTTTCGCCACTGACATAAAGGCCGTTGAGCTTGAGTTGGCGCATGCTCCAAACACTGGAGGCCAAGTCCCCGACCATGGCATCCACTTGATCGGTGGCTAACGCCTGAAGAGCGGAACTTACGTTGGGAAGCGCGACAATGTTCAAGTCGGGATGCTGGGCTTGAAGCAATTCATGGGGTGCATAGTTTTCGACCACGGCGACTTTGAGACCATACAGCTCTTTAATGCTGTGAGGCGCTGGTCCGTCTTTGTGGGCGAGGATGACGATGGGGAAGTCGAGATAAGGGCGGGTGAAGGCAAGGCTTTTTTGGCGTTCGGGGGTGGACATGATGCCCGATAGCCAATCGATTTCCTTGGCTTTGGCCATTTCAAGTACGTGGGTCCAGCTATGGGGTTCAACCGGTTTGATTGTTACGCCCAAACGTTTTTCGATCAGCGTTACGTAGTCAGCGGCCAGACCTGTATAGAGGCCATCCTGATCGCGGAACTCGAATGGCGGCCATGAGGCATCGATGCCAAGACGCAGTTGTGGGTGATCGTTGAGCCAGTGCTGTTCTTCATCGGTGAGCGTTAATGCGCCAACTTCAGTCGTCCAAGCAATAAATGACAGGAACAGGACAGCAAGCGATCGTGGCATGCGCTTCTCGTAATACACTCCAAAGCCAGGAGTGTAGTCGGACTGTAGCGCGGGGGAGGGGTATCAGGCATAAAACAAAACCCCCGGCAGGGCCGGGGGTTTTGGTCTTACTCGTCGAGGAAGGAGCGTAGGTGCTCGCTTCTCGTCGGGTGGCGAAGCTTGCGCAGCGCCTTGGCTTCGATCTGACGAATACGCTCACGGGTAACGTCGAACTGTTTACCAACCTCCTCAAGGGTGTGGTCGGTATTCATGTCGATACCGAAACGCATGCGCAGTACCTTGGCTTCACGGGCTGTGAGGCCGCCGAGTACGTCACGTGTCGCTTCTTTAAGGCTCTCAACGGTGGCCACATCGATTGGCGACTGCATAGTCGAGTCTTCGATGAAGTCGCCCAGATGGGAGTCTTCGTCATCACCGATCGGGGTTTCCATGGAGATCGGCTCTTTAGCGATCTTCAATACCTTGCGGATTTTATCCTCAGGCATTTCCATGCGTTCGCCCAGCTCTTCCGGGGTCGGTTCACGGCCCATTTCCTGCAGCATCTGGCGGGAAATACGGTTGAGCTTGTTGATCGTCTCGATCATGTGCACCGGAATACGGATGGTGCGGGCCTGGTCGGCGATCGAGCGAGTGATCGCCTGACGGATCCACCAGGTGGCATAAGTCGAGAATTTGTAGCCGCGACGGTATTCAAACTTGTCTACCGCTTTCATCAAGCCGATGTTGCCTTCCTGGATCAGGTCGAGGAACTGCAAGCCACGGTTGGTGTACTTCTTGGCGATGGAAATCACCAGACGCAAGTTGGCTTCAACCATTTCTTTCTTCGCGCGGCGGGCTTTCGCCTCACCGATCGACATGCGACGGTTGATGTCCTTGATCTCGGCAATCTTCAGGCCAGTTTCAGCCTCCAGAGCAGACAGCTTTTGCTGGCAACGGATGATGTCCGGTTGCAGGCGACCAATGGCTTCAGCGTATTTGCTTTTACCTTTGGCCAGGCCTTCGCTCCAGCTTTCGTCGACTTCATGGCCTGGGAACAGGCGCAGGAAATCAGTACGCGGCATACGTGCATCACGTACACACAGCTGCATGATGGCACGCTCTTGTGCACGCAGGCGCTCCAGAGCGCTGCGAACACGTTCAACCAAGCCTTCGAATTGCTTCGGGACCAGCTTGATCGGCATGAACAGCTCAGCCAGCGCAACCAGCTCGGCAATTGCCTGCTTGCTGTCGCGACCGTGCTTTTTCAGTGCCTTGCGCGTGATTTCCATCTGGTCAGAGACGGCACCGAAGCGCTGTGCTGCGATGATCGGGTCAGGGCCGCTTTCGACCTCTTCCTCTTCGTCGCTGCTCTCTTCCTTGTCGTCCTCTTCGTCATCGCCTTCGGCTTTAACCTTAGGGTCGACAGGAGGCGGTACTTCAGCTGCGGGCGGCGCAATACCGTCGTCCGGGTCGATATAACCGCTCAGAACGTCGGACAGGCGGCCACCTTCGGTGGTGACGCGAGTGTACTCGGAGAGAATATGGTCAACCGTGCCAGGGAAGTGCGCGATAGCGCCCATCACTTCACGAATGCCTTCTTCGATACGCTTGGCGATTTCAATTTCGCCTTCACGTGTCAGCAGTTCTACCGTGCCCATTTCACGCATATACATGCGTACTGGGTCGGTAGTACGACCAATGTCGGTCTCTACAGCCGCCAACGCTGCAGCTGCTTCTTCGGCAGCTGCTTCGTCGGTGTCGGCATCGGCCAACATAAGGGCGTCCGCATCCGGAGCACTCTCGTGTACGGGGATCCCCATGTCATTAATCATGCGGATGATGTCTTCCACTTGCTCCGGATCTGAAATATCTTCGGGCAGGTGGTCGTTGACCTCTGCGTAAGTCAGATATTTCTGCTCACGGCCGAGGGTGATCAACTCTTTGATACGAGACTGCTGTTGCGCTTTTCCGGACATAACACCCTATCCACTGAAGGTCTTGGCGGGCAAAAAAACAAGCCGAGGATTATACCTTAGCTATGACCTCACGCGCCAGTTGAGGTCGGGTTTGTTGCGCAATTGTTACGACCCAGAAGGTCAAGTAACTGTTGCTTCTCCTCGCTACTGAGCTCGCCTTGACGTGCTTTTCGAAGAAGTTGCTCTAGATTTCGCTCGCGTTGGCGAGCTGACAGGCTAGTTATGGTGTCAAAAAACTGTTGTTCAAGGTTGTCGGCATCAATTAGCCATTCCTTTTCCAGCAGCCTTTGTAGTAATCGGCCTTGTTCTGTCCCATGCCAGCGGGACAGCAACTGTATGGAGCTTAGCTTAGGATTTTTCTGTACGGCCTCTACCAGAGCAATCAGTAGTTGATTGTTTGTCTGGTCTTCTGCGGCAAAGTGCCCCGCATCTTCAACTTTTTTTGCCAATTGCGGGTGGTGCAGCAAAGTCCGTAAGGCCGTTAGCGTAGGGGGTTCAACCCCGACAGGAATCCAGGCTTGTTCACGCTCCCCGCCGCGTTTGCCTTTTTTGTCCCAGGGTTTGTTTTCCCATTTCTTGCCGGCAGCACCGGGTTTCTTGGGTGTCCATTCCTGCTGGGGGAGGTACGTGTCCGGTTGCTGGAAGTCGCTGTAATCCGGCATGGCATCGTAATCGATGCCCGGGTCATAGGCAGGTTGGGACGGCGCGGGGGCTTTTTGTGCCAGTTGGCTGACGGTCTCGCTGGTCAGGCCGGTGATCTCGCTAAGGCGCTGGCGCATCAATGTTCGAAGGTTGGCGCCGGGTACTTTGTCGATCAGCGGTGCTGCCAGGGTGGCCATATGAGCCTTGCCTTCGAGCGAACGCGGGTCGGCCTCTTCGGTCAGTTGCTGGAAGAAGTAATCGGCCAGCGGTTGTGCGTGCTGGTTTATTCGGGCCTTGAATGCATCGGTGCCTTCAGAGCGCACGAGGGTGTCCGGGTCTTCGCCTTCGGGCAGAAACAGAAACCGGGCGCGTCGGCCGTCTTGCAGGCATGGCAATGTCGCTTCAAGTGCGCGCCAGGCGGCATTGCGACCCGCCTGATCACCGTCAAAGCAGAACAGTACGCTGGGCACGACCCGAAACAGGCGCTTCATGTGCTCTTCGCTGGTGGCGGTACCCAGCGTGGCCACGGCATTGCGCAAGCCTTGCTGGGCGAGTGCGATGACGTCCATGTAGCCCTCGACCACAATGATTTCATCGAGGCTGCGGTTAAACTTGCGCGCTTCGAACAGCCCGTACAACTCCTGGCCTTTGTGAAAGACCGGGGTTTCAGGGGAGTTCAGGTATTTGGGTTTGTCGTCGCCTAACACCCTGCCGCCGAATGCGATGATGCGGCCGCGGCTGTCGCGGATTGGAAACATCACGCGATCACGAAAGCGGTCATAGCGCTTGCCGGTTTCGGCATTCTCGACCAGCAGGCCGGCGTCAATCATCGCTTTTTGCTGGAGGGTGTCACTGCTCAGGTGTTTGTACAGGTTGTCCCAGCCTGGCGGTGCGAATCCTAGCCCAAAATCGCGGGCTATTTCGCCGGTCAGGCCACGGCCTTTGAGGTAGTCCACGGCCGCTTTTCTGGCGGGGTGGCTCTTCAAGGCCTGGCGATAAAACTCAGCCGCAGCAGTAAGGAGCGGGTACAGCGGAGAGTCAGTGGGCTGCCGCGGTTTGTGCGGGCGTCCACTCTCCTCTCGGGGGATTTCCATGCCCGCGGCTTTGGCCAGTTCTTCGACGGCCTGGGGAAAGTCCAGGTTGTCGTGGTCCATGATGAAGCCGAGGGCGTTACCGCCAGCGCCGCAGCCAAAGCAGTAATAAAACTGTTTGTCCGGGCTGACGCTGAAAGACGGCGTTTTTTCTTTGTGGAAGGGGCAGCAGGCGGTGTAGTTCTTGCCGGCTTTCTTCGTTTGCACGCGTGAGCTAACGACATCGACGATGTCGGTACGGTTCAGAAGGTCGTCAATAAAGCTCTGGGGAATTAGCCCGGCCATGGCGTTCTCGTCATCACTGCGCAGCATTAACCTGCATAAAAGGCGTGGTCATCAAAGCGTGCAGGCAAGGGCTTTGCCGGGTTGCAAGACGTCTGCTCAATCATGTGGGGGAAGTGTATCTGTCGAAACACCGCTGATCATTAAGTAATCAGTGTAAATGGCTTCGGTAGGTGTAGCGCTCTGAGTTCCGCTGTTGGCCAATGGCTGGCCTCGGATAGCTCAATAAGCAGGCACGTGAGGAGTGCCTTGGGCTGATCGTCTTTGAGGAGAATCAGAGGGGTGTGCTCGTCGGTAGCCTTGGAAGGCTCGTCAGTAAAGACGTGCACCGCTGGCTATTAGGCCAGGTCTGACGTGATAAAGCGTTTTGTCGCGGTCGCATCTGCGGCCTTGACAGTGTTGCGTGTAACTTGCTGCAACTGCCTACGGCCCGGCTTTAGGCCGGGCTTGGCAGAAGCATGCAACGAACGTCTGTGTATTAGTACAGACGAACGGCGCGGCGCTGCTCGCGCTGAACTTTCTTCGCGTGACGCTTAACAGCAGCTGCTGCTTTACGCTTACGCTCAGAAGTCGGCTTCTCGTAAAATTCGCGGCTGCGAACTTCAGCCAGAACACCGGCTTTTTCGCAGGAGCGCTTGAAACGACGCAGAGCTACGTCGAAGGGTTCGTTCTCTTTTACTTTGACGGCTGGCATCCAGAGCTACCTTCATTCATTACCGGGGTCAACGTCTCAAGGCAAAATCGCGTTGGAAGACGTCGGTTTTTAAGGGTTGCGGATGTTAACCCCTCATCGCCCGGAATGCAAAGCCTCTGATCGAAAACCGCTAGCCGGGGGCGGGAGTGGCGACTATTATGCGCGCCTTCGAATTTAGCCTCTACAAGGCGTAAACCCATGCTAGTACTGGGATTAGAAACTTCCTGCGACGAAACCGGCGTCGCGCTCTACGACAGTGAACGCGGGCTTTTGGCCGATGCACTGTTCAGTCAGATTGATCTGCACCGCGCTTATGGCGGTGTCGTTCCCGAGCTTGCCTCACGCGATCATGTGCGTCGCATGCTGCCTTTGATTCGTCAGGTTCTTGCTGAGGCCGATTGTGTGCCTACAGAGATTGACGCCATCGCTTACACAGCAGGTCCTGGATTGGTCGGGGCCCTTCTGGTTGGGGCCTCTTGCGCTCAGGCGCTGGCTTTTGCCTGGGGTATTCCGGCCCTTGGCGTACACCACATGGAAGGCCACTTGCTGGCTCCGATGCTGGAAGAGCTGCCGCCGGAGTTTCCGTTCGTCGCTTTGTTGGTATCGGGTGGTCATACCCAGTTGGTGCGTGTTGACGGTATTGGCCGATATGAGTTGCTCGGTGAAACCCTCGATGATGCTGCCGGGGAGGCGTTCGACAAAACAGCCAAGATGATGGGGCTAAACTATCCGGGCGGGCCAGAGATCGCGCGTCTGGCGTCTCAGGGTGTTGCGGGGCGATTTGTGTTCCCCAAGCCAATGACAGATCGTCCAGGGCTGGCATTCAGCTTCAGCGGTCTTAAAACCTTCGCCTTGAATACGTGGCAGCGCTGTGTCGCGGCGGGCGATGATCTTGATCAGGCTCGCTGTGACATCGCCCTGGCTTTCCAGCAAGCGGTGGTCGAGACGCTGACCATCAAGTGCAAGCGCGCATTGAAGCAAGCTGGCATGCAGCGTCTGGTGATTGCGGGCGGAGTGAGTGCAAACAAGGCGTTGCGCGAATCACTCGAAAAAATGCTCGGTGGCATGAATGGGCATGTTTACTACGCTCGCCCGGAGTTCTGCACGGATAACGGTGCCATGATTGCGTTTGCCGGTTGTCAGCGCTTGCAGGCGGGACAGCACGAAAGTCTGGCGATCAGCGTACAGGCGCGCTGGCCGATGGAGCAGTTGAAGCCTTTGTGAGTCAGGGTGGGCAGATGAAGCTGGGTATTTTTCATCTGTCTGATTCAGAAATGCCGTTCGCGCCCAGCCATAAGGTCGCGTAAATTACTGCGATGTCGCCACACGATCAGTGCCGTCAACGCGCTCATGGGTAGCAGGGCTGTGGGTGCTAGCCAGGCGAACAAGGGCAGGGTCAGCGGGGTGGCAATCAGTGCCGCCAGTGAACTGGTGCGGGTCAGCTGGAAGGTCAGTAGCCATGCGGTGACAGCCATTAATGCCGCTGGCGGGTAAAGCCCCAGCAACATGCCGGCAGCAGTGGCGACCCCCTTGCCTCCACGAAAGCGGAAGTACAGCGGGTACATGTGGCCCACCACGGCGCAGGTACCGATCCAGGCTTGTTGCTGCATTGAAAGCCCGAGCTGGCTGGCCAACAGGACGGGGAACAGGCCTTTGCACAGGTCGCCCAGCAAGGTCAGGATGGCGAGTTTTTTGCCGGCCAGACGCAACATGTTGGTCGCGCCGGCATTGCCTGAGCCGCTCATTCGCGGGTCGGGACTGCCCGTCAGGCGGCTGAGCAAAATGGCGAAGGACAGAGAGCCAAGCAGGTAGGCGAGGATCGCCAGTAACCAAAACATGCTAACTATTCCGGGCGAGGATGCCCTGATTCTAACGGCGCATTGCGCCCTTGTCGTGCTGCGGAGAAGAGTGCTTGGACAGAGTGTTTATCGAAGGCCTGGAAGTTGACACCGTGATTGGTGCTTATGACTGGGAGCGTGGCATCCGCCAATGCCTGCGGCTTGATCTGAGTTTTGCGTGGGATAACCGCCCCGCTGCGGCTGGTGATGACCTGACGCTTGCCCTGGATTACGCCAGTGTTTCCACGCGTATTCAGGTGTTTGCCGAAGAGGCGCAATTTCAGTTGGTTGAAACCTTTGCCGAGCGTTTGGCTGAGGTATTGATGAGCGAATTCAATATTCCGTGGTTGCGCCTTAAATTGACCAAGCCGGGTGCAGTTGCAGCGGCTTCAGGTGTGGGTGTGGAGATTGAGCGCGGATGTCGCTAACTCAGGTTTACCTTGGCCTGGGCAGCAATGTCGAGCGTGAAAAAAATCTATGCGCAGGGCTTGATGCACTTGCTGGTTTTTTGCAGGACATGCGCTGTTCGCCGGTGTTCGAAAGTCAGCCTGTGGGTATCAAAAGCGGGCCTTTTTTCAATTTGGTGGTGGCGGCCAAAACTGATTTGCCATTGCTTGAGCTTAGTCGACGTTTGAAGCTGATCGAGGCAGATAATGGGCGTTATGCCCAGGATCGCAAAGGTTTGCCGCTGGATATCGACGTGCTTTTTTACGGCGATCTGGTCGGTAATTTTGATGGGTTGACCTTGCCCCGGGCAGAGATACTGACCAACGCTTTTGTATTGTGGCCACTGGCATTGATCGCACCCGAAAAGATTCATCCGGTTGAGGGTAAGCCCCTGGCCCAGATTTGGGCAGAGGCCCAGATAGACCAAGTACTTGCGCCAGCCGCTTTTGAATGGCGGGGCGAGCAGTTGACGCCAGGCTCGATGCTGTCGACGAAGCATAGCCGCTGACGAAGTACGAAGGCTGCGATCGACGACCAGGGCTCGCAGAAGCGACACGAAGTGGTGCCCTATTTAGCGACCGTTTGGCACTCGATCGCAGCTTTTGTCAGCGATTACGAGGAATGGGGCACTCCCGCCTGAGCTTTTGCGGTCTCTTTGTAGGTTTGCAGTGCTTTCAGTCGTTCATGCTTCAGCGCTTCACCCAGCTGTGGGCCTTTGAATCCTTGCTCCAGCAGCGGCTGAACTGCCACGGCCTGAGCGGCCCGTGCCGCACCGCGCAGGTAATCAGCCTGCGGATAAGGCCGGTTTTCCATCCCCAGACGTCCTTTGGCGTCCATTTCGCACGCCACAATAAACTCTTCAAAGCGCTGTGGCCGACGGTACACATCAAAACGTTGAAGCAGTTCCAGCAGTGTTGACGCCTTGAGTTCCAGAGCGCGATGACCATGGGTGTGGTATTCGCCCACCAATAGCGCCAGCTCCTGACAGTCACGCGGCACTTTGTAGCGCTCATTGACTGCAGTGATCAGCCGCAACCCTTTATGTTCGTGGGCAATATGCCGGGGCCATTGGTCCTCGGGTGTCAATCCTTTGCCCAGATCGTGCAGCAGGCAAGCCCATCGCACAGTGAGGGGTTGACGGTGCAAGGCCGCCTGCTCGAGCACGCTGAGGGTATGAAGGCCGCTGTCGATTTCGGGGTGATGTGCCGGTGGTTGCGGCACGCCAAAGAGAGCATTGACCTCAGGCAACAACACTTCGAGCGCCTCACAGCGACGCAAAACTTCAATAAATACCTGAGGTTGATCTTCCATCAAGGCTCGGGAGATTTCTTTCCAGCAGCGCTCTGGGGTCAGTGCATGCAGTTCGCCTGAGCGCGACAGTTGGCGCATCAGTTCCAGGGTTTCAGGTGCGATGCTGAAGCCAAGACCGGCATAGCGGGCCGCAAAACGGGCCACCCGCAGCACTCGCAAGGGATCCTCGGCAAATGCCGGAGAAACATGGCGTAAAACTCGATCTTCAAGATCGCGCAGGCCGTGGTAAGGATCAATGACATTGCCCGCGTCGTCCTCGGCCATTGCGTTGATGGTCAGGTCTCGACGTATCAGGTCTTGCTCCAGCGTAACGTCGGGACTGGCGTGGAAAACAAATCCACCATAGCCGCGCCCGCTTTTTCTTTCAGTACGCGCCAGTGCGTATTCTTCACCTGTTTTAGGGTGAAGGAACACCGGGAAGTCAGTGCCTACAGGGCGATACCCTTGGGCCAGCATCTGCTCGGCGGTTGCGCCTACGACGACCCGGTCAATGTCTGTTACGGGTTTGCCCAGCAAGCGATCACGTACTGCGCCGCCAACTTTATAAATCTGCATAAAAAACCTCCGTTAGCGGCACAGGATAGCCCCTGTACGCCGTTAACGGAGGCTCCGTGTGTTACAGGTGAATAGCGCTCATATCCAGACGGCCATAATCTCCGATGCCAGCGTCTCCTTTAGGGGGCACATGGTGGACTTTCATGACTTGATCGCCTTGTACCGTTTCGAGATGAATATCAAAACCCCACAGGCGGTGCAGGTGTTTGAGGACTTCGTCGGTCGATTCGCCCAAGGGTTTGCGATCATGTTGTTGGTGACGCAAGGTCAATGAACGGTCTCCGCGCCGGTCAATGCTCCAGATTTGTATATTGGGTTCCCGATTGCCCAGGTTGTACTGGGCGGCCAATGTTTCACGAATAATCCGGTAGCCGTTCTCATCGTGAATGGCCGGCACCAGAAGGTCGTCCTTTTGATCGTCATCCATGATGCTGAACAATTTCAGGTCGCGGATCACCTTGGGTGACAGGTATTGCAGGATAAAGCTTTCATCCTTAAAGCTGCTCATGGCGAATTTGATGCTCGACAGCCAGTCGCTACCCGCCATGTCGGGGAACCAGCGGCGGTCCTCTTCGGTGGGGTTTTCGCAAATGCGGCGAATGTCGCAATACATGGCAAACCCCAGCGCATAGGGGTTTATGCCGCTGTAGTACGGGCTGTCAAAGCCCGGTTGAAAGACTACGCTGGTGTGGGAAATCAGGAACTCCATCATGAAGCCTTCTGTCACCAGGCCTTCGTTATAGAGGTCGTTCATTAAGGTGTAGTGCCAGAACGTGGCCCAGCCCTCGTTCATCACTTGGGTTTGTCGCTGTGGATAGAAATACTGGGCAATTTTGCGCACGATGCGCACGACTTCGCGCTGCCACGGTTCCAGCAGCGGGGCGTGTTTCTCAATAAAATACAGAATGTTTTCCTGGGGTTCTTCAGGAAAACGCATGTTGTCCTTTTCGCTGAACTTGTCAGCGCTTTTGGGGATAGTTCGCCACAGATCGTTGATTTGCTTTTGCAGGTGCTCTTCACGATCCTTCTGCCGGCGACGCTCCTCTTCAGCTGAAATCGGATAGGGGCGCTTGTAGCGGTCGACCCCGTAGTTCATGAGCGCGTGGCACGAGTCGAGCAGGTCTTCGACCGCATCAATGCCGTGGCGCTCTTCGCATTGCATGATGTACTGCTTGGCGAATACCAGGTAATCGATGATCGAACTGGCATCTGTCCAGGTTCGGAACAGGTAATTGCCCTTGAAGAAGCTGTTATGCCCATAGCATGCATGGGCCACTACCAGTGCCTGCATGCAAATGGTGTTTTCTTCCATCAGGTAGGCAATGCAAGGATCGGAGTTGATGACGATCTCGTAAGCCAGTCCCATTTGGCCGCGGCTGTAGGATTTCTCGGTACTCAAGAAATGTTTGCCGTAGGACCAATGGTGATAGCCCAGAGGCATACCCACAGAGGCATAGGCATCCATCATTTGTTCTGCAGTGATGACCTCGATCTGGTTGGGGTAGGTATCGAGCGCATAGCGCTCGGCCAGGCGACCGATTTCCCGGTCATAGGCCTGGATCAGTTCAAAGGTCCACTCTGAGCCGGTGGACAGGGGCTGGCGTTTATTCTCTTTGGCGGTCATGTCACTAACCTGCGCTGGAAGAGTTCACGGAAGACCGGATAAATATCGCCGGCCGAGACCAGTTGCTGTTGTGCGAAGGTGTCGGAAAACGCATCGCTGATGCGTTCGTATTCGTACCAGAGAGCCTGATGTTCGCGTGGGGTTATTTCTACATAAGTGTAGTACTGCACGAACGGCATGATTTGATTGATCAGAATGTCACGGCAAATGGGTGAGTCGTCGTTCCAGTTATCACCGTCCGAAGCCTGGGCGGCGTAAATGTTCCATTCATTGGTGGGGTAGCGTTCGGCCATGATTTCCTGCATCAGTTTCAGGGCGCTGGAAACAATGGTGCCGCCGGTCTCCCTTGAGTAGAAAAACTCTTCTTCATCGACTTCACGGGCGCTGGTGTGATGGCGAATGAACACGACATCAATCTTGTCGTAATTGCGCTTCAAGAACAGGTACAGCAGGATGAAAAAGCGTTTGGCGATGTCTTTGGTGGCCTGAGTCATGGAGCCTGAAACGTCCATCAGGCAAAACATGACTGCTTTTGAGCTGGGGTTGGGTTGTTTGACCAGCAGGTTGTACTTGAGGTCAAAGGTGTCTAGAAACGGAACGCGATGGATACGTGCGCTGAGCTTCTCGATCTCGCTCTCGATATCTTTTATATCGCCAAAATTGTCGGGCTCATCGCGTTTGAGTCTCTCCAGTTCGGCTTTGGCTTCCTTGAGTTTGGCCCGGCTACTACCGGACAAGGCAATGCGGCGCGCGTGGGCTGAACGCAGTGTGCGAATGATGTTGATGCGTGACGGGTTGCCTTCGTTGCTGATGCCCGCGCGCACGGTTTTGAAGGTGTCTGTGCCGGTGAGGTGGCGTTTGACCAGGTTCGGCAGTTCCAGATCCTCAAACATGAATTCCAGGAATTCTTCCTGGGTGATCTGAAACACGAACTCATCCATGCCCTCGCCGGAATTGCCTGCTTTACCAGGTCCACCGCCCCCGCCGGCGCCGCCTTGTGGGCGCTGGATATGTTCGCCGCTGGTAAATTCCTTGTTGCCGGGGTGTACCACGGTTTGTTTGCCGCCGCGGCCGTGATGAAGCACGGGCTCGTCAATATCCCGCCCAGGAATGCTGATTTGTTCGCCATGTTCCATGTCGGTAATGGACCGGCGACCTACGGCCTCTTCAACGGCCTTTTTAATATGGTCACGGTAGCGCCGCAGAAAGCGCTGACGGTTTACCGTGCTCTTGTTCTTGCCATTCAGGCGTCGGTCTATTACATAGCTCATGGGGCCCTCCGGGCAGCTTCAAGGGGTGAGCTGCAAGCTGCAAGTAGAAGCGGTTTCCGGGTACCCGGGTTTGCGCTGTTCTCTTGCAGCTTGAAGCTAGGAGCTTGCTGCTGCTTTTATTGCGATTTCCTGACCCGCAGGTACCACTCGGAGAGCAGTCGTACTTGTTTGTCGGTGTAACCCCGTTCGACCATTCGGGTCACGAAGTCGTTGTGCTTTTGCTGATCCTCTTTGCTCGCTTTGGCATTGAAGCTGATGACCGGCAGCAGGTCTTCGGTGTTGGAGAACATTTTCTTCTCGATGACCACCCGCAGTTTTTCGTAGCTGAGCCAGGTCGGATTTTTGCCGTTGTTGTTGGCGCGAGCACGCAGCACGAAGTTGACGATTTCGTTACGGAAATCTTTCGGGTTGCTGATGCCAGCCGGTTTTTCGATTTTTTCGAGCTCCTCGTTGAGGGCTACGCGGTTGAGGATTTCTCCGGTTTCCGGGTCGCGATATTCCTGATCCTGAATCCAGAAGTCTGCGTACAGCACATAGCGGTCGAAGATGTTCTGCCCGTACTCGCTGTACGACTCCAAGTAAGCAGTCTGGATTTCCTTGCCGATAAACTCGATATAACGCGGGGCCAGGTATTCCTTCAGGAAGCGCAAGTAACGTTCGCGGGTTTCAGGCTGGAATTGTTCTTGCTCGATCTGTTGTTCCAGCACGTAAAGCAGGTGCACCGGGTTGGCTGCAATTTCGTGAGGGTCGAAGTTGAACACTTTGGACAGGATTTTGAAGGCGAAACGGGTTGAAAGGCCGTTCATGCCTTCGTCGACGCCCGCACTGTCGCGGTATTCCTGAATCGATTTGGCTTTCGGGTCGGTGTCTTTGAGGTTTTCGCCATCGTAAACCCGCATCTTGGAGTAGATGTTGGAGTTTTCCGGCTCCTTGAGGCGTGACAGGACCGTGAACTGCGCAAGCATCTTCAGGGTGTCGGGCGCGCAATGGGCTTTGGCCAGCGAGCTGTTGAACAACAGTTTGTCGTAGATTTTGATTTCATCGCTGACGCGCAGGCAATACGGCACTTTGACGATGTAGATCCGGTCGATAAACGCTTCGTTGTTCTTGTTGTTACGGAAGGTGTGCCACTCCGATTCGTTGGAGTGGGCGAGCAGGATGCCGGTAAACGGAATCGCGCCCAAGCCTTCGGTACTGTTGTAGTTACCCTCTTGGGTAGCGGTCAGCAGCGGGTGCAATACTTTGATAGGCGCCTTGAACATCTCCACGAATTCCATCAGGCCTTGGTTGGCCCGGCACAGAGCACCCGAGTAGCTATAGGCATCGGCGTCGTTCTGCGGGAATTCTTCGAGCTTGCGAATATCAACCTTACCGACCAGGGCTGAAATGTCCTGGTTGTTTTCGTCACCGGGTTCGGTTTTGGCGACGCCGATCTGGTTAAGAATCGAGGGGTAGAGTTTGACCACGCGAAATTGGCTGATATCGCCGCCAAACTCTGCCAGCCGTTTGGTCGCCCACGGAGACATGATGGTGCTCAGGTAGCGTTTTGGAATACCGAAGTCTTCTTCGAGAATGGCGCTGTCTTCAGTGGCATTGAACAAGCCCAGTGGCGATTCGAAGACGGGTGAGCCTTTGATCGCATAGAAGGGCACTTTCTCGATCAGTTGTTTCAGTTTCTCGGCCAGTGATGATTTACCGCCGCCCACCGGGCCCAGCAGATAGAGAATTTGTTTCTTCTCTTCCAGGCCCTGCGCAGCATGGCGGAAATAAGAAACAATCTGGTCAATGCATTCTTCCATCCCGTGGAAGTCTTCAAAGGCCGGATAACGGCGAATCACTTTGTTGGAGAAGATTCGCGACAAGCGAGAGTTGGTCGAAGTGTCCAGCAGTTCCGGTTCACCAATGGCCAGCAGCAGCCTTTCAGCGGCTGAGGCGTAAGCGCTTTTATCGTTTTTGCACAGCTCAAGGTATTCCTGGAGCGTGAGCTCTTCCTGGCGTGTGGATTCAAAGCGTTGTTGGAAGTGGCTAAAAATACTCATGACGTCACCTCGCTCGATACGTGGAGTCGGCGATTGATCGGTCAGCTCGAGTGCTGGCATGCAGCAACATTGCAGTTGCTGTGTACCCCCCAGGACACCATCAATGGGTCTAACCCGTTGAAATTACTACTGATAATCCACTCACCGGTGTACCGGCTCTCCCCAGATTTGGATGGCCTGAGGTAAAGGATAGTTGGTAATTGGAGAGGTCAAGGGGAGATGCGTGATTTGTTGGGCTTGACCGTTGGTCAGGCATGGCGCAAGCCCACTGATCACGCGGGCTTGGCGTTAATAAAAATTTTACTCGGCTGAATCCTGGGCCGTTTCTTGTGGATAAGTTGCACGCCATAGTTCGAATCCGCCATCGAGGCTATAGACATCGCTAAAGCCCTGACTGATCAGGTACGCCGCAGCACTTTGGCTTGAATTGCCGTGATAGCAGGCAACGATCAGTGGCTGGTCCAGATCGGCTTTGGCAATGAAATCATGCAGGGAGTGGTTGTCGAGGTGTTTGGCACCACTGATATGCCCGGCGGCGAAAGCCTGTGGGTCACGGATATCCACCACAACAGCACCTTGCTCGCGCAGGGCTTGGGCTTCTTGAGGCGGGATGCGTTTGAATTCGTTCATGTAGAGTTCCTGTAGCCTGACAGCGGGCGGGCTTAGCCGGCGCCCAAGGGGAGAGAGGGTGGGGTGGGCAACGTATTGGCAAGGCCGAGGTCATCGCAATCGCAACTCAGTTTCTGGCCAGTGTCGACGTTGAGCAGGGTCATGGAGCCACCCCAGACACAACCGGTATCGAGTGCGAAAATCCCGGGCTCCTTGCAGTTGCCCTCCAGTGCAGCCCAATGCCCGAAAATGATTTTGAGGTCTTGAGTTTTACGTTCTTTGTAACTGAACCACGGTGCATAGCCAGGCGGTGCAGTGCCGACACCTTCTTTGCTTTTGAGGTCGAGTTTGCCATCGCGGGTGCAAAAACGCATGCGTGTGAAATAGTTGGTAATAACTCGCAGGCGTGTGACCCCGCTGAGGTCGTTATCCCATTTTGCCGGCTCGTTGCCGTACATGCCGTCTAGAAATGGCCCTAACAGGTTATCGTCGCGCAGCGCTTGTTCGACTTCGTTGGCGTATTTGAGGGCTTTTTTCAACGACCACTGCGGCGGAATTCCGGCATGCACCAGAGCGGTATTACGTGCCACATCGTAATGCAGCAAGGGTTGCTGGCGCAGCCAGTCCAGCAGTGGGTCGCAGTCGGGTGCCTGCAGGATTTCGCGCAGGGTGTCGCCTTTTTTCAGGCGTTCGACATTGTGTCTCACGGCCAGAAGATGCAGGTCATGATTGCCCAGCACACACACGAGCGATTCGCGCATTTGATACAGGAAACGCAGGGTTTCCAGTGATTGCGGGCCACGATTGACCAGATCACCCACTAGCCAGAGTGTGTCTTTGGCAGGGTCAAACGCTACGCGCGCCAATAGGCATTTGAGCGGTTGCAGGCAGCCTTGCAGGTCGCCAACAGCATAGACCGCCATCAGTGCAGGGCTCCGGGCATCGCAAGGCGGAAAGGCGCAATAAGCGCCTTGAACTGCTCTCCGTCTTCGGCGCGCATGAGAAAGCTGCCTTGCATATTGCCGACACGAGTGCCGATGACCGAGCCGCTGCTATAGACATGCTGCTGACCTGCGGCGATCAGAGGTTGTTGACCGATAACACCAGCACCGCGGACTTCTTCCACATGACCGTCGCCGTCTGTAATTACCCAGTGGCGGGAAAGCAATTGTGCGGGAAGCGAGCCATTGTTCTGCACCGTGACGGTATAGGCAAAGGCGAAGCGCTGTTGGTCTGGCTGGGACTGTTCTGACAGGTAACGCGTGACGACGCTGACGTCGATCTGATAGCGGGGATCGGACATGCGAGAGGCCTTACTTGAAAGCGAAGACACAGTTCGGGATTTAACTGATGCCTGAGTCTAGGGTCTGTTCCCGTTTCATTGCAATGCGCGTCGCTGCTGCAATGAAACGGGAACAGACCTTAGGCTGGTACCGCTAGGGTGCTCGGCGATCAGTCGGCAGCGGGCGCTGGGACGGGTTGTTCGCTGAGTTTGTCGGCCAGGCGCACGAAGGCGGCCAAGTCGAGTTGTTCTGGACGCTTGCTGCCATCGACGCCAGCGGCTTCGATTTCATCGTTGCTGAGCAGGGCTTTGAGCGTGTTGCGCAGGGTTTTGCGACGCTGGTTGAAGGCTTCGCGAACGACGCGTTCCAGCAGGCGATGATCTTTGGCTGGATGAGGCAGGGTTTCGTGCGGCACTAGACGGACAATCGCCGAGTCGACTTTTGGCGGCGGATTGAACGCACCCGGGCCAACGTTGAACAGGTGTTCGACGCGACAGTGGTACTGAACCATGATCGACAGGCGGCCCCAGTCTCCACCGCCAGGGCCTGCTGCCATGCGCTCAACCACTTCTTTTTGCAGCATGAAGTGCATGTCACGAATCAGATCGGCATTTTTCAGCAGATGAAAAATCAGCGGCGTGGAGATGTTGTAGGGCAGGTTGCCGACTACGCGCAGCGTGCGGGGCGCGGCGTTGAGGCTTTTGAAGTCAAACTTCAGGGCATCGCCTTGATGCAGCGTGAAGTTGCTCATGCCCGCGAACTGCTGGTTGAGGATTGGAATCAGGTCTTTGTCGAGTTCAACAACATCGAGCTGGCCGCCGCTGTTCAGAATACCTTTGGTCAAGGCACCCTGGCCCGGGCCGATTTCCAGCAGGCGATCACCCGCTTTGGCGTTGATGGAACGCAAAATGCGGTCAATTACGCCTGCATCGTGCAGGAAGTTTTGACCAAAGCGTTTGCGCGCTTTGTGTTGGAATTGCTCAGTCATAAACGGGTCTCGGACATCTGGTAGGCGGTTTCCAGCGCGACTTGCAGGCTGCCGGTATCGATTTTGCCGCTGCCCGCCAGATCCAGGGCTGTGCCGTGGTCGACAGACGTGCGGATGATCGGCAAGCCCAGCGTGATGTTAACGGCGGCACCAAAGCCTTTGTATTTCAACACGGGCAGGCCTTGGTCGTGGTACATCGCCAGCACTGCATCGCAGTGTTCCAGATATTTTGGGGTAAACAGAGTGTCGGCAGGCAGCGGGCCATGCAAATCCATGCCCTCGCTGCGCAGGCGCTCAAGTGTAGGTTCAATGATGTCGATTTCTTCATGGCCCAAATGGCCGCCTTCACCGGCGTGGGGGTTGAGCCCGCAGACCAGAATACGCGGCTGGGCAATACCGAATTTTTGTTGTAGATCCGCGTGCAGAATGCGGGTGACCCGCATCAGGCGTTCGGGGGTTATAGCATCGCTGACCTGACGCAGGGGCAGGTGAGTGGTGACCAACGCCACGCGCAGTCCTCGCGTGGCGAGCATCATCACGACTTGCTCGGTCTGAGTCAGGTCTGCAAGAAATTCAGTGTGGCCGGAGAACGGAATCCCGGCTTCATTGATCACGCCTTTATGGACAGGCGCGGTGATCATGCCTGCGAAATCGCCTTCGACACAGCCACGTGCGGCACGGGTCAAGGTTTGCAGTACAAAGGCTGCATTGGCCTTGTCCAGCGTGCCTGCGATGACCGGGGCGTGAAGTGGGGTATCCCATACATACAGGCTACCGGCCGGTGCAGGCTCATCAGGCCAGTCAGCGGGCTTGACCGCCAGCAGACTGACCGACACACCCAGTTGCGCAGCCCGCTCAAGGAGCAGGTCGCGGCTGGTGATGGCAATCAGGGGGTGCGGCTGGCGTTGCGAGGCGAGTAGCAGGCACAGGTCGGGACCTATGCCTGCCGGTTCTCCGGGTGTCAGTGCAAAACGCTGTGTTTTCACTGAGCTGCCTGGTTAGCGCTCTCTTGCGAGTCGGCGCCTGGCAACTTGATCTCTACATAGGCTTCGTCACGGATCTGACGCAGCCAGTTTTGCAGCTCTTCATCGTACTTGCGGTTACGCAAGGTGTTCATGGCTTGCTGCTCGCTGGCTTTGGCGGTGTTGTCGACTGCGCGACGACCGAGTACTTCCAGTACATGCCAGCCGTATTGAGTCTGGAATGGCTTGGACAGCACGCCTTGCGGAGTGTTTGCCATGACTTCGCGGAACTCTGGAACCAGCGATTGCGGGTTGATCCAGTCCAGGTCGCCGCCGTTGAGGGCTGAGCCTGGGTCTTCCGAGTAAGTTTTGGCCAGAGTCGCGAAATCTTCACCCGATTTGACGCGGTCGTAGATTTTGTCGATCAGCTTCTTGGTGTCGTCTTCGGTGCGAATTTCGCTCGGTTTGACCAGAATGTGGCGAACATGAACTTCGTCCGTCACAACCGTGTTACCGCCGCGCTTTTCGTTCACTTTGAGGATGATGAAACCCGTCGGGATACGGACAGGCTTGGTTACATCGCCTGCGTTCATCCGGCTCAGTTCTTCATCGAACGGCGGTGGCAATTGAGCTGCTTTACGCCAGCCCATGTCGCCGCCTTCCAGCGCGTTGTCGCTGCTGGAGTAAGCGATGGCCAGTTTGGCGAAGTCCGCGCCTTGCTGGAGCTGGTTGTAGATATCGACGGCCTTTTTGCCTGCTGCCTGAATATCTTCCGAGCTCGCGCGATCAGGCGTTGGAATCAGAATGTTGGCCAGACGGTATTCGTCGGACTGCTGCATGGCACCCATTGGCGACTTGAGGAAGTTCTTCACTTCCTGATCGGTCACCTGGATGCGCTCAGCCACTCGGCGCTGGCGCACACGGCTGATGATCATTTCGCGGCGCACCTGCTCACGCGCGTCTTCATACGACAGACCATCGTGGGCCAGTGCCTGACGGAACTGGTCAACGGTCATGTTGTTGCGCTGGGCAATGGTACCGATGGCCTGATTCAGCTCTTCGTCCGTGATGCGGATGCCAGAGCGTTCGCCGATCTGCAATTGCAGGTTTTCGACGATCAGACGCTCAAGTACCTGCTGATCCAGAACACTGGCAGGAGGGACATCCTGACCACGCTTGGCAATGGTTTGCTGAACTTCCTTGACCCGTTGGTCGAGTTGGCTCTGCATGATCACGTCGTTGTCGACGATGGCCACGACCTTGTCAAGGGGCTGTACCGCGGCGTGAGCCGCAGTACCCAGGAACAACGCGCCCAGCAATAGCGGGCGCAGACACTCAGAAAGCTTGATCTTCACGTTCACGATAACCTTGGATGCCTTTGTCGAGGAAGCTCTCTACTTTGGTGCCGACTACGCCACCGAGACCTTTCAGCACAACTTGGAGGAAGAGACCATGATCGCCCTTCTCGTTTTGAGGGGCTTCTTGGGTGTACTCGTCGTTGGAGACCCAATAACGGCTGATCAGACGCAGTTTCCAGCAGCAGTTGTCGTACTCGAAACCACCAAAGGCTTCCAGGGTACGGTTGCGGTTGTAATCGTACTGCCAGCGGCTGATAGCGCTCCATTGCGGCACGATCGGCCAGATAACCGAGAAGTCGTGCTGCTGGATTTTGTAGTAATCCTTGATGTAACCCGGCTCGCCTTTGGTGCCGTAGTCGCCACCGCCCACGGTCCACTTGCCGGTGTACTGGTCATAGCGAACCTGGTCGTTGCGATAGCGATAGCCGAGGTTGACGATCTTGTTCGGATTGTCTTCAGGCTGGTAGTGCATCATCGCGCTGCCAGAACGCGGGCTGTGAGTTTCCGGGTCCCAGTTGTAATCGGCAGTTGCACGCCAGTCGCGGTTAAAGCGGTAGGCATACTCAAGCGCGTATGGCGAAACACTGGAGGTCGAGTCCGAGCGATCTGCACTGATACCCGGCAACTGAACCTTGCGGTCCTTGAAGTAGTACGCCTGGCCGATGCTGATACGCTGGCGTTCAAAGCCGTTGTCTTCGATCCAGCGACTGGTCAAGCCCAGCGACAGTTTGTTTTCATCGCCTACACGGTCACTGCCGGAGAAGCGGTTATCGCGCCACAGCGAGGAGTAGCTGAACGTGCTTTCGCTGGTGTCGAAAACCGGGATGTCTTCCTGATTGCGCTCAGGGACATACAGGTAGAACGCACGCGGTTCCAGCGTCTGGCGATAGTTGGTGCCGAACCAGTTGGTGTTGCGGTCAAAGTACAGGCCGCTGTCGACGCTGGCGATAGGGACGCTACGGTTGACCGAGCTGTCGAATTTGTCGCCAGCAGCCAGCGTGCTCTTGCCCTTGCTATCCAAGTCAAGGTCGTACTGGGTGTACATGTACTTGAGGGTCGGCGTCACATAGCCGTAGCTAGCCGTCATCGGCAAGCTCATGGACGGTGCCAGATTCAGACGGGTGCCGTTGGCGCGTGCCAGACCCCTGACGTTGTTGTCGAGACGTGGGGCTACAGTGCCATCTTCGTTGGTGTAATCACCATTTTCCAGATCGCGCTCGAACCGCACCAGCTCAGTGTTGTAGTTGAAGTTCACGCCACCCGGGTGATACGGCAGGGCACCATTGAAGGTGAGCTGCGGCATCTGGTTGTACGGCGTGATCTGGGTCACGGTCGACAACTGGTAGGCGTGCACGTTCAGCCTGGCCGTGTACGAGTCGCCACGATAGCTGACGGCCGCTTGCTGGTTCAGGTAGTCGCGGTTTTCAACGCCAATCTGATCGGTTTGCAAATCCTGGAAGTAGTACGGGTCGCTGACCTTGGTGTAGTCGACTTCCGTCAATACACGCGAATCCAGGCCACCCTTGTGCTGCCAGTTGAGCATGTAGCGCTTGTCGGTGTAATCCGACTGATCCTTACGTTCGGTTTCGTCGTCGTTCAAGTACGCGGCGCCAAACTGACCTTCACTGGACTCTGTCAGGTAGCGGAACTCGCCTTCCATCAACAGACCGCGCTTGGTCATGTAACGCGGGTACAACGTGGCATCGTAGTTTGGCGCCAGGTTGAAGTAGTACGGGGTCACGAGCGTAAAGCCGGTGTCGGTGCTGCTGCTGAAAGACGGCGGCAGGAAACCGGACTGGCGGCGATCGTCGATCGGGAAATAGATATACGGGGTGTAGAAGACCGGAATGTCTTTAACCCGTAACGTCACGTTAGTGGCCGTACCGAAACCGGTGGCCGGGTTCAACGTGATGTTGTTGCCTTTGAGCTGCCAGGCATTGCTGTTCGGCTCGCACGTGGTGTACGTACCGTCCTTGAGACGGATGATGGCGTCTTCAGCACGCTTGGCATACAGCGCACTGCCGCGGATGCGCGACTTGTGCAAGATGTACTCGGCGTTGTCGACCTTGGCAGCGCCGGTGTCCAGCTGAACGTCAGCGTGATCGCCGACGATCAGTGCACCGTTGTCACGTAGACGGACGTTGCCATTGAGTTCGCCGCGGCTTTCTGCCTGATACAGGCTGGCTTCATCGGCCTCGACCTGCATGCTGCCCTGACGCATCACAACGTCACCGGCCAGGGTTGCAACCTGCGATTCCTGCTCATAGCGGGAGGCTTTGGCGCCCACAAACGTCGGCGAGTCGCTTTTGCTGGTGGTGTCATTCATGCCCGGACGAATAGGCTCGACATACGAACCCGAGCAATAAGGCCCGGTTTCGGCCAGCTGTGCAGGCGTGAGCTTGTCGCGAGGCACCCAGTCAAGGTGGCTGTAGTCGGCACTGCGTGCCTGCAGGCCACGGCCCTTGGCTGACGTTACCAGCGGGACAGGAGCTTCTTGCTCGCTCACCTCGCCTGTAGCATCGGCCACAGCAGTGCTGTGCGCTGGACGGGGCGGTAATTGCGCAGCCGTCGTTTTCGGCGTGCAATCCCAGCCTCCCGAAGCCGACACGGAACAGTCATACTGCTCCTCGGCAACAGCGAACGGCATGGCTAGGGGTTGCATGGCCAGCAAACTGCCGGTTACCAGCAACGGAAATTTTTTACGAAACGCGGGGGATTTCAATGCCATCTTATTAGTCCGGGCTTCCTGCGTGCCATCAGCCCGCGGTGGGGGACCGCACGCCTATCGATGGTCTGGAAAAGATTCTGGATAATAAAGCATGACCCGCTTGACGGCTAGCGCCGTCGGAGACCCTTGTAATGCCTGACCAAGATGTACGCTTGCAACACCTGAAAGTTTGGCTCGATGAGCAGTTGGCAACCTTGTTTTCGACGCAGGGTTGGGGCGCTGTACCCCCGGCCACGTTGACTGCCGCCAGCAGTGACGCGAGTTTTAGGCGCTATTTTCGCTGGGAGGGCGAGGGCCGCAGTTTTATTGTGATGGATGCGCCGCCCCCCCAGGAAAACTGCAAACCTTTCGTCGACATTGCCGATTTATTACGAATCAGCGAGATAAATGTCCCGAAAATTTATGCTCAAGACCTGGAACGCGGGTTCCTGTTGCTTAACGATCTGGGCAATAAAACCTTTTTGGACGTGATCAACAGCGACAACGCTGAAGGTTTGTTCAAGGACGCCATTGAGGCGTTGCTGGCCTTCCAGCAGTTGCCGATGGATGCGCCGTTGCCCTGCTATGACGAGGCCTTGCTGCGTCGAGAGCTTGAGCTCTTCCCCGAATGGTATGTGCGTCGCCACTTGGGCATTGAGCTCAATGAGCGGCAACAGGCTCTCTGGCAGCGGGTTAGCACGCTGTTGATCGACAGTGCGCTGGCGCAGCCCCAAGTTTTGGTGCACCGCGACTTTATGCCGCGCAATCTGATGCTCAGTATTCCTAACCCCGGCGTACTGGATTTTCAGGACGCGGTGTATGGCCCGGTGACGTATGACATCACCTGCCTGTTCAAGGATGCCTTTCTCAGCTGGCCAGAGGAGCGTGTGCACACCTGGCTCAAAGATTACTGGCAACTGGCAGCGCCACTGGGTATTCCCGTGGGCGACGACTTTGATGCGTTCTGGCGTGAAAGCGATCTGATGGGTGTGCAGCGGCATTTGAAAGTGATCGGTATCTTTGCCCGCATCTGCCACCGCGACGGCAAACCGCGTTATCTGGCCGATGTGCCGCGCTTCTTCTCTTATATAGAAGCCGTTGTAGCGCGCCGCCCGGAATTGGCCGAGCTGGCTGAGTTGTTCGCCAGCCTGCCAGCGTCGCCTGAGGCCGTGCAATGAAAGCGATGATTTTGGCCGCGGGCAAGGGCGAACGCTTGCGTCCTTTAACCCTGCACACACCTAAGCCACTGGTGCGCGTGGGCGGCGTGCCATTGATCGAGTACCACCTGCAAGCACTCGCGGCGGCGGGTTTTACCGAGATCGTGATCAATCACGCTTGGCTGGGCCAGCAAATAGAAGACCACCTGGGCGATGGCTCGCGCTTTGGCGTCAGCATTCGGTACTCGGCCGAAGGAGAACCGCTCGAAACCGGCGGCGGTATTTTTAAAGCATTGCCACTGTTGGGCGATAAACCTTTTGCAGTGGTCAACGGTGACATCTGGACCGACTACAGCTTCGCCGGTCTGCGCACGCCTTTGACGGGGCTGGCGCATCTGGTGCTGGTCGACAACCCGGCGCACCACCCCACGGGCGACTTCTGCCTTGCGGGTACACAGGTGCTCGATGCCCAGCCGGGTAGTGACACCCTGACCTACAGCGGTATTGCCGTACTGAGCCCGGCGTTGTTCGAAGGTGCCGAAGCGGGTGCCTTCAAACTGGCACCGTTACTGCGCAATGCCATGGCGGCCGGGCGCGTGACAGGCGAGCGTTTGCAGGGGCATTGGGTAGATGTAGGCACTCATGAGCGTTTAGCTGAGGTTGAATCGTTGATTAAGGGCAAGGACTAAGATGCTGTGGCCAGGGACTCTGATCGGAGCCGGTGCCGGCTATTTAATAGCCAGCATTCCGGGGGCCATGTTGGGCGCTTTATTGGGGCAGACGCTGGACCGTCGTCTGCAGCTGCACAGTTGGGCGCATTTGCGAGAGCGCCTGGGCGGTCGGCCAGCGCTGCGTAATGATGAGCTGCTGTTTGTGCTGCTGGGGCGTCTGGCCAAAAGCGGTGGGCGGGTGGTGGACAAGCATATCGAGCAAGCGCGTCAGGAAATGCGCTTGCTCGATATGAGCGGCCCCGCGCAGCAAAGAGCGATTGTCGCATTCAGCCGCGGCAAGAGCGCAAGCGACTCTCTACGTGGGTACTTGCGGCGGTTGAGCAGCCAACCGCATGCGGCTGAAGGTGTGCTGCGTGCCTGTTTCCGGATGATGTGGGCGGACGGCCGAGTCGACCCAAAAGAGCGTGAGTTGATTCTGCTCTGGGGGCGATGGTTGGGGTGGAGCGCTCAACAAGTGCAGGCCCTTGGCGCGGATTACGGCCCCCAGAAAAGGCCACCGGCAACTCGGGGTGGCACCTATCAAGCGTCGCTGGCGTTACTTGGCGTGACCGCCAATACCGAGCCGGCTCAAATCAAGCGTGCGTACCGGCGTTTGCTCAGTCGTCACCACCCGGACAAAGTGGCCGGCAGCGGGGCCAGCGCAGCTCAAGTGCGCGAGGCCACGGAAACAACCCGTGAGCTACATCACGCCTACGCGCTTATTCGCGAGCAGCGTGGCTTTCGTTAGCGGCTGGCTTCGGGCTGAGCCAGCCTCGCACTCGGCGCATTAACTGCTCTTGCTCTGCTTCCCGGTTGCCGGGCATGGCGATCAATCCTACTTGAACAACATTCTGCCGGTTCGCTCGCTTGCTCGCTTGCAGGCGTTGCAAAGCGCTCTTGCGTGCCAGCACGGTGTCTTTATAGAAGACATCGAGTAAACCCACCGTGAGGTTGGGAGTCAGTTGGCTCAATTCTGGCTTCACCTGATCAGGCGTTGCGGCAGCCACCAGGATTAACTTGGCGATCTGTGGCGGTTTCCTTTCGCTGATATAACGGGCTGCCCAGTAAGCGCCGGTGCCGTTGCCCAGCAACACGACCGTGCGCATGTTTTGTTGCTGGGCAAAGGCCAGGGCCGCGTCAATGCGTGCGTAGATTCGCGCAGCATCGGCGGTGATCATGGCCTTGAATGACTCGCTTGTTTGCAAGGGTGTTGCGGTGCTGTCGGTGCCAGCACTGGCGGCTTGCTCGATGGGTTTGGCTGTGGTGCTGGCGTCTTTGCTGCTACTGTTCGGCGCGGGTTCTGTAGGAGGTTTCTCTTGCTCGACAGGGCGAGGCTGGCTGGCGGTGCTCTGCATGTCGGGCAGGCTCAGGCTCAGGCTGGCCCAGTTGGCGTCCGGCAGTTTGCGTCGTAATGGGCCGACAGTGACGGGCCAGTCAGCGTTTTCGCCGGCACCCGGAACAATGATCACGGCACCACTGGGCTCGCTGCTGTTGGCCGGCTTCCAGAGTGCAAGAAAGCTGTCCTGGCCTGCTTGCAACAGTTGCTGCTCGTCTTGCGCCACTTGCCGCTCAAGGGCGGTTGCGTCTTCTTGACTGCGTTCTTGCAGCAATGGGCGAACTTCTGGCTCGGCAATCGTGGGTTCGGTTTCGGGGGGCGCATCGGCGGCCAGCACAGGGAGTGCGCAGGGCAGCATCAACGACAGAGACACGGTTGCAAGTGCCAGACGGTAAAAAGACATCGGTTAGTCCAGGCCAGGAGTAATCCCGGTAGCCTAGGGTCTGTTCCCTTTTCATTGCAAGCCGCGTCGTGGCTGCAATGAAACGGGAACAGACCCTAATGGGTTGGTCAGTATTTGTCAGGGTGTGAGTATTCAGATGAAGCGTTTTTGCTGTCTGTTGGTTATCGGCTGGTTATCACTGCCCTTGATAGGCCAGGCTGCGTCCATACCTGCCGCGCAATTGGATACCGAACAACAGCAGTGGCTGGCGCAGCATAAAGAGTTGCGCGTAGGGCTGGTGTTGCAGGCGCCCTATGCCACATTCGACCAGCGCATGCAGCGCTTGTCCGGGGCGAATGTAGAGCTGATGAAATGGCTGGCGCAGAGCTTGGGCATCGAGCTGGTCTGGCGTAACTATCCTGATCTTGCACAGCTTGAGCAGGCCGCTCGTAGAGGTGAGATCGATCTTGCACCGGGTTTGACACAGACCCCGGCAGGCTTACATTTGTGGCTGTTTTCCGATCCTTATATGCGAGTTCCGCAGTTGCTTGTGGGGGAGCGTACTGGCGGTGGAACGGTTGACCTTGAGCGCATTGACAGCCAAACCCGTGTGGCAGTGCGCATGCCCGGTGTTACGGCTGACTTTTTACGCGCCAGTTACCCTGGGCTCAATTTACAAGGCGTCCCGCTGGAGCGTCAGGCCTTGCAGTTGTTGCTGAGTCAGCAGGCCACTTATGCGGTGATCGACGAAGCTCAATTGGCCCGCCTTTCGGCAGAGCCCGAATTTGCAGGTCTGGCGGTGGTGGGCGATGTAGGGTTTCCGCAACTGCTGCGAGTAGCCACGCGCAAGGACTGGCCGCAGTTGGCTGCCATTGTGGAACGTGGGCTGCATGCGATTCCTCCCCGCGATATGGAACAACTACACAGCCAGTGGCTACAACCTAAATACCCGCATGCGGGTCAGTCGCCCGGCTTTTGGCAGAGCCTCTGTATGCTCATCGGTGCGCTGTTGCTGGCGAGCCTCACCCTTGTGGTGTGGCAGCGCCGGCAACAGAGTGCGCTGGAGCATTCTTTGCTGAAGGCGCGTGAAGAGGTCGTACAGAGTGCCGCCAGCGCTGAAGCCTTGCGTTTGACCCAGTTTTCAATTGATCAAAGCCCGGTGGGTATTCTCTGGGTCAACTGGGACAGTCACATTCGCTACGCCAATAAGGCCGCCGAAGACCTGTTGGGTTGCTCGGCGGGCGCGGTGCTGGACAGGCCTTTGAAGGATTTTGAACCCGGCCTGACGATGGATCGCTGGTTGACGTTATGGCGGCGCGCGCGCGCCGATGACATCGCTGTGCAGCGCTTCGAAACGCATTGCGTGCGGGCCGATGGCAGTGAGTTTCCGGCCGACGTGACCTTGAGCTTTCTGCGCTTCAAGGATGCGGAATACCTCGTGGTGTACCTCAATGACGTGACCGAGCGGCGCCGTGTACAAGCGGCTCTGCAGGAAAGTGATGCTCGCTTGCAAGGGATCGCGGCCAATGTTCCGGGGTTGGTGTTCCGTTTGGAGCGCTCTTTGTTGACCGGTGAACTGGATTTTCCTTATATCAGCGAAGGCAGCGAAAACCTGGCGGGCTATTCGCCAGCGACGTTACGTCAGCGTGAGGTGGGTTTACGCAGTCTGGTGCATCCGGATGACAAGGCGGATTACCATCGAGTGCAGGACATAGCGGTGGACAGTGACAGTGACTGGTCGTGGCAAGGGCGGATTGTGACCCGTCAAGGCCAGCAACGCTGGGCTGAGATCAAAGCGATCAGCCGGCGTCTTGGCGATGGCACCGTGGTATGGGATGGCATCGTTTGGGACATCAGCGACAGCAAACGCATCGAGCTGGAGCTGGACCGTTCCCGCGGTCAATTGCGTGAGTTGTCGGCCCACCTCGAAAGCGTGCGCGAAGAAGAGAAGGCCCGGATTGCCCGCGAGGTGCATGATGAGTTGGGTCAGATGCTGACCGTACTCAAGCTGGAAACCTCGATGTGCGAATTGGCCTATGCCGACCTTGATCCGGGGTTGCGCGAGCGGCTCAACAGCATGAAAAAACTGATTGCCCAGTTGTTTCAGCTGGTGCGAGACGTGGCTACCGCGCTGCGTCCGCCCATTCTCGATGCCGGGATCAGCTCTGCCATTGAGTGGCAGGCCAGACGCTTTGAGGCGCGTACGAACATTCCCTGTCTGGTGCAGGTGCCTGAGCATTTGCCGCCGCTCAGTGCCGCCAAAGAAGTCGGGCTGTTCAGAATTTTGCAGGAGGCGCTGACTAATGTGATGCGCCATGCGCATGCGCATACCGTTGAGTTGACCTTGTGTGTTGAGGGGCAAACGCTGTGCCTGAGCATCAGCGATGACGGTCGGGGGTTTATACCCGTGAACGACCGCCCGACCTCCTTTGGCTTGGTCGGTATGCGCGAGCGGGTATTGATGCTGGGAGGCACCTTGACCCTGCACAGCCAGCCCGGTGAGGGAACCCTGTTGAGTGTGCGAGTGCCGTTAACCCAACGCCTTTAGTGATCATTGATAAGGAAGTAGCCGTGATTCGTGTACTGGTAGCTGAAGATCACACCATTGTGCGCGAGGGCATCAAGCAATTGATTGGCCTGGCCAAAGACTTGTTGGTGGTGGGTGAAGCCAGTAATGGCGAGCAATTGCTGGAAACCCTGCGCCATGTGCCTTGTGAGGTGGTGCTTCTGGATATTTCCATGCCTGGCGTTAATGGGCTGGAAGCCATTCCGCGTATACGCGCGTTGAACAACCCACCGGCCATTTTGGTGCTGTCGATGCATGACGAAGCGCAAATGGCTGCCCGGGCGCTGAAGTTCGGGGCGGCGGGGTATGCGACCAAGGACAGCGATCCGGCGTTACTGCTGACGGCGATTCGAAAAGTGGCAGCCGGTGGGCGCTATATCGACCCGGAACTGGCGGATCGCATGGTTTTCGAGGTGGGCTTGACCGATGAACGCCCTTTACACGCGTCTCTGTCCGAGCGTGAATTTTCAGTGTTCGAGCGACTGGCTCAAGGCGCCAACGTCAACGACATCGCCCAACAATTGGCATTGAGCAGTAAGACCATCAGCACCCACAAAGCGCGGTTAATGCAAAAACTCAACATCACCTCACTGGCCGAGCTGGTGAAATACGCGATGGAGCATAAGCTGGTTTAACACCTGTTCTCGTAGCAGCTGCCGCAGGCTGCGTCCGGCGACGAAGTCGCCGTAAAACACCCTCTGGCGCATTGTGTCAGGACGCCCGTGTACTCCGTTTTACGATCGCGCTACGCAATCGGACGCAGCGTTCGGCAGTTGCTACGGGGGCTGTGGATTCGATATTGCGTGTCTATTTACGACCCTTTCAACACGATCTTCAGCCTTATTGTTGAGCGCGGCTGTATCCAGCGTTCCATTTACGACATTCCTGTAGGGGATCCCCTACAACAACCCTTCCATCCTGCTGATGACATTCTCTCCTGTGCCCCGATTTCTGTGGGCTGACGGCTTCTTTAGGCTTGAGCCACAGCAGTCCAAAACAGAAGGTGTGGCTATGGGTGAGGTCGGTGCAAGCGCTGGGTCGAATGATATTTTGGTCAGCTTTCGTGGCGTGCAAAAAAGCTATGACGGCGAAAACCTGATCGTCAAAGACCTCAATCTGGACATTCGCAAAGGCGAGTTCCTGACCTTGCTCGGGCCTTCCGGTTCGGGCAAAACCACTAGCCTGATGATGCTGGCCGGTTTTGAAACGCCCACCGCCGGTGAAATCTTGCTGGCAGGGCGTGCGATCAATAACGTGCCCCCGCACAAGCGTGACATCGGCATGGTGTTTCAGAACTACGCATTGTTCCCGCATATGACCGTGGCCGAAAACCTGGGGTTTCCCTTGTCGGTGCGCGGCCTCAATCGAACGGACATCAGTGAGCGGGTCAAGCGCGTATTGAGCATGGTTCAACTCGATGCCTTTGCTCAGCGCTATCCGGCTCAACTGTCCGGCGGCCAGCAACAACGGGTGGCGCTGGCGCGGGCATTGGTGTTCGAGCCGCAACTGGTGTTGATGGACGAACCCTTGGGTGCCTTGGACAAACAACTGCGTGAGCACATGCAAATGGAGATCAAGCACCTGCACCAACGTCTAGGCGTGACCGTGGTGTACGTGACCCACGATCAGGGTGAAGCCTTGACCATGTCGGATCGGGTGGCGGTGTTCCATCAAGGGGAAATCCAGCAGATCGCTCCGCCGCGCAGTCTCTACGAGGAACCGAAAAACACCTTTGTGGCCAATTTCATTGGCGAAAACAACCGCCTCAATGGCCGCTTGCACAGTCAGGAGGGTGATCGCTGCGTTATCGAATTGAGCCGTGGTGAAAAGGTCCAGGCGTTGGCGGTGAATGTCGGGCGTACGGGCGATCCGGTGACGTTGTCGATTCGTCCCGAGCGCATCAGTCTCAACGGCTCCAGCCAGTCCTGCGCTAACCGGTTTTCGGGCAGGGTCGAAGAATTTATCTACCTGGGCGACCACGTTCGGGTACGGATGGAAGTCTGCGGCAAGACCGATTTTTTTGTGAAACAGCCGATTGCCGAGCTGGACCCGACCCTTGCGGTTGGGGATGTGGTACCGCTGGGCTGGCATGTTGAACACGTACGTGCGCTGGACCCCCTCATAGAGGCGAATTAATCGCCCCGGCTTCACCAACCCTGTGGAGAGTAACGATGCAAGCAACCTTTAAGTTAACGGCCCTGAGTTTGGGCTTGCTGTTCGCCGCCAATGCACTGGCGGCCACCGACCTGACCGTGGTCTCGTTTGGCGGTGCGAACAAGGCCGCACAGGTCAAAGCGTTCTATGCCCCTTGGGAAGCCAAAGGGGATGGCAAAATCATCGCCGGTGAGTACAACGGTGAAATGGCCAAAATCAAGGCCATGGTTGATACCAAAAGTATTTCATGGGATCTGGTCGAGGTTGAATCGCCTGAACTGTCCCGTGGCTGTGATGAAGATATGTTTGAAGCGCTGGACCCGGCGCTGTTCGGTAATCCGGAGCAGTACGTAAAAGGTGCCATCCAGACATGCGGCGCCGGCTTCTTTGTGTGGTCGACCGTACTGGCCTACAACGCCGACAAGCTAAAAACCGCCCCCACCAGTTGGGCTGATTTCTGGGACACCAAAACCTTTCCCGGTAAACGTGGCCTGCGTAAAGGCGCCAAGTACACCCTCGAATTCGCGCTGATGGCGGACGGGGTTGCACCCAAGGATGTGTACACCGTGTTGGCCAGTAAAGATGGCCAGAACCGCGCCTTTAAAAAACTGGATGAACTCAAGCCAAGCATTCAATGGTGGGAAGCGGGCGCACAGCCGCCGCAATATCTGGCCTCTGGTGACGTGGTGATGAGTTCTGCCTACAACGGCCGAATCGCTGCCGTGCAAAAAGAGAGCAACCTCAAGATTGTCTGGAATGGCGGCATCTATGATTTCGATGCCTGGGCTATTCCTAAAGGCCTGAGTGCTGACAAGGCCGCGGCCGCGAAGAAGTTCATGGCTTTTACCCTGCAACCGCAACAGCAGAGCGTTTATTCGCAAAACATCGCGTATGGCCCGGCGAACAAGGATGCGATGGCATTACTGCCTGAAAATGTTCAAGCCGAGATGCCGACCGCCCCGCAGAACATTGCCAACCAAGTGCAGATTGACGTCAGCTTCTGGGCTGATAACGGCGAGCAACTGGAGCAGCGTTTCAACGCCTGGGCTGCCAAGTAAGCAGCGCTGATACGCGGCGCGCCCGCAAGGATCGCGCCGCCATCGTTTAAAGATTTCCGGAGTTTGCCATGGCCATCGCCGTTCCCCTGAACGAGGTCTCCAGCCCCACGTTGAAGAAGCGTCTTGCGCATGCCGAGCGGGTGAACCGCTGGAAAGCACAGGCCCTGATTGCGCCGTTGGTTATTTTTTTGCTGTTGGTATTTCTGGTACCGATCGCAGCACTGCTCTACAAAAGCGTCGGCAACCCTGAAGTGGTTGAGGGTTTGCCGCGCACGGTCGTGGCGGTGGCGGGTTGGGACGGTAAAGGCTTACCGGCGGAGCCGGTTTACCGGGCACTCAGCGAAGACTTGGCTGAGGCGCGCAAAAATCAAGTGTTAGGGGATTTATCCAAGCGCCTGAACATGGAGTTGGCCGGCTACCGCAGCTTGCTGATGAAAACCGCGAAGGCTTTACCGTTCAAGACTGCCCCCGAATCTTATAAAGATGCATTGGAAAATGTTGATGAGCGCTGGGGCGACCCGGCGTATTGGCAGGCCATCAAGCGCAACATCTCAAGCGTCACACCGTTTTACCTGCTGGCAGCAGTCGATCACCGTATCGATGATCTGGGCGAAATCGCTCAGGCGACGCCGGATCAGTCGATCTACCTCGATATTTTTGCCCGCACCTTCTGGATGGGGTTTGTGATTACCTGCATCTGTCTGGTGCTGGCGTATCCGTTGGCGTATTTGTTGGCTAACTTGCCGGCGCGTCAAAGCAACTTGCTGATGATTCTGGTGTTGTTGCCGTTCTGGACGTCGGTACTGGTGCGGGTCGCGGCCTGGATTGTGTTGCTGCAATCGGGCGGCCTGATCAACAGCGCGTTGATCAGCATGGGCCTGATCGATCAACCGCTGGAGTTGGTGTTCAACCGGGTCGGGGTCTACATCTCGATGGTGCACATCCTCCTGCCTTTTATGATTTTGCCGATCTACAGCGTGATGAAAGGTATTTCTCCCACTTACATGCGCGCGGCCATCTCACTGGGCTGTCATCCATTTGCCAGCTTCTGGCGGGTGTATTTCCCGCAGACCTACGCGGGTGTTGGCGCGGGTTGCTTGCTGGTGTTCATCATTGCGATTGGCTACTACATAACCCCGGCGTTGTTGGGCAGTCCGAATGATCAAATGGTCAGTTACTTCGTGGCGTTTTACACCAACACGAGCATCAACTGGGGGATGGCGACAGCGTTGGGCGGCTTGCTCCTGCTGGCGACCGTGGTGCTGTACCTGATTTACAACTGGCTGGTAGGCGCCACACGCCTGCGTTTGAGCTGAGGAGGTTGCGATGCTGAGTCCCTACATGTCCCCGATTGAGCGGGTGTGGTTTTACAGTTTGCGCATCCTGTGCGGGTTGATTTTGCTGTTCCTGATTTTGCCGGTGTTGGTGATCATCCCGCTGTCATTCAACTCGGGCAGTTTTCTGGTGTACCCGCTGCAAGGATTTTCATTGCATTGGTATCAGGACTTTTTTGGCTCTGCGGAATGGATGCGGGCGTTGAAAAACAGCGTCATCGTGGCCCCTGCTGCGACGGTACTGGCGATGGTGTTCGGTACGCTCGCGGCGATCGGCCTGACCCGTGGGCACTTCCCCGGCAAAGCGCTGGTCATGGCGCTGGTGATCTCGCCCATGGTAGTGCCGGTGGTTATTATCGGTGTGGCCAGCTATTTGTTCTTCGCCCCGTTGGGGTTGGGCAACAGTTATTTTTCGCTGATCGTTGTGCACGCCGTGCTGGGTGTTCCGTTTGTGATCATTACCGTGTCAGCGACCTTGCAAGGGTTCAACCACAACCTGGTCAGAGCGGCGGCGAGCTTGGGCGCTTCACCGCTGACAGCGTTTCGCCGGGTGACATTGCCGCTGATTGCGCCGGGTGTCATATCCGGTGCGCTGTTTGCCTTTGCCACCTCTTTTGATGAAGTGGTAGTAACGCTGTTTTTGGCCGGGCCTGAGCAAGCGACCTTGCCACGGCAGATGTTCAGCGGTATCCGCGAGAACCTCAGCCCTACCATCGCTGCAGCAGCGACGTTGTTGATCGGTTTTTCGGTCGTGTTGCTGCTCACGCTGGAATGGTTGCGCGGTCGCAGTGAGAAACTGCGCACGGCGCAGGCGTAAGGCTTACATCCAGCAAGCATCCCATAAGGGGTAATCACCGATTCGCGTGGTCAATCGTGCGCGGATCGGGTTTTTGATGATGTAGCGGGCGATGTCTTTTATATCCTCCTCATCGCGTAAAGCTCGGTCGTGATAACCCTTTTGCCACAGTCGGCCGGATGACCGGCAAGCCTGATTAACCGTTACGCTGCTGCGCGACTTCACGCGGCACATCACTTCTGCGAGCGTTTTATCATTAAGTTCGATCAGCCAATGGAAATGATCAGGCATCACAACCCAAGCCTTGGATGTCACGACCCCTTCGTCATGCGCCTGCCTGAATTGCTCCACAACAAGACGGCCTAAATGAAAGTCCTTGAAAATGGGCCGTCTTTGTTGGGTGGTACTGGTTAGAAGATAAAGGCGGCCCTGCTCAGAGTGGCGGCCGATACGCAGGCGGTAAGCGTTCTTTGACGTTGGCAATCCATTGCCCTCCGTGATTGATTTTCTTAACCTAGATCACTTACATACTTGCCACTGAAGCAACCCTTGACCAAGTATTACACCACCTCGTAGCAGCTGCCGAAGGCTGCGTCCGAGTGCGCAGCGCTCGTGAAATGGGTGATACCAACCTGTCATGAAAAATGGATCTTCAGGGTTTGCGGCCTGCGGCCGAACGTCGCCTTCGGCAACTGCTACGGGGGGAAATGTATAGCGCGAACGGGTCGGCGGTATACAATGCGCGCCACCGTGTTTTGCTCATTAAAGGTGCGTTATGCAGCCCTTCGCTATTGCCCCATCGATTCTCTCTGCCGATTTCGCCCGTCTTGGCGAAGAAGTCGACAATGTGCTCGCCGCTGGCGCTGATATCGTGCATTTCGATGTCATGGACAATCACTACGTCCCCAACCTGACCATTGGCCCGATGGTGTGTTCGGCCCTGCGCAAGTATGGCGTCACCGCACCCATCGATGTGCATCTGATGGTCAGCCCCGTTGATCGCATCATCGGCGACTTTATCGAAGCCGGCGCGACCTTTATCACCTTTCACCCAGAAGCGACCCAGCATATCGACCGCTCTTTGCAATTGATCCGCGAAGGTGGCTGCAAGGCCGGTCTGGTGTTCAATCCAGCCACGCCGCTGGACGTGCTCAAGTACGTAATGGACAAGGTCGACATGGTCTTGCTGATGAGTGTTAACCCAGGTTTTGGCGGGCAGAAGTTTATCCCCGGCACGCTGAACAAACTGCGTGAAGCGCGCGCACTGATCGATGCGTCGGGCCGTGATATTCGCCTGGAAATCGACGGCGGCGTCAACGTGGCTAATATCCGTGAAATCGCAGAGGCCGGTGCTGATACATTCGTCGCCGGTTCGGCGATTTTCAACACCCCGAACTACGAAGAAGTCATCCAGAAAATGCGCGCCGAGCTTGCGTTGGCGCGCCCATGAGTCGCTTCGAGCAGTTGCTTAAAGGGCAACTGCCCAAGCTGGTGATGTTCGATCTGGACGGCACCCTGATTGATTCCGTGCCGGATCTGGCCGCTGCTGTGGAAACGATGCTACACACGCTCGGTCGCCCACCCGCCGGTATAGAAAACGTGCGGATATGGATTGGCAACGGTGCACCGATGTTGGTGCGCCGCGCACTGGCGGGCAATATCGAGGCATCGGGCGTTGATGACGCCGAAGCCGAGCAAGCGCTGGAGATTTTCATGACGGCCTACGAGGGCGGTCATGGACACACCACGGTCTATCCGGGGGTGCGTGAAAGCCTCAAGTGGTTGCAAAAACAGGGCGTTGAAATGGCCCTGATCACCAACAAGCCTGAGCGTTTCGTCGCCCCCTTGCTGGATGAACTCAAGCTGGGACGGTTTTTTCGCTGGATTATCGGCGGCGATACCCTGCCGCAAAAAAAACCCGACCCGGCTGCGCTGTTATTTGTGATGAAAATGGCGGGTGTGACACCACGAGAATCACTTTTTATCGGCGATTCACGCAATGACGTGCTGGCTGCCAAAGCCGCTGGCGTACGCTGCGTGGCACTGAGTTATGGCTACAATCACGGTCGTCCGATTGAAGAAGAGTCGCCGGATATGGTCATCGACAACCTGCAAGAGCTGATAGCCGGTTGCTTAGATTCTGCACCTGATATAACGTTGGGCAATTCCGTTCACCCCTCTCGAAGAGATTCCATCGTGGTGGTCACTCGCAAACTCTGGATGAAAGTTATCAAGGCCCTGGCCCGTTGGCGTTGGCGCGCCTGACTTGAATCTGGCCGCTGAGTCGGCACGTTTGCACACCTGACCGTTTTACCCTCAGACCACGAGGCACCTCATGATCCGCGAAGAATTCCTGCGCATGGCCGCTGCTGGCTACAACCGTATCCCGTTGGCCCGCGAAACCCTGGCCGACTTCGACACGCCGCTGTCCATCTACCTGAAACTGGCCGATCAGCCCAACTCCTATTTGTTGGAGTCGGTGCAGGGCGGTGAGAAGTGGGGCCGTTACTCGATCATTGGCTTGCCGTGCCGCACCGTGTTGCGTGTGCATGAGCACCAGATCCGGGTGACCCAGGATGGTGTAGAAATCGAAGCACACGAATCCGAAGACCCACTGGCGTTTGTCGAAGCTTTCAAAGCCCGTTACAACGTACCGACCATTGCGGGTTTACCGCGTTTCAATGGTGGCCTGGTGGGTTACTTCGGTTATGACTGTGTGCGCTATGTGGAGAAGCGTTTGGGTAAATGCCCGAACCCTGATCCACTGGGCGTGCCGGACATTCTGTTGATGGTGTCGGATGCAGTGGTGGTATTCGACAACCTGGCCGGCAAGATGCACGCGATTGTGCTGGTTGATCCTGCTCAGCCAGACGCTTACGAAGAAGGTCAGGCCCGTCTTGAGGCGCTGCTTGAACAGTTGCGTCAGCCGATGGCACCTCGACGCGGTCTGGATTTCACCCGCCAGCAAGCGGCTGATCCGGTGTTTCGCTCCAGCTTCACGCAGGACGACTACGAAAAAGCTGTCGACACCATCAAGGACTACATCCTTGCGGGTGATTGCATGCAAGTGGTGCCGTCGCAACGCATGTCCATCGACTTCAAGGCTGCGCCGATCGATTTGTACCGTGCGCTGCGCTGCTTCAACCCGACACCTTATATGTACTTTTTCAACTTTGGTGACTTCCACGTGGTGGGCAGTTCGCCAGAAGTGCTGGTACGGGTAGAAGACAACCTGATTACCGTGCGACCGATCGCCGGCACGCGCCCTCGGGGTGCGACCGAAGAAGCCGATCTGGCATTGGAAAAAGACCTGTTGAGTGACGACAAGGAAATCGCCGAGCACTTGATGCTGATTGACCTTGGGCGCAACGACACGGGGCGCGTTTCTGAAACCGGCTCGGTCAAACTCACCGAGAAAATGGTAATCGAGCGTTACTCCAATGTTATGCACATTGTGTCCAACGTTACGGGTCAGCTTAAAAGCGGGCTGACGGCAATGGACGCGCTGCGTGCCATTCTGCCCGCGGGCACTTTGTCCGGGGCACCCAAAATTCGGGCGATGGAAATCATCGACGAACTGGAGCCCGTCAAGCGTGGTGTATATGGCGGGGCAGTGGGTTATTTCGCCTGGAATGGCAACATGGACACGGCCATTGCCATTCGTACCGCAGTGATCAAAAACGGTGAGCTGCATGTGCAAGCGGGTGGCGGCATTGTGGCTGACTCGGTGCCTGCGCTGGAGTGGGAAGAGACGCTGAACAAACGCCGTGCGATGTTTCGCGCGGTAGCGCTCGCTGAACAAACCCCCACGACTGACGCCTGAGGAGCTTTGCCATGTTGTTGATGATCGATAATTACGACTCTTTTACGTACAACGTAGTGCAGTACCTCAGCGAGCTGGGTGCCGTCGTCAAGGTGGTGCGCAACGACGAACTGACCGTGGCTGAGATCGAAGCGCTCAAACCAGAGCGCATCGTAGTGTCGCCGGGTCCGTGTACACCGAATGAGGCGGGTATCTCGCTTGAAGCCATCAAGCATTTCGCCGGCAAGCTGCCGATTCTGGGTGTATGCCTGGGGCATCAATCCATCGGCCAGGCTTTTGGCGGCGATGTAGTGCGTGCCAGAGAAGTGATGCACGGCAAAACCAGCCCGGTCTATCACCTTGATAAGGGTGTATTTCAAGGGCTGAACAACCCGCTGACCGTGACCCGTTATCACTCTTTGGTGGTCAAGCGCGATACCTTGCCCGAGTGCCTGGAGTTGACGGCCTGGACGCAGCAACCTGATGGCTCGGTAGACGAGATCATGGGCTTGCGTCACAAAACGCTGAACATCGAAGGGGTGCAATTTCACCCTGAGTCGATCCTGACCGAGCAAGGCCATGAGCTGTTTGCCAATTTCCTCAAACAAACCGGCGGCATGCGCTAAGGACTTTTTATGGATATCAAGACAGCCCTGACCCGCATCGTCGGACATCTCGATCTGAGCACTGAAGAGATGCGCGATGTGATGCGCGACATCATGACCGGTCAATGCACCGAAGCGCAGATTGGCGCCTTCATGATGGGCATGCGCATGAAGAGTGAAAGCATCGACGAAATTGTCGGTGCCGTAACGGTGATGCGCGAGTTGGCAGACAAGGTTGAACTCAAAACCCTCGACGGTGTGGTCGATATTGTCGGCACCGGCGGGGATGGTGCGAATATTTTCAACGTCTCTACAGCCTCTGCATTGGTTATCGCAGCCGCTGGTTGCACGGTCGCCAAACACGGCAACCGCGCAGTGTCGGGTAAAAGTGGCAGCGCTGATTTGCTTGAAGCAGCAGGCGTCTACCTCAATCTGACTCCGGTTCAAGTGGCTCGCTGCATCGACAGCGTGGGTATTGGTTTTATGTTTGCCCAGTGCCATCACGGTGCAATGAAGCACGCAGCCATTGCCCGACGCGATTTGGGCATGCGCACACTCTTTAATATGCTTGGCCCGCTTACGAATCCGGCCGGCGTTGTGCATCAAGTGGTCGGGGTGTTCAATCAGGCGTTGTGCCGTCCCTTGGCTGAAGTGTTGCAACGCTTGGGCAGCAAACATGTGTTGGTGGTGCATTCGCAAGATGGCCTGGATGAGTTCAGCCTTGCAGCGCCAACGTATGTTGCAGAGCTGCGTAAAGGCGAAATTACTGAGTATTGGGTTCAGCCCGAAGATTTTGGTATCAAGAGTCAGAGCCTGTTTGGTCTGGTGATAGACAGCCCCGAACAATCTCTGGAGCTGATTCGTGACGCCTTGGGGCGCCGTAAAACAGAGGCCGGACAAAAAGCAGCCGACATGATCGTGCTCAATGCCGGTGCTGCGCTTTATGCGGCAGACCTTGCCTACACACTTAAAGAAGGTGTGGCGTTGGCACACGATGCGCTGCATACCGGGTTGGCTCGAGAGAAACTTGAAGAGCTGGGTGCCTTTACCGCTGTTTTCAAACAGGAGAATGAAGCATGAGTGTGCCTACCGTTCTGGAAAAAATTCTGGCGCGAAAAGTTCAGGAGGTCGCCGAGCGCAGCGCGCGGGTGAGTCTGGCTGAACTTGAACGTATGGCAGCTCAGGCTGACCCTGTACGCGGCTTTGCCAAGGCTCTATTGGCGCAGGCCAAGTTGAAGCAGCCTGCGGTGATTGCCGAAATTAAAAAGGCATCCCCTAGCAAAGGCGTCATTCGCGAGGACTTCGTGCCTGCCGACATTGCCAGAAGCTATGAAGCCGGCGGTGCGACCTGTTTGTCCGTGCTGACTGACATTGACTTCTTCCAAGGTGCTGACGCTTACCTGCAACAAGCTCGTGCAGCCTGCAAACTGCCTGTTATCCGCAAAGATTTCATGATTGACCCGTATCAGATTGTCGAAGCCCGTTCGTTGGGCGCTGACTGCGTGCTCTTGATCGTCTCCGCGCTGGATGACGTGAAAATGGCTGAATTGGCGTCGGTTGCCAAAGGTGTGGGTCTGGATGTACTGGTTGAGGTGCATGACGGCGCTGAGCTGGAACGGGCACTGAAAATCCTTGATACACCGCTGGTGGGGATTAACAATCGTAATTTGCACACCTTTGATGTCAGCCTGGAAACCACTCTTGACCTGTTGCCACGTGTCCCGCGTGATCGGCTGGTGATTACCGAGAGCGGAATTCTCAATCGGGCGGATGTTGAGCTGATGGAAATCAGTGACGTTTATTCATTCCTGGTGGGTGAAGCCTTTATGCGTGCTGAAAATCCGGGGAACGAGTTGCAACGTTTGTTCTTCCCTGAGCGCAACATCCAGATCACAGGTTCTACGCTGGATTGATACGCCGCGCAGTTTTTTAGTCGCTGGCGCAGGCTTGAAAGAGCCTGCGCCAGGGTATTTTCCGTTGCCCCTTGGGCCGCGCCTGTTGGTAGCTATCAGGGATGTTAATGACACTCATCCAGGCACTCACCGTCGAAGCCGGGCTTAAAGCAGAGCAGGATTTGTTGGCTTCGGTGTGTGCAGGGGAGCGCCGTGCGGGCCTGCTGTTCTGGCAACCCACTGATAGGGCGTTAGTCATGCCGCGTCGTTTGAGTCGCTTACCCGACTTTGAGCAAGCCAGCGTTGAACTGGCGGCTAGTGGTTGGCCGATTCTGTTGCGTGAGACGGGCGGCGAACCTGTGCCGCAATCCCCTTCAACAATCAATATCGCTCTGGTTTACGCGCCGCCTCGCAGTGAGGACGATCGTGCCCGCATTGAGACGGCTTATCTGCGTTTGTGCAATCCGCTCTGCGAGTTACTGACCGAGTTGGGTGCGCAGGCTTCTGTTGGCGAAGTTGAGGGCGCATTTTGTGACGGTCGCTACAACGTCAATCTTAATGGGCGCAAGCTGGTGGGGACGGCCCAACGCTGGCGTCAGAGCCAAGGCGGTCAGCGGCCTGTCGGTCTGGTTCACGGGGCATTACTGGTAGAAAACGAGCGAGAGTCGATGGTGGCTGCCGTCAATCGTTTCAATGAGCGCTGCGGCCTTGAGCCAAACTGTCGGGCCGAAAGCCATATCGCATTACACGAAGTGTTTAATAATCCCGATTTCTTTGAGCGGTTGAGCGCCAGCTACCAACAAATACTGGCGCCTGTCTTCGACCTTTAGCGTGTACCAAATACCACCATGGTTTTACCTTTGACGCTCACCAGATTCTGCTCTTCCAGATCTTTGAGCACACGCCCCACCATCTCTCGCGAACAGCCCACAATTCTACCGATTTCCTGTCGGGTTACTTTGATTTGCATCCCGTCCGGGTGAGTCATGGCGTCGGGTTGTTTACACAACTCAAGTAAGCAGCGTGCCACTCGACCTGTGACGTCAAAGAATGCCAAATCGCCCACTTTGCGCGTGGTGTTTCGCAATCTCTGTGCGATTTGTTCGCTTATAGCGAAAAGAATTTCCGGTTCTTGTTGTGCGTATTCTCTGAATTTCGCATAGCTAATTTCCGCAACTTCACACTCGGTCTTCGCTCGAACCCAGGCACTGCGTTTCTGTATCTGTCCGGCGTGTTCAAACAAACCCAGCTCACCAATGAAATCACCCGAATTTAGGTAGGCGATGATCATTTCACGATTGCCATCATCCTCGATCACAATGGTTACCGAGCCTTTGATAATGAAGAACAGTGTGTGTGACTGTTCGCCCGCGCAAATGATGTTGCTCTTGGCCGCATAGCGTTTGCGTTGGCATTGAGTCAAAAATTTGTCTAGGTTTTTGATCTTGGATAGGGGGGTAAAAGCAACCATGGTTGTTTCCCAAAAGCATGCACAGTAGGGGCTGGATCTATTTTTATAGAGAGCGCTGGCTGGCTGGCGCCAGTGAATTGGCGCCAGCTTAACAGACAGATTCTGTCCGGTAGGCAGAATTTTCCTTACATCGTGTAGGTTAAAGGTATATGCGTGGTCAGCCCTGTATTTTGGACGCTGTGCTAAGCTGGCGCCCCTTTTAAAGCAGTGGAGTCTGGGTGATGAAGGCACGCATTCAATGGGCTGGCGAAGCCATGTTTCTGGGCGAGTCAGGCAGCGGCCACGTCGTCGTGATGGATGGGCCGCCCGAGAGCGGTGGTCGTAATCTAGGTGTACGACCGATGGAAATGCTTCTGCTGGGTCTTGGCGGATGCAGCAACTTTGACGTGGTCAGCATTCTCAAAAAATCACGCCAGGCCGTTGAAAGTTGTGAAGCGTTCCTTGAAGCCGAACGTGCCACTGAAGACCCGAAAGTGTTTACCAAGATCCATCTGCACTTTGTCGTTAAAGGTCGTGGTCTTAAAGAAGCTCAGGTTAAACGTGCAATTGAACTGTCAGCGGAGAAGTATTGCTCTGCGTCGATCATGTTGGGCGCTGCGGGTGTAGCCATTAGCCACGATTATGAAATTGTTGAATTGGGCTGAGTGATCATTCAATTTTCATAAATGCATTGCAGGCTCTGGTGAACGGTCGCCGAGGTCTGCATAATGCGCCACTTTTTTAAGGGTCGTGGCCGGGAATATTTCCGGTCACATGCCCGAACAGATAACCAAAATCGCCATCGCGAAGAGGTGTTAACCGTCCTACGCAGGTGCGTCCACGCACTTGACGGGCATGCTGGATCACGCGGCCGAGCCGCATCGACATAGAGAGTTTTATAACGGTGAAAAGCAAACTCAAGCTCCACGGGTTCAATAACCTGACAAAGACCTTGAGCTTCAACATCTATGACATCTGCTACGCGGAAACCCCGCAAGACCAGCAGGCATACGTTGAGTACATCAATCAAGAGTACGATGCAGAACGCCTGACGCAGATCCTTACAGATGTGGTTGATATCATTGGTGCCAACATCCTGAACATCGCTCGTCAGGATTACGATCCCCAGGGCGCCAGCGTGACAATTCTGATTTCAGAGCAGCCGGTGATTCCGACCGAAAGCCAAATTGAAGAATCCCCAGGTCCGCTGCCCGAGACCATTCTGGCTCACCTCGACAAAAGTCATATCACGGTGCATACCTATCCGGAAATTCATCCGGTCGATGGGATTGCGACGTTCCGTGTGGATATTGATGTGTCGACGTGCGGCGTTATTTCACCGCTTAAAGCTCTCAACTATCTGATCCATCAGTTTGATTCAGATATCGTGACTGTCGATTACCGCGTGCGTGGTTTTACCCGTGACGTTGAAGGTAAAAAGCACTTTATCGATCACGAGATCAATTCAATTCAGAATTACCTTTCTGAAGACACCCGTGACGGTTATCAGATGACCGACGTGAATGTGTACCAAGAGAACTTGTTCCACACCAAGATGTTGCTTAAAGACTTTGAACTGGACAACTACTTGTTCGGCGATGCGACCAGCAATCTATCGGTTGAACAACGGGCTCAGGTGACCGAGCGCGTGAAGCATGAAATGCTCGAAATCTTTTATGCCAGGAACATGGCGTAAAATTTCAGTTATTAAAAAGGCGACTACCGAAAGGTAGTCGCCTTTTTTGCTTCTGGCGCGACAGATAATGCCTGACCGTTAAATGCGGTAGGTACTTTTAGTCATGACTTTGGCCATCAGGCTCATACCAAATTTGACTGGCGCGGGAAAGCGGAAGCCACCGGCTTGTAATGCGGATTCAGCATGGTGGGCTTCGTCTATGCGCATTTGCTCGAGAATCGCGCGAGACTTTTCGTCTTCGGCAGGGAGTTGCTCAAGGTGCTCATTAAGATGTTTGCACACTTGATCTTCGGTCGCTGCTACAAACCCCAGGCTTACTTTGTCGCTAATCAAACCCGCCACTGCGCCAATCCCGAAAGACATGCCGTAAAACAGAGGGTTTAACACGCTAGGGTGGCTGCCTAATTGGCGAATACGCTGCTCGCACCACGCCAAGTGATCGATCTCCTCTTCGGCCGCGTGCTCCATTGCTTCGCGTACCTGTGGCAGCTTGGCGGTCAAGGCCTGGCCTTGATACAGCGCTTGGGCGCAGACCTCGCCGGTATGGTTAATGCGCATTAATCCGGCAACATGGCGTGCTGCCTTGTCATCCAGCGGGTGCTCGGGTTTTACAATGGCGGGCGACGGGCGGTGAGGTTGGCCACTGAAGGGCAGCAATGTGCGCATCGCGGTATCGGCTTGTAACAGTAGACGGTCAATCGGCGAGTAGTGACGTTGGGTAGTCATGCTTACCTCCGGAAAAAATCACGGAGGCCAGTTTACCCCAATCCAGGTGCAAGGGGCTGCACGGGATGTTCTGCAGACGTGGGCGCAGCAGTGCACCCACGGTATGGCGCAGCGTTCAATCAGCCCGGCGGCCAGTTCATCTGACGTTGACCCAGAACGTGCATATGGATGTGGTAGACCGTTTGTCCGCCTTTTTCATTGCAGTTCATTACCACCCGGAACCCGTCTTCGCAGCCCAGCTCTTTGGCGAGCCGTTGGGCAGTGAACAGGATATGCCCTGCCAGTGGCTTGTCCTCTTCGGTCAGGTCGTTGAGGGTACGGATCGGTTTTTTGGGGATAACCAAAAAATGAATCGGTGCTTGTGGAGCTATATCGTGAAAAGCGAGTACTTGATCATCTTCATAGATGATCTTTGCAGGTATTTCACGGTTGATAATCTTGGTAAACAGGGTATCCAAAGCAGTGTCTCCGTGAGTGAAGTCCGGTCTGAGTGTACTCAGCAGAGCGAGTTACGCCCAGTCGCGTTAACGGGGGCAATAGGATTTGTTCACAGAGGCCGCTATTTTTCGTGTCATCCATCGTGACAGCACACGCGGGATGCGTGTTAGCCAGCGATTCCGTCGACCCGGAATAATGAGTGCTTTGTTTTTTTCCAGCGCGCGCACCGTGTAAAGCGCAACTTCTTCGGGGGTCATACAAGCGGAATTTTGCTTGATCGCCTCTGCATTCATCTTGGACGCTTCAAAAAAGCCAGTACGGGTAATGCCAGGGCAAAGCACCGATACTTTGATGCCCGTTTTCTTTACTTCCTCACGTAAACCTTCGGAAAAGTGCAGGACATACGCTTTACTTGCGTAGTACGTGCTCAGCCACGGACCAGGCTGAAAGGCCGCGATGGAAGACACATTGAGAATTTGCCCACCACCTTGCACCGCCATCATATTGCCGATTGCGTGACACAACCGGGTAAGCGCGAGGATGTTAAGTTCGATCAGGTCTTGTTCCGCGCTCCAGTCATGCGCCAGGAAGGGGCCACAGGTGCCAATGCCAGCACAATTGACCAGCAGGTCGATCTGACGATCACCTTCTTCAAGTTCCAGCAGAAAGCCAGAGAGACGCAACGGTTCGCCCAGATCGCAGGCCCGGAACAACACCTCGACGCCGAAACGTTGGGTCAGCTCGAGCGCAATGCTTTCGAGTGCGTCACGTTGGCGGGCCACTAAAATCAGGCTGCGGCCACGGCGTGCCAAGGCTTCAGCCAAGGCCAGGCCGATACCGCTGGAAGCACCAGTGATTAAAGCGTAACGGGTCATGCTGTTCTCCATCGCAACGGTGCTGTCCGGTGACAATGACGTCCCTGGCGTTAACGCGTTCTTAAAGAAACAGAGTCTACAGGCTCAAGCTGTTCACTGCGCTGATGAAAATGTAGGCCAGTGGAGAGGTTGCAATTGCACCAATGCCGGCAATGAATACACAGTAGATGAAGACAAAAATCGAGCCTACGATTTTAACTGTCCGGCTGTTTGGCGGAGGAGGGGCTCCAAAGCGATTCGAGCCTGGGGTGCCAGGCATCACTACCGCCATGATTCCGAAGATCAGGTTGGCGATAGGCACCAGTTGGAATAGCAACATCCACGCGGAATAATTTAAGTCGTGCAAGCGTTGAGCGGTAATTCTGATGCTAAATATTACATAAAGAATAGATCCGACCCCGATAATCCCGAGAGAAATGATCGGCGACTGCAATCCCATCAAAAGACCAACTGAGCATAAGGACAGATAAATTAATGCCAAGCCCAGTTGCCAAACGATAAGGCGTAAACGTCCTATCCGAGCTTCAAAGCCAAGAAACTCCAGTTTTGCGTACTGCACTTCAGGGGGCGTTTGCAGGTCATGTTCTGACATCTAGGCTTCCTTGTTACTGGGGGAGATTTATCGTTCAAAAAAAAGCCCGCCTAAAGGGCGGGCTCAGAGTCTCAATAAGATGCTTAGCAATCAGGAAGTCGATTCACCCGCTTTATAGCTTCGCGGTATTCCGTATCGAGTCGAGTGATCAACTGCTGCGTAGTAGGCACATCATTGATGGCACCTACGCCTTGGCCAGCAGACCAAACGGTCTTCCATGCTTTTGCTTCGTCGTTGAGTGGTTTGAGCCGGGTACCGGTGCTGCTCTCGCTTTTAACTTGCAATGTGGCGAGGTCAAAGCCTGCATTTTCGAGGCTTTGGCGCATGAAACTTGCCGGTACACCCGAAACGGCAGCAGTGTGAACGATGTCGACTGCTCGGGATGTCAGAACCATTTGTTTGTATTCGTCAGGTGCATGACTTTCTTGTGTAGCTATAAACCGCGTGCCTAAGTAGGCAAGATCCGCCCCGATGACTTGCGCCGCCAAGATCTCGTGGCCATGGTTCAAACAACCTGCAAGCAACACCGTTTTGTCGAAGAATTGGCGAATTTCAGCCACCAGGGCAAAAGGGCTCCATGTGCCTGCATGTCCGCCCGCTCCTGCCGCCACGGCGATCAAGCCATCGACTCCTGCTTCAGCGGCCTTCTCGGCATGGCGTCGGGTAGTGACGTCGTGGAACACCAGGCCACCATAGCTGTGAACAGCATCTACAACTTCTTTCACTGCACCCAGGCTGGTGATGACGATGGGGACTTTGTGCTCGATACAGATCGCCAGATCAGCCTGTAGGCGCGGGTTGCTGTTATGCACAATCAGGTTAACCGCGTAGGGCGCTGGATTTTTCAATGAGGCCAGACCCGCCTCAATTTCCTCCAGCCATGCCTTGAAACCACTGCTCTCGCGTTGATTGAGTGCAGGGAAACTGCCTACAACGCCATTAGCGCAACAGGCCAGCACGAGTTGTGGATTGGAAATCAGAAACATGGGGGCTGCCACTACCGGCAGACGCAAGCATTGTTCAAGCTGGACGGGCAGTGACATTGAAGACCTCGCAGAAGGGGGGGATTTTAGAACGGTTTGACCACCACCAGAATGACGATAGCAATCAAGAACAGCACCGGTACTTCATTGAACCATCTATAGAACACATGGCTACGAGTGTTTTCGCCACGGGCAAAGCGTTTTACCTGTGCGCCACACATGTGGTGGTAACCGATGAGCAGAAATACCAGCGTCAGTTTGGCGTGCATCCACCCTTGGCTGAGGAAGCCTGGAGCAAGGTAGAGCAGCCAGCCGCCGAAGATGAGTGTGGCGATCATTGCTGGGCCCATGATGCCGCGATACAGCTTGCGCTCCATCAGGCTGAATCGCTCTTTGCTGACAGAGTCTTCGCTTTGAGCGTGGTAAACAAACAGGCGTGGTAAGTAAAACAGCCCGGCAAACCAACAGACGATGCTGATGATATGAAAGGCCTTGAGCCATAGATAAAGCATTTTTAGTTATTCCCAGGTTCACGGTAGGGCAAATAGTAGTAGTAGAGCGCCCGGGAGTCACCTTGGCAGTTGTCGCATGGGCGCTCTGTCCCTATTATCAGAGGCTTTCCAGTTGTTTCGTTGAGGGCAGGTTATGGTCAAGGTCGGTATTGTCGGCGGCACGGGTTACACCGGAGTCGAATTACTGCGTTTGCTGGCTCAGCATCCCCAGGCTGAGGTGGTTGTAATCACTTCTCGATCTGAAGCGGGCCTGCCAGTTGCCGATATGTATCCCAACCTGCGCGGTCATTACGACGGCTTGGCTTTCAGTGTCCCGGATACACAAACGCTGGCTGCCTGTGATGTTGTGTTTTTCGCCACGCCCCACGGCGTCGCCCATGCGCTGGCAGGTGAACTACTGGCAGCAGGCACCAAGGTAATCGATCTTTCCGCTGATTTCCGTTTGCAGGACGCCGATGAGTGGGCCAAGTGGTACGGTCAGCCGCACGGTGCACCTGAGTTGTTGAAGGAAGCGGTTTACGGTCTTCCAGAGGTTAATCGCGAGCAAATCAAGCAAGCTCGATTGATTGCTGTGCCGGGCTGTTATCCAACGGCAACTCAATTGGGCTTCCTGCCTTTGCTGGAAGCAGGGCTGGCCAATACCTCCATGCTCATTGCTGACTGTAAGTCCGGTGTAAGTGGCGCAGGACGTGGTGCCAGCGTGGGGTCGTTATATGCCGAAACGTCAGAGAGCATGAAGGCCTACGCCGTTAAAGGGCATCGGCATTTACCCGAGATTCGTCAGGGCTTGCGCCGTGCAGCCGGTAAGGATGTCGGCTTGACCTTTGTGCCGCATTTGACCCCGATGATCCGTGGTATTCACTCCACGCTCTACGCGACGGTGGTTGACCATGCTGTCGACCTGCAAGCTTTGTTCGAGAAGCGCTACGCCAATGAGCCTTTTGTCGACGTGATGCCTGCGGGCAGTCATCCGGAAACCCGTAGTGTTCGGGGTGCCAACGTATGTCGGATTGCGGTACATCGTCCGCAAGGAGGAGATCTGGTTGTCGTGCTGTCGGTTATCGATAACCTGGTCAAAGGGGCTTCGGGTCAGGCTGTTCAGAACATGAATATCCTATTCGGTCTTGACGAGCGTCTTGGCCTTTCTCATGCAGGGATGTTGCCTTAGAAGCAGCTGCAAGCTGCTAGGGAAGAGAATTTTCGGTTTCTAGCTTGCAGCTTGTTGCTGAAAACTTGCCGCTGCTCTTCAAATAGTTGACCGCTTTTCTGGGAGAAGCGGATAATGCGCGTCATCACGCATTATGGCGGCACAGCGCCGGGAGATAGTCAGCATGAGCGTCGAATCCTTCACCCCCATGGCTTTGCAATTCACTGAAGGTGCTGCGCACAAGGTGAAGAGCCTGGTCGATGAAGAGGGTAATGATCGTCTGAAGTTGCGAGTTTTCGTAACGGGCGGCGGTTGTTCCGGTTTTCAATACGGTTTTACTTTCGATGAAGAAGTAGCCGATGACGACACCATTGTTGAGCGCGAGGGCGTTAGCTTGGTGGTTGACCCAATGAGCTTCCAATACTTGGCAGGTGCCGAGGTGGATTATCAGGAAGGTCTGGAAGGCTCTCGTTTCGTAATCAAAAACCCTAATGCCACCACTACTTGTGGTTGTGGGTCTTCGTTTTCGATCTGATTGCACAGAGTAGGTGTCACACTCAACGCCGCGTAGATTCGCGGCGTTTTGCTAACTGGCCTTTAGTGGGCCGTTGTCAGGCCGGATAGATCGCGCCCAGTACACGCAGGCCGTGTGCGCCCGTAACGCTGGGGCGATTGGTGGGGATGTTTTCAAGGCAGCAGTGGGCAAGCCACGCAAAAGCCATGGCTTCAACCCAGTCAGGATCAACACCTCTGGCCATTGTGCTATTGACCTCAGTGTCCGGGAGCAATTGCTTCAAGCGAGTCATGAGTGCCGCATTGTGAGCGCCTCCACCGCAAACAAGGAGTTCATCTGTGTGTGGCTGAGCCGCTTGCAGTGACTGCACGATGGTCAATGCGGTGAGCTCAAGGAGGGTTGCCTGGACGTTTTTAGCGGCAAAGCTAGGCAGAGCCAGTAGATGCTGTTTCAGCCACTTGAGGTTGAATACTTCTCGGCCGGTACTTTTTGGGCCTTGGGTCTGGAAGAAAGGGTCGCGCAGCAGAGACTCAAGAAGCAGTGGTTCTATATCGCCACTGGCTGCCCACTGACCACTGCGGTCGTACAGCTCACCCTTCTTATCTTGTATCCAGGCATCAAGCAGAACATTCCCTGGGCCGCAATCGAATCCTGCGACAGGTTTTTCTGTTGTTATCAGGCTTAAGTTACTGAAGCCGCCAATGTTCAATACCGCACGATTAGCGGATCCATGTGTAAACAGGGCTTCATGGAATGCAGGAACAAGAGGTGCTCCTTGTCCGCCGGCGGCGACATCTCGGCGCCGAAAATCGCTGACCACGCTTATGCCTGTTAGCTCAGCCAGTAAAGCGGGATTACCAATTTGCACTGTCCAGCCTTGGGCGGGCTCGTGACGTATGGTCTGACCGTGGCTACCTATGGCGCGGATATGTTCAGGGGCGAGTTTTTGCTGCGAGAGCAGGTCATTGACCCCTTGGGCAGCTAGCCTTGCCCAGTGGTTTTCTGCAATGGCGCTACGTGCCACTTCGTCCGGCCCGCTGGCACATAGACTCAGCAGCTCGCTGCGGAGGTCTTCGGGCATAGGGATGTAATGAGTGGCCAGCAGTGTAATGTTCGCCCCGAGTTCAATCAGCGCGATGTCCATACCGTCAAGGCTGGTTCCGGACATCACGCCTATATAGAGAGCCATTGCTTAGCGCTTGCTCGAGGCCAGGAGGGTGGCCTTTTCCTGATTCATGCGAGCCATCAATGGCTGGCTTTGCTGCAGGAAGCGCGTACGTTCTGCTTTCGCTATCGGATCAGACATGGGTAGCTTTTGGCCAAGAGGGTCAACGTGTACGCCGTTGACCTGGAACTCGTAATGCAAATGAGGGCCGGTCGAAAGTCCAGTTGTTCCGATGTAGCCAATCACTTGGCCTTGCTTCACGGAGCCGCCCGTCTTCACGCCTTTGGCAAAGCCTTGCATGTGGCCATAAAGCGTACGGTAAGTATTGCCATGCTGAATGATGATGGTGTTGCCGTAGCCGCCACGGCGTCCCGCCAGGAGTACCTTGCCGTCACCGGTTGCTTTGATTGGCGTGCCACGTGGGGCTGCGTAATCGACGCCCTTGTGTGCACGAATCTTGTTAAGAATTGGATGTTTGCGACCTGCTGAGAAACGCGAGCTGATTCGGGCGAAATCCACAGGTGTGCGGATGAAGGCCTTGCGCATGCTGTTGCCATCAGCGGTGTAGTAATTGCTTGTGCCCTGTTTGTTGGTATAGCGCACTGCTGTAAAGGTTTTGCCGCGGTTGGTAAAACGGGCAGAAAGAATGTTCCCAGTGCCTACGGTTTTACCGTTGACGACCTTCTGTTCATAGATCACTTCAAACTGATCGCCAGGGCGAATGTCCTGAGCGAAATCAATGTCGTAGCCGAATACCTTGGCCATATCCATTGTCAGGCTGTGAGGTAATCCTGCGCGTTGGCCAGATGCAGAAAGGGAGCTGGTAATGACGCCGTGCACATAAGCAGAGCGTACTGTCGGCAATGTCGTTACACGACGAAATGAATAGCCTTTAGCGGTTTTGCTGAGGGTTATGGTTTCAAGGTCGCTAACTTGGCTGTGAAGGTTGTTCAGCTGGCCGTCTGGGGTCATTTCGAACTCGAGCTTTTGCCCGTGTTTCAATTGGCTGAACTGCTTGGCTTGCTTGTCGCTGGCCAGAATTTCATGCACTGCAGACGCAGGCAGGCCGACTTTCTCGAAAAGCGTAGAGAGCGTATCGCCTTTGGCTACGAGGACTTCGCGGTGGCTGGGAGATTTGTCTTCTTCAGCTTTAACCGTGGAGTTTTGAGGCGGGTCAATTTCGGCAAATGGAGGCGGACTCACTTCATTTGTGGCTTGAACGAGATCGGAAGCGTCTTGTTCTTGTGTCAGTTGCTCAGCAGGGCTTTCCAGCTCAAGGCTGAGGTTCGTTCTTTTGGCTTCAACTTCGCTGGAAGGAAATACCAGCAAAGCCAAGCTTAGAAGGGCGGCGATACCACTTGCTGCGAGCAGGTGGGTCTTCGGATAAAGCGGTGGCGCTTTAGGCGGCTGACTGGTCATAGATAATTTGACTTTGAATAAAGGATGAATTGGAAAAGATGACTGGCACGGTGAAGATGAAATAACTGTATAAAATATAACCAAATCACCCTTGAAGCAAGTCTACGAGCTATTCACCGACGGATAGTGGGCCGTATGCCGGTCAAAACTTGTAATTAGTCTCTGATCTTGTATGTTGGTTCCCTTTGAATTTGAGCCTTACGGGTCTGATATGAAGTCGGTAGAAGAGCAGCTAGCGCTAATAAAGCGTGGTGCCGAAGAGGTACTGGTCGAGTCTGAATTGGTTGAGAAGCTCAAGCGCGGTCAGCCGTTGCGTATTAAGGCTGGATTCGACCCTACAGCACCGGATCTGCACTTGGGGCACACCGTACTGATTAATAAGCTGCGTCAGTTCCAGGAGCTGGGTCATCACGTGATTTTCCTTATAGGGGATTTCACCGGGATGATTGGCGATCCAAGCGGGAAAAGTGCTACGCGTCCGCCGTTGACGCGAGAGCAAGTGCTCGATAATGCCGAGACGTACAAGACCCAAGTATTCAAGATTCTTGATCCTGCCAAAACCGAGGTGGCTTTTAACTCCACCTGGATGGATCAAATGAAGCCAGCAGACTTCATTCGTCTTACCTCTCAATACACCGTTGCTCGTATGCTTGAGCGCGACGATTTTGATAAGCGCTACACCACTAATCAGCCTATCGCTATTCATGAGTTTCTTTATCCGCTTGTACAGGGTTATGACTCTGTGGCTTTAAAGGCAGATGTGGAGCTTGGTGGTACAGATCAGAAATTCAACTTGCTGATGGGGCGTGAGCTGCAGCGTGGCTACGGCCAGGAAGCACAGTGCATTGTGACAATGCCTCTGCTTGAAGGGTTGGATGGCGTCAAGAAGATGTCCAAATCCTTGGGTAACTATGTCGGTATCCAGGAGGCGCCAGGTGTGATGTACAGCAAGCTGGTTTCCATACCTGATGCTCTGATGTGGCGCTACTTTGAACTGTTGAGCTTTCGTTCCATGGACGAAATCAATGCATTCAAGGCTGAGGTTGACGCCGGTGCTAACCCTCGTGATATCAAGATCAAGCTGGCTGAAGAAATTGTGGCTCGCTTCCATGGGGAAGAGGCTGCTGCCAATGCGCACCGTGGTGCCGGCAATCGCATGAAAGATGGCGAGCTGCCTGATGATCTGCCAGAGGTTGAGTTGACTGCTTCTGAGGATATGCCGATTGCCGCCGTCCTTAATAAGGCGGGGCTGGTGAAGAATTCTGCCGTGGCGCGAGACCTGCTGGGGTCGGGTGGTGTGCGTATAGATGGTGAGGTTGTTGATCGCACCTATATATATGTACTGGGCTCGACTCATGTGTGTCAGGCCGGCAAGAAGGCTTTTGCGCGCATCACGCTAAAAGCGGAGTAAGGCTGGTTCAGGGTTAATTGATAGGTTTGATCAATTAACCCTTGACTCGAAAACGCAACTGTCTATAATTCGCCCCACTTCCGGCGCAGTCGAAACGGAAAACTCCTTGAGATTCAATGAGTTGTACGGTTTTCGGCGGTGTCAGCTTCAAGTCATCGAAGCAGGAAATGAGGTGTTGACAGCAGCGTGTAACGCTGTAGAATTCGCCTCCCGCTAACGAGAGATCGAAAGCGCAAGTGGTTGATGTTACAGAGGAAACTTTGAAAACATCTTAAAATAACCGCTTGACAGCAACAGAGGCTGCTGTAGAATGCGCGCCTCGGTTGAGCGAAAGCTTAACCAACCGCTCTTTAACAACTGAATCAAGCAATTCGTGTGG
>NZ_SCFI01000020.1:0-36417 GCF_022496705.1 Pseudomonas sp. TMW22091
CGACGGGCCATCCTTGGCCCGATCGCGGCTGGCTCGGCGTCCTGCCTCGCCACCCCCATAACAGCACCTGCGTTCAGCCTCCTGTGATGGGCCCCAGTGTCGCTCCCACTGTTTCGGTGGCGGCAGGAGGATTGTTTTAGAAGCTGCAATCTAGAAGCTAGAAGCTAGAAGCTAGAGCGATATCTGAATTTATCTGCTGTCCTGAATCGAGAATCAAACCCCCAATCCAACTGACTGTGCCTCTTGAGCAACAACCCGCTTGCGCTCACGGCCCACAGGCATGGCGGGCAACACCGCAGCTTGCAACGTGCACGCTGCCGGATGAGTAAAACGCATCTTCGCAGTAACCAACTGATCCTCCACCACATGCCCGTCTGCCAGCACCACCACCCGTTGGCAAAAATGCTGCACCAGACTCAAATCGTGCGTAATCAGCACAAACGCCGTCCCCGATTCACGACGCACCTCAGCCAATAGTTCCAGAATCTGAACTTGCAACACCCGGTCAAGGTTGGAAAGGGCTTCGTCGAGAATGATCAACTGCGGATTAACCGCCAAAGCCCGTGCGATACCGGCACGTTGCAGCTGCCCGCCACTGAGCTGGGCGGGCAGTTTGTCGATGTCACGAGCGTTCAACTGAACCTGTGCCAGCAGTTGCAATACCCGAGCCCTGCACGCCTCAGCATCCAATTGTGAAAGGTGGCGTAACGGCTCGGCAATGCTCCAGCCAATGCTGCGCTGGGGGTTGAACGCGCTCAGGGCGTCCTGAAAAACCATTTGCACACGCTTTAAAAATGGCGCATCAAGCCCCCGCAGGGGCTGGCCGTCAAACTCAATGCTGCCCTCGTCTGGCGTTTCCAGACCCATCAGCAGGCGGGCGAGGGTGCTCTTGCCACTGCCGCTAGCACCCAGCAGTCCCAGACTCTGCCCATCGTTCAGGGTAAGACTCAGCTCTTTGAGCACCTGTATACGATGGCGTTTGCTGAACAGCCCACCAGCGGTGTAGCCGTGGCTGAGGTTGCGTATGTGGAAAATACTCATGCGTTGCACACCTCTCGGGTCAAAGCGTGATGCGCCGCCAACAGCGTGCGCGCTTCTTCACTGCGGGGGTTATTGAACAGGCTGTAGACATCGGCCTGTTCGACAATTCGGCCGTGGGCCATCACGCTGACGTGGTCCGCGCTACGAGCAACCACGCCCATGTCATGGGTGATCAGCAGCACGCCCAGATTGCGCTCGTCCACAAGCCGCTCCAGCAAGTCCAGAAAGCGCGCTTGCGCAACCACGTCCAGATCGCTGGTGGGTTCGTCAGCCAGCAAAAAACGGCTGTCGGCGAGCAGGGCCAGGGCGATCATCATGCGCTGCAGCATGCCGCCACTGAGCTGGAAGGCGAATGAGTCGAGCACACGCTGACCGTCGTATAAGCCCACCTCATGCAAAGTGGCGTGGATCAGTTCATCGGCCTCGTGGCCCGTCACGCCCCGGGTTTGCAGGGTTTCCAACGCATGCTGACGCAATGAACGCACCGGGTTGAAGGCGCTGCGCGGGTTTTGCAGCACCAGCGCGGCTTCGCGGCCGCGCAGTTGGGCAGGCTCGACTGGCTTGCCGTCCAGCAACAAGGTGGCGCCGCTGCAATGCACGCCGGGTGGCAGCAGGTCGAGGATGCCCAGGCAGGTCAGGGATTTGCCCGAACCGCTGGCACCGACCAATGCATGTACTTGGCCGGCCTTTAACGTCAGTTGTAAATCGTGCACCAGCGTTCGCTGCTGATGCCGCAGGCTCAAGCCTTGAATGGTCAGATGGGTATTCATTCCTTGATCTCCGCCAGAACACTGGGGTCAAGCCGGTCGCGCAGTGCGTCACCCAGCAGGTTGAAGGCCATCACCGAGATAAAAATCATCAGGCCGGGCCACAGCAGCAATTGCGGGTGTGTCCAGATGAACTCCTTGGAGTCGTTGATCATCACCCCCCATTCCGGGGTGGGCGGGCTGACGCCCAGACCGAGGAAGGACAGCCCGGAAACGTGCAGCATCATATGACCAATGTCCATCGAGGCCAGTACCAGCAATTGGCCCACCACATTGGGCATTACGTGCTGGCGCAGACGGGTCAAGCGTGACGCGCCGGCCAACTGCGAGGCCAGCACGTAGTCTCGGTTGCGTTGGGCCAGCACCATGCCGCGCACCATGCGCGCATACCAGGCCCAGTGCGACAGCGCGATGGCGATGATCACGTTGGTCAGGCCGGTGCCCAGCAGGGCAATCAGAAAAAAGGCCAGCACCAGCGTGGGGAAGGTCAGAAACATGTCGCACAGGCGCATCAGCACCATATCGACCTTGCCGCCGACAATGCCGGCCACCCCGCCAATGATCACCCCGAGAATCAACACCAGGCCCAGCACCAGTACCACGCTGCCCAATGACAATTGCGTGCCGACAATCAGGCGTGAAAGGACGTCGCGCCCCAAGTGATCCGTGCCCAGCCAATGGTGGGCACTGGCGGGCAGCAGGCGGTTGTCGAGATCCACCAGAGTCGCGTCGTAATGGGCGATCCAGGGCCCGAACAGAGCCAGTATCAGCAACAGCCCCACCAGCCAGTAGCCGATGCGCATCCCGGTCTTTTTGCCTGAAAACGTTGCGGCCAAAGTACTCATGCCATTACCCCCGAAAAGCGTGTGCGTGGATCCAGCCAGGCGTAGCAGATATCGACCACCAGGTTGCACACCACCAGTAACGTGGTCAGCAGCAGGGTGAAACATTGCATCACCGGAAAGTCACGGTTGAGCACGGCGCTGACGGCAAAGCGCCCGACACCGGGCCACGCGAAGATGGTTTCAATCACCAGCGCGCCGCCCAGCAGTTCGCCGATGTGCATGCCGGTGGCGGTGACCAGTGGCATCCAGGCATTGCGCAGGATATGGTCGCGCCACACCCGCCGCTCATTCAAACCACGGGCGCGGGCATAGAACACATGCCGGTGCTGGCGCACATCGAGCAAGCTGGCACGCAGTAAGCGGGCATTGATCGACATCGACATCAGTGCGATGGCCAGTACCGGCATGATCAAGTGCTCGGGGCCGCCCCGGCCCATCGGCGGCAACCAGCCCAGCCACAGAGAGAGCAGGGCAATAAGCAGAAAGGCCAGCCAGAAGTTAGGCATCGATACGCCGATGAAGGTGATGAAACGCACCACCTGATCAGGCCAGCGGCCTTTCCAGCGCGCGGCGGCCAGACCCAGCGGAATACTCATGACCAGTGTCACCAGCAGCGCCAGACCGCCCAGTTGCAGCGTGGCCGGCAAGTAATACAGCAGATCGTCGAGCACCGGGCGCCCGGTGATATAGGACATGCCGAAATCCAGATGCAGTGCATTCCATAACCACGTCAGGTATTGCTCAGGCAATGGGCGGTCAAGCCCCAGCGCATGCCGCGCCTCGGCCAGCGCGGCATCGGTTGGCGGAATTTGTGACAGGCGCAGGTAGTCGAGCGCTGGGTCGCCGTTGCCCAAATGCAGCAGCACAAACACGATCAACGACACACCTAGAAGTACCGGAATCAGCAGCACGAGCCGCAAAATGATATAGCGCAGCATGGTTAGGGTTTCCCGCTGGTGGGGTGCATGACTTCGAACGGCACATCAAACAAGGTGCTGCCGAAGGTGACGTTATCGACGTTTTTGCCGCTCACACTGATGGCAGTGAGGTGCGAGATCGGCAGGTAGACCGCCTGATCGTGCAGGGTGGTGAGAATTTCGCGGTAATCCTCGGCACGCTTGCCTTCATCGGTTTCGCCCAGCACTTCGGCGATTTTCTGGTCGATGGCGTCCTTCATCGGCAAGCCTCGCTGGGCCATATAGTCCGCATGACCTGCGTAACGCATGGAGCTGACAAACGAGTGCGGGTCGTAGGGGGCGCCCCACGTATCGGCGAAGATCATGCCGAACTTGCCTTCGCGCTGGCGCTGAACCAGTGCGCCGTCTTCCTCTGCGCGTAACTTGACCTCGATACCGACTTTGGCCAATTCACCCTGAATGATTTCAGCAAGGTTTTTTTGCAAGGCGCTGGGGCCCAGGAATACCAGCTCGGTGCTCAGTCGCTGGCCGTTCTTCTCGCGTACAGTTTTGCCTGCCGGCAGTGTCCAGCCTGCTGCTTCAAGGGTTTTTTTGGCTTGTTCCGGGTCGTAAGGCAGGGCTTTGAGACCAAGGTCGGCGTAGGGCATGTTGCTGGCGAACAGCGCATCGGCGCGAGGTTCCTGGCCGTGCAGCACTTTGGCAATAATGGTGTCTTTGTCCACGGCCTGATTGATGGCCTGACGTACCGGTAACTCATTGGTCGGTGCCAGGTTGGTGTTCATGGCAACCGTGCGCGTGGCCAAAGGCGCGGAAATGGCGCTGTGGAAACCCGAGTCGCGCAGGCGCACAAAAGTGCCGGGGGAAATTTCACCGTCAGCCCCCTGTATCAGATCGATTTCGCCGGTTTGCAGGGCAATCGCACGGCTGTCGGGGTCGGAAATGACTTTGACCAGCACCGAGCCATACGCGGGCTTGTTCCCCCAATAGCGCGCATTGCGCTCAAAGCGATCGTATTCACCGCGTCGGGTTTGCGTCAGCACCCACGGCCCGGTGCCCACAGGTGAGCCGGGTTTGGCAGCCGGGGCACCGAAACGCAGAGGCCGCACTTGTGCCAGCTCCATCAGCGTCGGGTAGTAAGGATGCTTGAGCACCAGCACCAGGGTATGTTCGTCAGGGGCTTCGACTCGATCCAGTGTGGACACCAGTTCCATCCACTGGTGGCGCTTGCTGTTGGTCAGCACCGCATCCAGATTGGCTTTGGCCGCTGCCGCATTGAACGGGCTACCATCACTGAAGGTCACGCCGTCCCGCAACGTAAAGGTGTAGGTCTTGCCATCCGGCGAGATCGTCCATTGCGTGGCCAGCCAAGGCTCTAACGTTCCTTGAGGGGTATAACGCACCAGCGGTTCATAGACCATGGCCTGGGCATACATCTGATTGGGCGAGTAACCTCTGGGGTCCAGCGGCCCGGCGTTGGTGGGCCATGAATAGGTTAGCGTCGGGTCCGGTTGCACAGCGCTGGCGGTAGACAGACCTGTACTCAGACAGACGCCAATCGTCCATAAAGCCAGCTGTTTTTTCATCCATGAGTCCGTCACACTGTTTCTCCCGAGTTAATGGCTAATCGCCTGTTCATTCACCGGGTAAGAAGTCTATGTCAAAACTTCATAACTGCGAGGCTAATTGAATGCAGAGGGTCACGATCACGCTGGACGATGCCTTGTTGACCGCCATTGACGAGCGCGTGGCGAGCCATGGCTATCAAGGTCGATCAGAAGCGGTACGCGATTTGTTGCGGGCCGGACTGCTGCAAACCGGCTGTGAGGATGATCCGGACGGAGCCTGTGTGGCGACCTTGAGTTACGTCTACGATCATGGCACTCGGGACCTCTCGAAACGTCTGAACGGTGCCTTCCATGATCACCACGACCTGACCTTGTCGACGCTGCATGTGCACCTTGATGAGGGCAAATGCATGGAAGTGTCGGTGCTCAAGGGCTCGGTGAGTGAGGTGTCGCAACTGGCACGCCACGTGATGGCCGAACGCGGGGTTCGCCACGGGAGTGCGCAGATCATTCCGTTACCTGCGGGCGAAGACCATTAGCTGAGCGCGGTTTCGTTAAGCCATTCCTGATTCAAGGTCGGCGTATCACCCAGATACTCCAACAACCAGCTCATGGCCGGCGAGTGATTGTCCTGCACCCAGGCAATGCAAGAGGGACTCGACGGAAAAGGCCGCTGCAAATACAGCGCCACCAGCAGGCCTTGATCGATCAATGGCTGAACCTGATGCGCAGGCGCCATGCCGACACACAGGCCTTCAGTCAGGCACTTCAGGCCGGTGGCCCAATCCGGCACCATCATCCGGCGCTGGTTGTCCAGCGTCCATGTATCGCGCTTGGGCAGGCTGCGCGAAGTGTCGTCCATGCACAGCGCAGGGTAGGGGCGCAGTTGGTCGTCCACCAGCAAGCCCTCTAAGCTGGCCAGCGGGTGCTGCGGGCTGGCCACGCATAACCAGTCCAGGGCACCCATGTCACGAAAGGCAAAACTGCCGGCCACCGGCACGGCACGGGTTGCACCGATCACCAGATCGGCGCGTGCATCCACCAGCGCATCCCACACCCCGTTGTACACCTCGTATTGAACGATCAACTCAACATCGGGGAAGTGCCGGTAGAAGTCGATGACCATTTGCTGGCAGCGCAGCTTCTTGATGATTGAGTCCACGCCTACCCGCAATTGGCCGCTCCAGCCATTGGCGACTTGCTGGCACAGGCGCCGGGTGCCGAGCATTTTTTTCATCACGTCACGGGCTTCTTTGACAAACATGTGCCCGGCCGGGGTGAGTTCTACATCGCGATGACGACGAACAAACAACGGCACCGCCAGCCACTGTTCCAGCTGGCGCACGGTGTAACTGATGGCTGAAGGCACGCGATGCAGTTCTTGCGCGGCACCGCTGAAGCTGCCGTGACGGGCCACCGCATCGATCACGTCCAGCGAGTATTCAGACCACATGATTAGCCTTCAAAATAGTTGATGTCAGATGGCAATTATTATCGCTTCACAAAGAAATAATCAGCGGGATAATGCGCGCCAGTCAACAAATTGTTTGATGGCAAGTTTTGGATGCCCATGAAAAATTCTGTAGGTTTCACCGTTTACCTTGCCGGGCTGAGTATGCTCGGCTATCTGGCCATGGACATGTATTTGCCCGCATTTGGCACCTTGCGCAGCGAACTGGGACTGTCCGCTGGTGCAGTAGGGGCCAGCCTGAGCATCTTTCTGGCCGGATTTGCCTTTGGGCAATTGCTCTGGGGGCCCTTGTCCGATCGACTGGGACGCAAACCGGTGCTGTTGGCAGGGTTGTCGATGTTCGCCCTGGGTTGTCTGGGCATGCTCTGGGTCGACAACGCCGCATTACTTCTGACCCTGCGTTTTATTCAGGCCATCGGTGTGTGTGCGGCGGCGGTGACCTGGCAAGCCCTGGTCATTGATCGATACCCGGCCGAGCGTGCCAGTCGGGTGTTTGCGGGCATCATGCCGTTGATGGGGTTGTCCCCGGCACTGGCGCCATTATTGGGCGCAGTGGTGCTGGGCCATTTAGGCTGGCAAGCCATTTTTACGGTGTTACTGGGCCTGTCGCTGTTGTTGATCGTGCCCACGCTGCTGCTCAAAGAAAAACCTCGCACTGCAACCAGTCCGGCCAAGGTCACCCTCGGCTATTGGCAGCTGCTGCGCTCGCCGACGTTTAGCGGCAACGTGATGATCTTTGCGGCCTGTTCGGCCAGTTTCTTCGCCTGGTTGACGGCCTCACCTTTTATCCTCGGCGACATGGGCTACAGCCCCGGTGATATTGGTTTGAGCTACGCGTTCCCGACACTGGCTTTCATGATCGGCGGGTACGGTTGCCGCAGCGCCTTGCAGCGCATCAAAAGTCGCAAACTGCTGCCGTGGTTGCTGCTGGCGTATTGCGCAAGCATGGCCGGGTTGTATGCCGTGGCCACCCAAACAGAGCCAACACTGCTGACCTTGCTCATCCCTTTTTGCCTGATGGCACTGGTCAATGGGGCGAGCTACCCGATTGTGGTGGCGAATGCGCTGATGCCGTTTGCCCAGAACTCGGGCAAGGCGGCAGGGTTGCAAAACACCCTGCAACTGGGTTTGTGCTTCCTTGGCAGCCTGCTGGTATCGACCTATATCAGTCAGCCCCTGCAAATCACGGTTGAAGTCATGTTGGCCACTGCACCGCTGGCAGTGCTGGGTTTCCTGATTGCGCGCTACAAATCACCAGCAGTGGAGCGTGCCACAGGCTGAACTAGTTGGCGCTGGTTGCCTCCAAGAGTGTTCGAGACACTGAGCGAGCGCTCTTGATGACCCAAATAATTACAGACCGCAATTCAGACCCCACCCCAGAACCTGTCCAGACCAGCCACGACGCCAAAATGTTCGGCTCACCCAAGGATCGATTGGATTTCTACCGGCGTGAAATCCAGTACGAAACCAGTATTTTGTCCCACCGCACGGATGCGTATTTGGCGGCACAGGCCTTTCTGGTGATTGCCTTCGCGTCGTGCATGGCCAACATCAACCCCGAGTGGGGCAAGTTTTTTACCCTCACGGTGCCGCCGCTGCTGGCCATACTGGGCATCGTTATCTCCCTGAATGCGTGGCCCGGTATTCGGGCGGCTTACGACATCATTGATCATTGGCACTTCAAACAAAGCGAGTTGCTGAGTAGCGAACCGGTTATGGGCTTGGCTTACGATGAGTCACCGCTCTTCTGCGAAATGGAATCCACGCATAAAGGCTATAAAAAGTCGTTGATGTTTTCCGTGCGCTCGCCGTGGATTTTTGGCTGCTTCTGGATGGCGCTGGGGGCGTTTTCGTTGTACATCCAGATGACGTGATTGCTCTAACCGCCTGATGCTCCAGCAATTCGCTAGATTTCAGCGAGCAATGCAGCGACCATAGCCCATCCGCCCGGACAGCCTCACACTTTGGAGTCAGCGTGCCGCAACACACCCCCGATCAGCCTGAAGATCTTGCCCCTCTTGCCCAGTTACCCTTGCTCAAACGCCTTGCCGCGCGCTTGTTTGGCAGCGGACTGAGTCGTTTACGGGCGCAACATGCTGCGTCCTGGTTGCACGGGCAAGCCGACGGGTTTCGCAGCGGGCACAGTGCAGGCGTTGACTACGGCTTCAAAGAGGGGCACGCCGAAGGGCTCGAAGAAGGCCGTCAGGTGCTGTTTATCAATGACACGCGCCCCCAGGAACTGCGTGCGCCGGGCATCGATGACGATCTATTCGATGATTGGCGTCTGCCCCTGACCGCCGAATTGAAAAAACAGATCAAGGCGGATGTGGCCGCGATTCTGCCGGAGTACGCGCAACCCAGCGCCGCCCAATGGAAGATGATCTTCAGCGATACGCCGTCGACCTCGGTGGTGGCCGGGGCAGGGGCTGGCAAGTCGACTTCGCTGGTGTTGCGTATTTTGCTGCTCACCCATTATTTGGGCTTTGAACTCAGTTCGATGACCGTGGTGACCTTTACCCGGGAGTCGCGCAAGGACTTCATCGCCAAGCTGCAAGAAATCTTCGCCCTGTGGGGCCGTACCTTGAGCCTCAAGGAGGCGCGAGACGTGGTGCGTACGTTCCATTCGCGAATATTGCCAATGGTGCGCAGCTTGCCCGGCTATAGCCAGTTGCAGGCCTTTGAGACGCTGAGTACGCGCAGCCTGTTCAATGACGACGACGGCGACAGCAACCCTTTCGATTTGCGCATTAATGATGCGCAGCGCCAACAATTGAATGCCTGCTACCACGGGCTTTACACCAGCAATGAGCGTTTTCGCGACGCGGTAGCGCCGTTATGCCGCCATGCTCTGCAACTTAAAGAGCTGGAGCGCGATCACCCCGACGTGCAAAAGCGCATGGCCGTGACAGAGCTGGCATCCAAGCGTGACGAAGAGCTCTGCGACACCCTCGAAGACCTGTGGTTTGCGGCCGGTGCCTGGCCCATCCAGGGCATCGAACCGAGCCGTGAAGTACTGCAGATCAATGGCGCGCCATTTCATTGCCACGGCTACATCCCGCAATTGGATGCGTGGGTGGTGCTGGGCTTTGATGCAAGGGAAAACCCGCAAATTACCCGCCCCGGTGCACGTTTGGCGGTGCGGGCAGAATGGGCAGTCAAGCGCACTCTGTTTCGAGCTTTCTGTGATAAGCCATTGATATGGCTAGAAAGCTATGACGCTGCAAAGCGCGTGATTGCTTCGATGGCGGGTGATGCCAGTGCCGGCCCGGGGTTTGATTACAAGCTTAAAGGCGAACTCGGTTCGGCTCCGCTGCTGGACTGTTTCGTTGCAGCTGCCAGCTTTATTGAAAACTTGGGGCTGGACGTCGCCGCCGCTGTGGGCGATATGCGTTTTGCCAAGGATGACCCTGACCGGTTCTTCTTCGAGGCCCTGAGCCTGTACTGGCGAGCGCTGGAAGATCACCTGCTGGCGCAAAGTCCGCCGGTCATGACTTACAACCGCATGTTTTCATTGTTTGGCGAAAACACCCCGCAAAATTTCAAGCTGCTGAGTCATGAGCAGTTGCGGCCGCTGTCGCATTTGATGATCGATGAATTTCAGGACGTATCGCCGCAAATCGTCTCGTGGTTGCGTGCGAGCCTGCGTGAAATCCGCAGTCGCGGCCCGGCGATGCATGTGGGCAGAGGGGCCCAGCGTTCGTCATTGCTGTGCGTGGGCGATGACTGGCAGTCAATCTATGGATGGCGTGGCAGTTCGCCCCAGTACTTTATAGGGTTCAACAAAGAATTCCCGTCGCCGGCGACTACTCGGGTAATGCTCAGCGACAACTTTCGCAGCCACCAGCACATCATCGACGCCGCCGAGCATATCGTGCGTGCGGCGCCGTCCATTCCTGGCAAGCGTGCCAAAGCCAGTGGCGAGCCTAAATCATTGGTGCCGGTGAATGTGTTGAACCGCGATGTTGAAGACCTGGTGGCGCGTCTGACCGAGCATTACAACGCCGGTGACCGGATCTTGATGTTGTATCGAAAAAGTAGCGACAAGTTGATGATTGAAAAGGATATTCAGTCGATAGTTAATGTGGATTCTAGCTTGCAGCCAGAAGATCGCAGGCTAAAGCAGCTGACCTATCACAGCTCCAAAGGGTTACAGGCGGATGTGGTGTTTTTGTTGGGCGACTGTCAGCACCTGACGTCTTCGCCCTATAAAAATCAGGTATACCGCATGGCGGGCCTGGGCAAGGAAGGTGATCCGGAACCATACGACTCGGCGCAGAAAGACGAGATTTTGCGACTGGCGTATGTCGGTATCACCCGAGCGGTGAAGCATTGCTATTGGTATCTGGAGAGCTCGGAGGCCCAGGGGCCGAATGTGCCCAAGGCCTCGGACCGTATTCCCAAGGACAAAGCGTTTTTTGAAGATCGGCGGGTCGCTCAAGGTTCATAAAATCTGGCGCATCGAGGTGCCTGATTTTGCGATTGCTACGGGTAAAGACAGCGACTCGGCGCGGCACCTTGTAGCCGCTGCCGAAGGCTGCGATCGGCGGCGTAGCCGTCGTAAATGCTGGCACACCTAGGCGCTTGATTTTGCGACCGCTTCGCGCTCGATCGCAGCCTGCGGCAGCGGCTACAGGGAACGTTTGCGACTCGGCGTAGCCGTCGTAAATGCTGGTACACCGAGGTACCTGATTTTGCGATTGCTGTGCAATCGGACGTCGCCTTCGGCAACTGCTACGGGGAACGTTTGCGACTTGGCGTAGCCGTCGTAAATCCTGACACACCGAGGCGCTTGATTTTGCAATTGCTGTGCAATCGGACGTCGCCTTCGGCAACTGCTACGGGTAATGTTTGCGACTTGACGCAGCACGTTGTAGCCGCTGCCGAAGGCTGCGATCGGCGGCGTAGCCGTCGTAAATCCTGGCACACCGAGGTATCTGATTTTGCGACCGCTTCGCGCTCGATCGCAGCCTGTGGCAGCGGCTACAGGGAACGTTTGCGACTTGACGTAGCCGTCGTAAATCCCGACACACCGAGGTACCTGATTTTGCGATTGCTGTGCAATCGGACGTCGCCTGCGGCAACTGCTACGGGTAATGTTTGCGACTTGATGCAGCACGTTGTAGCCGCTGCCGAAGGCTGCGGCTACAGGGTTACGCCAGCGCTTGCCAGGCCACTGGCGGGATGAAGCTTTCGAGTTCGTCTTCGACCGCTTGAATGATGCGGCCTACTTCGCCTGCGCTCATCACGGTTGAACAGGGAATACCGGCAATGGCAATCAGCGTTTCACCACTGGCACGGTCAAACAAGCGGGCGACCATGCTTCGGGGCGCGTCCATGGTCGCCTCAAAGCCCATCGGATGAAAATGCCAGCGCATCAGTTGGCAGGCATTAGGGAAAGTAACCTTGTGTTGCTCGGTATGCAGGCTCATGGAGCGTTTCCTTTTGCTCAATGGATGTAACGATCAGGGGTGGCCCTGTCCCACGTATTTGCGAGGGGTTCGTGTTCAAACCTATCATTCATATCGCTTGGCACAAGCCTTTTATCCCTCGTGCTTAGATTGTTTGATCGTGCTTTGATGCAAATCATGCAGTGAAGCGATTTAGCCACCGTTCATGCGGCGCTAAATGGTAAATCCCTCCCTTTTTGTGTAACCCGCTGGAGTCAAAAATGCCTGCTTGGCGCTCAATCAGCTTATGGATGGATCAGCTTGAAGAGGACCTCAGCCCCAGGCAGTGCCTTGAGCAGGATCTGGATGTCGATGTGGCAATCATCGGTGCCGGCTATACCGGGCTATGGACGGCTTACTACCTCAAGCGCCATGCACCTGAGTTGAGCATTGCCATTGTCGAGGCACAAACGGCAGGGTTTGGTGCTTCGGGTCGCAATGGTGGCTGGTTGATGGGCAACCTGCTGGGCGAGGACCGCCTGTTAGCAGCGCTATCGCCTGAGCGCCGACGCGAGTCGTTCGATTTATTGCATGCCATTCCGGATGAGGTGAAATCGGTCATTGATCGTGAAGGTATCGCCTGTGATTACCGCAAAGGTGGCGCGTTGTATTGCGCAGCGCGTTACCCGGAGCAGGAAAGCAGCTTGCGCCAGTATTTGGCGGATCTTTACGGCCAAGGCTTGAGCGAGTCCGACTATCGCTGGTTAACCCCCGACGAATTGGCTCAACAGTTGCGCGTCGCCAAGCCTTATGGCGGGATTTTTACGCCGCATGTCGCCACCCTCCAGCCAGCCAGGCTAGTTCGGGGTCTTGCTCGGGCCGTAGAGCGCATGGGTGTGCGTATTTATGAGCAAAGCCCGGTCAGCCATTGGCAATCGGGCCTTGTGCGTACGGCCAAGGCACAAGTGCGCAGTCGTTGGGTGGTACCCGCCGTTGAGGGGTACGCCACTACCTTGAACACGCTGGGACACTATCAATTGCCGGTGCAGAGTTTGATCGTGGCCACTGAGCCTTTGTCGCCGGCGCTGTGGGAGCAGATCGGGCTGTCGCAGGGCCAGGCGTTCAGCGAGTTCAGCAAACAAGTGACGTATGGCCAGCGAACCGCGGATAACCGGCTGGTGTTTGGCGCCCGGGGCGGCTATCAGTTCGGTGGCCGTCTGCGGCACTCCTTCGATCTCACCGACAACGAAATCGAACTGCGCCGCTATTTGTTCGGTGAGCTGTTCCCGATGTTGAAAAACGTCACCATCAGCCACGCCTGGGGCGGCAATCTAGGCATGGCGCGCAGGTTTCAACCGCATATGCTCTGTGACCGTGTACAAGGTGTTGCGCTGGCCGGCGGCTATGGCGGCGAAGGCGTTGGGGCCAGCCATCTGGGCGGCCGCACGCTGGCCGACCTGATTTTGCAGCGTGACACCCTTGAGGTTAAACAGCCGTGGGTCTTGACCGAAGGTGGGTTGGGGGCGCTCAAGGCATGGGAACCGGAGCCTTGTCGCTGGCTGGGGTACAACGCTGTAATCCGCAGTTTTGTCTATGAAGATAAAGCCTTGGCCAACCCCAACAGCCCGCCCTGGCGTCGCCACTTTGCCCAACGGGTCGCCGGGTTCATGGAAGGCCAGATGCACTAGCCCACATGCCCGGCGCCCTCAGGGGTGGATCAGCGCAGGGCCTGTGGGTTGACCAGGTTGGCCGGACGCGTACCGGCCAATGCCGCCAGCAGGTTGTCCACCGCGCAGCGGGCCATGGCTTCACGGGTCTCAAAGGTGGCCGAACCCATATGCGGGGTCGCCACCACGTTGTCCAGTTGCAACAAGGGCGAGGTCGTTTCCAGTGGTTCGCGTACAAACACGTCCAGCCCGGCACCGCGAATCTGGCCTTGCTGCAAGGCGTTGATCAGCGCCGGCTCGTCCACCACCTTGCCGCGAGAAATATTGATAAAGATGCTCTCAGGGCGCATCAGGGCAAATTGCTCAGCCCCCATCAGGTTTTCCGTCTGAGGGGTTAATGGCAAGGTCAGGCAGACAAAGTCAGCTTGTTGCAACAGCTCATCCAGGCTGCGGTATTGCGCGTTGAAGCGGGCCTCAACGGCCGGTTTAGGCGAGTTGCTGTGGTAGATCACCGGCATGCCAAAGCCGAAGTGCCCGCGCTGGGCCAAGGCTTCGCCAATGCGGCCCATGCCGATAATACCCAGGGTTTTGCCATGCACATCCGTGCCGAAATGCTCGGGGCCGATGTTTTTTTTCCAGTTGCCATTGCGCACCAGATTGGCCAGTTCCACAACGCGTCGGGCGCTCGCCAGAATCAGCGCAAAGCCCGTATCCGCGGTGGTTTCGGTCAGCACGTCGGGGGTGTTGGTGAGCAGGATCTTGCGTTCGCTCAGGTAATTGATGTCGTAGTTGTCAACACCCACCGAGACGCTGGCCACCGCTTCTAGTTGTGGCGCCAGATCCAGCAAGGCGGCATCCAGTTTCAGGCTGGCGCCCAGTAAACCCTGGGCTTGGGGCAGGGCGGCGCGCAGTTGTTGCATACCCTGATCATCGAGTTTCTCGATGAGGGTCACGTGGGCATGTTCTTCGAGACGCTGCATCAGTGCATCGGAGAGTTTTTTGTACAGCACGACATGTTTTTTCAAGGCAGTCACCGACATGTAATTCAAGAGTGGGCCAGACGGGGCGCAGCCAGCCGGGTAGGCGCTGCGGTGTCATTGACCGTGGGTTTGAGCATCAGCGTGAGCAGGACGGAAATCAGCAGTGCGCCGCTCATCAGCAGGAAAGAAGCACCCGGCGAGCCGGTTTCGCTGTTCAGGTAGCCGACCAGATACGAACCGCCAAACGAGCCCAGCGCGCCCATGCTGTTGATCAGCGCCATTGCACCGCCGGCTACGTTGGCAGGCAGAATCTCCGGGATGATGGCGAAAAACGGGCCATAAGGGGCGTACATGCAGGCACCGGCAATCACCAGCAAGGCGTAGGACCACCAGAAGTGTTCAGCGCCCAGTGCGTAGGAACCGTAAAAGGCAATCGAGGCGAGTAGCAGCGGAGGCCAGACGAAGCGTTTGCGTTTTTGCAGTTTGTCCGAGCCCCATGACACCGCCAGCATGGCGATCACGGCCGCCAGATAGGGCAGGGCCGAGAGCCAGCCCGCTTCGATCATGTCCATCTGTGCGCCTTGCTTGAGAATCGACGGCAACCACAGCACGAAGCCGTAGACGCCAATGCTCCAGCAAAAGAATTGCAAAGACAGCAGGATGACTTTGGGCGAGCGGAAGGCGGCGGCGTAGTTCTTCACCGGCTTGATGCCGACCTGTTCGGCGTCCAGCGCGGTTTGCAGGTCTTGTTTTTCCTCAGGGCTGAGCCATTTGGCGTCGCTTGGGCGGTCATCTGCCAGACGCCACCAGATAAATGCCCAGAGCACAGCGGGCAGACCTTCGACGATAAACATCCAGCGCCAGCTGTAATGCTGCACCAGATAGCCCGAGACCACCGACATCCACAACATGGTCACCGGGTTGCCGAGGATCAGAAAGGTGTTGGCTCGTGAGCGTTCGGCACGGGTGAACCAGTGGCACAGGTACACCAGCATGGCCGGCATCACTGCGGCTTCAACCACGCCGAGCATAAAGCGGATCACGATGAGGGTGTAGGCGTTGGACACCACGCCGGTCAACGTGGCCAGACTGCCCCAGAGAATCAGGCTGACAAAAATCAGCTTTTTAACGCTGTTCTTCTGCGCATAAATCGCCCCCGGCACCTGAAAGAAGAAGTAACCGAGGAAGAACAACGCCCCCAGCAACGACGACAGGCCCGGTGTGATATTAAGGTCGGCGGCCATGCCTGAAGCCGCGGCAAAACCGTAGTTGGCACGGTCCAGGTAGGCCAGGCTGTAGGTGATAAATACGATCGGCATGATGTACCACCACCGACGGGCAGCGAGTTTTAGCGATTGCATGGTAAGTCTCCTGAGCTTGTTGTTTTTGTCGCAGCAGGTAACGAGTAAGGCCAGAAATCAGGTCGTTGCGAGGTACTGCTCCAGTTCGGCGCGGGTGGGCAGCCCTTCCATGTCGCCACGGCTTTGCACGGCACGGCTGCCAATCCAGTTAGCGCGCTGTACGGCCTGGGTCATGCTGAGGTTGTCCAGCAGGGCGCTGATGACACCCACGGCAAAGCCATCGCCCGCGCCCACGGTGTCAATGACCTTGGCCACCGGCACGGCAGGTACGAAGTCTTGATCGTCGGCGGTACGGAAGTAGGCGCCATCGGCCCCCAGTTTGATAATCACCGCTTCGCTGCCCTGATCGAGGTAAAACGCGGCAATGTCGGCCGGGGTGTCGAAGCCGGTGAGCAAGCGGCCTTCGCTCAAGCCCGGCAACACCCAGTGGGCATGGGCGGCGAGGGCGTTGATGTCACGGATCATCTGCTGCTCGCTGGCCCACAGTGAAGGTCGCAGGTTAGGGTCGAATGACACCGAGTGGCCGGCCTCACGCATGGCTTTCATCAGGGCGAAGGACAGTTCATTGCAACTGGCAGAAAGCGCAGGCGGAATACCGGTCGCGTGCAAGTGACGCGCCTGGAGCAATGCTGGCGTGATGGCGGCGCAGCTCATGTGACTGGCGGCCGAGCCACGGCGGAAATATTCCACCTGCGGGTCGCTGCCATCCTCTACCCGGGACTTGAGTTGAAAGCCGGTCGGATGCTGCGGGTCGATCTCGACGTGCTGGCAGTTCAGCCCCTCTTTTTGCAGGGTGTCGAGAATGAACCGGCCAAACGAATCGTTACCGACGCGGCTTAGCCATTTGACCTTGAAGCCCAGACGCGCCAAGCCAATTGCGACATTGTTGTCGGCGCCGGCAATGCGTTTATGAAACTGCCCGACGTCGGCCAGATCGCCCGTATGGTCGGCGACCAGCATGGCCATGGTTTCGCCAAACGACAGCAGATCAAAGTCAGACATGGCTCAGCTCCTGTTGGGCGTGGCTCAGCGTGGCCAAAACCGCGACGTGTTCCTGGGTCAGCCAGTCGAGGTCGTTGCCTTGCAGCGGGTATTCGACGGCACGGGTCAAGCCGTGGGGCATATGGCTCATCAGTTGCTGCCACATGTGCAAGTCAGTGGCCGTAGGCGGTATGGCAATCAACTTGCCATCCGGGCGGCGTGCCACGCCCTTGCAATGCAGGTACGTCACATAACGGCCCAGCAAACGAGCGGCGGTACTGGCCGACTGGTCTTGCCACTGCCAGTTACCAATGTCGAAGGTCATGCTGATCGGGGCACGCTGCTGATCGACCTTGTCGAAGAAACGTTGCATGGGCTCGATGCGACCGCCCTGTGAGGTCTGGTCGTTTTCCACCAGCAATTGCACGGGCTGCTGGTTCAGGCATGCGGTCAGATTGGGCAGATCGCAATGTTCGGTGAAATAACCTAGCGAAACTTTTAACCATTTGGCCCCGAATGCATGAGCGCGCGCCAAGGTGGCGAGCAACTGCGGGTTAGGCCGTGACTGGCCGGCTTCCCACAGTTCGATAGGCGAAGAGTACACACACTCAAGACCGTGCTGCTGCACGGCGTGGCTGAACGTGGCCGGGTCTTCATCGGTCAACAGTTCTTCGCGCAATTCGATACGTGTTGCGCCAGCAGTGGCCAGTACTTCAATAAAACTGCCCTGGCCGCGTTGGCGAACCAAGTCGGCGCCGTAGCTCGACAAACTGATGGAAACGGGAAATGTGGTCATTGTTATTAATCTCTGAAACCGGTTTCATTTTTTGTTATGACACATCACTGATAACCCGTGCAGCGGGCTGCCAGTCACAACATCTTAGGTATTGGGCGGTTGCGTGGAGCCGCGAACTATCAAGTGGGCGGCAAAATCCAGCGCGCGGGCCGGGCTCTTGTCGCCATTGAGGCGTTTAAACAGGCAATCAAAGGCACTGGCGCCGATTTGTTGGGTGGGTTGGGCGAGGGCGGTGATGCCGTTGCCCACCAACGGGAACCAGTCCAGGTCATCGAGGGCAATCAGGCCCACGTCTTCAAACAGTCGGCAATTCAAATCGCGCAATACCTGCGTGCACGCTAGCGCCGCCACGCCATTGGCGCAGAACAAGGCTTTGTGGCCGTTGCCAGGTGTGTGCAGGAAAGATTGAATGTCGGCCAGCAACTGCGGACCGGTTTGCACGACTGCGCCCTTGAGTGTCGGGTGTTCGGCCAGTTGCGAGGTGAAGCTGAGAATACGCTCGACCCGTGAGCTGGTGCCGTCAATCGGCTCGCTGACCAGCAGCACGTCGCGATAACCCTGTTGTTGCAGATGCTCAAGGGCCATACGCACCGCGCCGGGGTTATCCAGCCCGACCAGGTCGCTGTGCAGTTGTTCGACTTTTCGGTCAATCAGGACGACGGGCATTTCCTGCTGCAGCGCTTGCAGCGCATCCGGATGGTGACCCAAGGTATTAAGAATCAAGCCTTCGATAGTGTAGGAACGCAAAGCCGCGAGGTGCTGGCGTTCTTGCTCATCATCGCGATCGGTGTTGCACACCACCAGGTTGTAGCCGTGCTGACGGCAGGCCGTCTCGACACCGTGCATCACCGCAATTGAATAGGGATTGCGAATATCGGCCACCAGCATGCCGATCAGTCGGGTGCGACCGCGCTTCAGACCACGGGCCATTTGGTTGGGCCGGTAGCCCAGCTCGTTGATGGCACGCTCGATACGCTCGGCAATGGCCTGGGAGAGCAGGGCGCGGTCTTCGCCGATAAAGCGCGACACGCTGGCCTTGGACACCCCAGCACGTTGAGCTACATCAAGCATGGTGACGCGACTGCGCTGGGCAGCAGAAAAACTGTTCACGGCCTGAAACCTTTTATTGGTGTTATCGCAGGCGGTTTCACGCAATGCGCTGAAACCGGTTTCAGGAAAACTCAAATCACCTGCCGGCGTCAAGTGACGTTTATCGACTGTCCTACAGAAATAAACGCGTGGGTTGGACGCGGGGGCCGCCGATCAGTGTTTTGAGTAGTTGAACCGCGGGTCCTTGAGCCATGCCTGCAATTCGATTTCAGCCTGCTCCATCGCCGTGCGGTTAAGCAATTTACGCAGCAGTGCCACATTGACCGCCCTTGAACGCAAATTGAAGGCCGGGGCGCTTTCAGTGTCTTCGCTGGGCTGACGCACGCCGAGCTTTTCATACAGCTGTTGCAGGCGATTTTGCACGGTGCGCAACGATAGATTGCGGCGCTGGGCAATGACCCGGTCGGTCAGCCCCAAGGCGATGTCTTGCAGGACTTCGTATTCGGCGTCGGTCAAGCCCAGTAGCTGGTTCTGGCTTTTCTGTTGTACCCCGCGCACTTCCCGGTCAATCACGCACTGCTGTTCGATAAACAGGCTGCGCAGGGCCAGGCGCAGACGGTCTTCGGAGGCGGTCTTGAGGATATAACCGTAGGCCGCGCCTTCAGGCACGATGCGTGAAATGCCTCGTACATAGGCTTCATCGGCGTAGTTGGACCAGAACATGATCGAGGTGTGCGGGCGCTCGTGCCAAATTGCCCGTGCCGCTTCAACACCGGTACGCCGAGGCATCTGCAAGTCCATGACCACGCAGGTAACGGCAAACTCCTGGGCCAGTCGCTCACCCATCAAGCCGTCTTCGGCTTCGTGCAGGCGCACGCATTCCGGTAATGCGCCTTCTATGACTTCCTTGAAAAAGGCGCGGTGCACCGGATCGTCTTCAATTAACAGGATTTCCATGATCTGTTCCTAAAGCAGCGATGGCAGCGGCAGACTTACCTGCACACAGGTGCCTTTGCCGTTTGGGCCTTTGTCGATGTGCACATGGGCGCTGAGCAGTTGCGCGCGAACTTGCATGTTCTTGATGCCTCCGGTTTCCAGCCGGCTGGCGCTGTCCAGCCCCAGGCCATCATCGAGGATAGTCAGGCACAGATGGCTGGCGGTGGCGGTGATTTCAACGATGATCGCGTGTGGCGCGGCGTGTTTGATGGCGTTGTTGACCGCCTCCTGAATAATCCTGAACAAGGCAATTTTTTGCGGTTCGGCGAGGTCATTGGCCAGCCCGTCGGTGTCATCACGCAACTGCGTGACAATGGCCAGCCCACTGTTGCGCACGCTGCGCAGCAGCAGGTCTTCAAGGCCTTCGACAAAACCGAACAGTTGCAGAATGGTCGGTTTGACCGCGTCGATGATCAGGCGAAGCTCTTGCATGCTTTCGTGCAGGGCCTGAGCAACCGGCGCTAGCTCTGTTGTGGGCACGCTGTCGAGCAATTGCAGGCGGGCGAGGCGCCGATGCAGACGGGTCATGTCGGCCAGTGTCTGGTCGTGCAGGTCCATGCCGATGCGTTGCCGCTCGTTTTCCAGCTCTTCAGTCAGGCGCAGCACGCCCAGACGAAGGCCTTCTTCGCGGGCGCGGATTTGCGCTTCGACGATGGCCAGTTGTTTGGCCTGCTCGGTCTGGCGCAAGGCATACAGGTAGGACGCCAGCAGGTCGGCCACATGCTGGGTGTGGCGCACATCATCGAGGGTATAAAAATTGGCCACGTGGGTTGAACAGCTCAAAGCACCGATCACCTCGCCCCGGGCGCGCAAAGGCACATGCAGGCGACTGCGCAAGCGGGCATCGAAAATCGGGTTGTTCAAGGCGCCGGGGAACTGAAAGCGCTCATCAATCATGGCGTCATCACTGAGGATGTACGGCTCCACCCCCAGCAGCAGACTGCGGATCGGGCTGCGGGCTATTTCCAGCGGGTGAATCGCAAAGTCGCTCCAGGCGGTATGCAGACCGGTCTCGTACGCCGACAGGTGATTGTCGTCATCGAGCAGCAGACTGACGTCCAGGTGGTCGTGGGGCAGGATAAAGCGGATTTCTTCGGACACCGCTTCAATCATCGATTGAAAGTCCAGGCGTCCGGCCAGCGCCCGGGAAATGCCGAGAAAGTGGTGCAGCACATTTTCAGCCGCTATGGGGACTCTTTGCGTCATGCCCGAACATCCATCAGAAGGCACACCCGTTGGCGGCCCGAGGCACGATTATGACCCAAAGTGGGGCGCACGCACGTTGAATAACGCTGCACGAATACGCGTTTCTTTTGCGGGATCCCGCAGGTTATTTACGCGCAAAGGGTGTCAAGTGTGCAGTAACGCTCCAGACACAAGGCCATTGCCCGATCAGACTGGAAACGTTGCACAGTAATCAGGTACGACCGAATTAATCGGCGACCGCTGGCCCACAATAATAAAAAGGGTTTTTGTCATGGAACGTCACTCACTGTGTTGTGCTTTGCTGTCCACTGCCTTACTGCTCACCCCGTTTGTTCCCGCCCAGGCCGACACGGCCGATAAAACCATTGCCTTGTCCAATAACTACGCCGGTAACTCGTGGCGTCAGAGCATGCTGACCAGTTGGCAGAACACCACTGATCAAGCGGTCAAAGCCGGGATTATCCAGGGCGCTGACTCGTTTACCACCGGCGAGAACCAGGCCACCGAGCAAGCGGCGCAAATCCAGAACCTGATCCTTCAAGGCTATAACGCCATCGTCATTGATGCGGCGTCGCCCACCGCGTTGAACGGCGCGGTCAAACAAGCCTGCGATGCCGGGATTATCGTGGTTTCATTCGACGGCATCGTCACTGAGCCGTGCGCTTACCGCATCTCCATGGACTTCAAGCAAAGTGGCCTGGATGGTATGGATTACCTGGCCAAGCGCTTTCCGGATGGCGCCAACGTGCTGCAAGTTCGCGGCCTGGCCGGGGTTTCAGTGGATGAGTTGATCCATTCCGGTGTGGTGGCCGGGGCGAGCAAGCACCCGCAGTTGAAAATCGTCGGTTCGGTCAACGGCAACTGGTCGCAGACTGCCGCACAAAAAGCCGTCGCCGGGATCTTGCCCAGCCTGCCGAAAATCGACGCTGTGGTGACTCAGGGTGATGACGGCTTCGGCGTGGCCCAAGCCTTTACCGCTGCGGGCCGACCACTGCCGGTCATTGTCTTCGGCAACCGCGAAGAAGAACTGTCGCTGTGGAAGAAGCAAAAAGACGCCAACGGCTATCAAGCGTTCTCGATCTCCAGCGCACCGAGCATTTCCAGCCTCGCGTTTTGGGTCGCTCAGCAATTACTCGACGGCAAGCAAATGCCCCATGACCTGTTGTCGCCCGCCATTAGCGTGACTCAGGACACCCTCGAAAGCTCGCTGGCCGGGTTGGAAAAGGGCGGCATTGTCAGTCACGTCTACAGCGTTGACGACGTTGCGCAACTCAAGAGCCCCGTAGCGCAGTAAGCGCCCCCCGCCGAGGAAAGAGTCATGACTGTGACCCACGCATCGCTGGTTGACCTCAAAGGGGTCGGCAAGCGTTTCGGCGCCGTGCGCGCTTTAAATGACGTTGACCTGAATTGCCGGGCTGGCGAATGTCTGGGCCTTATCGGTCACAACGGCGCCGGTAAATCGACGCTGATGCACATTTTGGCGGGCACCCTGCGCGCCGATGCGGGCTCATTGCTGATGGGCGGCGTTGATGTGCGCAGTGGCTATTCGGTGCAAGTGGCTCGCCAGCACGGTATCCGTTGTGTGTTTCAGGAACTGTCACTGTGCCCCAATCTCACCGTGGCCGAAAACACGCGGCTGATGTGCCCCGGTTTACGTGGCTTCGGCTGGCGGCGTAAAGCCGGCGCGCTGATTATGCAGACCCTCAACAACATCTTCCCGGGGCATGGCATCAACCCGGCGGACGTAGTGGCCGACTTACCGATCGGTCAGCGGCAGATGGTCGAAATAGCCCGCGCCTTTACCTGCGTCGACGAGCATCTGGCACTGGTCATTCTGGATGAACCGACTTCGTCTCTGGACGCCCGGGTCGCCGAGCAACTGCTGGCGCACGTGCGCCGCTACGTTGAAGGCGGCGGTTGTGTGGTGCTGATCAGCCATATCCTCGGCGAAATGCTCGCCACGTGCGATCGCATTGCAGTGATGAGCGACGGTTGTGTAGTCGATGTACGCGCTGCCAGTGCGTTTACCCATGCTTCGTTGGTGGCGTCGATGGGCACGGTGGCCAAACCTCAGGATGAACAACAGGTGTTCATCTCCAAGCGCGACAGTCAGTCGCCCGTAGTCAATCAGCGTCCGGCGCGCCAACAAAACGAGCAGACGGTGGCCGCCTGGGCCGGTGAAATTGTCGGCTTGGCCGGGCTGGCTGGACAGGGGCAAAGCCAATGGTTGGTGCAGCTGTTGCGCGAGCGCATTGGCGCTGGTCAGCGTGTCGCGCTGGTGGCCGGTGATCGCCAGACTGACGGGGTGTTCAGCCTGTGGTCGATTGCCGAGAACATCACCATCAGCTCATTGGCCGCGCTCAAACGCGGCGTGCTGATCGACCCCCAGGCCGAGCAGGCAATGGCGGTCAAGTGGCAACAACGGATGGCCATTCGCACGCCGGACATGAACCAGCCGATTATGTCGCTGTCGGGCGGCAACCAGCAAAAGGCCCTGTTTGCCCGCGCATTGGGCAGTGACAGTGACTTGATCTTGATGGACGACCCGATGCGTGGGGTTGATGTGGGCACCAAACGCGAGGTCTACGCCATCATCAAAGAGGAGGCTGCTCGCGGACGCACGTTCATCTGGTACACCACTGAGCTTGAAGAACTGGACCATTGCGATCACATCTACGTGTTTCGCGCAGGCCAAGTGGTGGCCGACATGGCCCGGGATCAATTGAGCGAAGCGCAGATTCTGCGCAGTTCCTTTCAGGAGGAGGTGGCATGAACGCGCCTCAACCCATGACGTTAAAACCTCAACCCTTGCTTACGACCACGCCCTCGGCTGCGTTCAATCGTGCACGCCTGCTGCGCAACGCTTTACCTGCGGTGTCGCTGGTGGTGCTGCTGGCGACCATCTTTATCATGCAGCCGCGTGCCATGAGCTACATGGGCATGAACCTGATGCTCAATCTTGCGGTACCGATCGCGTTGGCGACCATTGCGCAGATGCTGATCATCACCGTCAACGACCTGGATTTGTCACTGGGTAGCTTTATCAGCTTCGTGGCCTGCGTGGCCGCGACCTTGCTCAATGACCATCCGTGGCTGGGCTGTCTGGCACTGGTGGGCTGTATAGGCGTGTACGCCTTGCTCGGCGCACTGATTCATATCCGCCAGTTACCGGCGATTGTGGTGACGCTGGGCATGTCGTTTATCTGGATCGGTGGTGCGGTGCTACTCCTGCCCGCGCCCGGTGGCAGCGCGCCGCAATGGTTGCAGGCGCTGGTCAAGATCAAGACACCGTTATTGCCGTTTGCCGTAGTGGTGTGCGTGCTGCTGGCGATTGCCGTGCACCTGTTTTTGATGCGTTCGACCCTGGGCGTGGTACTGCGCGGTGCCGGGGGCAACCCGCTGGCGATTGCCAAGGCAGGCTGGTCGCTGCTGCGGATCAAGGTCACGTTGTATGCAATGGCCGGGTGTTTTGGTGTGTTGTCGGGGCTGTTTCTGGTGGGCTTGACCACCTCGGCCGATGCCAATATGGCGCTGCGTTATACCTTGCTGTCGATTGCCGGAGTGATTCTGGGCGGTGGGGAATTTACCGGCGGGCGAGTGTCGCCTATCGGTGCCGTGTTGGGCGCCTTGACCCTGGTGCTGGCCGGATCACTGCTGTCCTTTATCCGCATCTCGCCGGACTGGCAAATCGGTGCTCAAGGGGCGATTTTGATTCTGGTGCTGGCCCTGCGCACAGCCGTTAACCGCCTAGAGGTACGTCCGGTATGAACCTGTCCCTGCATATCAATCGCGTGCGCAGCAAACCCTGGTTGTGGTCGTTTCTGGCCGCGCTGCTGGTGTGGCTGGCCACGCTGGCCTTTACCCGTGGCGAAGGCGCTGCCGCGCTGACGTCGGGTGCGCTGGCCTTCTCGGCATTTTTTGTCATCGTCGGGGTGGGGCAGATGTTCGTCATCACCACCGGGCCCGGCAATATCGACTTGTCGATCCCGGCCAACATCGCCTTGAGCGGCGCGGTCGGGATGAAGCTGATGGACGGCCAGGACGGCTTGATCGCACTGGGCGTGGCCGGTGTTTTGGCTGTGGGCGTGTTGATCGGTTGTGCCAATTACGCCCTGATTCGCGTGCTGCGTATCCCGCCGATCATCGCCACCTTATCCGCCAGTTTCCTGTTGCAGTCGATGGCGATTGCCTACGGTCGCAGCGTGAGGATTGCGCCGCCGGAACTGTTCTATCAATTCTCCACGGGCAAAGTGCTGGGTATTCCGTATTTGGCCTTGGCGGTGGGCGTACTGACGGTTGTCGCCGGTTATGTGTTGAGCCGCAGCCTGTATGGCCGCTGGACGCTGGCGGTGGGCCAGAACATGCGCGCAGCCGAGTTGGCGGGCGTAAGGGTAGAACGTGTGCGGTGGGCCACCTACGTACTGAGTGCGGTGTTTGCCAGCGTGTGCGGCGTGGTGCTGGCCGGTTTCTCGGGTGGCGCCTCGCTGAGCATGGGCGATGAATACCTGTTGGCCTCGATTGCAGTGGTAGTGATTGGCGGCACTTCGGTGGCCGGTGGTTTTTCCAACGTACCGGGGCTGTGGGGCGCTGCGCTGTTTCTGTATTTGCTGGTCAGTATGCTCAACACCTTCGGCGCCAGCGCCGGTGTGCGGTTGATCCTGACTGGCGTGATCATTATTGCGGTGATAGCCGCCGTCAGCGGGCGTAAAAGCCTGCGCAGCCTTTAAGCAAGGATTCCTATATGAGCGACGATATTTACGAATTCCACGACCCGCGCTTTCGCAGCCTGACCTTGCCCAACACTCAGCTTGAACGCCTTTACGATCAGTGCCGCTGGGCGGAAGGCCCGGTGTGGTTCAACGATGGCGGCTATCTGCTGTGGAGCGACATCCCTAACGAACGCATCTTGCGCTGGACGCCGGAGCAGGGCGTGTCGGTGTTTCGTCCGGCGTCCAACTTCGCCAATGGCAACACCCGTGATCGTCAAGGGCGGCTGGTGACCTGCCAGCACGGTACCCGCAGCGTCACGCGCACTGAGCCCGATGGCAGCATCACCGTGTTGGCTGATCAGTTTGAAGGCAAGCGTCTTAATTCGCCCAACGACGTGGTGGTGCACAGTGACGGTGGCATCTGGTTCACCGACCCGACCTACGGCATTCTCAGTGACTACGAAGGCTATCAGGCGGAACCCGAACAGAGCGGGCACAACGTCTACCGCATAGACCCGCAGACACTGGACATTGCCTGTGTGGCCGATGATTTTGAACAGCCCAACGGCCTGGCGTTTTCCCCGGATGAGCAGACGTTGTACATCGCTGATTCGGCGCGTTCCCATGATCCGGACGGGGCCCACCATATCCGTGCCATTCAAGTGATTGACGGATGCCGATTGGGTGCGTCGCGGGTGTTGGCCCATATCGAACCGGGCATACCGGACGGGCTGCGGATCGACGTACAGGGCAACATCTGGACCAGCGCGGGTGACGGGATTCAGTGTTTTGACGCTGATGGCGTGCTGCTGGGCAAAATCAAACTGCCCGAGAAGGTCGCCAACCTGACGTTTGGCGGGCCGCGGCGTAACCGTCTGTTTATCGCGGCCAACACCTCGTTGTACATGATCCACGTGGCCGTGGCGGGCGCTCAGGTGCCTTGATCACGCCCGGCAATGGTGGTGTGTCTGATGCACCGGATTGAAGGGTTTTACGACGGCTTTGCCGTCGATCGCAGCCTCGCAGAGCTCGTCAGCGGCTACAGGAACGGTGCCCGCCTTGAGTTTACGTTCCTCAAGCCGAGGTACTGACCATCGACCCTGAACTGCTGCCGCCTTGGGCCAGCACGGCCTGCAACAAGGCTGCGGTCGCTGTTTGCAGCGCCGCAGCCGTCGCCGTGATTTGCGCTTGAGCACCGGCAATCGCCGCGGCCTTGGCGTCCGCGCTCTGTTCGCTGGACTGGATGCGCTGCAACGCTTGCTGCTGTTGCTGAAGCTGTTTCTGCAACTGTGCGATCTGCTTCTTCAGCTGCTTCACGATGTCGGAACTGTCATCGCTGCTTTCGGCAGAAGCACCCGATGTCGCCTTGGTATTGATCTTCTGCGGCTGCGCCGCTGTTCCCGTCTCGCTTACCGCAGCGTTGTCCGGGGCTTGAGTGGCCGCCCCAGGAATGCTGATGCCTGCTCCAAGGCTTGGGATGCTGCTGACCATGGCGTTTGTCCTTTAAACCTTAAGTTGTTCAAGGTCATCGGCAGGCGAGTAAAGGTCTTTAGGCTCAAGACATACTGATTACGTCGTGGAGGACTTCCTCTTATCAGCGAATCGAAAAACCCCCAGTCCTCAACGAAGGCAAGTTCACCCCTGAGCAGCACACTGCGGATGCGGCGCGTGAGCCAGGCCTCGCAATTCAACCCATACCTGTCTGCTTATCCCTGATCTGCCTGACTGGCGAGTGTTTTTCCGGCGATGTAGCCAAACGTCATGCCGGGCCCCAGTGTGATTCCTCCGCTGGGGTAATAGCCCTGCATGATACTGTTCATGTCATTGCCCACAGCAAATAAGCCCGGCATGGGCCGGCCATGATTATCCAGCACCCGGGCACACGCATCGGTAGTGAGCCCGGCGAAAGTGCCGAGGCTGCCAGGCACCAGCTTCACCGCGTAGAAAGGCCCATGGCGCAAGCTGCCGAGCGAAGGGTTGGGAGTATGCCGCGACTCTCCTTGAGCGCGGTTGTACAGCGACTCCCCACGCTGAAAAAATGGATCGCATCCCTTCTCTGCGTTTTCATTGAATGTGCTGACCGTGGCTTGCAACTGTGCCTCATCAATCGCGCATTGCCGCGCCAGACCTGCCAGGGTTGCGTCCTTGAACAGATAGCCTTGGCGAACATACGGCCCCGTTGGGAACGGAAAGGGTTTCGACCAGCCCAGCCCATAACGGCGTTGCGCACGATGATCGCAGACAAGCCACGAGGTTGTCGTTTGCCCGGGGCCGGTGCTATCGAACACAGAGCACATATAGTCGTGGTAGGAATCAGCCTCGTTTACGAAGCGTCGGCCATCTTGACGCACGGCAATGAACCCGGGTTTTGCGCGCTCCATCAAATGGGGAAAGCCACTGAATCCGCCATCGGCGCGCGGTACCCGTGACACCGGCGCCCACGCGGCGGCATTGGGCAAGTCCTGTGCAAAGCCCGCGCCGACACTTTCGCCCAAGCGCAGGCCATCGCCGGTATTGCCTTTGGGGGCCGCACTTAAATGCTCGGTGCCATTGGGCGCATGGGGGAAGAGACGGGCGATGCGTTGTTGATCATGGGGGAATCCACCGCAGGCCAGTACCACGCCACGTCGTGCACGGATTTCAAGCAATTGTCCAGACCGCTCCACCCGTGCGCCGACTACCCGTTCACCCTCGCGAAGCAGCCCGCGCACCGGCGTCTCTGTCAGCAGTCGGACCTTTCGATCTACCGCGCTCTTGAGCAGTCGCGCCACCAGTGCATTGCCATTTACCAAGTGCATGCCGCGCCCATGGCGGATCAGGTCGCGAGCATGGCGCAGCAAGCGCTTGGCGGTATACAGGGCTGAGGCCGGGGAGCGCCGGGCATTGAGCAGATGGTTCAGATCAGCACCGCCTGCAATGCCCATCCCGGCCAGGCTGATGATATCCAGCGGGCGCCGCAGTTTTTTAATCCAGGGGCCCAGTCGCCGACCATCGAACGGTTGTGCGCAGACCGAGCGACCACCTTTGGAGAACCCTTCGCGGGCATGAAAATCAGGCATTTGGCTGCCGGAGAAAAACTGCACGTCGGTATGGCGCTGGAAGAACTCGACCATTAGCGGGCCCTGTTCGAGGAACATCTCCATGCGAGAGTCGAGCACCTCGCAATGCAGCTCATTGCGCAAATAGGTCCTGGACTGCTCAAGCTCTTCAACTATCCCGTCAGCCACGGCCAGCGGGTTCCGGGGAATCCACAACCAGCCGCCCGACCACGCGCTGGTCCCACCCAATACCGGTTCTTTTTCTGCGACGATAACGTCGAGTCCAAGTTCGGCGGCGGTGACCGCAGCTGCTAGGCCCGAGGCGCCGGAACCTACGACCAAGACATCACAGAACATTGGCTGGTTATTTTGCATAAGGGTTACCGCAACAAGGAGTGAGGTTGGGCCAGACCGGCCGGTGGCATGACATTGCCCTTGAGGAACACCGCGATTCCTGCGATCAGGGCCGGGACTGCCAGGGCGGTAAAGACGGTTGCGAATGTCCAGCCGGCCTCGAGCATATGGGCTCCGGCGAACCCGCTGGCGATAGAACCCAGGCCGCCGATGCCGCGCATCCAGCTAACCCCGGTAGCGCGCGCTTGGGTGGGATAGAAATTGGCTGCCAGTGCATACATGCAGGCGTTTGCGCCGTTCATGCAGAATCCGGCTGCCGCCGCCAGCAGGGCAAACAAGGCGAAGCCGTGGCTGGCGGTGCCGATCAGGTAAATCGCAAGGCCGCCCATCAGGTAAACCACGGCGAGTGTGCGATGCGGGTTACTGCGATCAATGAACCAGCCCAGTAACAGCGAACCGGCAGTCCCGCCAAACTGGAATAAAGCCGTGATCAGCGCAGCGTCGCTAACGCTCAGGCCATTGTTCTTGATCAGCGTCGGCAACCAGCTGCCCAACAAGTAGACCAGGAACAACCCCATGAAGTAGGTCAGCCACAGCAGTAAGGTGCCGGTAAAAAAGCCCTTGGAGAGAATCTGCCCGATCGGGCTGCAGACAGTGGCGGGGGGCTCGTCAACGCTAAAGCATACTTGCCCGTTAGCCAGATCCGGTGCCAGTTGTTGGATGATCCGGGAACTGCGCGCGTGGTGCCGGGCAGGTCGTCGGGTGACCAGCCAGCGCAAGGATTCAGGCATGGCGCTGATTAACAGGGGTAATGCCAGTAAGGGCAGCAGGCCGCCCACCAGCAAGATGCTTTTCCAGCCGAAGACCGGAATCATGTAAGCAGAAGTAAACCCGCCCGCTGCGGCGCCAAAAGTAAAGCCGCTGAGCACGACGGTAATCAGCATCGATCGGCGCTGCAGCGGTGTGTACTCACTGACCATGGTCCCGGCGTTGGGCATGGCCGCCCCCAGGCCAAGGCCCGCCAGCAGCCGCAGGGCCACCATCCATTCCAGGTTGGGGGCGAAAGCCGAGGCCAGGGTCAGTGCGCCGAAGAATGCTACGGCGCAAATCAGCACCGGCTTGCGTCCCACACGGTCAGCCAGGGGCCCGGCAATCAGGGCACCGATTGCCACGCCGATCAGCCCCGCACTCATGACCGGGCCCAGGCTCAGATTGCTGACGGCCCAGTCGCGGGCCAATTCGGGGGCAATGAAACCCATGATTGCGACATCGAAACCATCCAGGGCGATGACCAGAAAACACAGCAGCACTATTCGCCACTGCATAGGGGTCATGGGGCGGGTGTTGATCAATTGGTCGACATTAACCGACGGCAGGGCGCTCATGGCGGCCTCCATTATTGTTCTTATTAGAGAGGGCTCAGCCGCTCGCAGGTGCAAGCGGCTGACGGGGGTGATCTATCAGTTCAAGGGTGAAAAATCGGTCGGGCGCAGCAGTCGGGACTCCAGGGTTACCACGGCGTCCAGTTCTTTGTTCTGGCTGGCGAAGGCCTGCCAGCGCTGGTCGGCTGCCATTGCGCTACGGCGGGCAATACGATCGTCGAGGCTGGTGTAGCCCCAGATATGCACCACTTGATTGGCCTCGCCAAATTCGGTGGTGAAGAAGCCGACCAGATTGCCCAGATACTCTTGCTGCACGGCCAGCGCAGCGCTTTTATACAGGGCCAGCCAGTCACCGAGTTTGGTGGGTTTAATGGTGTAAGTGCGCAGTTCGTAATACATGGTTTTCTCCAGTGTCAGACAGGTGTGAAGCGGGCTCTTGCAACTGGCGGGCGATATCGCTCGCCGCTAGATAGCCGAAAGTGAGGCCGGGGCCCAGCGTGATTCCGGGACCGGGATAGGTGCCGTCCATGATCGAATTCATTTCATTGCCCGCGGCATAGAGGCCCGGGACAGGAACACCCAGTCGGTTCAGTACGTTGCCCCGGGCATTGGTGACCAGCCCGCGGGCAGAACCGAGGTCACCGGTAAACAACTGGATGGCGTAATAGGGCGCCTTGCGCAGCGGCCTGATGCATGGATTGGGGGTATGCAGGGGGTCGCCCATATAGCGGTTGTAGGCAGTACTGCCCTTGCCGAACTGCTGGTCCATACCCTGTTCGGCGTCGGCGTTGAACTGCGTCAGGGTCTGCTGGAGGTTGCCAGCATCAACCCCGGTCATACCAGCCAGTTGCGCCAGGCTGTCGGCACGCAACAGGTAGCCGGCATCAATCAGCGCGCTGTTGTCCACCGGCCGTGGCCGCGCCAGGCCCAGGCCATAAGTGTTGAGCGCTTCAGCATCGCAAATCAGCCAGCAAGGCGCATTGGCGCCTTCGTTGGCGAACATGCTTTCGACAAAGCTGTGATAGGAGTCGGACTCATTGACGAAACGCCGGCCCGCGCCATTGACTGCGATCACTCCGGGTTTGGCACGGTCGGTCACAAGATGGGGGAAGCGCTCCACACTGCCATCAGCCTTATGCAACACCGAGACCGGGGCCCAGAAGAAGTTGGCCTTGAGGTGTTCGCCCATTGCCGCCTGAACCGAAGCTGCCAGCTGGTGCCCGTCGCCGGTATTGGTGGCAGGCGACATGCTCCAGTGTGGCGCACCTGTGACCGGTCGCAGTTCGGCTGCCCCGGAGCTTGCGGCGCCCCCACCGGTAGCCAGCACGACGCCGCCCTGAGCGAGTACCGAGCGGGTCTGACCGCGCCAGGTGATCCGGGCACCTGTGACCCTTGAGTTCTCGACTATCAATGATTCTGTAGAGGCTTGCAGCCACAGGTCGACACCATTGGCTAGGGCTGTGGTGGCCAGGCGGGCGATCAATGCATTTCCGACCGTGAGGCGGGTACCACGCGGGTGACTGATGCGGTCTATGGCATAACGCCCCATCAATTTTAGGCAGTGCCAGAGCGATTTCGCCGAGTTTTTGCAACTGAGGAAGTGCTGTATATCTACGCGATTGACCATCATGCCGCCGAACAACAGCATGCCGTCCGGTGGCCGTTGCAGGTCTTTGAAATGCTCGCCCAGCCGGCGCCCGTCGTACTCGTCGATTTCCAGTGCACGGCCAGTCTGCGTACCGCCGGGCAGGTCAGGGTAATAGTCCGGGGACAGCGGGCGCAGGCTATATTTCAGTTCGCTGTGGGTATGCAGATAGCGCAGGGCTTCACGGCCCTGTTCGATAAAAGCCTCGATCAGTTCGGGTTTATAGCCTTTGCCGATTACCTGCTTGAGATAACTGCGCATCTGTTCTGCCGGCAGATGGTGGCCGGCTGCCCGAGCTTGATCGGTATCGTGCAGCCACACCGCGCCGCCGGAAATTGCCGATGTGCCGCCAAAGGCCGCGGCTTTTTCCAACAGCAATACTTTGAGGCCCCGGCTACTGGCCGTTACTGCGGCGGCGAGCCCTGCAGCGCCACTGCCCAGGATAATCACGTCATAACTCAGGGCAGGAACTTGTGTTGGCGGGGAGGTCGTTTTAGTCATGGTTCATCACCTTTCAAAAGCTCTGGCGGGTCAGATTTTCAGGGGCGTCACGCCCATGAAATGGCCGAGGTTGCCTAGTTGCGCCAGAGCCATCTGAGGGCCGGTCTGGATCGGACAACCCATGCGCCGGGCAAAAGCGAGAAACGGTGTAATGACAGGGAGTGTCACGACATCGGCCACAAATGTCGTGCTGGTGAGGGTTTCCATCAGGGCGTCAGGCAGCGGCATGGGGCCGTCATCTCTAGCATTCATGCCAACCGGTGAGGCGTTGACGACAAGGTCCAAGCCACTCAGCGAGGCTGGGCACAGGTCAATGACAACGTCTGGAAAGTCTCTGCGCAGCAGATTGCCGAGCGCCTCTGCGCGCTCTTGACTCAGATCATTGATGGCCAGCTGGCTCACCCCTGCCTCGCACAGTGAATAGGCAATGGCACTGCCAACGCCGCCGGTGCCGATGACCAGGGCCTTTTTGTTCTGCGCACTGAAACCCTGTTCGCGTGCGGCATTCAGAAAACCTTCACCATCTACAATGTCACCCACCAGGTGCCCGTCAGGCTCGCGGCGGATTACATTGACGCAGTGCAAGGCTTTTGCGCGGTCGCTGAGGCTGTCCATATGACTGGCGAGCACTTGCTTGTAAGGCACTGTCACCACGCAGCCGCGCATGTTTTGCCAGCCGCGCAGGGCTTTCACAAAGTCTTGCAGCGCACTGTGCTGCAAGTCGATTGCGAGCATGGCGATGTTCTGCTGATGGTCGGTGAACCAGCGGTTGAAGTTTTCCGGCGACTTCACCTGAGCAACAGGTGAGCCGACGATGGCGACCAGTTCAGTCGAACCCTGAATCATGTGGAGCTCCCGCTTATTGGCTGTGTTGTGGGTCAATACTGCGAGCGGGCTGCAACGCGGACAATCAAGTCGAGGCGCTTATGCATTGATAATCGCACTGCCAGTGCGATAATCGCGCTAATTTCCAATAATAAGAGCACAGCCGGTGAAACAGCCCACCATCCATTCCCGTGATTTGATCGTCGGCCTGCAAAAGGGCCTGGCGCTGTTGCAGCTGTTTTCCCAGGAGCATCCGCGATTGAGCGTGCCCGAAGCGGCCAGGCTGGCCGGCCTGACCCAAAGCGCTGCCCGCAGATTTTTGCTGACGCTGGTGCATGACAGCTTCGTGCAAACTGATGGCCGTTATTACTGGCTCACCGCCAAGGCTTTGCGCATTGGCCAGGCGTACGTCGACTCGGCGGTGTTGCCGCGCATGCTGCGCCCGATTGTCGAGCAGGTGGCCCGCAGTACTCAGGAGCATGTCTCGGTGGGGGTGCGCGACGGTGATGACATCGTGCATATCGTCCGTAGCCGCTACAGCCACATCACCTCAATGTCGATCCGCCCGGGGTCACGGGTGCCGATGTATTGCACCGGCAGTGGCCGGCTATGGCTGGCCAGCCTGCCTGCGCAGGAGCTGGACGCCTATTTTTCGCGCAACCCGCCACGTGCCATAACGCCTTACACCCTGACAGATGAAGCACGGATTCGCGATGAAATAGACCTGTGCGCCGAGCGTGGCCATGTGGTGGTGGACCAGGAGTATGAAGTGGGCATGCGGGTGTTGAGCGTGCCGCTGATTGATCGCGACAGGCAACTGCAGGCGGCCCTGACCCTCACCACCCATGCCTCTCGCATGACCGTGGCCGAGATGCGTGAACGTTATCTTTCAGCCTTGTATGAAGGGCAGGCGTTGCTGAGGCCGATCATGATGCTGTGAGATGCCAAACCGGTACCCAATCCGGCAGGAGCCCCGGTAAGCTGACAGCCCGCCGCCACTATCAGTCATTACCAGTGGCGTTGAGGCTCGACAGGACCGACTTGGCGGCGACCCAGACAGCTGAAGTCGATTCGATTTAATTGAGAAGGCCTCCTCTAGTCTTGTCGGACGATGTTTCGCTCGCACGCCACATCAATCATTCAGCTTGAGCTAGCGGCCTGGGTGAATGCCGCCCCTCCAACCCTCTAAAACAGCGAACCTTTTGCCGATAGGCGGGCACAGAGGTGGTGCATCCCGGGTTTGGATCGTGCCCCGAAATGCATGACTCTGAGTGGCAACTTCAACTACCTGGGCAACATCGGCATGGCATGTGTCGCGTATCTCGGCTCCCCCGCACGTCGCCCAAAACCGTTTGCGGGCCTTGCGCGATTACCTTGCCATTCAACGCCAGGTGCACCTTCTGATAATTACAATAACGAGAGGCCTGCCATGAACCTTCCTCCGATCCCGTCACCGTTCAGCCCTATTGTGATCGGGCCACTGACCCTGAAAAACCGCTTTATCAAATCCGCCACCAACGAGGGCATGAGTGCTCAAGGCGTGCCGTCCAGGCAATTGGTCAAGTTGCACTCGGCTTTGGTTGCTGGTGGCGTCGCCCTGACCACTGTCGCCTACTGCGCGGTGAGCAGCGATGGCCGTACATTGCCCAACCAGTTGACCCTTACCCAAGTGAGCCTGCCGCACTTCAAAGCCTTGACCGACGGGGTTCACGAGAAGGGTGGTCTGGCCAGCGCGCAGATCACCCATGGTGGCTGCTTTACCTTTATCCGTGAGCGTTCGACCAAGCGTCCGCTTTCAGCCAGCGGCGGCTTCAACAAGATCGGCCTGATGAGCGGGATGTTCTTCAAACAGGCGATGGACGAAGCGGACATGCAGCAAGTGGTGCGCGAATTCGCACAAGGCGCTCGACTGGCCCGTCAGGCGGGTTTTGATGCAGTGGAAATCCACATGGGCCATGGCTACCTGCTCAGCCAGTTCATTTCGCCGATGTACAACAAGCGTCGCGATCAATACGGCGGCAGTCTGGAAAATCGCTTGCGCTTTCCGCGTCGGGTGCTGCGTGCGGTACTGGATGCGGTTGGCCAGGACATGGCAGTGATCTGCAAATACAGCGTCACCGAAGGCGTGCGCGCCGGTAACAGCGCTGAAGACGGGGCGAAGATTGCCGCCATGCTGGAACAAGAGGGCGCCCACTTGCTGGTGCTCAGCGCCGGGATGAACGCGGAGTCGATTACGACCATGTTCGGTTCCTCGTTTCCCAAGGAAAATCGCGTTCAGCAGAAGAACAAGTTGATTGCCTTTGCGATGGCCATCCAGCGCCGCAAAGAGCCTACCGTGGAATTTCGTGAGCTGTATCTGCTTGAACATGCACGCAAGGTGCGTGCGGCGGTGAAAATGCCTTTGGCTTACCTGGGCGGTGCCAAGAGCCTGGCGAGCATCGAAACACTCATGGCTGAGGGGTTCGATCTGGTTGCCATGGGCCGGGTGTTGCTGGCTGAAAATGACTACGTCAACAAACTGGCCAGTGGGGTTAGCCGTGATTCGATCTGCACGGCCTGCAATCGTTGTGTGGCGATGATGTACACCCCTGGCGGTACCTCCTGTGTATTGGGCCAGCCCGGCGATGCCACGTTGAACAGTCAGCCGGCGGCGGGGGGTTGAAAGGGAGTGGGTGTTGGTCTGTTCGCTGCCGATCGCAGCCTCGCTGAGCTCGTCAGCGGCTACAGGAGCAAGTTCGCCAGCGAGTTGTGATCTGCTTGTGATCTGCTTGTGATCTGCTTGTGATCTGGCTTGTGATCTGGCTTGTGATCTGCCGCCCCTTCGGGAGGCCGAGTGGAGGTTTCGCGGAGTGGGTCGACCGGCATGGATGCCGGGAGAGCTGCGATCGGGCCATGGATGGCCCGTCGCAGCGTGCCCACGGAGCGGGACCGGA